>DBFANS010000016.1:0-38274 GCA_048233475.1 Collinsella aerofaciens | reverse complement strand
AACCTCGTTGCGGCGCGGCTGCGCCTATGGCACTTCAACATCATTGTCGCAGCCCCGACCCGCGGTCACGAGCGGGGGCTCCTATCTTTTTAGTGCCCTCGGATTGGGTCATAGTGTCTGTCGTTGCCAAAACATCGGCGCCATCTTTGTAATGTGAAAAGGGGCTGAACCTTTGTCACATTCGGTCTGCGACGTTATTTTGTTTGGAGCGAGCGAGGGGTCCTATGACAGTTCGTCGGCTACTTGGTGCTCGTAGAAGGCTTCGATTACGGCGTTGAAGTCGCGGGCGAAGTCTTCCATGGTTCCGCGCCAGGTGGCTCGGCTGGGCTTGCCCTGGCCCACAAAGGCGGTTTGGATGCCGCAATCGGGGGACGGGAAGTCGCGTTTGGGATCGTTGCCCACCATAAGGACCTCGTGTGGCTCGAGCCCCATCACCTGAAGCTGCTCTAGATAGTAGGTGGCATCGGGCTTGCAGCGGGTGGTGTTTCCCATGTGCGTCACGAGTTCAAAGGGGGCGTCGGCCAGGTCGCCCCAGCCCATGCGGCACTCGATGGCCCCCTGGGGAAAGCTGGGGTTGGTAAAGAGCGCGCAACGCAGTCCAGCGTCCTGTACGGCCTGGAGCGCGGCGTGCGCGCCCGGCATAGCGTGGGCGTTAATGACCTCGTCGTTCTTGTACGGAAGAATTTCGCGGTCATAGTAGGTAAACGCCTCGTAGATGAGGGGATCGGAGAGGCAGATCCCGCATCGGCGCTCGACCTCTTCTTGGTAAAACTCAAGATTGGTGCGGTTGTCCGTGCCGCTGCGGCGATTGGCGTTGAGGTCGACCAGGATGGTGCCGAGGCGCGCCATCGTGCCACCGCGGCTGCGGCGCCCGATATCCGCGAGCATCGAAGAGACATCCTTAAAATAGCGAAGGATGAACGCGTTGAGGTTGATGCTGAGAAGCGTTTCGTCCATATCGAAAACGACTGCTTTGAGCACGCGGGCACCTTTCTCGAAAAATCGATCTAGAATCGTGGCTCCGGATACTTTACCCCAAAGCCAAATGCCTGGCTGGTTATCGTCAAGTTGCGGAGACGTGTGTTCATAAGATTACGAAAAAGTCTCCACACGAGTAAAAAATCGCAGTTCACGCTTGAAATCGAACTCATTTCCCCGTAACCTATACGAACGTGATTGCATAAGCGTCACATTAGTATCTGTCGGCTCCCGAGTGTTCCTAAACGTTGTGTGCTTGTCGCACCCTTCTGTAGGTCCTAGCAATCGGGGCCCCGTAGTTCGAAAGGGGTCCACCTTTGAGTGAGATTCAGAACTCGTCCATTTTCTCTCTTGACGATGTCAACGAGGAGGAGATGAACAACCTCATCGACGGTACGATTACCGACTTTGATGAGGGCGATCTCGTTAACGGCACTGTCGTTAAGATCGAGCATGACGAGGTGCTCGTTGACATCGGATTCAAGTCCGAGGGCGTTATCCCGGTCCGCGAGCTGTCCATCCGCAAGGACGCTAACCCTGCAGACATCGTTGCACTCGGTGATCCCATCGAGGCTCTGGTTCTCCAGAAGGAGGACAAGGACGGTCGTCTGGTCCTGTCCAAGAAGCGTGCCGAGTACGAGCGTGCTTGGAACCGCATCGAGGAGAAGTTCAACTCCGGCGAGAACGTCGAGGGCGAGGTTATCGAGGTTGTCAAGGGCGGCCTGATTCTCGACATCGGCCTGCGTGGCTTCCTGCCCGCTTCCCTCGTCGACCTCCGTCGTGTCAAGGACCTCACCTCCTACATGGGCACTCGCATCGAGGCCCGCGTCATCGAGATGGACCGCAACCGCAACAACGTCGTCCTCTCCCGTCGCGTCGTGCTCGAGGAGTCCCGTAAGGCTGAGCGCTCCGAGATTCTGTCCAAGCTCAAGTCTGGCATGCGTCTCCAGGGCACCGTTTCCTCCATCGTCGACTTCGGCGCCTTCGTCGACCTCGGCGGTATCGACGGCCTCATCCACATCTCCGAGCTCTCCTGGAACCACGTCAACCATCCTTCTGAGGTTGTCAAGGTCGGCCAGGAGGTCGAGGTCGAGGTTCTCGACGTCGATCTCAACCGCGAGCGCATCTCCCTGGGTCTCAAGCAGACCACCGAGGATCCGTGGCGTGCACTGGTCAAGAAGTACCCCGTCGGCGCTATCGTCGAGGGCACTGTGACCAAGCTTGTCCCGTTCGGCGCTTTCGTCGACCTGGGCGAGGGCATCGAGGGCCTGGTGCACATCTCCGAGATGGCCAACAAGCACGTCGATCAGCCTTCTCAGGTCACCCATGTGGGCGACAAGGTTCAGGTCAAGGTCATGGAGATCGACCTCGACCGTCGTCGTATCTCCCTGTCCATGAAGTCCGCTGCTGAGACTCTGGGCGTCGAGATCGAGGTTACCCCGCTTCCTTCCGAGAAGAAGGACGAGGAGACCGACGCCGAGTAAATCGGTTTGACGATCACTTGTTTTAAGGGATCCGTCCGCAATGGACGGGTCCCTTTTTGCATTTGCTGCCGAGAGTCGCGATGCTATCCGTGCGCGATACGACCCGGGCTGTCCACAGGCTATTTGGTTGTCGGGGCATGAAAAAAATGCCGACATCCCGCCTCGGGGAGGAGGCGGGAACGCACCGAGTAGACGGAGGGGTGCGGAGCGCGGTCGCGTCTCGACTGACGACGTTGCCCATCGACAGGACCATTGTAGCGCATGGCAGTTCTTGGTTTATCGTGTCGAGCGTTTGCGTTGTGCCATTGCCTGCGGCAACGGTGTGCTACACTCTTGCACTGCTGAGTGGGCCAGACGGCCGCGCGATGTGCTGCTTGCAGCACGCGTGAGGAAAGTCCGGGCTCCAGAGGGCGGGATGCCGGCTAACGGCCGGGCGGAGTGATCCGACGGAAAGCGCCGCAGAAAAGAAGACTCCCACCTGCGCCGCAAGGCGTAAAGGGAAAAGCTGAAACGGTGGTGTAAGAGACCACCAGCGTCGTGGCAACACGGCGGCTTGGCAAGCCCCATCCGGAGCAAGCGCGAATAGGAACGCTATGGGCCGGCCCGGTCCGCGTTCGGGTAGCGTGCGTGGAGCTGCACGGTAACGTGCAGACAAGATAAATGACCGTTCACGACAGAACCCGGCTTATCGGCCCACTCAGCTTTCTTGTTGACGCTGCGAACCCGTCAGCGCGGCAATCTGCCTTTCAAGCCTTCGGGCATGACCATAAGGTCAATGCCCTCGTCTTTCAAGGCACCTTGCTCGCGCTGACGGGATCTCGCTTTCGACGGCGTCAGCTGGCCGATTTGGCGCTCATTCGTCGGTCGCCGCCATAAGGCGTGCTCCCTCCTCTTTCGGGCCAAATCGACTCAGCTGACGCCGTCTCGCTGTTGGCGACGGCATCATTGGCGTTTCCGTTCTTGTTGGCGAGGGCAATGGTACTGCCTTTGCCGTATTATTGAGGCTGTTTGTTGCTTTGCTTGTTGTTGAGGGGCTTTGTTGGACAGCTATTTTACTCTGCAATCGAATATTGAGGCTTCGGGCGAGTTTGTGGATCGCAAGAGTCGGTTTATTGCCCAGCTGGTCCATATTGAGTCCGAGGATGAGGCGAATGCCTTTATCGAGACCGTTCGCAAACGTCATTACGACGCTCGACACAATGTTCCCGCGTGGATTTTGGTCGATGGACGTGAGCGCCAGAGCGATGACGGTGAGCCGAGTCGCACGAGCGGGATGCCGACGCTCGAGGTGCTGCGCGGCGCGGGGCTCAAAAATGTTTGCTGTGTAGTGACGCGCTATTTTGGTGGCACGCTGTTGGGGCCCGGTGGTTTGGTGCGAGCCTATACCGCGGCGACGCAAGCGGCGGTGGCAGCTGCTCAGGAGGCTGGGCAGATCGTCGAGATGACGAGTGTCGTGCCGGTTGATGTGCATGTGGCGTATCCGCAGTATGAGCAGGTGCTTCGCTTGGCGCAGGATTCGGGTGCCAAGGTTTCGGATACCGATTACGCGGATGCCGTGACACTTCATTTGGTGTTCAAGGCGGGGGAGCAGGAACCGTTTTGCGCTAAGATGCGCGAGCTTATGGCGGGGCGCGAGGAGATTGAGGTTGGCGCTCCCGAGTTTGCGGAGTTCTAACGGCGACGGCCGGCGTGCTTTTGGATGAATCCCAAGCGCGCCGGCCGTCGATTTCTGTTGCAGCCGTTTACTCGGCGAGCTGCTTTAGCACATCGCAGGCAATCTCGACGGCATCGTCGATGCAGCCGGGGCAGCTGCGGAGCGGACCCTTGTCCGATCCGATGCCCTTGAGCGTGCCGCAGACGGTCGTCGTGTTCTTCTCGCCAAAACGCTTGGCGATCTCGCGTGACAGCTTGTAGGTCTGGCCCTTGGTCTTGGGGTTTTCCATGCCGTCGCTCATCACAAAGCCCATGATGGCCACGGCGCCCGAGATAGCACCGCAGGTTTCGGTCATGCCGCCCATGCCGGCGCCAAAGCCCTCGGTGAGGGTAAAGGCGACCTGGGGGTCGAGCCCGACGGCGGGCGCGAGCGTGCAGGCGACGGCCTGCGCGCAGTTAAAGCCGCGGGCATGGTACTCGGCAGCCTGAGCCTGACAGGCGGTGATGTCGAGCTGGGCTGTATCGATTTGCTTCATCGTTGTCTCCTTTGTCACGGTGTACCCGCCTATGGTACCCGTGCCTGTGCATGTAATCATCGAGAGCTCCATCTATGCCTCATTTTTATCTATCGAACAAATGCCAGGATCTGCGACAAATACCCCCGATTAATCTGTCCTATAACCTACCCTGGAGATGGGTTGAGAGGGGTGCAGGGTAGCGGTATCGTGAACCGAATAAACGTAACCCAGGCAAGGGAGCTAGATATGAGCGAGCAGACTATCGGTACCACATGTGTTCAGGGCGGCTATCACCCGGGAGATGCGGAGCCGCGCCAGGTGCCCATCTACCAGTCCACCACGTGGAAGTACGACACGTCGGAGCACATGGGCAAGCTGTTTGACCTGGAGGAGTCTGGCTACTTCTACAGCCGTCTGCAGAACCCCACGTGCGATTTGGTTGCCGCCAAGATCTGTGAGATGGAGGGCGGCACCGCTGCGATGCTCACGAGCTCGGGCATGGCCGCGAACTTCCTTGCGATCTTTAACGTTGCCGGTGCTGGCGATCACGTGGTCGCGAGCTCTGCCATCTACGGCGGTACCTACAACCTGCTCGCCCATACTATGGAGCGCATGGGTTTGACCTGTACCTTCGTTGCCCCCGACTGCACCGACGAGGAGCTCGAGGCAGCCTTCCAGCCCAACACCAAGCTCGTCTTTGGCGAGACGATCGCAAACCCCGCCCTTGCCGTGCTCGATATTGAGCGCTTTGCCAAGGCTGCACATGACCACGGCGTGCCGCTGATGGTCGACAACACCTTCCCGACGCCCGTGATGTGCCGTCCCTTTGAGTGGGGCGCCGACATCGTTACGCACTCCACCACCAAGTACATGGATGGCCATGCTGCCTACCTGGGCGGCGTGATCGTCGACCACGGCCAGTTTGACTGGATGGCCCATGCGGACAAGTTCCCGGGTCTCACCACGCCCGACGAGAGCTACCACGGCGTGACCTATGCCGAGAAGTTCGGTCGCGAGGGCGCCTTCATTA
This sequence comes from Collinsella aerofaciens, assembly GCA_048233475.1. GTDB lineage: Bacteria > Actinomycetota > Coriobacteriia > Coriobacteriales > Coriobacteriaceae > Collinsella > Collinsella aerofaciens_CM. Next base: position 32,611 of record DBFANS010000016.1, on the reverse strand, counting down.
CCAAGGCAACCGCTCAGCTTATGCGCGACCTCGGCCCCATGCAGAACCCGCAGGCGGCCTTCTTCCTGAACAGCTCGCTCGAGAGCCTGCATGTACGCATGCCGCGTCATTGTGAGAACGGCCTGGCCGTTGCCAAGTTCCTGCAGAGCCATCCCAAGGTGCGCTTCGTGAGCTATCCGGGCCTGGAGGGCGACAAGTACTATGACCTGGCTCAGAAGTACATGCCCAACGGTACCTGCGGCGTCGTGAGCTTTGGCTTTAACGGTGGTCGCGCGGCGGCCGAGACCTTTATGAAGAGCCTCAAGCTCGCCCAGATCGCCACGCATGTGGCCGACGCCCGCACCTGCTGCCTGCATCCCGCTAACGCTACGCACCGCCAGATGAACGATGAGGAGCTCATCGCCTGTGGCATCTCCGCCGACATGGTGCGTCTGTCGTGCGGCCTCGAGGACACGGCCGATCTGATTGCCGACCTTGAGCAGGCACTCGAGCAGTGCTAGGCTAGCTCCGTACAAGGTGCCGATGCTGGCAGAAAGCTTCGGTGACCTTTCGTTCCGATTCCGTAGGCGGGACCCCAATCGCGGCTGTTTGCAGGCGATCGGGGCCCCGTTTTTTGCGTTAGGCCACTCGAAAGGATGGATATGGAGAAAACTGCAGAGCAGCTGCGCCGCGAGCACATTGTCCTAGAGGGCGACACCCATGGCAAGAACAAGTGGGCGATTCTGTTCACCGTGCTCATCATGACGTTTATGGTGTGTCTGGATTCGACCGTCGTGACCGTGGCGCTGCCCGTGATGCAAAAGGAGCTGGGCGTGGGCCTCGATCGCATTCAGCTGGTAAGTTCGGTGTATCTGCTTGCGACTTGCGTGGCTATGTTGCCGTTTGGCCGTCTGGGCGACGTGCGCGGCAAGGTGAATGTGTTCCAGTTGGGCGTCATCGTCTTTTCGGTCGGTTCGCTGCTGTGCGGCCTTTCGGCCTCGCTTGAGGTTCTTATCCTGGCACGCATTGTTCAGGGCATCGGTTGCGCGGCGGCCATGGCTAACAACATGGGTATCATCACCGAGTCGTTTCCGGCGCGCGAACGAGGCCGTGCCATGGGTATTCTCGCGACCTTTGTGGCCCTCGGCATGATGTGTGGCCCCGTGCTCGGCGGCATGCTGGTGGCAAGCTTTCCCTGGGAGAGCATCTTCCTCATCAACCTGCCCATTGGCGTGATCTCGTTTATCGTGGGACTCTACACGCTGCCGCATGTTAGGCCAGAGGCCGGCGAACGTCCCATGCCCCTTGCCGAGGCCGCTCGTCGCTGCTTTGCAAATTCGGCCTTCACCATCAACCTTGCCTGCATGCTCATCGTGTTCGTTGGCATTGGCGCATCCGAGTTTATTCTGCCGTTCTATTTTCAGGACGCCCACGGCTTTGGTTCTGACATTTCCGGATTGCTCTTTTTGGCGCTGCCAATGGTGAATGCCTTTATCGGCCCGCTTTCGGGAACGGTTTCGGACCGTGTTGGCTGCGAGGGTCCCACGGCGGTCGGCCTGGGCGTGTATGTGTGCGGTCTCTTTGCAGTAAGCACGCTCGACGAGCACTCTTCTATCCCTGTGATCGTGTGCTGCGTCGCATTTATGTCGTGCGGTACGTCGATTTTCCAGAGCCCCAACAACTCGCTGTACATGGGCTCGGCTCCGCGCGAGGCACTTGGCTTTGCGGGTAGTCTGGGTAGCCTGGCGCGTTATGCGGGTATGGCACTCGGCATTACGGTGGCGTCGAATATCCTGTATGGACAGATGAGCGTGGCGATGGGCGAGGCCGTGACCAGTTTTGTTGCAGGACGTCCGGATGTGTTCCTGTTTGGTTTCCGTTCGGTGTTCTATGTGTTGATGGCTGTGGCCGCTGTGGGCTTTGCGCTTGCCATGGTGCGTTTGGTGAAGATGCGCGCCCGCCATTAGCGTGTTGGGAGGCTGTCTGCCACGATTCGCGCCGTCCCAAAAAGACTGGTTTGTGGTGCGATGCGGCTTGTGGGACGGGCGGGGGTCGGTCCGTGGTAGACTATCGAACAACGTTTATTAATCGCGCGGTATCGTTGCCGCGAGAAGGGGTTGCGCCATGCAGGAGCTTGAGGATCGTATTCGCCATGACGGCATCGTAAAGGCCGGTAACGTCCTTAAGGTTGATGCCTTCCTCAACCACCAATGCGACGTTGAGCTGTTCGACCACATGGGCGCCGAGTGGGCCCGACTGTTCGAGGGTGTCGAGATCAACAAGATCCTGACGATTGAGGCTTCGGGCATTGGCATGGCTTGCATCGCGGCTCAGCATTTTGGCGGCGTGCCGGTGGTCTTTGCCAAGAAGGCGCAGTCCATCAACCTCGACGGCGAGCAGTATGCCACGACCATCTACTCCTTTACCAAGCAGAAGGAGTACCCGGTCATTGTGGGTAAGCGCTTCCTGTCCGAGGGCGACAAGGTCCTGATTATCGACGACTTCCTGGCCAACGGCTGCGCGCTTGAGGGCCTTATTAAGATCTGCGAGGCTGCGGGCGCCGAAGTTGCCGGCATTGGCATCGCCGTTGAGAAGGGCTTCCAGGGCGGCGGCGATAAGCTCCGTAAGCGCGGCTTCCGCGTTGAGAGCCTGGCGCGTATCGCCGATATGGACTGCGAGAACGGCGAGATCACCTTCGCCTAAGCGCGCAACACAAGCGATTGGTATGCGATGTGACAAAGGGACTGTCCCTTTGTCACATTTTTTGTATGAGGGGAGGTGTTGATATGGATGGGGACAAGATGGGATGGCGCGAGTATGCGCGCTATGCCGAGATGTCGGCCGAGGAGTTGGCGCGCGATTGCGAGGTGCAGGTGTTTCGCGCGACGGGTCCGGGCGGACAGGGCGTGAACACGACGGACTCGGCGGTACGCATGAAACATATCCCTTCGGGGATTGTCGTGACGGCGCGTGAGAGCCGCAGTCAGTTTCAGAATCGCAGCTGCTGTCTGCGTAAGCTGAGGGCAGAGCTTGAGCGTCGCGGGCGTCCACCGCGTCGACGCGTAAAGACCAAGGTGCCTCAACGCTCTCGCCAGCGCAGGCTCAACGACAAACGCTTCAACGCCATTAAAAAGGCCAACCGACGCAAACCGGGCAGCGACGAATAGCCTCCTTGTAAGTTGCGGTGAAATAGGGACTGTTTTGCGGCTTTAGCTGCATAAACAGTCCCTATTTCACCGCAACTTAGGTGGGGTTAGCGGGTGGGGCGCCAGACGTGGAGGGCGCCGGCGAGGATGTCGACCTCGATGCGCGAGGCGACAACGGGCTCGCCGTCGGCCTGGATGGGGTAGTCGGGCTCCTCAAAGGTAAGCTCGGCATGGCGACAACGGCGCATGCGAACCGGTGGCAGCTTGGTATGGTGGCCATCTTTGGCCGAAAGGAACATGGGAAGCGCGACCGCGCGCGGAACGGGGCCGCAGGCGTAGCAGACGTCGAGTATGCCGTCACAGGGGTCGGCGTCGGGACAGATGCGATAGCCCGAGCCATAGGTAGGACCCAGCTGAATCGCCATGATGATCGCCCTCACGCGCTCGGCGGGCGTCCCGTCAAAACTGACTGTCATGGGGTAGTTGCGATAGCGAAGGCCAAACTGCTCAAGTCCCGAGAGAGTGTAGAGCGGAGCGCCCGTCAAGCCGGTCTTTTTGCGTAGCTCGGTGGTGCCAAGGCCGATGGCGGCATCGATGCCGACCGAAAGCGTCTGGTCGTAGTACTCAACGGTAGCCTCGCCGCTGCCGCTTGCGGGGTTCCATGAGCGAATGCGCCCGATGTCCTGACGCTGCAGCTCACAGGTGAGCAGTGCGCCAAAATCCTTGCCGGAGAAATCGTCGATGCCGAGCGTTTGGGCAAAATCGTTGCCGGAGCCCACGGGCAGGACGGCAAGGGCGGGGCGGGTGCCCTCCTCTTGCGTCATAAGCCCGTTGACGACCTCGTGAATCACGCCGTCGCCGCCAAGGGCGATAACGGTGCGATAGCCCTGAGCCTGTGCGGCCAGCTCCTTGGCGTGTCCCATGCGCTCGGTCAGCACCAGGTCAAACTGGGATGCGCGCGCGGTCATATCCAAAAAGCGTTGCAGGCGCTCGGCAACTTCGCGCGCCGCACCCGACTGGGCGGCTGGGTTGGCGATGATGAGCGTGCGGCCAAAATCAGTTGCGTGCATGGGGCGACTCCCGGCGTATGACGTGACGGTGCGGTCGCGTTCAGGTCGAATTGCCCCCGATTGTGGCTGCACGGCGAATACTAACGTCTACTCTATCAGGTCGTTGTGGCGCTCGATAGCATCCGCTACCGTTCCGCCCTCATCCACAATAAGCGAACGGCGCTTGGGTGAGATGATGCGCTGGGCGGGGTAAACGCCGCGGTGTCCGCCGGCGAGATAGCTGATAAAGGCCACGATGACAAAGAACCCGGCGGCCGTGCCGTGGAACAGGTCGATGGCCATCATGCAAGTGGTGATGGGCACGTTGAGGCCGGCACAGAACACGCCGAGCATGCCGAGAGCCGCCAGAAAACTGGGGTCGATTCCGACGAGGCAACCGATCCAGCCGCCGAGCGCCGCACCGATGCCAAACAGGGGCGTGACCTCGCCGCCTTGGAAGCCCGCACCCAGGGTAAGCGCTGTGACGACCAACTTGATGGCTGCGTCTGCCAGGGTGGTGTTGCCGGCAAATCCGGCGCCGGAAAGCCACGTGGAAAGGCCGGCGTAGTCCCAGACGTCGAGAAGGGCATAGGCGGCCAAAACCACGAGTGCGCCCATAAGTGCGCGAACGAGATAATTGGTGATAAAGCGACCGTACAGGCTCTTGACGGTTCGAACTGACCAGGCAAAGAGGCGTGCCGTCAGACCGAAGATAATGGCGCTGATAACAACGATGACAACCGTCCGTGGTGTCATGTTGGGAACGCTGACGATAACATTCGCCTCGTACTCGGTACCCAGGGCGAGTGATGTAAAGTAGCCGGTAAACGAGGCGACCAGGCAGTAGATGCCCGCGGTGTAGTCGATCTTGCCGATAAAGCACATCTCCATGCCAAAGAAAGCTCCGGCAAGGGGCGAACCGAATACGGCGCCAAAGGCCGACGAGATGCCGGCGAGCATGAGGTCGTGGTGGTCATGCTTTTTAAGGTGGGCGAGGCTCGAGATGTTGCTGGCGATGGTGCCGCCAATCTGAACCGCGGCTCCCTCGCGACCGGCCGATCCACCCGTTAGGTGCGTGAGCGTGGAGCAGACGAAGGTGAGGACGGCCATGCGCATATGGATGAGGCGTGTGCCCAGAGCGGAGTCGATGACCAGGTTGTTACCGCGTTTGGCGGCAAGACCGTGGTTTTTGTACACCCATGCGGTGGCAACGCCCACAACGGGAAGCAGTGCGTAAATCCACGCATGGTGCTCGCGATAGTCGGTGGCGATATTCAGCGAGGCCAAAAACGCCCAAGCGGCAACGCCCATGGCGACCGAGACGATGACGACGAGTACGAGCAACTTGGCGCTCGCGAGTAGGTTGCGGGCGTTGCGGCGCGTGTCGGCAGCCAAGAGTTGCTCGGAGCGGGTGAGCTGATGCCTGCCTGCCGTGATGACGTCGTTCAGGGAGAAAAAGCCGCCATCGTCGAGCGGCTGGGAATGATCCTGCGTTTCGTTTGCGCTTTCGGTTTTGTCGGTAAAAGCCATACGTTCCTCTTTTGGGTTGCAACACGAGCATTATAGAACGTGCCAAACGAGACAAACCGGCAGGTTGGTTTCGGCTCTGTTTCGCCGTCCGTTACCGACAGGTGTATTCGCGGTCGCAGGCCAGGTCTTGAGCAGGCGGCGAGGGATTATACTGAGATAAACATAAAGAATCGGCGCCCGTGATGTGCGCCGCTGCATGCTAGAGGTGTATATGGCAGAGATACTCATTCCGTTGGAGGACGCACAGGCGATCGTCTTGTCGCACGTGAATCGCACCGAAGTTGTCGAGATTCCCGCGTGGCAGGCTGCCGGTCTTCCCTTGGCAGAGGACGCGGTGGCCGATATCGACATCTCGCCGTTTGCCAACAGCGCTATGGACGGATATGCCGTGCGCTCGGCGGACTTGACGCAGGCGTCTGACGAGGCGCCGGTGACGCTTGACGTTATCGGACACGAGGCCGCGGGCCATGTGTTTGAGGGCGCAATCGGCGCGGGCGAGACGGTCCGCATCATGACGGGCGCGCCGGTACCCGAAGGTGCCGATGCCGTGGTGAAGTATGAGATCGTCGATGTGCTCGACGGTGACGGCAACGAGGGCTCGCGAGCGAGGTTCTCGGCGCCGGCCAAGGTAGGGGAGAACGTTCGCTCTGCTGCCGAGGAGGCCCATGCCGGCGATGTTGTGATGCACGCCGGCGAGGTCGTGGCTCCGGCGGGCGCGGGTCTGCTGGCGAGCGCCGGATACGCGAGCGTGAAGGTGCACGCTGCCCCGCGTGTGGGCATCATCTCGCTGGGCACGGAACTGGTCGCACCGAGTAAGGTACCGGCGCGTGGTCAGATTCGCGATTCCAACTCCTCGGCGCTGATGGCCGAGGCACTCGATGCCGGCGCCGAGCCCGTGTTCTACGGCATCGCGCCCGATGATGAGCAGGCGATTGCCGAGCTGGTACATCGCGCCACGCGAGAGTGCGATTTTGTCATTACGAGCGGTGGCGCCTCGGCGGGCGATTACGACTATGTGACGGCGCTCGTCCGGCGCGAGGGCGAGGTGCTGTTTGACCGCATCTCGATGCGTCCGGGCAAGGCCATCACGTTTGGCTTGCTCGGGGGTAAGCCCTACCTAGGGCTTTCAGGCAATCCGGCCGCGGCGTATGTAGGCTTTGAGATGCTTGCCCGTCCGGCGATCCGCAAGATGCGCGGCTTTGCCGAGGGCGTGCGTCCCGTGCAGCAGGCGACGCTCACACATGGCGTGAAAAAGCGACAGCATCGCCGCTTCTTCGATCGCGCCACGGTTTTGCGCGACCCCGAGACCGGTGAGCTGTTGGTGACCGAGGCCAAGACGCAGAATTCGGCGCTGCTCGGCACGATGCAGCGGGCCAATTGCCTGTTGCGTATTGACGAAGGACCGTGCGACCTTGCGGCGGGCGACGTCGTGGATGTCGTGCGTGTCGACCTGCCTGAGGGAACGGTGCTATAGGAGGATCGCTATGGAGTTGAAGATTTCGATCGTGACGTGCTCGGATACGCGCGACCTTGCCCAGGACGAGGCTGGGGCCGCACTCGAGGAGCTTATCGAGGCACAGGGCTGGACGGTCGCCTCACATGTGGTCGTGCGCGACGACGTCAGCGAGATTGGTGATGCCATCGTGGAGGCCGCCGATGAGTGTCACGCCAATGTCGTGCTCACCTGCGGCGGCACGGGGCTTTCGATGCGCGATGTGACGCCCGAGGCGACGCGTGCCGTCTGCGACCGCGATGTGCCGGGTATTGCCGAGGCGATCCGTGCGTACTCCATGACCAAGACGCGCCGCGCCATGCTCTCGCGCGCTATTTGCATGCAACGAGGTCATACACTTGTCGTAAACTTTCCCGGTTCTACGAAGGCCGCCCGCGAAAGCTGGGAGGCCATAGCAGATCAGCTGGAGCACGCAGCTCAGATGACAGCGGGCGGCGGACATACCAACTAAGCGGTTTACCTGCGGCGGGGCGACCTAAACGGCTGCTCCGCCTTTGTTTTCCGCCGAAGCGACGCCGAGGTGCACGCTAACTCGAAACTATATTCTCTGGCGAGAATAATTTCTCACTAACATTATTCGCGCAGAAGTATAATCTGGTTGCAGATTAAAGCCCGCGGTGGGGTACCCGGGCACAAGGTCCGAAAGGGTTGAATATGTTCGATTTGGTTTCTCGCCGCGGATTCGTCTCACTTTCTGCTGTCGCCGCTGCCGGCCTTGGTCTTGCCGGTTGCTCGGGCAGCAAGACGTCCGAGCCGGCCGGATCCGATGCCGGCTCCGCCAAGGCCTCTTCCAAGAAGGAAACCGTCGAGCTGCAGGTCTTTGCCGCCAACTCCCTCGAGAAGGCCCTTCCCGAGGTCCAGGAGCTCTACACCGACCAGACCGGCACCACCTTTGCCGATACGCAGTTTAAGGCCTCCGGCGACCTCGTTGAGCAGATGAAGGCCGGCGCCACGGTCGACGTGCTCATCACCGCTTCCAAGGGTACCATGGATGACGCTGAGACCGCCGAGCTCGTCGACGCCGACACGCGTGAGGACATGTTCGTCAACGACCTCGTGATTATTCGCGCCGAGGGCTCCGACACCAAGATCGAGGCCATCGCCGACGTCGCGAACCTGGACGGCAAGATCGCCATCGGCGACGCCAAGACCGTCCCCGCCGGCAAGTACGCCAACCAGGCGCTGGCTTCCGTGGGCCTCTACACCGGCACCGAGGGCGACGACGGCGAGTATGCGCCCGAGATCGCCGACAAGGTGGCCCTGGCCGACAAAGTTGGTACCGCCGCCGCCTATGTGTCCACGGGCGACTGCGTGGCTGGATTTGTCTACAGCTCCGATATCTTCCGCTACGACGGCATCGAGGAGGCCTTCGTGTGTCCCGAGGACTCGCACAAGCCCATCGTGTATCCGGGTGCCGTTGCCGAGAGCTCCGAGCACGCCGACGAAGCCAAGGCGTTCATCGACTTCTGTCTGACCAACAAGAAGGCTCAGAAGATTTGGGCCAAGTACGGCTTTGAGCTTTCCGCGTAGTGCGGCTTGGCGCGATAATTCCATCGTTTTGTGTTTCACTCCGTTCTTGTATTCGCTTGGAGCTTTTCGTGCTTAATAGATTCCGCATGCTTGTCGCCTGTGCTTTGACCTTCGCGCTTTGCTGGGTGCCGGGATTTGCGTTTGCTGGGGACGCTGAGGACGGGGCCCAGGTTGCTGCGACCGCTCATGGGCTTTCCTATGGGATCGAGGGTTTTGAGCGGCTGGCCAAGGGGACCGCTCGTGCCATGGAGGGCCAGCCTGAGGGCTACCGGTTTCCCGTTGACGAGGACGTGGACCTTGTGGTGGCGCCTGCTGCCGATCGCGTTGTGGTGTGGATATCGCCCAAGGCGGTCGAGAAGTATGGATTGGATCCGCAGGACAACGAGTGCGTATCGGGTCTCAAGGCCCTCGTCTGTAAGCTCGACAGCGCAAACTGCATGGGAGGTGCGCAGCTGGGGGACGTGGATCTTCCTTGGTATGTCACGGCGGAAACAACGTTTGATTCCGGCGGGTATACCTATGGCTTTGACGAGCGCGGTGCGGATGGGGACCGCTATGTGGTGATTGCATCAGCCTCGGGTGATGCCAAGGGCGGCGCGCGTTGGCTTGATAGCGCTCACATGGTAGAAGCATCGTCTGTCGTATTGCGGGATGAGCAGGGGCCCTGGACCTCTCTGACCTCCTTTTTGTGCGACATCGACTATCGCCCGTTTTGGGTGTCCATTAAAACGAGCGGTCTTGCCCTGGTGATCGCGTTTGCGCTGGGCCTGTTCGCCGCGTGGAAGACCATGGGTACCTCGAGTCGCATCAAGGGCCTGCTCGATTCGGTCTTTACGATTCCTATGGTGCTGCCGCCTACGGTGTGCGGCTTTTTGCTGCTTATGCTATTTGGTCGATCGACCGGGGTCGGTCGGTGGCTTATCGCGCACGGCGTCTCGATTGTCTTTACGTGGCCGGCGGCGGTGATCTCTGCCGTGGTGGTGTCGTTCCCGCTCGTCTATCGTACGGCACTCGGAGCCTTCGAGAGCCTCGACACGCAGATGCTCGACGCCGCGCGAACCTTGGGATGGTCCGAGCGTCTCATCTTTACCAAGCTTATGATGCCGCTTGGGTGGCCCTCTATTGCCGCCGGCACGGTGCTCGCCTTTGCCCGCGCGATGGGCGAGTTTGGCTGCACGCTGTTCTTTGCGGGCAACTACGCCGGTATTACGCAGACCATTCCCATCGCCATCTACTTTGAGTGGATGGGCGGCAACACGTCGGTGGCCCTCTTTTGGGTCGTCGTCGTGATTGTCTTTAGCTTTTTGGTCATCCTGTTCATCAACATGTACACCGCTCATTCGCAAAAGTATCGCGAGCGGGGCCTTTCCCGTGCGGAGCGCAAACAGGCCAAAGATCTCGCCGGACAGGGCGATTCGCTCGACCCAGTCGGCGGCGATGCCCTGCGTATCGATCGCGAGGCGCTGGCCGAGCTCATGCGCGATGATGCGGCGCCGCAGGGAGGTCGATAGGTCATGTCACTCGTTCTGGATATCAAAAAGCGCTATCCCGGCTTTATGCTCGACATGCAGCTTGAGGCCGGCGAGGAGCGCGTGGCGCTGCTGGGCGCCTCGGGTTGTGGCAAGAGCTGCACGCTGCGCTGCATTGCCGGTGTGGAGACGCCCGACGAGGGCAAGATCGTCGTCAACGGCGTGACCTTTTTTGACTCGGGGGCGGGCATCAACCTGTCGCCCCAGGAGCGAAAATGCGCCCTGCTGTTCCAAAACTATCAGCTGTTCCCTAATATGACAGTGGCCGATAACGTATGTGCCGGCGTAAAGGATGCGGGCGACGCCGCGGCGCGCAAGCAGCTTGCCGAGCGCTACCTGGGTATCTTTGGACTGGCCGATTTTGCCGACCGCTATCCCGCGCGACTCTCGGGCGGTCAGCAGCAACGTGTGGCGCTTGCGCGCATGGTGGCGGCGCATCCGGGCATTTTTATGTTCGACGAGCCCATGAGCGCACTCGATTCCTATCTTAAGAGCGCCCTCGAACAGAACATGCTCGACCTGTTCGATGTATGCAACCGCACCGTGCTCTACGTGAGCCACGATATTGACGAGGCATGCCGCCTGTGCGAGCGCATTTGCGTGATGCATAACGGACATGTCGAGGAGATCGGCTCCGTCGAGGACGTGGTCCGCCGTCCGCAGACGCTGGCGGCGCTGCGCCTGACGGGCTGCAAGAACACAAGCCGGGCGCGCAAGATCGGCGACGAAGAAGTTGAGGCGCTCGATTGGGGCATGACCTTTAACGTGGGTCGCGAGGTTCCCGATAATGTGGCGTACCTGGGCATTCGCGCGAGCTACTTCCATGTGGACAACCGTGCCGAGCGGGGTCGCAACAGCTACGACCTGCACGTGGCGCGCGTGAGCGATTCGCGTTTTGAGCGCCTGGTGCTGTTGGATGCGCCGCGGGCCGATGCGCCAACGCGTCTGCAGTGGAAGGTCAACAAATTGAGCGTACCAGCGGATGGGTTACCGCAAGAAGGCGAGACCCTGCGTATGCATTTTGATGCCAGCAGGATCCATCTGGTTTGTCGGTAGCGCCGGGTAATGCCGTCGGGGATATAAGTCTCGGCGGCTTTGTCTTGCCGTTCGCCGAATGGGGAATGACAAACTCTTATCAACACAGATAATTATTTATTAAACGACGGCACACGAGGTTGTCGTACGAATGTCAACGGTGTTCGCATGGTCGACGACCGTTGATATAGTTGACCTCAACTTGTAGAGGAGGGTGCGCACATGCCGCAGACGACATACATTCGCCGCGTTGCCGCGCGTGCCCTATATATGGCTCGGAGCCGCATATGAGCAGGTATGTTCACGGCTCCGGGAGAGACGACGCACAACTAAATAACCGTCCGCAAGGCAGGTTCCCTAAAATTCCGGGTTTGAGCACGGCCGGACAATCGCCGTCCGTCGTGCATCGATACCGCCGTTATCCGTTTTTGGTTCGAGAGGGGAACCGTCATGGCTGAAGAATTTGATTTCCATCCGATGTGGGAGAGCCTCGGCATGAATCTTGCCGACCACGACCTGCTGCTGGGCGCCGTGGGCCAGATGTACGGCGATATGTTCCTGACGCAGAACAATCGCCCCAAGTCTACGTCCTACCTGGATTTTGTCGCCACCAACATCCACAGCGGCCGTATTAAGGAGATGCTCGACAAGAAGGAGGCCGGCGAGGCCACCAAGATCGTCGGCTCGTTCTGCGTCTACGTGCCCGAGGAGATCGTACTTGCCTGCGACGGTATCCCCGTGGGTCTATGCTCTGGTGCCGATTGGGCAACCGATAAGGTTGAGGAGCACCTGCCGCGCAACACCTGTCCGCTTATCAAGAGCTTTGCCGGCTTTAAGCTGGGCGAGGTCTGCCCCTACATTGAGTCGAGTGACTTGGTGGTGGGCGAGAACACCTGCGATGGCAAGAAGAAGGCCTACGAGTTCTTTGCCACGCAAAAGAACATGTACGTCATGGATATTCCCAACGTGCACGACGAGTCGACGCTCGTGACCTGGAAGGCCGAGGTCAAGAAGCTCGCCGCCAAGATCGAGGAAGAGTGTGGCGTCAAGATTACGCCCGAGCGTCTGAAGGCCGCCATCCACGCCGTCAACGAGAAGCGTCGCGCCCTGCAGCGCCTCGCTGCCACGCGCGCTGCCGACCCGGCGCCCATCAGCGGTCTCGACAGCCTGCTGACCGTTCAGGCCGCCTTTATGGACGACACGCCGCGTCTGACCGGAGCCATCAACGATATGGCGGCTGAGTGCGAGCAGCGTGTCGAGGCCGGCGAGGGCGTGGCGTCCAAGGGGACCAAGCGTATCCTGTACACCGGCACGCCCATGGCCGTGCCCAACTGGAAGCTGTTCAACCTCATCGAGAAGGCCGGCGGCGTTGTGGTGGGCGAGGAGTCCTGCACGGGCTCGCGCTACTACAAGGATCTGGTTGACGAGTCCGGTGAGACGGTTGACGAGATGCTCGATGCCATCGCCGAGCGTTACTTCAAGATCAACTGCGCCGTCTTTACGCCCAACGACCAGCGTATGAAGGATATTGTCCAGATGGCCAAGGACCTGCATGCCGACGGCATCGTCGACGTGGCCCTGCAGTTCTGCACGCTTTACGAGATGGAGTCGTTTGTCGTTGAGAAGGCCGCCGAGGAAGCCGGCATTCCGTTTATGCACATCACGACCGACTACGCCGGCGAGGATGCAGGCCAACTGCAAACCAGGATCGAGGCTTTCTTGGAAACCATTTAGGGGTATCCGTTCCGGCGGCTTCCCCAGGCACCCGATCTTGCCGTTCAAACCGTCGCTTACGTACCAAAATACGCGGCGTTCCTCTTTCACGGCAACCTCGGGCTCCTGGGAAAGCCGTTTCCTCGGTTGGTCAAAAGGTTTGTTAAGGAGTTATATGTCGGAAAATATTGAGCAGCCGTTGCCGCGCACGTTTGAGGAGTTCAACGAGCAGCGCAAGGCGGCGTTTATTCGTGTCAAGGATTACAAGCAGGCGGGCAATCGCCTGGTCGGCTTTTTGTGCAGCTATACGCCGCTCGAGATTATCGATGCCGCGGGGGCCGCAAGTGTCGCTCTGTGCGGTACGTCCGATGAGGTGATTCCCGAGGCCGAGAAGGTGCTGCCGGCAAACCTCTGCCCGCTCATCAAGTCGACCTACGGCTTTGCCTACTCGCAAAAGTGCCCGTTTACGTACTTTAGCGACATGATCATCGGCGAGACCACCTGCGACGGCAAGAAGAAGATGTACGAGCTACTCAACGAGCTCAAGCGCACGCACATTCTGCATCTTCCGCAGGGTCGCGATCGTGCCTACGAGCGTGAGGGCTGGTACGAGGAGTGCCGTCTGCTTAAGGAGGAGCTCGAGAACTTCTACGGTATTACGATCACCGATGACGACCTGCGCGCCGCTGTCCGTCGTCGTAATCGCCTGCGTGCCGCCCAACTCGAGATGTTTGCGCTGCAGGCCAACCAGCCGGCGGCCATGAGCGGCGTCGACCTGATGAGCACCATGTTTGCCGGTACGTTCAGCTTTGATATCGAGGCCTATACGCAGCAGCTGGAGCAAAAGGTTGTCAAGCTGCGCGAGACCTACGACGCGGGTGAGCGCCCGGTCGCGGCAGACGCCAAGCGCATTCTGATCACCGGCTGCCCGGTGGGCGGCGTGATCAACAAGATCGGCCGTACTATCGAGTCCAACGGCGGTGTGGTCGTGTGCATGGACGACTGCTCGGGCGAGCGCACGGCGGCCATGATGATCGACCCGGAGGCTCCCGACATTCTGCGCGCCATCGCCGACCGCTATCTGGATATCAACTGCTCGGTCATGACGCCCAACGACGGTCGTATGGAAAACACGCTGGCCATGTGCGAGAAGTATCACGTCGATGGCGTAGTGGAGAGCGTGCTCCAGGCGTGCCACACCTTTAACGTGGAGAGTGCACGCATGCAGGAGGCCGTCGAGGGTGCGGGCATTCCGTATATGAAGATCGAGACCGACTACAGCAACGGCGACATGGGCCAGATCGAGACGCGCATCGCCGCCTTTATCGAAACCCTGTAGGTGACGGTATGTGACAAAGGGACTGGCCCTTTGTTACACGTGAGGGAGGATGCCAAGGCGCCTGAACGCGCCGCTACCTTTGATGTTTAGATTGGGAGAGAGCCATGATAGGGATCGGGATTGATATCGGGTCTACGGCGGCTAAGGCTGCTGTGGTCGACGGGGAGGGTTCGGTGGCGTGGACGTGCGTGCAGCCAACCGGGTTCTCCTCGGTCGATGCTTCCGAGCGGCTGCGCGAGGCACTGGCAGCGGCCGGCTATGACGTGGCTGCCGACGACGTGCGCGTGATCGCGACCGGCTACGGCCGTGTCGCCGTGCCCTATGCGCATAAAGTCGTTACCGAGATTACCTGCCACGGTACCGGTGCCGTGCGTCTGTTTGGCGACCATGGCACCGTGGTCGATGTGGGCGGCCAGGACACCAAGGTCATCCAGCTTAAAGGAGGCCGCGTGGCAAAGTTCGCCATGAACGACAAGTGCGCTGCCGGCACGGGGCGCTTTTTGGAGATCATGGCCGACCGCCTAAGCATTTCCCAGCAGCAGATGGCCGACCTGGCGTGTTCCGGCGAGCCCACCAAGATCAGCAGCATGTGCACCGTGTTTGCCGAAAGCGAGGTTATCAGCCTGATCGGTCGCGGTGAGCCGCGCGAGAACATTGCGCGTGGCGTGATCGACAGCGTGGTTTCGCGCGTGGCGACCATGGCCGGGCAGGCCGCGGGCGCCCCGTACTACCTGACCGGTGGCCTGTGCGAGAACGCCTTCGTGGTGGAGCGGTTGGGCGAGCTACTGGGGTCGCCGGTCACCACCTCGCCCCAGGCCCGCTTTGCCGGTGCCATTGGCGCGGCGATTCGCGCGCAGGCGCTCAATTAATGCATCCGCTGCAGGCTCGCATTCATGCGTATACTGGGAGGAACTGATTGACCAATGAGAGGAGGTATCGATGGCTGACGATCAGATTAAGCTCACGTCTATGACTGCCGCGAGCGGTTGAGCCGCTAAGTTGGCTCCTGGAGCCCTCGCCCAGGTCCTGGGCGACTTACCCAATGTGCATAACGACAACCTACTCGTGGGGTTCGATACCTCCGACGATGCGAGCGTTTTTCGCGTTGGCGATAACTTGGGCCTCGTGCAGTCCATCGACTTCTTCCCGCCGATGGTCGACGATCCCTATCTGTTTGGCCAGATCGCGGCGGCAAACTCGCTGTCGGACATATACGCCATGGGTGGACGACCGAGCCATGCTATGAACCTGCTGTGCATTCCCAATTGCCTGGGCGTTGAGGTTGCCGGGCAGATTTTGGCGGGTGGCGCCGACAAATGCGTCGAGGCTGGCTGCACCATCGCGGGCGGCCACACCATCAACGACGACGAGCCCAAGTACGGCCTGTCTGTGAGCGGCTTTGTGCCACTCGACCACATGCTCGCCAACGGCGGCGCACGCGTGGGCGATGTCCTGCTGCTGACCAAGGCGATCGGCTCGGGCATCATCACCACGGCCATTAAGGGCGAGCTCATCGAGCAGGACGAGGCCGCAGTCATGTTCGACTCGATGCGCACCCTCAACGAGGCACCGATTCGTCTGGCCGAGGGGCTCGAGCTTCACGGCTGTACCGACATTACGGGCTTTGGCCTGATCGGGCATGCATGCGAGATGGCCGAGGGCTCGGGCGTGCAAATCGAGCTCGCGTCGGGGGCGGTGCCGCTCTTTGACCAGGTGCTCGACATGGCGCGTCTGGGCATTATCCCCGCGGGCTCCTACCGCAACCAGGATTTCTTTGGCCCGCGCGTGGCGGCCGACGATGACCTGGAGCCGGGCATGTTGGATGCGCTGTACGATCCGCAGACCTCGGGTGGTTTGCTCATCGCGGCGCCTGCTGCCGCTGTGGATGAGCTTGCGCGCCGTCTACATGCCGAGGGGCGCATCGCCGCCGTCGTCGGTCGCGTGTGCGAGCAGGTGCCAGGCGGTCCTACCGTTCGCGTTGTCCGTTAACGACACGTTTATTGAACTCTGTACCGTTCTAAAACGATTTATTCGAAAGGAAAAACTATGTCTACCAAAATTGAAGTCAATGCCATGGGCGATGCCTGCCCGCTGCCCGTCGTCAAGACGCTTAAGGCACTCAAGCAGCTTGACGGCGAGGGTGCCGTGGTGACCTCGGTCGACAACGAGACCGCCGTCAAGAACATCTCCAAGATGGCGCAGGAGAAGGGCTGCACGGCCTCGGTCGAGAAGGTTTCTGACGCCGAGTGGCACGTGACCGTGGCGACCTCTGGCGCCGTTGCCGCGGCCGATCCCGAGCAGGATGGCGCTGCCTTCTGCGACGCCAGCGCTGGCAAGGGTAAGCTCGTCATTTCCGTCTACACAGATTGCATGGGCCGTGGCGACGACGAGCTAGGCCACAAGCTCATGAAGGCCTTCATCTTTGCCGTGACGCAGCAGGAGGAGCTGCCCGCGACCATGCTTTTCTACAACGGCGGCGCCAAGCTCACCGTCGAGGGCTCACCGGTACTCGACGACCTGAAGGGTCTGGCCGAGCAGGGCGTCGAGATCCTTACCTGTGGCACCTGCCTCGACCACTATGGCATTAGGGACCAGCTTGCAGTAGGCGAGGTCACCAACATGTACGTGATCGTGGAGAAGATGGAGCAGGCCGTGCGCGTTGTGCGGCCGTAGCGTATTGGTTGGAGTTGCCATGAGGGAGAAGCGCCCGGCGCTTGTCATCACGTTTCCCACCACGGCGGCCGCCATGGGTTGCGAGTCCCTGTGCGCTGAGCATGGTCTTCCCGGGCGAACGATTCCCGTGCCCGGGGAGGTCGCTGCCGGCTGCGGCCTGGCGTGGAAGGCGTCGCCTGCCGATGAGGAGCTGCTGCGCGGCGAGCTTGCCGCGGCGGGCGTTCCCACCGAGGGCTATACCGTGATCGATATGTGGGAGGTCGTGCGATGATCTACTTGGATAACGCGGCGACGACCATGCACAAGCCGCAGGCGGTCATCGATGCCGTGACGCAGGCGATGCGCTCGCTCGGCAATGCCGGGCGCGGCGCCGCGTCGGGTGCGCTCGATGCGGCGCGTACCATCCACGGCTGCCGCGCCAAGCTTGCGCGCTTGCTGGGCTGTCCGCGTGCTGACCATGTTTGTTTTACGCCCAACTCCACGGCGGCGCTCAACACCGCCATCAACGGGGTGGTGCGCCGCGGCGACCGTGTGGTCACGACGGTGCTCGAGCACAACTCCGTGCTGCGTCCGCTCAACCGCCTGGCGGCAGAGCAGGGCGTGACCGTTGAGCATGCGGGCTGCGACGCGAACGGCGTGCTCGACTACGACGAGCTCGAGCGGCTGGTCACGCCGGGCACGCGTGCCGTGGTGGTGACGCACGCCTCCAATGTGACCGGCAACGCGGTCGACATTGCGCGCGTGGCGGCCATGGCCCATGCGGCCGGCGCGCTTGTGATCGTCGATGCCTCGCAGTCTGCCGGCACGGTGCATATCGATATGCAGGCCATGGGGCTCGACGTTGTGTGCTTTACCGGCCACAAGGGGCTCATGGGACCCCAGGGCACCGGCGGCCTGGCCGTGGCGGAGGGCGTCGATGTGGCACCCTGGGCCATGGGCGGCACCGGTGTACACAGCTTCGATGAGCTGCAGCCGCTTGAGTGGCCCACGCGCCTTGAGGCGGGCACGCTCAACGGCCACGGCATCGCGGGCCTTTCCGCTGGTCTCGACTTTATCGAGGCCCAGGGTGGGGTCGAGGCGATTGCTGCCCACGAGTGTGCGCTTGCCGAGCGTTTCCTCGCCAGCGTTCGCGAAATACCCGGCATTGCGCTTTACGGTGTGTTTGACCAGCCCGCGCGCTCGGCGATCGTGTCGCTCAACGTTGGCGATATCGACTCTGCCGAGATCTCGGATGCGCTCATGCAAGGGTGGGGGATTGCGACGCGCCCCGGCGCCCATTGCGCTCCGCTCATGCACCGCGCGCTGGGGACCGAGCGCCAGGGCGTCGTCCGCTTCTCATTTGGGTATTTCAACACGACCGAAGAAGTCGACACGGCTATCGATGCTCTGTGCGATTTAGCCTGCTAAAGCTGCTAGAGCGTATATACTTGCGGAACGGGTGTTTTTGCCCGTCCCATTTTTTTGTTTCAACCCGAAAGGTGGACCCATGGCTTCATCCGCCCCGCGCGGTCTGCGCTCCGACCATGTCGTCACCGTCGGCATCGCCCTGTTCTCGATGCTCTTTGGCGCCGGCAACCTCATTATTCCGCCACTGCTGGCGCTGCAGGCAGGTTCTGCCACGCCGGTCGCCATGCTCGGCTTTCTCATCGCCGCCATCGGCCTGCCCGTCATGGGCTTTATCGCCGTGGCGCTTGCCGGAACGGCGCGCGAGCTTGCCGGCCGCGTGCACCCCAAGTTCGGTGAGTTCTTTGTCGCGGCGGTCTATTTAGCGATCGGCCCGTGCCTGGCCATTCCGCGTACGAGCTCCACGGCCTTCGAGATGCTGGTGCCGCTGCTGCCCGAGGGCGTCTCGCTTGGCACGGCTCGCCTGGTGTTTGCCGTCGGCTTCTTTGTCGTCGCGTTTGCGCTCACGCTGCGCCCGGGTGTCATCACACGCGTACTCGGTCGCATTACGGGCCCCGCGCTCATTGAGCTCATCGTGCTGGTCGTGGGTGCTGCCGTGGTCTCGCCGCTGGGACCGGCTGCCGCGCCTCAGACTCCTTACGATGCCGGTGCTGCCGTGCAGGGCTTTTTGACCGGCTACCAGACCATGGACCTGCTCGCGTCGCTCGCCTTTGGCATCATCATCGCCGAGACCATCCATGAGCTCGGCGTTACCGACGATAAGCGCGTGGCCTTCGAGATCTCGCGTTCGGGTGTGATCGCCGGCGTGCTCATGGCCATCATCTACTGCGGCCTGGCGCTTGCCGGCATGCAGCTCGGCACGGTTATGCCCGATGCCACCAACGGCGCCGCCATCCTTGCCCTCTCTGCCTCCATGCACTTTGGCCTTGTCGGCACGGTCGTGGTCTTCGCGATCTTTTTCCTTGCCTGCATGAACGTGTGTATTGGCCTTATCAGCTGCTGCTCGCGTTACTTCTGCGAGACGTATGTGGTCGAAGGGGGAGCGGAGGCTTCCGAGGAGGCCATGCGCCGTCCCTTCGCGATTCTCGCCTTTGTGTTCGCGGCGTTTTCGTGCGTGCTCTCCAACGTGGGCCTCGACATGATCCTTATGTTCTCGGTGCCCATGCTCAACGCCCTGTATCCCGTTGCCATCGTACTGGTACTGATGGGCCTGGTGCACGGCTTTTGCGACGCTCATCCGCAGGTGTGGGTGTGGGTCGGCGGCGTGGTCGCGGTGCAGAGTGTGATCACCTCGGTCCGCGATGCGTTCTTTGCGGGCGCGTGGCTGCCGTTCGATGCGCTGCCGCTTGCGGACATTGGAGCCGCGTGGGCGCCGGTTGCCGTGGTTGCCTTTGTGATTGGCCTGCTCCATAGTCGTTTTGTCGCACATTCGAGGAGCTAGGGTTTCTGCGCTTGCACAGGCGGGGAGTCTCCCCTATAATTTCCTTCGCTTTGGGACACGCAAGGTTTAGACCTTAGCTGCTCAACACCTTCGGGACGTGGCGCAGTTTGGTAGCGCGCCTGCTTTGGGAGCAGGATGTCGCAGGTTCAAATCCTGTCGTCCCGACCATATCTTGCGGGCGTAGTTCAATGGTAGAACCCCAGCCTTCCAAGCTGATGACGCGGGTTCGATTCCCGTCGCCCGCTCCAACAGATGCACGAGCCCGGTACCCTCGCGGTGCCGGGCTTCTTGCTGCCGCGGGCCGGGGATCGAACCGATGAGGTCGCGAGGCCGGGCGAGCAGGGGGCCCGCCCACAAGAGCAGACATCCTGTCCCTCACGAGTCGAGCGCGCGCACCGCCGCCCCCAGCGCCCCCGCGTACCTCGCCATGGGGCAGGTGACCACGGCAGCCCCCAGCGCCTCGCCCAGACGCTCCGCGACGAAGGCGTTCTCGCACAGACCCCCGGTCAGGAAGACGCGGTCGGCCCCGGCCCCGGCCTGCCCGACGAGTGCGGAGACGCGGGAGACAACCGAGTCGATCACCCCGCGCGCGATATCCTCCCGTGCGACCCCGCGGCCTATCAGGGAGATCACCTCGCTCTCGGCGAACACCGTGCGCATGCTCGAGATCTTCGTCTCGCTCCCCATGCGCGCCAGGGCGCTCAGCCGCTCCTGTGACACGCCGAGCCGGTCGGCCATGATCTCGAGGAACCGACCGGTGCCCGCCGCGCACTTGTCGTTCATCGCGAACTTCACGACGCGCCCGCCGCGCAGCCTGATGACCTTCGTATCCTGTCCCCCGACGTCCACCACGACCCCGTCGCCCCCGAACAGCCGGGAGGCCCCGATGCCATGGCAGGTGATCTCGGTCACGACGTCGTCGGCGTACGGCACCGCGATCCTGCCGTACCCGGTCGCCACGCAGCGAGCCGGGCCCGCTTCCCCGACCTCGAAGCCCCGGTCCCGAAGCGCCCTTCGAACGCGCTCGGCCGCGTCCACGCTCGAGAACCCGGTGGGCTCGAGCACCGTGGCGACGACGTCCCCGTCGCTCCCCAGCACGACCGCCTTGGTCGCCGTGGAGCCTATATCGACGCCGACGCCGAAGCCATCAGCCATGGGCGGCACCTCCCGTTCCCAGCTCTCCGCATCGCCTAGACCCTACAGCGTCTCGATGAAGGCGGCGATGCGCGTGTCGATCTGCCCTTGGTCGCCTCCGCTGAAATCCGTCTCGACCTTGAGATAGGGCACGCCCGCGCCCTCGACCGCACGCTCCATGAGCGCCGCCTCCACGTTGAAGGTGTGGCAGGCGGTGAGCACGCTCTCGATCACGCCGTCGACGCGGTAGCGCTCCACCATGGCGAGCGTGTTGTCCATGCGCGCGGCGTTGGGCGTCATGACCGAGCAGTTGATATCGAGGTAGCGGTCGGCGATGGCGCGCAGGATGTCGTCGGCATCCTCGTCCACGAGCGCCGCCTGGGTGCGCTCGCCCGAGCAGTCGTCGGCGCACACGACCACGCCGCCGTTCCGCTCGACAGTCCGCCCGATCTTGTTGATGACGCCGCCGATGGGACAGCCCGTCACCAGGATGCGCTTGGCGTCGACGACGACCGGGCGCTCGCCCGCCTCGTACTGCGCGCGGCGCTCGGCGGCGAGCGCCTCCAGCTTGACGGTGAACTCCTCCACGTCGAAGCTGAACGTGGCGGCGAACATGGTGCTCATGAGCTCCACGCCGCTCATCGCCAGCGGCTCGCAGGCCTGCAGGCGATACAGCTCCACCATGGCCCGGCGCATGCGGTTGCGGCGGCGCACGGCGGCGCGCAGGTCATCGTCCCCGATCTCCACGCCGTACAGCTCCTCCAGGCGGTCCTTGAGCAGGCGGACCTCCTCGTACCAGGCCTCGCGCTCGTAGGCGCGGTCGCGCCCCTGGGGCAGGTGAAGGATGTGCGTGGGCTTGAGCTCGTCGAGCAGCTCGTACATCTTCTTCTTTCCGTCGCAGGTGGTCTCCCCCACGATGAGGTCCGCGAAGTAGGTGAACGGGCACTTCTGGGATGCGGCGAAACCGTAGGTCGACTTGATGAGCGGGCAGAGGTTGGCAGGCAGGGTGCGCTCGGCCTGCGGGATGACCTCGTCGGAGGTGCCGCACAGCGCCACGCCCGCCGCGCCCGCGGCGTCGATCACCTCGAGCGGCGTGTAGCTGCACAGGTAGCCTATCAAGCGGCCGCCGGCCTGCTTGTAGTCCTTCACGCGGATGAAGCTCTGACGGCGCTGCTCGTTGAACTCCTCGAACGTGCGCGGCAGCGGGTAGCGGTCGGCATCGGTCATGTCGGTCCCCTCTCGTCGGGGCGCCGTGATGCGGGCGCCCGGGCAGCGGCCGTCTCCGACGCGCAGCGTGCGATTAATACGATAATTATTTTTTATCGTTCTTTCGGACGGTAGGGACGTATCTGGTGAATCGGCGAACGGCTCGGTTCGGTACGGCGCACGGCGCCTTCGCTGCGCCCGGCTCCCCGGCGGCGCGGTGCCTCAGCGGCAGACGAGGTGGATCCGGGAGGCGTCGAAGTGCATGGGCAGCACGTCGCCCTCGTGCGGGAGGTCCGCCTCGGGCACGCCCACCTTGCGCAGGCGCCACTGCAGGCGGCTCGGGGCGTCGGCACGGGGGACGTCGAGCAGCACGAGCCGCTCGAAGCGCGAATCGCTCACGCGCGCGACGCGCAGGTCGTAGCTGTTGCGGCCCCGGGCGCCGCCGGCGCGCTCGCGGTCGGTATGGAAGTAGTTAGCGCGGATTCCCAGGTACGAGGCGTCGTCGGGGACGGGGCGGCCGACATCGAAGGTCATCCCCCAGTCGAGCGCCTCGACCTCGCAATCCCCCACCTTGCGCGCCGGGCTCGTGTTCTTGCAGCCCGTCAGGCGCAGCGTGGCGAGGGTCTGGGGACGCTCGACGATATCCGACGCCGTCCCGGTCTCCTCGATGCGCCCGTCGTGCATCACGGCGATGCGCTCGGTGAGCCGGCACGCCTCGTCGATGTCGTGGCTCACGTACAGCACCGTGCGCCGGACCACCGAGAACACGTCGAGCAGGTTCTGCTCGAGGGCGCTTTTGAGATATGCGTCGAGGGCCGAGAACGGCTCGTCGAACATGAGGATGCCCGGGCGCGCCGCGAGCATGCGGGCGAGCGCGACGCGCTGCTGCTGGCCCCCGGACAGCCGCGCGGGGAAGCGGTCGGCGAACCGGTCCATCCCGAAGATGGTGAGGAAGCGCCGCGCGTCAGCGCGCTGGCGGTCCGCCGGCAGCGCAGGGTCCATCCCGGCGCGCACGTTGTCGAGGACCGTCATGTTGGGGAACAGCTGGTAGCTCTGGAACAGCAGGGCGCATTTGCGCTGCTGGGGCGACAGGTCGATCCCGAGCTCCGAATCGAAGAACGTCACGCCGTTCACCTCGATGCGCCCCTCGTCGGGCCGCTCGACCCCGGCGATGCAGCGCAGGGTGCAGCTCTTCCCGCACCCGGAGGCGCCGAGCAGGGCGATGCGCTCATCGCCCGCCTCGAGCGCGACGTCGAGGGTGAACCCGGGGTAGCGCTTGACGATGTCGAGGGAGAGCGACATGCTACCTCACCCCGCCTTCCGCGGCGTCGTCGCCCAGCAGCAGCGCCGCCAGGGCGTCGCGGTCGATGCGCAGCGCGTCGCCGCCGTGCTCCTCCAGCGCGTCCCCGTCGCGGGCGGAGCCGTCCTCCCCGGCACGGGACAGCGCCCGGCGCTCGGCGCGCGTGAGGCCGCGGCGGCGGTAGGACTGCGACCGCGCGGTGTAGATGTTGATGAACAGGACGACCAGGAAGCTGAACGCGATGACCACGACGACCCAGAACAGCGCGACCTCGGTGTTGCCGCCCATCCACTGGAAGTAGATGGCGATGGGGATCGTCTGGGTCTCGCCCGCGTAGTTGCCGGCGAAGAACAGCGTGCAGCCGAACTCGCCCATGGCGCGCGCGAACGCGAGGACCGTCCCCGCCGCGATGCTCGGCCAGGCGAGCGGCATCATGAGGCGGCGGAATATGCGCCCCTCGGACCAGCCGAGGGTGCGCGCCGCATCGAGCATCTGCGCGTCCAGCCCCTCGAACGCGCCGAGCGCGGTGCGGTACATGAGCGGGAAGCTCACCACGACGGCGCTCACCACGGCGGCGGGCCAGGTGAACACGAGCGCGATCCCGTGATAGATCAGGAAGCGACCCACGGCCGTGGACTGCCCGAACAGCAGGAGCAGCAGGAAGCCGCAGACGGTGGGCGGCAGCACCATGGGGATGGTGAACACCGAGTCGAGCAGGCCCTTGAGGCGGCTGGAGGTGCCCATGGTCCGCCAGGCGGCGAGCAGCCCCAGCACGAAGGTGACGGCGAGCGCCACCGCCGAGGTCTTGACCGATACCCACAGCGGGCGCATGTCGAGCGACGTGAAGAACGACCGGACGCCGTCCCACCAGGTGGGGACCGCCTCCATGTCCACGTCCCCGGCGGCCACCAGGCGCGCGCTGTCGACCCACAGCGCGCCGTCGCCCAGATCGAGCCCGGCGGCGTCGGCGGCGTCGGACGGAGCGCTCCCCTGCGGCAGCTCGGCGGGCTGCACCGAGACGTAGCGCCCCTCGCCCGCCTCCACGCAGAACAGGAAGCGGTAGGCGCCTTCGACGGCCTCGCCCCCGGTCGAGACGGTCCAGGTCTTCCGCTGGTCCCCCAGCAGCTCGCCGCCGCGCGAATGGCTCTCGTCGAGCTGGCTGACCAGCTCGAACAGCGCCTCGGCGTCGTCCGGGTCATCCGGGGAGAACCCGGCCGCCGACGCGGCGTCCGCGTCCACGTAGACCAGGACGGACTCCTGCGTGTGCACCGCCACGAGCGTCGCGCCCTCGGTGAGCGGGAACCGGTACCCCAGGTCCGTGCCGTCCACCGGGCGCTGGGCGCCGCGGTTCGCGCGCATGAACCCGTTGAGGCCGAACGCCGCCTCCTCGTCGAGGGCGGAGTCCTCCTGGGCCTGCCGCCCGTCCCCCGCCGACCCCGCGGCGCCATCGGCCCATGCGCGCGCGGGCGCGGCGAGGGGCAGCAGCGCGCAGAGGGCGAGGGCGAGCGCGCAGAGGGCCGCGAGCGCCTGAGCGGGCCGGCGCCGGCTGCGCGCCGGCGCCGCGGATGGGATATGTCTGACGGGACCTGGCATGCCGGAAGTATACCGCGCGGGGCTCGGCGCGCCGGCCTACGCGAGCTCGAAGCCGTACTCGGCCCAGATGGCGAGGGCGTCCTCGTCGGTCATGCAGAAGTCGAGGAACTCGGCCGCCTCGTCGGGCGCCTCGGAGGAGGCGGAGACGGCGCCGGGGTAGACGATCGGCTTATGGGAGTCGTCGGGGCAGGTGAAGGTGACCTCGATGCCCTCGTAGCGGTAGACGTCGGAGGTGTAGACGAAGCCCACCGCGCAGTCGCCGGCGGCCACGTACTGCGCCGCGGTCCCGACCTTGTCGGCAAAGCTCACCTTGTCGGCGATGGAGGGGTCGTACTGACCGCCCTCGCCCTCCGCCTCGCTGTAGAGGCCGACGCTCGCGAGCGCCTGGTTGGCGTACTTGCCCGCGGGCACCGCGCCCGGCTCGCCGATGGCGATGTTGCCCTCGACGTTCGCGACGTCGCCGATCGCGGAGATCTGGACGTCGGCGCCGGCGGCGCGGACGATCACGAGCTCGTTGGTGAACATGTCCTGACGGGTCGCGGCGTCCACGAGGCCCGCCTCCTCGGCATCGTCCATGGTGCCCGACGACGCGGTGACGAGGATGTCGACCGGGGCGCCGCCGCGCATCTGCTCGACGAGGTCGCCGGAGCCCTTGTACTGCGTGTCGGCGAAGGTGACGCCGGTGCGCTCGGTGTAGAGGGCCTCAACCTCGGGCATGGCCTTCTCGAGCGAGTTCGCGGCGAAGATCTGCAACTCGACCGCGGAGCCGTCGGATGCGGACGAGGACCCCGCCGCCGCGGCGGAGCCGGAGGTCGACGAGGTGTCGGCGCCGCAGCCCGCCAGGGCGGCGACGGCGAGGGCGGAGGAGGCCGACGCGACGAGCGTGCGGCGCGAGACGGGGGTGTTCAGCATGGCGTTCGCTCCTTCCCTTCGGTCAGCGGCACCCGATGCGCCGCCGCATCCCGGCCCGCCCGGGGCGGGCCGCCTGAGTCGCCCAGATTATACTCTTACGAGAATAATCTGATGAGAATTATTTCTTATTGAGAGCACCACGTCGGCGAACGGAGCGGCGGGCGGCCTCAGGCGGCGGGGTGCCCGCCGCCCGCCGTCATGCACGCGGCGTGCTCGAGCTGGTCGGCGATGGCCTCCCAGCACTCGCGCGCCGCCTTGGTCGAACCCGGGAAGTTCACCACGAGCGCCGCGCCGCGCTGCATGCACACGGCGCGCGAGAGCATGGCCCGACGCGTCTTGGTCATCGAATAGGCGCGCATGGCCTCGGCTATGCCGGGGACGTCGCGGTCGCATACGGAGCGCGTCGCCTCGGGGGTCACGTCGCGCAGCGAAAGGCCCGTCCCGCCGCAGGTGATGACGACGTGCGCCGCACGGCGGTCGGCGGCCTCCGCGATGGCCCCCGCGATGGAGGCGGCCTCGTCCGGCACGACGACGTGCCCGGCGAGCGTCCAGCCCGCGTCGGCGATCAGCCCCTCGAGCGCCGCGCCCGCCTCGTCGGCGGCGAGGTCGCGCGTGTCCGAGCACGTCACGATGGCGATACGGAGATCCATGTCTTCCCCTCCTACGGTCCCTCCCCCATGCCTTCCGGTGCGCCCGGACGGCGGGGCGTCCTACAGCACCGAGCCCTCGGGCAGGTCGATGCGCACGCAGTCGACCTCGTCGCCCGCCGCGTACCCCTTGAGCCCCTCGGGCACCACGAGCAGGCAGTTGGCGCGCTGGAGGGTTCCCAGCAGCGCAGAGTTCTGGCTCGACGCCTCGTGCACCGACAGCTCGCCGTCGGCGCCGCGCTCGATGCGGGCCCGGTCGTAGAAGCGCCGCTGCTGCCCCTTGGGGACGTCGTGCGCCACGCGGGCCCGGCTCACGGGGCGGTCGAGCTCGACGTGCCCGCGCATGCTGCGCAGCGCCGGGCGGGCGAGCATCTCGAAGCCGACGGCCGCCGCGGCGGGGTTGCCCGAGAGGCCCAGGAACGGGACCCCGCGGACGACCCCGAAGGTGATGGCCTTACCGGGCCGCAGGGAGATGCGGTCGAACAGGACCTCCCCCTCCCTGCGGACGAGCTCGGTCACGTAGTCGTAGTCGCCCGCCGACGCGCCGCCGCTCGTGATGAGGAAGTCGCAGGACGCAGCCGCCTCGAGGACCGCACGGCGGATGGCCCCCTCGTCGTCGGGCACGATGCCGAGAAAGCGCGGCTCGGCGCCCGCCGCCAGGGCGCTCGCCAGGATCAGCGAGGAGTTGGCATCGCGGATCTGCCCGCGCGCGGGGACCTCGCCGGGGGCCACGAGCTCGGTGCCGATCGAGAGCACGCCCACCTTCGGGGCGGCGTGGACGGGAACCTCCGCATAGCCGGCCGATGCGAGCAGCCCCGCGCCCGCCGGGGACACGACCTCGCCCGCGCGCATGACCGCCTCGCCCGCGCGCGCCTCGAGGCCCGCCTCGCGCACGTTGTCCCCGGCGGGCGCCGGGGCGGCGAAGGAGACGCGCGAGCCCTCGTTCCCGTCACCGGACAGCACGCGGACGTCCTCGTACTTGACCACGGCGTCCGCCCCCGCCGGAAGCGGGGCGCCCGTCATGATGCGGACCGTGCATCCCGGGCCCACCTCGCCGTCGAAGACGGAGCCGGCGGCCTCGTGACCCACGACGTCGAGGACGACCGGGGCGTCCCCGCCCGCCCCCGCCAGGTCGGCGGCGCGCACCGCGTAGCCGTCCATGGCGCTGTTCGCGAACGGCGACAGGTCGATGTCGGTCGGGGCGTCGGCGGCGAGCGGCAGCCCGACCGCGCCCCATACCGGCCGCATCTCGACGGCCGTGCGGCCCACGTGCCCGATCACGATCCGTCTGGCCTCCTCAAGGGGGATCATCGTCTCCATCCCGCTCCCTCCGACGCAAGCGCCCCCGGCGCCGCCGACATTTGTCCTCGCACCAGTATAATGCGCGCGGCGGCCGCGCCGCGCCGCGAACCGACCCCGCAGCCGGTTTGTGGCGCGGCACCGGTGCTCCTATAATGCACGCGGCGGGCGCATGGGGCGCCCGCGATACGGGAAGCGAGGAACCCCCTATGCCCCCGACACCGATCGAACGCCTGCGCCGCGGCCGCCGCCACGGGACCGGAGCCGTGAGCGCCTTCGGGCTCGAGCTCATGCGGACCGAGCGCCTGCTCGCCCAGGACACGGCGCGCGACCTCGGCAACATGCGCGCGAGCGCCCGCACGCTCGCCCTCGTCCTCGTCGTGTCGGCGCTCATGGGCGCGGCCGCCTGGGCGTTTCTGACCGCCCTCGACCTCGTCACCGCGGCGCGCGAGGCGAACCGCTGGATGTTCGCCCTGCTGCCCGCGGTGAGCGCCGCGACCGCCTGGGTCTACCGCAACCACGGCCTGCGCGCCGCACGCGGCAACAACCTCGTCATCGACAGCTCCGTGACCGGGACGCCCATCCGGGCGCGGATGGCGGCGCTCACCTTCATCTGCTCGGTCGCCACGCACGCGGCGGGCGGCTCCGCGGGCCGGGAGGGCACCGCCGTGCAGATCGGCGGGACCATCGCGAGCAACGCGGCCGGCATCTTCCACCTGGGAGGGCGCGAGCGGCAGGACCTCATGCTCGCCGGCATCTCGTCGGCGTTCGGCGGGGTGTTCGGCACGCCGCTCGCCGGCGCGTTCTTCGGCATGGAGATGTGCGCCATCGGCAAGCTCAACTACAGCGCCGGCATCTACTGCCTCGTCGCCTCGTTCACCGGCGACGCCGTCGCCCGCGCGCTCGGGTGCGCCCACGCCTTCCAGGCGATCGGCTCCGTGCCGCCAATGACCCCGCATACGGTGGCGGCGGCGCTGGCGGCGGCGGTCGCCTTCGGGCTCACCGCGCGCCTGTTCTCCGCCTCGATCCGCGCGGTGCGGCGCTTCTGGGCGAACCGCTTCACCAACTACCTCGCCGCGGCCGTCGCCGGCTCGCTCGTGCTGCTCGGCGTCTACGTCGCCTTCGACCTGTACCCCTACGGCGGCCTGGCCGAATGGCTGGTCGAGGCGGGCTTCCGCGGCGAGACCACCCCTCTCGACGCCGTCGCCAAGCTCGTCTGCACGGCCCTCACGCTGGGCGCGGGCTTCCAGGGGGGCGAGGTCACCCCGCTGTTCGGCATCGGCGCCGCGCTCGGCGGCTGGCTTGCGGGGCCGCTCGGCGTCGATGCGGGCCTCATGGCCGCGCTCGGCATGACGGGGGTCTTCGGAGCCGCCCTGAACGTGCCGGTCACCACGATCATGCTGGCCGTCGACATGTTCGGCGGGCAGGCGGCGGGCTACTTCGTGATCGTCGCGTTCGTGAGCTACCTGGTCGCGGGCCACCGCGGGGTCTACCCCGCCCAGCGCATCGTGACCCCCAAGCGCCGCTCGCTCGCCGACGAGCAGGGGGAGACGGTCGAGGAGGTCATCGCGCACCGGCGGGAGGATGCGGGGGCGGCGGAACCCGGCGGGAACGCGGACGCGGACGGGCCGTCCCGGACGGGCGCCGGCTCGGCTCCCGACGCGGACGCGGACGGGTCACCCCGGTCAGGCGATACCTCGGCTCCCGATGCGGACGACATGCAGGGGCGCGACGCCGCCGCGGCTCAGACCGGGGACGGAGCGCGCCCATGAGCGGCACGGCGCGCCTCGGGCGCACCCTCATCATCGCCAACCCGGCCGCCCACGCGGGGGCGGCCTCCGGCATCGGGGCGCGGCTCGCGCGCTTCCTCGGCATGTACCTCCACGACGGGCAGGCGGTCGAGCTCGCGCGGACGGAGCGGCCGGGCCATGCGACGGACATCGCCGCCGGCGCCGCGGGGTTCGACACCGTCCTGGCTGTGGGCGGCGACGGGATCGTCCGCGAGACGGTCTGCGGGCTGATGGATATCCCGCGCGGGCGGCGCCCCCGTCTGGGCGTCGTGCCGGTCGGGTCCGGCAACGACTACGCGCGGACCGTCGGCATGCCCGAGGTCCGCTCCGACGACGACCTCGCCGCCCTGCTCGCCTGCGAGCCGCGGGAGCTCGACGTCGGCCGCATCGTCTATGCGGAGGCCGAGGGCGGGTCGGACCGCGTCGGGTACTTCGCCCAGACGCTCTCCTTCGGGCTCGACGCCGCCATCGCGCTGGGCACCTACGAGCTGCGCCTCAGCACGGGGCTCACCGGGACGGCGCTCTACACCGCGAGCGGCCTCGACGTGTTCTGCCGGCGCTACCGGGACTTCCCCGCCCTCGTCTCGATCGACGGCGCGCCCGCGGAGCGCATGCGCCCCATCATCTTCGCCATGCAGATCGGGCCGACCTACGGGTCGGGCTTCCGCATCTGCCCCGACGCCGACCCCGCCGACGGCCTGCTCGACGTCTGCTACGCCTGCGGCCCGTACCCGCGCGCCGCCGCCCTGCCGCTGTTCCTCGCGGCAAAGGGCGGCCGGCACGTCGCGAGCCGCCGGGTGCGCATGCGGCGGGCGCGAGAGGTCGAGCTCGTCTTCGAGGAGGCGGGCTACCCCATCCAGGCCGACGGCGAGCGCGTCGCCGCCGCCCGCCTGCGCGCGGACGTCCTGCCCGGGGCGCTCACGGTCCTGTGCCGCGGGTAGACGGCGGCGTCCACACCGGACCCCCGCCCGCAGGGTAGGTGATACCCGAATCGGTGCCGCCGGCCAAACGGCCAACCGGATGCTCAGTGCTTCGCGGCCTTGTGATTCGCAAGCGTCTTCCCCGCCTTGCTTTTCGACGCTTTCGAGCTCGAACCCTTTGCAAGCGTCGAAGCGGCCTTGCCGACTTTTCCGCCATGATGAACTGGCACGGTAAACCTCCTTCCATCGAATCGATGTTGAAATAATTGTACTATTAGTACATACTTGTTTCAAATCGTGGGGAGGAGTTGCGATGGATGACGAGGGCTCGGATCGATTCCGCTACACCAAGCCGTACAGGGAAGTTGCCGCGTACCTCAATACCGTCAAGCTGCTCGTCTCTCAAGGGCGCTATAAGATCTCCGAGAGAGAGGATAAGAACCTGCCGTTCATGCGCATCTACAACCTTTTGGGCAACCGTAGGCGATGCGCGGAGATGATCTGCAGCCTGGAACCGGAAGATTTCCTTCACGCGGTCCCCAGCAGGATGGATGGGAATGAGGGGCAGGAGCTTTTCGTCTTCTGCCGCAAACACGCTTTGTACAAGATCATGGCGAACCATCCGGAAGAGATATGGGTCTACTACAAATTCGACGTCATCGGTGACACCTTCACCGTCGTGGTGTCGTTTCACGAGGCACAATATGAGCCGACGTTCCTTTTCCGGTAACCGAGGGGACGTGTCAAGGAGGAGAATCTGATGGGCAAGGCATTTTGCGAGCACTGCCGTGAATACGTCGACGTATCGCTCGTCACGGAAAAAGAGGTAACGGAATTCGAGGGAATGCGCTACGTCTACCCGGTCCGATACGGAGTCTGCCAGCGTTGCGGAGGCAGGGCGACGCCCGACGAGGTGCAGGCGGAGAACCAGCGATCGTTCCTCGATGCGGTGCGCACCGAGAACGGGATCGTCTCGCAACGAACCATCGAGGCGATCCCCGAACGATACAACATAGGGAAAAGACCGCTCTCGAAGGTGCTCGGATGGGGGGAGCAGTCCTATTCCAGGTTCATCGAGGGCGACATACCGAGCCGGGAGTACTCGAAGACCATCAGCAGGATCGACAGGAGCCCCCTTGCCTACCTGCTGATCCTACACACCAACACCCGGGCGCTCACCGATCTGGCATTCAGGAAAAGCAAGGAGGCGGCGATGCGTGCGCTCACCTCCACAAGCAGCGCCGCGGAGAGAGCCGCCGCCTATATCCTCGCCAAGACCGGCAGCTCCTCCCCGCTGGGCCTGCAGAAGGAGCTGTACTACGCCAATGGGCTCTGCGAGGCGTTCCTGGGACGCCCGCTCGTCTCCGAGCGCTGCGAGGCCTGGACGCGCGGCCCCGTGTACCCCCGCCTATGGGAGACCCTCGAGTTAAGGAGCGTCAGAGAGGAATCGATGTTCGGGCAGGAGGTCGCCGAGGCCGTCGGCAAGACCTTCTCTCCTGAGGAGAGGGAGGTCTTAGAGGCGGTGATCAGCCGCATCGCATGCTACAGCCCGTTCGCCCTACAGGATTTCACGCATAGGGAGGCGCCGTGGCGCGAGGCTCGCACCGACGTCCCCGATGGCGAGCCGTCGACCAATGAGATCTCCGAGGAGTCGGTCCGCCGGTTCTTCCACGCGCTGAAGGAACGGTACCGGATGCAGAAGCCCGCAGATATCGGCGAGTACATGCAGGACATGGTTAAGGATCTGCAAGGAAGCCGGATACCCTAGGGGCTGCGCACCGAGACGACGGTGCCGACGATGGACAACCGCCCTATTCGGGACAAGGAACGATGCGGATCGGCGCCGCCCGCCGCGGCACACAAAGATACGTCGTGCCCGGCGCCCCGCGACGGGAGCAAGGAGGGGTCCGGGGCGTCACGGCCCCGGAC
>DBFANS010000015.1:0-14115 GCA_048233475.1 Collinsella aerofaciens | reverse complement strand
CGGAAGCTAAGCCCCATCGCGCCGAGAGTACTGCGGGGTCAGCCCGTGGGAGGCCAGGGCGCCGCTGACCGGTGGACGGCACCGAGCCGTCAGCGAAACTGAAGAAGGGGGAGGCCTCGCGGCCTCCCCCTTTTTGCGTTTATGGGGCGTAAATGACTCTATTACACCAGACGATCTTATCGTTTTTGGTATTGAGCCTTTATTTAAAGAAGATAAATCGAATAACAAGGGCAACTGCTATGGCCACAATGATCAAAAGCAGGATTGTCAGTCGATGCTGCTTGCGTCGTTTACTTGATGAAACGAAGATTGATTTTCCCTGTTTTGGCGTTTCGAGATAGCGAGCCGAATGCGTCAAGGTTTGCTTTGGTCGAGGACCTCTTTGTTGATGAGTGGCGGATGCTTTCATCGGCTCATCACTAGCTGCGCTGTTTTTAGATAATGGTGCGTCTTTCAGATATACAGGGTCTCCCGAGGCGACGCCCATATGTTTACGCCCCGTTTGGGCATCCTCGAGTGTTTGATATCGATTTCTCGTCACATACTCGGGCTCCGGATCATTAATGGGCTCTTGCGAGATGTGGGGGCGATGGAACCGTGGCGGCTGCGTGGAAGTATCTTCCCCCTGCGTCGGCATAAACATTTTGTTCTGGTTTTGGTCGTCCATGATGCCCTTTAGCTCGTTACCAACAACGTGTACGCGCTCATTGTAAGCCCCTTGTTATTTGTAGCTGGGGACATACTCGGTATTTAAGCTCTGGTTCAAAGAACCTTAACCTTCCTAAAACCTAAGTCACACGCACTTAGATATGCTTATAGTACTGGACTCAAAAAACTTTATAGTCGATGTATATATGAGCACTGGGTGGGCATATATAAGAGCGTCAAAAGAAGTCCCAGTCACCTGGAAGATGACTCGGCAGTCCTATAAAGGAGTGGTAAACATGGCAAGCATGGTTCCTTATCGTTCGGTTTTTGGCGTTCGTCCCTCTGCAAGCTCGCTGTTCGATCTGTTTGATGATATGAGCGACCTAGCGAACAGCTCGATTGCCTCTAAGGCGTTCCCCGTTGACGTTGAGGATAAGGGCGATGGCTATGAGGTCAAGGCTTATCTGACCGGCGTCGCCAAGGACGATATCGATGTCGAGCTTAACGAGGGCCGTCTGTCCATTAGCGTGAATGTCGAGGAAGACGAGGAGAACGAGGGCAAGAACTTCCTACAGAAGGAGTTCAGCTCGTACAGCGCGACGCGTGGCGTGTATCTTAAGGACGCTTCGAGCGAGGGCCTCTCGGCTAAGTACGCTGACGGCATCCTGACCGTTACGGTTCCCAAGATCGTCGAGAAGAAGAACGTTACGAAGATCTCCATCGAATAACTTCGTTGGTGTTCTTCGCTATTAAAAGACAACAAAAGGGGCTGGGAAGCGATTCCCGGCCCCTTTTGTTGTTTAGGACAGTCTATTGAATGGTTGCCGGTTGATACTGACTCGCAGGGCGTATCGAGAGTTTTCGCGATCCTTGGAGAAGGGTTGCGGAGCTGCCGACCTCGTCATCCAGGGTTGCGGCCAGAGCTTTGGCATAGCTTTTGACGGTAAGGCTCGGACGATTGTTATCTTGGCTGATATGCATGGCAATGAGCTGTTCGGTGCGATCGGTAACAAGTTCGCGCGCGGCTTCGGCGGCTTGGCCATTGGAGAGGTGTCCCCTTTCAGACAGGATGCGCTCCTGAAGAAAGCGGGGATATTCTCCCTCGCGCAGCATGGTCACATCATGGTTGCTCTCGAGCGCGAGGACTCGACAATCTTTGAGGGTGTTCATGGCTTGGCTCGATAACTCTCCGGTGTCGGTGGCAAAGCCGATGGAATCATCGAGGGTGTCGAATCGATAACCGACTGGATTGATGACATCGTGTGATGTTGAGTAGGTTTGCACGTGGATGCCGGCAATGGATAGGGTGTCACCGGGATCGAATTCCTCGACAGGCAGATGCGAAAGATTTTCTTTGCTCGAAAGAGTCCCCCTGCTGGCAAAGAGGGGGCCGTGCCAGTGCTTGCACCAGACATCGAGGCCCTTGATGTGATCGCTATGCTCATGAGTAATGAGAAGAGCCGAGACGTTGTCTGTCGAGAGCCCCAGTTCTGCCATGCGCTTTAATGTCTCGCGGCGAGACAGTCCGTCATCGACCATAATGAGCCCCTGCGGGCCCTCGATGAGTGCGCAGTTGCCTTTAGAGCCACTGCCGATGATATGAAGGTGCAGGCAAGACATAAGATTCCAAAGGATACAATGGGTGCGGACGAATAAAGGAGGAAGCGAATGCCAACGGTATCACAGCATTACGGACACCATGCCGTGCCTGGGGCAGTCGATGAGACCCGGACGAGGCAGCAGGCAGCTCCTGTCGTGCTCATGGTATCAGGCGGCGCGGACTCGACGGCACTGCTTCTTATGGCGTGCACATCAAAGCTGGATATCCAAGACGGACGCGGTGTTGCCCCCATTGCTCGCGAGCGCCTGCATGTGCTGCATGTAAACCATCATCTGCGCGGCAAGGCGTCCGATGGCGACGAGGCCTTTGTGCGTGAGCTCTGCGCGCAATATGGTTTACCGCTGTGTGTGGAGCACGCTTATTTTGATGGGGAGTCGGGCAATATTGAGGCCGCGGCCCGCGAGGTGCGCTATGCCGCGGCGCGGAGGTATGTTCGCGAACTCTGCGCCCAGACGGGGGCGCCGCGAACGGCGGCTCGTATCTGCACCGCGCACACGTCTTCGGATCGCGCGGAAACGTTTTTGATGAACGCGATTAAGGGTTCGGGGCCCGCTGGTCTATCGAGCATTCCTCGCCGGAGGAATATCGTGGTGCGTCCCTTGCTCGACCTAACTCATGGCGAGCTTGTGGGCTATCTACAGGTACATGGTCAGCCGTGGCGTGAAGACGAGAGCAATGAGGATATCTCGTATCTGCGAAACTACGTGCGCCATCGGGTAATGCCAGTGGTGGCACAGCGTAATGCGAGCGTGTGCAAGACGATTGGCGCCGCCTGTGAGATCTTGGGTGACGAAGACGCGTTTCTATCCCAGCTGTCGGCGCAGGCGTTTCGAAGCTGCCTGCGCAAGGAGGCGGCGGGCGCGCTAGTGCTCGATGCCAGACGCCTTGCTGCGGCCGAGGTGGTAATCGCGCGGCGCATCGTGCGACTGGCGATTAAGCGCATCGATCCGGACGCTCGTCCAGAGATGCGACATGTGGAGCGAGTCCTTTCCTGCGTTGCCGAGGGCGCCGGCTCGGTCACGCTTCCGGCGGGGATTGACGCACGCATTGAGTTTGGCATGCTGGCGTTTAAGGCGCCGGCGGCTCGCGAGGGCCTGGTCGCGGACTGGGTTACCGTACCCGGTCGTTTGCCGTTGGGCGGGGGACGTATGCTGGTCACAGAACCGATGGCCGTTGAGCCGGGATGCGATATCGTGCGTCGCGCCCGTGAGCTTGCGGTTGCCGGGGAAGTGACAGCTTTGGTAGACGCGGCTGCCCTGGGTTTTGCCGACAGCGATAGTGAGCGGATCCTGGCGGGCTCACGTGGCGAGATCCCTGCAGAGGCGCGATTGGCGCGCCTGTGGGTGGACGGTCCCGCACCGGGAGACGTGATGTGCCCGTTAGGAATGAGTGGCCGAAGCAAGAAGGTATCCGACTTGCTAGGCGAGGCTCGCATTCCCGTTTCCGAGCGCGCCGGCGTGCCCGTGGTGAGGACGGCGCCGGGAGGTGCCGTGGTGTGGGTCGCCGGAGTTCGCGCGGACGAACGTTTTAAATGCACGGCGGCGACGCGTGTGGCTTATCTGCTTCGCGTGGTTGACGCGGATTAGCCCCTCGCACCAGCTGTTCTGTGCGGCGTTGACGGTATTCCCGCGCTGATGGTGCGCGGGCTGGAAAATATACCCCGTGCGCTGCTAGAATATGTAGTTCGCGTCCATACGGCGGTGTGTGGGCGATTAAGCACAAGAAAGGGTTGTCATGGCTTCTCAACATCCGGATATCGAGAAGGTTCTGTTTACGCAGGAGGATATCGACGGCATCGTTTCTCGCCTGGGCGAGGAGATCACTCGCGACTACGCGGGTAAGGATCTGGTGCTGATCGCGGTTCTGCGCGGTGCCGTTGTCTTTATGGGCGACCTGATGCGCAAGATTGAGCTACCGACCAACATCGATTTCATGGCTGTTTCGAGCTATGGCGACGGTGTGAAGTCTTCGGGCATCGTGCGTATCATTAAGGATCTGGATATCGACATCCGTGGTCGCGACGTGCTGATCGTCGAGGACATTCTGGACTCGGGCCTGACCCTCAAGTACCTGATGAAGAACCTCGAGAGCCGCAAGCCCGCTTCGCTGGAGGTCGCTGCCTTCCTGTGGAAGGACGTTGAGGACCGCACCTCGGCCATCACGCCCAAGTATGTTGGAACCCATTGCCCCGATGCCTTTGTGGTGGGCTACGGCCTCGACTATGCCGAGCGCTATCGCAACCTTCCGTATCTGGGCATTTTGAAACCGGAGGTTTATTCGTAAGATGCCCGACGACCGTAACGACAACAATTCCCAGACTCCCCGGGACCCAAAGATCCCGGGGATGCCCGGAGGCAAGAAGCCCACGCGTACGGGCTGGCTGTATTTTCTTTTGGCTTGCGCGCTTCTGGGCTATGCCTTCTTTAATATGGGTTCCGGCTTTGCCAGCTCCAGCAATACCGTTAAGCTCGCGACGAGCGAGATGGTCAGCGCCATCAAGCAGGATCGCGTCGAAGATCTGACCTATACGGTTCAAGACGGAAGCGTGACGGGTCATTACTGGAAGACAAAAAAGGACAAGGGCGATACGAGCGAGCTCAAGAGCTTCTCTTCGACCTATGTCGGCTCCGATTCGCTTGCCGAGCTCATGGCGGAGCACCCCGATACCAAGTACATCGTCAACACCAACGATCCCGATTTTTGGGGCGACTTGGCGATGAGTGTGCTTCCGACGATCGCCCTTATCGCCATCATGTTCTACTTTATGCGCCAGATGATGGGCGCCAACAACAGGAACATGCAGTTTGGCAAGACCAACGCCAAGACCAACGAGGCCACACGCCCCAAGGTCAAGTTTGAAGACGTTGCCGGAGTGGACGAGGCAGTCGAGGAGCTCGAGGAGATCCGTGACTTTTTGAGCGATCCGGATCGCTATCGCAAGCTGGGCGCCAAGATCCCGCGTGGCGTGTTGCTGGTTGGCCCTCCGGGCACCGGTAAAACGCTGCTGGCCAAGGCCGTTGCCGGCGAGGCGGGCGTGCCGTTCTTTAGCATCTCGGGTTCCGACTTTGTCGAGATGTTCGTAGGTGTCGGCGCCAGCCGTGTGCGTGACCTCTTTAAGGAGGCCAAGTCCCAGGCCCCGTCGATCATCTTCATCGATGAGATCGATGCCGTGGGACGTCAGCGCGGAGCTGGCTTGGGCGGCGGTCACGACGAGCGCGAGCAGACGCTCAACCAGCTGCTGGTCGAGATGGACGGCTTTGAGGAAAGCGAGTCGGTCATCCTGATCGCCGCCACCAACCGCCCCGACATTCTGGATCCGGCGCTGCTGCGTCCCGGTCGTTTTGACCGTCAAGTTACGGTCGACCGTCCGGACGTGAAGGGCCGCGAGCAGATCTTGCGCGTGCATGCCGAGAACAAGCCGATGGACGAGGACGTTAAGTTTGAGAAGCTCGCCCAGATGACCGTTGGCTTCACCGGCGCCGATCTGGCAAATCTGCTCAACGAGTCTGCGCTGCTGGCCGCTCGCCGTCATCGTTCCGTGATCTCGATGGACGAGGTCGAGGAATCGATGGAGCGCGTGATTGCCGGACCGCAGCGCAAGGGTCGCGTGATGACCGAGGCCGAGCGCACCACAATTGCCTACCACGAGAGCGGTCATGCCCTGGTGGGCCACATCCTGGAGCACTCCGATCCGGTCCACAAGATCTCGATCGTCAGCCGCGGTCAGGCGCTGGGCTACACGCTGCAGCTTCCGCAGGAGGACCACTTCCTCAAGACCAAGAACGAGATGCTCGACGAGCTCGCCGTGTT
Source organism: Collinsella aerofaciens (assembly GCA_048233475.1). Taxonomy (GTDB): domain Bacteria; phylum Actinomycetota; class Coriobacteriia; order Coriobacteriales; family Coriobacteriaceae; genus Collinsella; species Collinsella aerofaciens_CM. Next base: position 8,036 of record DBFANS010000015.1, on the reverse strand, counting down.
CTTGGGCGGTCGCGTTGCCGAGGAGCTCATGTGCGATGACATTACGTCGGGCGCGAGCAACGATCTGGAGCGCGCAACCAAGATGGCGCGCGAGATGGTCACGCGCCTGGGCATGAGCGAGGAGCTGGGCACGCAAGTGTTTGGCGAGGCGCAACATCAGGTGTTCCTTGGTCGCGATTACGCCGATCACCAGGATTACTCCGAGGAGACGGCGCGCCGCATCGATATCGAGGTTCAGCGCATTATGCGTGAGGCCCATCGTCGTGCGGTCGAGATTCTGGACGCCCGTCGCGATCAGCTCGATCTGATGGCGAAGGTGCTGCTTGAGCGCGAGACCGTCGAGGGCGACGCCGTGAACGCCCTGCTCGACAACGAGTGGAATGCCTACCTTGAGCGCGAGGGCGATATCCTGGCGGCCAAGGAGGAGCGCAATGCCAAGGCGGCCGGCATGCCGACCAAGAAGCGCGTGCCTCGAATGAGCGAGGAGGAGCTGGCGGCTGATGCCGCGGCCTTTGCGCAGGCGGCCATGCAGGAGGATGCCGAAGCCGCATCCGATGATGCTGACGATGACCATGCCGTCGTCGATGCCGATGCCGATGCCGACACCGACAAATAGTCTTTGTGGCGAAAGCCTCCGCGGGGAAACCTGCGGAGGCTTTTTCTTTTGAGCGATATGGGGCCGTCTGTTGATTGGGGACAGACTTAAATGAGCGTTTTCACGCTTAAGTCTGTCCCCAATCAACATTGCTGCGGCACTTTGCTCGGCTAAAGCGTACAATAGCGCCTATGCGAAAGGGGAACAGATGATCAACGAAACTATGTATGCTCGCGGTGCGGAAAGCTCCATCATCCGTGAGATTTTTAGCTATGGCCTTGAGCGCAAGGCGCAGATCGGTGCGGAAAACGTATTCGATTTTTCGCTGGGCAATCCGAGCGTTCCGGCACCCGCTGCTGTGGCGGAGTCCATTAAGAAGGCCCTGGAGCTGCCGAGCGACCAGCTGCACGGCTACACGCCCGCACCGGGCCTGCCGCAATGTCGTGCCGCTGTGGCCGAATCGCTCAACCGCCGCTTTGGCACGAGCTATGAGGGCAAAGACGTCTTTATGACGGTGGGTGCCGCGGCTTCGCTCACCTGCGCGCTCAACGCCGTTACGAATCCGGGCGACGAGGTTATTGTTATCGCCCCGTACTTTCCGGAGTATCGCGTTTGGATTGAGAAGGCCGGCTGCACGTGTGTCGAGGCGCTTGCCAACGAGGACACATTCCAGCTGAGCGTGGATAACGTATTCAAGGCGATCACCGACAAGACGGCAGCCGTCATTATCGACTCGCCCAACAACCCGACCGGTGCCGTATATACGCGCGACACGCTGACGCGACTGGCCAATGTTCTGCGCGAGGCCAACGCTCAGCGCGATCCCGAGAATCCGATTATGCTCATCTCGGATGAGCCGTACCGCGAGATCGTGTACGGTGCCGAGGTGCCTTGGGTGCCCTCGATCTACGAGCACACCATCGTGTGCTACTCGTATTCCAAGTCGCTGTCGCTGCCGGGTGAGCGCGTGGGGTGGATCTTGGTTCCCAACACCAATCCGCAGGCTGCCCGTCTGATGCCGGCCGTTGCCGGTGCCGCCCGTACGCTGGGCTTCGTGTGCGCGCCGGCGCTCTTTCAGCGCGTAATTATCGACTGCATCGATGAGCCGAGTGACGTTGAGGCCTATGCACGCAACCGCACCGCGCTTACCGACGCACTAGCGGAGTATGGCTACACCTATGTTGAGCCGGATGGCGCGTTCTACCTATGGGTGAAAGCATTGGAGCCCGATGCGAATGCGTTTTGCGAGCGCGCAAAGAAGTATGAGTTGCTTGCGGTTCCCTCGGACAGCTTTGGTATGCCGGGTTGGTTCCGCCTGGGCTATTGCGTGAGCTACGAAACGATTGTCAATTCGCTACCCGCTTGGAAACAGTTGGCGGACGAGTATCGTTAAAAGTAAAGCGCTCTGCCTACAATGTTTTACGTGAAACGGGGTTTGGTGTTAAGCCGGACCCCGTTGTCATGGACGTTGTGTCTTTGGGATGGAGTGGTTTTACGACTATCGAAGGCTATGCGTACAATGAATATAAGCGACGGCCGTGCCAGATAAGGAGACCTGATGCCCTACCTGCTTTCTTGTGACATTCATACCCATACGATGTTCTCTGCGCATGCATATTCGACCATTGAGGAGAATGTGTACTGGGCGGCAGAGCGTGGTCTGCAGGTGCTCGGATCTGCCGACCATTTGAGCTCTATGGTTACGGCTTGCCCCAATGACCTGCGCAGTTACCAGTTCTTTATCAACCAGGATATCTGGCCGCGCATTTGGAGCGGCGTGCTGGTGCTGCGTGGTGCCGAGGCCGATATCGTTTCGCTGGACGGAAGCCTGTTTGGCGAGGACACTCCTGTCACGCTCGATATTGCCGGCGATTCGTACAGCCGTCAGCATTCGCTGTTCGATTTGGTTACGCGTAATTTGGATTATTTGGTTGCGAGCGTGCATAATCCGCAGATTGCTGAGGGCGCGACGCTGGCCCAGACGACCGAGATGTATATCAATGCCCTGGAGCACCCCAAGGTGTTCATGCTGGGTCACACGGGGCGTTCGGGCGTGCCGTTCGATATCGACGAGGTGCTGTTGGCAGCTAAGGCCAAGCACAAGATTATCGAGATCAACAACCATAGTCTTGAACACGGTGTCGACACTGAGCATTGGGCCGTATGCCGCAAGATTGCCGAGCGCTGCGCCGAGCTGGGCGTGGGCATTGGCGTGTCGACCGATGCCCACATTGGCATGGCCATTGGCAAGCTCGATCACGCGCGCAAGATGCTCGACGAGATTCACTTCCCACTGGATTTGATCGTGACGCGCGACCGCGAGACGCTGCTGTGCGAGATGGCGGCAGCCGGCGTGTGCGATCTGCGCAATGGGATGTAGCGGAGTTTATAAACCAAGCGAAGGGGGCGGCCCAGGCGGGTCGCCCCCTTTCTTGTCCCAAAAATCTACTGAGGTCGGTTAGCGGCGTTCGAGGACCGCTACGGTTTCGGTGTGGTCGGTGTGAGGGAACATGTCGACTGGCGTGATCTTGAGCAAGCGATAGCCTCCGTCGAGGAGCTGGTGCAGGTCGCGCTCTTGGGTCACGGGGTTGCAGCTGATATAGGTGATGCGGCGCGGCTTAAGTGCGCAGGCAGCTTCGAGGAACTCGGGCGTGGAGCCGGCGCGCGGCGGGTCGATGGAAAGAACGTCGACGCGTTCGTTGTTGTCGGCGGCATCCAGGATGCAATCGGTGGCGTCGTCGGCCATAAACCAAGCGCTGCGGGTGAGGCCGTTGAGCTCGGCATTGCGACGTGCGTCGGCAATGCCCGCCGGGTTGCGCTCCACGCCGAGCAGCATAATGCCGATACCCTTGTTCTGGGCATCTTTAGCTGCGCAAAGACCGATGGTACCGCTGCCACAGTAGGCATCCATGAGCACATCGCCCTGGTGCAAATCCATGCCGTCGATAGCGAGCTGATAGAGCAGCTCGGTCTGCTGCGGGTTGGTCTGGTAGAACGCGGTGGGGGAGATATCGAACTCGCAGCCGAGCAGCTGGTCGCGCATGCACTCGGCGCCATATACAATGCGGGTTTCCTCGCCGAGGATGGCGTTGCCGGGACGTCCGTTGATGTTTTGGGCGACGGTGACGATGCGCGGATTGAGTGCGGCGACAGCCTCAAAGAACTCCTGCGCATGCGGCAAGTCGCGCTGAGCGGTCACGAGCGTGACCATGACCTGGTCGGTACGCCAGCCGCAGCGGACGACGGCATAGCGAAGCAAACCAAGATGCTTGTCCTCATTAAAGGCGGGAATATGCAGCCGCTCAGCTTCGCGTGCGATGCCGTTGAGAATCTGACGGGCACCCGGTGCCTCGACAGGACACTCGGGTACGGCAACGATCTTGTGCGTGCCGCGCTCAAAGAAACCGCAACGGACAGCACCCTCCTTACCGGGAGCAAAGGGAGTGGCGGCCTTATGGCGAAAACCGCGCGGCGCAGGATATTTGCCCGGGTCGCCCAGGGTGACGCCCATACCGCGAATGGGGTCGACGCTAATGCCCTCGCGCTCGCAAAGGGTAGCAAAAAGCTCCTCCATGGCGGCCTGCTTGGCTGCCAACTGCTTCTTATAAGGACGATTGAGCGCCGTACACCCACCGCAAGCTTTCATGATCGAACAGGGAGACTTGGGGTCCACAGCCTTACGCGCAGACGAAACCTGATCTTTATGCGAGCGCTTGGAGCGAGTCTGAGATGCCTTATCCTCGTTCCGACGAGAGCCGGGACGCTTGGCCTTAGCCTTGCCCTTGGCCGACTTACCCTTCGCGTCCTGAGACGACTTGGATTTCTTAGAAGATTTTTTCTCCTCCGACCCCTCAGCTGCTTCGATCAAAGCACGACGAGCCTTACGCTCCGCACGAGATTCTGCCATGAATTAACCCCACTAATTTATTAATTTAAAGCTACAAGCATTGTACCGTGCCAAGCTAACAGACGATATGCAAGCGGTTTATTGGTATCAGTGATAGGTACAACGATGATTGCCCGCTGGGCTCCGGGGCGGGGGTTAAGTTTATCGCGAGTTCCGCACGAACAGGAGGCCACTTAATGTGGCCTCCGTCGTGAGCAGGACTGTAGAGCAGGAAACTTAACCCCCGCCCCGGAGCCCAGCGGGCAACCCCTCCCTTGTGCTCTATCACGCTAAAGTGTATGATTCTGAACGTTACATGACTCACTTTACCTAACTAAAGTGCCACCAAGGGGGAATACCATGAATACCGATATGTCTCGTCGTCAGTTTGTTGGTCTAGCCGGTTCGCTCGCTACGGTTCTAGGTCTTGGCCTGGTAGGCTGCGGTGGTGGTGCCGGTAAGGGTTCCGCTGCCGGTTCTGCTGCAGCCAAGGATGTGAAGGGCGCTGCGGAGTCCAAGAAGCTCGTGGTGGGCTTTGATAAGTCCTATCCTCCGTACGGCTTTGTGGGCGACGATGGCGAGTACACCGGCTTTGATCTCGATCTGGCCAAGGCTGTTGCCGATAAGCAGGGCTGGGAGGTCAAATACGAGGCCATCGACTGGGACGCCAAGGATACGCTGCTTAACTCGGGCGCCATCAACTGCATCTGGAACGGCTTTACCATGGAGGGCCGTGAGGACGACTACACGTTCTCCGAGCCGTACATGCTCAACGAGCAGGTGCTCGTGGTCAAGAAGGATGCGGGCATCAAGAGCTGGGACGATCTTGCCGGCAAGACCGTGATTACTCAGACCGATTCCGCTGCGCAGGATGTGCTTGAGGGTGATCAGAAGGATCTGGCGGCGACGTTTGCCACGCTCGATACCATCGGCGAGTACAACACGGCCTTTATGCAGCTCGAGAGCGGCGCGGTCGATGCCGTGGCTTGCGACCTTTCGATTGCCCAGTATCAGCTTGCCGCCAAGCCCGATGCCTATACGCAGCTTGATGAGCCGCTGTCCAGCGAGCACTACGCCGTCGGCTTTAAGAAGGGCGACACCAAGTCGGCCGACGCCGTGACCGAGTCGCTCAAGGCACTCTATGAGGACGGCACGGTCAAGGACCTGTGCGACAAGTACGCAAGCTATGGTCTATCTTTCGATAATTGGGTGCTCAAGTAATGTCTATTCAGGTCATGATGCAGATGCTTGGCCAGGGATTCTTGGTCAGTTTGCAGTTGTTTGTGCTGACACTGCTGGGGTCGATTCCGCTGGGAATCCCCGTGGCGTTTATGCGCATGAGCAAAATCGCGCCGCTTCGCTGGATTGCGCGCATCTACATTTCGGTCATGCGCGGTACGCCGCTCATGCTGCAGATGTTTGCCATCTACTTTGCCCCGTACTACGTGTTTGGCATTTCGCTCACGCCCGATTCCAAGTGGACGGCGTGCGTCGTGGCGTTCATCATCAACTACGCCGGTTACTTTGCCGAGATCTATCGCTCGGGCCTGCAGTCCATTCCGCGCGGTCAATACGAGGCTGCCGAGGTGCTGGGCTATTCGCGCGTGCAGACGTTTTTGTATATCGTGATGCCGCAGGTCGCCAAGCGTATTCTGCCGGCGATGGGCAACGAGATCATCACGCTGGTCAAGGACACGTCGCTGGCGTTTGCCATTGGCGTGGGTGAGATGTTCTCGACGGCCAAGGCGCTGGTCGCCTCGCAGGTGAGCATGGTGCCGTTTGCGATCGCGGCGCTGATTTACTGGGTCTTTAACTTTGTGGTCGAAATGCTGCTGGGCGCCGCCGAAAAGAAGCTGGACTATTATCATGACTAACTCAGTGATGAAAATCGAAAACGCACGTAAGGCGTTTAGCGGCAATGAGGTGCTCAAGGATATCTCGCTCGAGGTAAAGCGTGGAGAGGTCGTGGCGATTATCGGGCCTTCGGGTGGCGGCAAGTCCACGCTGCTGCGGTGCGCCACGCTGCTCGAGACACTCGACGGAGGCTCGCTCTCGTTTGGTGACCTTGCCGTTGCGACGGATGCGGGTTCGGGCGCGGTCTATGCGAAGGGCGATGTGCCCAAGCAGGCGCGCTCGCGATTCGGTCTGGTGTTCCAAAATTACAACCTGTTCCCGCACTATACCGTGATGAAAAACATCATCGACGCGCCGATCCGCGTGCTTAAGCGCCCGCGCGAGCAGGCGGAAGCTCGTGCGCATGAATTGATTGCTCAGATGGGGCTTGTGGGCAACGAGAACAAGGTTCCGTGTGAGCTTTCGGGCGGTCAGCAACAGCGCGTGAGTATCGCCCGCGCCTTGGCGCTCGACCCGGAAATCTTGTTCTTTGACGAGCCGACCTCGGCGCTCGATCCCGAGCTAACGGCCGAGGTGCTGCGTGTCATTAAAGACCTTGCCGCGCAGAATATGACGATGGTGATCGTGACCCACGCGATGCAGTTTGCGCGCGATGTTGCCGATCGCGTGGTCTTTATGGACGGAGGCCGCATTGTCGAGGAGGGTCCGGCCGAGCAGGTTATCGATCACCCGCGAGAGCAACGTACCCGTGAGTTCTTGAGCCGTATCGAGGGGTAGGCTCAAGCATTTACTCAACTATTAATTGAGGCGAAGCCGCCGCAGGTCTTACGGTCTGTGGCGGCTTTTTGTTTGCATCGACGGGGTTCAATAATCGCCTCACAAGCTTGTCTCTTCCTCTCGCCGCCTGTATTCATACGTGCGCCGAAAGGTATGCATGGACAGCCGCCCGTGAGGGTAGGGTGGTGGCATAGGACATTTGGAGGGTGAGTCGGCTCGGCTGCCGACCATGCTGCTCCCGGGATGGCACCGACCGCGAACTCTCCCCGTTGGCGTCGCGCATTGTGCGCGGCCCTGCAAGGAGGTCATCATGGGTGCTCCCAAGACCGGTAACGTAAGGAACGTGGTGCTCGTAGGCCAAGGCGGGGTGGGCAAGACTTCACTCGCCGAGGCCATGCTCCACCTTTCCGGTAAGACCGCCCGCCTGGGCGGCCACGACGGCACCAAGCCCACGCTCGACTATGACCCCGAAGAGGTCAAGCGTGCATTTTCCATCTCGACGACCATCGCGCCGATCGACTGGAAGGGCGCGCGCATCAATGTGCTCGATGCCCCGTGCTACCCCGATTTTATCGGCGACGCCTTTGCCGCGATGAGTGTTTGCGAGACGGCTCTGTTTGTGGTCGACGCCGAGGCCGGCCCGCAGCCTACGACGGTTAAGCTCTGGTATGCCGCCGAGGACCTGCGCCTGGCGCGTGCGGTGTTCGTAAACCGCCTGTCGCGCTCCGAGGCCAGCTTTGCGACCACGATGGACCTGCTGCAAGAGCGCTTTGGCACGCGCCTGGGCGCCGTGACCCTTCCCTGGGGCGAGGGCGAGGACTTTGACGGCATCATCGACCTGGTGCGCATGAAGGCGCGCCATTGCAACGGCACCGAAGCCGTTGAGTCGGAGATTCCCGAGGAGTATCGTGCCCAGGCCGAGGA
>DBFANS010000014.1:0-4561 GCA_048233475.1 Collinsella aerofaciens | reverse complement strand
CCAGGCCGAGCGCAACTATGCCCGCCGCGGTTCGCTTCGCGTGGCCACCAAGTACCCGCGCATTGCGAGTGCCTGGTATGCCGAGCGCGGCGTGAACGCCGATATCGTCTCGCTGCACGGTAACATCGAGCTGGGCCCCATTGTCGGCATGACCGATCGCATCGTGGACATCACCGCCACGGGCGCCACGCTGCGCGACAACGACCTGGTCATCACCGGCCGCATCATGGGCTGCACGGCCCGCTTCTTTGTCAATCCGGGTGCTGCGCGCCTGGATCCGCGCGTACGCAATCTGGCAGATCGCTTGGCCGCGGCCGTTAAGGACAAGCATTTTGAGCCCGTCGCGGGCTCGGCACAATAGCGCGAGCGCGCACGGGCGTCCCAACGTCTGGGCTGCGGGCCGATTGGCGCCGCCGCCCGGCCTCTCGTTTTTCGAACACAACCTCGACCGATAGGGGATACCGATATGAAGACCATCAAGCTTGCTCCCGGTGAGCGCCTCGTTACCAACCAGCTCAACCGCAAGGGCGTGCTGCCGCAAAACATCATCGACGCCGCCCGCGATATCGTGGCCAACGTGCGTGCCAACGGGGATGCCGCGGTGCGCGATTACTGTCAGCGTTTTGACGGCGTTGAGCTGCAGAGCTTCCGCCTGCCGCAAGAGCAGATCGATGCCGCGCTCGAAGGCCTTGACCCGGCCTTTGTCGCCGCGCTTGAGAAGGCCGCGCGCCAGATTCGCGAGTTCCACCAGCGCGAGGTCGAGCAGAGCTGGTTTACCACGCGTGCGGACGGCACGATGCTCGGCGTTAAGGTGACCCCGCTCGCGGCGGCCGGCATCTACGTGCCGGGCGGTCGCGCTCAGTATCCCTCCACCGTGCTCATGAACGCCATTCCCGCCAAGGTTGCCGGTGTCAAGCGCGTGGTTATGGTGACTCCGCCGCAAAAGGATGGCCTGATCAGCCCCTACACGCTCGCGGCGGCCAAGCTCGGCGGCGTGGACGAAATCTATATGGTAGGCGGCGCCCAGGCCGTGGCCGCGCTGGCGTACGGTACCGAGACCATTCCGCGTGTCGATAAAATCACCGGTCCGGGCAACGCTTTTGTTGCCGCTGCCAAGCAGATTGTCTCGGGCGATGTGGGAATCGACATGGTCGCCGGCCCGTCCGAGGTCTGCGTGCTGGCCGATGCCACGGCCAAGCCTATGGTGGTCGCGGCAGACCTGATGGCCCAGGCCGAGCACGATCCGCTGGCAGCCTGCTATCTGGTGACTTGCGACGAGCAGTTTGCGCGCGAGGTCGAGGCTGGCATCGACATCCTGGTGGCGCAGTCGCCGCGTGCCGAGATTACGCGCGCTTCGCTCGACAACGAAGGCACCATCGTGGTGGCCGCCGATATGGCTGCCGCCGTTGAGGCCGTGAACACCGTGGCGCCCGAGCACCTGGAGCTGCACTGCAAGGATGCGATGGGCCTGCTTGGCGGCATTCGCAACGCCGGCGCCATCTTTGTGGGCGCTTGGAGCTCCGAGCCGCTTGGCGATTATGTTGCCGGCCCCAACCACACGCTGCCGACCGGCGGCACGGCCATGTTCTCCAACCCGCTTTCGGTCGAAGAGTTCGTTAAACGCTCGAGCGTCATTTGCTATACACCTGAGGGCCTGCTCTCCGATGCTCCCGCTACGCAGCGCCTGGCCGAGGCCGAGGGCCTGTGGGCGCACGCGCTCTCTGCCGCCCTGCGTCGTCGCGTGCTGGAGCAGGGCGAGGATGCCGTGAGTGCCGAGTCGCTGGCCGCGGCCGACCTGACCAAGGTCGCCTGGCCGGGTGACGCCGTGGCGACGGTTGCCGAGGGCGTTGACCTCGCGGCCGCAAGCGCGGATGGCGCTGGCGCGAGCGGCGGGGAGGCCTAATATGGCCGAGCTGACGCCCCGCATGAAGGAGCTCGTCCAGCCTTACCTGGCTGGTATTGAGCCCTACGATCCTAACTTTACGCCTACGCGCATCAACCTTTCGGCCAACGAGAACACCTATCCCGTGCCGGCCGGCGTGCGCGAGGCGATCGACGCCGCCCTGGCTGCCACACCGCTCAACCGCTACCCCGATCCCATGTCCAACGACCTGCGCGACGAGCTTGCCGCTTGGCATGGCGTGACGCGCGAGAACATCTGTGTGGGAAACGGCGGCGACGAGCTGCTCTATAACTACCTGCTGGCATTTGGTGGCGCCGGGCGGACCCTGCTCAACTGCCCGCCGTGCTTTAGTGAGTACGCGTTTTTTGCGTCGCTTTGTCAGACCGAGGTGCGCGACGTGTGGCGCGACCCGGCGACCTTTGAGCTCGACCAGGCGGCGGTGCTTGCGGCGGCTCCCGAGTGCAATCTGGCGATCGTGACCTCGCCCAACAATCCCACGGGCGATGTGGCGCCGCTCGACTTTGTCGCGGCCCTGTGCGATGCGTGCCCCGGCATGGTCATGGTCGACGAGGCCTACGTTGAGTTTGCGGACGATTCGTTTGGCGCGGCTACCACGGCGCGGGGGCTTATCGCCGAGCATCCCAACCTGGTGATTCTGCATACGCTGTCCAAGGCGTTTGGCGCCGCCGGCACGCGTCTGGGCTATGTGATCGCGGCGCCCGAGGTCATCGATGTGTTTGCGGCGATTCGCCAAATCTACTCGGTTAACGTGCTGAGCCAGGTCGCCGCGCTTGCCTGCGTGCGTGCCCGCGATGCGTACGCGCCCGTGGTGGCACAGGTTGCATCCGAGCGCGAGCGCGAGCTGTGCGCCCTGCGCGCAATGGCTGCCGAGGGTCTGCCCGTGGAGGCGTGGCCGAGCGCGGCGAACTTTGTGCTCGTGCGCACGCCGCATGCCACACGCGTGCGCGAGCGTCTGCGCGACGAGTATTCGATTTTGGTGCGCGACTTTAGCTACGCGCCGGGGCTCGCGGACTGCTTACGCATTACCGTGGGTACCCCGCAGGAAAACGATGAGGTGCTGGCTGCGTTTGCCGCGCTGGTGAAGGAGGAGATGTAGATGGGCCGTTATGCCGAGGTGACCCGCAAGACGGGTGAGACCGACATTGTCGTAAAGCTCGACCTGGACGGAAGCGGCGTGTGCGATATCTCGACCGGCGTGCCGTTTTTCGACCACATGCTCAACGCTTTTGGCCGCCATGGTCTGTTCGATCTGACGGTGCACGCGGTGGGCGACGTGGAGGTCGATGCGCACCACACCGTCGAGGACACGGGTATTGTGCTGGGCGAGGCGTTTTGCCAGGCGCTGGGCGACAAGGCGGGCATTACGCGCTTTGCCGACGCGGCGATCGCCATGGACGAGACGCTCGTGATGGCTGCTGTTGATATTTCGGGCCGCGGGCAGGCCTACTGCGAGCTGCCCGTGCCGACCGAGCGCGTGGGCAGCTTCGATACCGAGCTGGCCGTCGAGTTCTTCTACGCCTTTGCGCGCGACGCCAAGCTCACGCTGCACGTGCGCGAGCTGGCGGGTGGCAACTCGCATCACATTATCGAGGCCGCCTTTAAGGCCGTGGGCCGCACGATGCGCCACGCCTGCGAGCTCGATCCCCGCGTGCAGGGCATCCCCAGCACCAAGGGTTCACTGTAACCTGCCAAAAAAGGGACAGGTTTTGAATGGGGAAAAGGAGGGCCGCGTGGGCGAACCGAAGATCGTGGTGGTCGACTACCACAAGGGCAACTTGTCGAGCGTCGTGCGCGGGCTTGCACGCGCCGGTGCCGCCGCCTGCACCTCGGACAATCCGGAGCAGATCCGCAACGCCGACGGCCTGGTCATTCCGGGCGTGGGTGCGTTCTATGACGCGATTGCCTTTATGCGCCAGAGCGGCGAGGAGACGGCCGTGCTCGATGCCGTCGCCGCTGGAACTCCGCTGCTCGGCATCTGCCTGGGCCTTCAGCTATTTTTTGAGCGCGGCAACGAGGGCGTGCCGGCGGACGAGGGCGCGGTCGCGGACGGAAACGCTCCCGAGCAGGCTGGCGGTCCCTGGGTCGATGGCCTGGGTATTATGCGCGGCTCGTGCACGCGCCTGGAGTCGAGCCGCCTGAAGGTGCCGCACGTGGGCTGGGACCAGGTGCACATGACGTCCGCCGGTGCGGCTGATCCGCTGCTTGCCGGTTTTGCCGAGGGCGCCAACATGTACTTCACCCACAGCTACGCGGTGGCCGACGACGTCGATGCCGCCGATGTGTTGGCGCGCACGCACTATACACGGAGTTTCCCGTGCATCGTGCGCCATGGCAACGTGTGGGGCTGCCAGTTCCATCCCGAGAAATCCTCCGCGCTGGGTCAGCGCATCCTTAAGAACTTCGTCAACATCGTCGAGGAGGTCGGCCGATGATCCTGTTTCCCGCAATCGATCTGATCGGCGGCAAGGTTGTACGCCTGGAGCGCGGCGACCGCAGCCGCTGCAAGGTATATTCCGACGACCCCGTGGCCGTTGCCCGCTCGTTTGCCGAGCAGGGCGCAAGCTGGGTGCATGTCGTCGACCTATCCGCTGCCTTTGGCGAGGACGAGGACACATGCGCTGCCAACTCGGCGGCGAT
>DBFANS010000013.1:0-96555 GCA_048233475.1 Collinsella aerofaciens | reverse complement strand
GAACAGGAGTCGCTCGAGCTCGTCGGGCGGCAGGTTGAGGAGCTCGTCGCCGGGACGGTGCAGGCAGACCTTCCTGAGCTTGCCGATCTCGGAAGGCACGTGCAGACCTTTCGTCATGGCCTCCTACCTTTCTTTCGGGCCTTACTGGCCGAATGTATCAGCGCCCCTCTGTATGGGACGCTGCTTGCTGACAGCTCTAGTTATATCCAAAAACCACCTGCAATTCCACCTCGCCCCCGAACGGTCAGCAAAGTGCGATGAACGGTATATCGCATATGATTCTCCCATGATGCACTTCGGTTCTCTAAAGCAGGTTTTCAAAGGTAAATGTTCTTTTTTCTAAGGAATTAAGCTAGATTGCACAAATATTTTCATGTTTAGGAATTGCATAGCTAAAACGGTTTTCTGCATATATATGTCGTTTGTCCATGATTCAATTTGGATTCGATTATATTCAGCTCGCAATCATTCTTATTCATACATCCTCACCAGTTGAGTATGGATATAGATTGTTTCCAAACGAGTTGGACAGTTAGTTGCATGCCTTGTCAGCGTAAGAAGTAGGTAAAGATACCGTTCGCACAATACGTCCGTGCCACAAGTCGACTAAATTGAGACAATAGTGAATAGGGTTAGGCTACCGTCCCCTGCGGGGACTGAACGGACAGATGCATATGCCGAGCAAAATCGAAAAAAAGCAAGCCGCCGCAAAGCTGCGCAAACCGCCTCGCGACTTCTCGTACACGCAGAACCGAGAGCTCAGCTGGCTACGCTTTGACAACCGTGTGCTTGACGAAGCCTTCGATGAGACCGTTCCGCTGTTCGAGCGTCTAAAGTTCGTGTCGATTTTCGAGTCTAACCTCGACGAGTTTCTCATGGTGCGCGTGGGCGGCCTGTCCGATCTGGCAGAGCTCAAAAAGCAACCTGTCGACAACAAGAGCAATATGACCGCCTCCGAACAGGTCGATGCTGTCATGGCCGAAATGCCCGGGCTCCTTACCCGTTGGGAGTCCATCTTTAAGAGCATCGAGGGCAAGCTCGACACCTTGGGCGTTCACCGCGCCCGCATCGATTCGCTTACGCCCGAGGAGCGCACCTTTGTAACCCGCTACTTCCAGGCCTACGTGTCGCCGGTCATCTCGCCGCTGGTCATCGATCCTCGCCACCCCTTCCCCAACCTACGCAATGGCGCGCTCTATCTGGCCTGTGGTCTGGACGGCGCCACCGACGAGGAGAGCCTGCTGGGCCTTATCGAGATTCCCGCCTCGATGAACCGCGTGGTCGAGATCCCCTCGCCCACCGGCACCTACTCCTACATCTTGCTCGAGGACGTCATCCTCGCCTGCCTGGACAGCTGCTTTGGCTCCTATAAGCCGCTGGATCGTGCGCTGATCCGCGTCACCCGCAACGCCGACATCGATCCGGACGGCGAGGGCGTCGAAGAGGAAGAGGACTACCGCCAGCACATGAAGCGCATCCTCAAGAAGCGCCTGCGTCTGCAGCCGGTAGTGCTCGCGGTCTCGGGGTCGCTCGAGAAGGCAACGCTCAAGACCATCCGCAAGGCGCTCGAGCTTTCGCGCCGCTCTGTCTTTACCTGCGATATCCCGCTCGACCTGGGCTACGTCTTTGGCATTGAGGGCAAGATTCCCGAGCACCTGCGCAACGAGCTGCTCTTTACGCCGTTTAGGCCGCAGCCCAATCCCACCATCGACATGACCCGCTCCATCCGCGAGCAGGTGCTGCAGCACGACAAGCTGCTCTTTTATCCCTACGAGGCCATGAACCCCTTCCTGGATCTGGTGCACGAGGCCGCCTACGACCCCGAGTGCATCTCGCTGCGCATCACGCTCTACCGCGTGGCCAAGCAGAGCCGCCTGTGCGAGTCGCTGATCGATGCCGCCGAGAACGGCAAAGAGGTCACGGTGCTCATGGAGCTCCGCGCCCGCTTCGACGAGCAAAACAACATCGAGTGGGCCGAGCGTCTGGAAGAGGCAGGCTGCACCGTTATCTACGGCTCCGAGGGCTTTAAGTGCCACTCCAAGATCTGCCAGCTCACCTATCGCGAGGGCATGGCACTTACACGCCTGACGCTGTTGGGCACTGGCAACTTTAACGAGAAGACGGCCAAGCTCTACAGCGACTTTATGCTCATGACCGCCCATCCCGGCATCGGCGAGGACGCCAACTTGTTCTTCCGCAACCTGTCGCTGGGCAACCTGCGCGGCGATTACCGCTTCCTGGGCGTGGCGCCGGTCGGCCTGAAGCCGCTCATCATGCGCGGCCTGGATCGCGAGATCCAGCGCGCCCTCGCTGGCGAGCCCGCCCGCGTGTTCTTTAAGCTCAACTCGCTCACCGACCGCGAGGTCATCGACAAGATCGCCGAGGCATCGTGCGCAGGAGTCCGCGTGGATATGATCATCCGCGGCATCTCGTGCCTCAAGCCAGGCGTTCCGGGCAAGACCGAGAACGTGCATGTCCGTTCTATCGTCGGACGCTTTTTGGAGCATGCGCGCGTTTACGCCTTTGGCGTGGACTCGGACATGATCTATCTGAGCTCGGCCGACATGATGACGCGCAACACCGAGCACCGCGTGGAGATCGCCTTCCCCGTGCTCGACCCCACCTGCCGCGCACTGGTGCACGAGTACATGGGCATGCAGCTGCGCGACAACGTGAAGGCCCGCAGCCTCACGAGCGACGGCACCTGGGTTCCCGTGAAGCGTGCAGAGGGTGAGAAACCCTTCAACTCGCAGGAAGCCCTACTGGAGCGTGCCTATCGCAACGCCGAGGCCGCCGCGCAGCAGCGCGCACAGGAGAAGGAACGTGTGGCCGAGGAGGCCATTCAGGCCGATGTTGAACACGGGGCAGCTGCCAAACCGGAAGCGGTTGCAGCTCCCCCGGTGAATGAGCCCGAGGCTGCCGCAGAGCCCGCCGTGGAGAAAGCGCCCGAGCCCGCTACTGCGACTCCGGAGCCCGCCGCCGAGGCAAAGCCCGCCCCTGCTCCTGAGCCGCAGCCGGCCACACCCAAGGTCCAAGAGGTCCAGGCGACCGTCATTGAGCCCGAGCCTGCACCTGCACCTCAGCCCGATCCGCAGGTCATCAAGCCCGCACCCGAGACGAGCGCCCGTCGCGATAAGCCCGCCGGCAAGACCAAGGCCATCGAGCGCCATCGCCCCGGCCGCGTGCGCATGGGCCTGGGTCTGATCGGCCTGGGTCTTAAGACGCTCATTACCGGCAAGACGAAATAGTCGTTTGTAGAAGCAGTTTGTAGAAGCGCCCCGCATTTGAGGAAAGCCTCGGATGCGGGGCGCTTTTCCCTGCTACCATGGTGCGAACAACAACGCGAATGACAGGCAGGAATATGAAGCTCACTATAGAATCGATGACCTACGGCGCCGACGGGCTGGCGCACGCCGACAACGGCAAGGCCGTCTTTGTGCAGGGCGCCGTGGCAGGCGACACCGTCGAGGCCGAGGTCGTACAGGACGGCAAGTCGTTCATGCGTGCCCGCACCACCGAGATTCTGGAGCCAAGCCCCGATCGCATTCAGTCTCCCTGCCCCTTCGTGGGCATCTGCGGCGGCTGCTCGTGGGGCAATCTCTCACGCACGGCACAGCTCGCCGCCAAGGAGCAAAATCTGCGCTCCACGCTCGAGCGTATCGGCAAGTTCAGCCCCGATCAAGTCGATGAACTGGTGCAACCCATCCGCCACACCAAGGATGATTGGGGCTACCGCAATAAAATCGAACTCGAGCCGACCGTTGTAAACGGCCGCGTGCGTCTTGGCATGCACGGTGTCGATCCTCGCAAGATCGTGACCGTCGATTCGTGCCCGTTGTTCGACAAACGCTTCCCCAAGGCACTCAAATCGGTCGTCGGCGCGCTCAATTATCTGAGCGGCAGCCACGACCTGGGCCTTGAGCGCGTGGGCATTCGCGCCTCGCGTCGCACCAAGGCACTCGAGGTGGCGCTCTGGACGCCTACGGGCTCTTTCCCGCGCTCGCAAGTCTCGCGCGTGTTGGCAGACGCCGCGCACCCCACAAGTGTCGTACGCGTGATGAGCAAGGGCGAAAAGAAGGCCCGCCGTGTTTCCAAGGTCGAAATGCTCGCCGGAGAGGGCTCATGGACCGAGAATATCGCCGAGGGTCAGATGCGCTTGTCTGCCCCGTCTTTTTTCCAGGTCAACACCAAGGGTGCCGAGATTTTGATCGAGCTTGTCATGGAAACGCTCGATCCGCAGGAAGACGAGCTTGCCGTGGACCTGTACTGCGGTGCCGGCACCTTTACCCTGCCGCTCGCCCGCCGCTGCGACTTTGTCGCCGCCGTCGAGGCCTACGGCCCCGCCGTGCGCGACCTGCGCCGTAACCTGGAGATCAACAAGCTTGATAACGTCGACGTCATTGGCGGAGACGCGGTGCGCGAGTTCCCCGACCAGGATGCCGACGTCTTGGTGGTCGACCCGCCGCGCGCAGGCCTCGCCCCCGAAGCGATCGACCTTATCGCCAGCACGAGTGCCCACGATGTCGCCTACGTGAGCTGCGACCCGGCCACCCTGGCGCGCGATCTCAAACGCTTTGTCGAAGAAGGCACCTTCTCCCCCGTAAAGATCACGCCAGTCGACCTGTTCCCACAAACCTTCCACTGCGAGACCGTCGTCCACCTTAGGCGCAACTAGCCACTTAATCATTGCTCAGAAAAATCATTGGGAAATCGAGCGTGGCAAGCGGAGGTCTTCGGGGTATAAGACGGCTAATTGTATGCCGCCTATGAAAGGAACCCTCATGCCCAGCGTTGCCGTTCTCGCCGCCGATGGCTTTGAAACTATTGAATGCTTGACCATGGTCGATGTCATGCGTCGCGGCGGCGTGCGTGCCACGCTCGTCTCGATTATGCCCACGCGTGAGGTCGTAAGCTCGCTGCAGATCCCCGTGACCTGCGATGCGCTCTTTGATGAGATCAACTTTGACGAGTACGACTGCGTCGTGCTGCCCGGCGGCCTGCCCGGTGCCACCAACCTGCGCGCCGATCAGCGTGTCTGCGACGTGGTCTGCGAGTTCGCCGCGACCAAGCACGTCGCCGCCATCTGCGCCGCCCCGTTTATCCTGGGCGAGCTCGACCTACTCGAGGGGCGCCACGCCACGTGCTTCCCTGGCTTTGAGAAAAGCTTCCCCGAAGGCGCCTATACTGGCGAGAAGGTCACGCAAGACGGCAACATCATCACTGCCAGCGGCATGGCACAGTCACTCCCCTTTGCATTGGAGCTGCTGCGCACGCTCGCCGGCGACAAGGCCGTCGAGAAGGTCGCCGAGGGCATCCAACTATGATTTTGGCTTCCCAATCGCCGCGCCGCATAGAGCTGATGCGCGAGGCAGGCTACAACATTCGCGTGATTCCCGCGGATATCGACGAAACGCCCTTTGATGGCGAGCCCCCGCTCACGCTTGTCGAGCGCTTGGCACGCGCCAAGGCGGCTGCCGTTGCTGCCGAGTATGCCGAGCCCAATGAGTTGACCGTCGCGGCCGACACCATCGTCACCTTCGACGGCAAGATTTTGGGCAAGCCGGCAACCGAGGACGAGGCGCGCACCATGCTCCGTGAGCTTTCGGGCCGCACGCACCAGGTCGCAACCGGCGTCTGCATCGTTAAGGCAGGCGATACGGCCGCCCCGCATGCCGCCGAGAGCCTGTCGTTTGTCGATGTGACCGACGTGACGTTCTACGAGCTCACCGACGAGCAGATCGAGCACTACGTTGCCTCGGGTGAGCCCATGGATAAGGCAGGCGCCTACGGCATCCAGGGCACAGGCGGCCGCATGCTCGTGCACGATATTTCGGGCGACTTCTATAACGTAGTGGGCCTACCCATCGCCCGCGTCGCGCGCGCGATTCAAAAACTCTCGTAATTGCATCTGGCGCTGGGTATTCCCCAGCGCCTACAATTTTGGCGTACCGTACGGATCCCGACCGGGCACAAGGCGCGGCGGAAAACCGATAGGAGTTAAACATGGATACACTGCTCGAGGCCATTGACGTCTGCGATGTCGATGGCTTTTGCTATGGCAACTATACGGACGAGGAGGCCGGCACCGGTTGCACCGTAATCGTGGCACCCGAGGGCGCCACCGGCGGCATTGACGTTCGCGGCGGTGCTCCGGCATCGCGCGAAACCGACCTGCTGCGACCCGAGAACACCGTCGACAAGGTCCACGCTGTCTGCCTTTCGGGTGGATCGGCCTTTGGCCTCGAGGCTGCAAGCGGCGTCGCTCGCGAGCTTGAGAGCCGCGGCATCGGCCTTCCCGTCGGCCCCACGCAGGTGCCTATCGTGTGCTCCAGCTGTATCTTCGACCTCACCTTTGGTAACCCCACCGTTCGCCCTGACATTGAGGCCGGCATCGCCGCGGTGCGCGAAGCACTCGACCACACCCCCACCAGGCTCGAACAGGGCAACGTGGGCGCCGGCACGGGCGCTACCGTGGGTAAGCTCATGGGCCCCGCTACCTGCATGAAGGCCGGCCTTGGCGCTGCCGCCGTGGCGCTCGGCCCCATCAAGGTGGGCGCCGTGGTCTCGGTCAACGCCTGCGGCAACGTTGTCGACCCCTTCACCGGCGAGTGGGTCGCCGGCATGCGCGCCGCAGCCGATAGCGACCAGATTGTCGACATGGAACTCGCAGCCTTTGCCGCCGCCGGATCCATGCAGATGCCGCTCGACCGCACCAACACCACCATCAGCTGCATCGTCACCAACGTGGAACTCACTAAGGCACAAGCCACCAAGGTCTCCCAGATGGCCGCAGACGCCTACGCACACGCCATCCGCCCCACACACACCACCAACGACGGCGACACCATCTACACCCTCGCCAGCGGCAAACTGGGCGCCCAGGCAAGCGCCGCCGTTCCCCTAGACCTGCTGGGCATGCTCGCAGTAAGGGCCCTGGAAACTGCCATCGTAAACGGAGCCAAAACCGCCAAAACCTCCCACGGCATCCCCGGCGCCGCGAAGTAGCCTAACCTGACCGGTTGCCCGGTGGGACTTGGTTATGTTTGCTGCTCTACAGTCCTGGCTCGCACGAAGAGCACATTAAGTGCTCTTCGGCTCGTGCGGAACTCGCGACAAACATAACCAAGCTCCACCGGGCAACCTACTCAACAAGATCCCCTTCAGCCCAGGCCCCTGTGTACCGCGCGTCTAAGATCTTCAAATTCAGGCAGCCTGACAATCGATTCTTATTGCAGAGGCCCCTTGGCCTTTAGTTTGATACAAGTTCCGCACGAGCCGGAAAGCACTTAATGTGCTTTCCGTGCGAGCAGGACTGTTCGCAGTAGCAAACTAAAGGCCAAGGGGCCCAGTCAACCTATCAGCAGCGATTACTCGGCAGCTAGTTGAATTTGAAGATCTTTGAGGCAAGACGGTATAGGCCGAGTGTGGTTTTGTCTCCGGCCCGTCCGCGCAGATTGGTGAAGAACCCGACCACGCCGTAGCGGGCACGACGATACATGCGCTCGTCGTAGGCCTTCAAATCATTCCACAGCGTCTTTAGGCGCTCGTCGGCGCAATCTTCCTCGGAAAGCTTGGTGAGCACCGAGCAGATCGCCATCATCATGGTGAAGTAGCCCATCATGTACGAACGCAGGCGCGACGACTCGACATCGCTGTACAGGTGGTACGACTCCATCATGATACGCGTAACACGGAACTGCTGGTCCAGACGCTTGACCATCGTTGCCTCGTTGACGCTCTGGCCTTCGCGACCGATAAAGTAGCGGTAGAGGTCGATGTCGGCGTAGTACATGGTCTTGCAACGCGGCAGTGGCACGTAGGCGTAGATGTTGTCCACATAGAACGTGTGCGGCGGCATGGGAAGGTTGGACTCGCGCAGCACATCCGTGCGATAGCACAGGCTGTGCATGAGTAGGTTCTGGTCCAGGCGGAAATGACCGATCTGATCCCAGGAAAAGATCTTTTTGCGTGGCAGGGCAAATTTGTAGCCAATAGCGGTATGCGTGCCCTCGTAAACCTTCTCGTACACGTAATTCGAGATAAACAGGTCAACGCGCTGGTCGCGCTCTTCAAAGCCACGCAGAATCGACAGCATGGTCGAAAGAGCCGCGCCGTCAAGCCAGTCGTCCGAGTCGACAACCTTGTAGTAGGTGCCCTGCGCCTCGCGCAGACCCGAAAGGACGGCAATACCGTGACCGCCATTCTCCTGGTGCACCGCGCGGATGATTCCAGGATAACGGGCCTCCCACTCGTCGGCCTTGGCTGCCGTCTCGTCCTTGGAGCCGTCGTCCACCACGATAATCTCGATATCGGTGGCGTAATTGCTCCCCTCCAAGATGGAGGTGATGCAATGGTCCATGTCCTTGGCGGCGTTATACGAGGGAATACCGAATGATATGACTTTATGCATGGCAGGCGATAATCTCATCCGAAAGATCGAGGGCAGAGTTGGTCACGGCATCCATATCGTAGTAACGATACTCGGCCAGACGACCCACCGGGTGGAAGTTCGTCAGGTTCTGGACGCGCTCAAGATAGCGCTCATAGAGCTCGCGGTTCTCGGGCTCCAGAATGGCGTAATAGGGCGTCTCGCCCGAGCCGGGCGTATAGGCCTTGGAATACTCCTTCATGATGGTGGTCTTGCCGGGCAGGACCTGACCAGTCATGTTCTTGAACTCGGTGATGCGCGTGTAATCCTCGCTCGTGGTGTAGTTGACGGTGCCCACGGGCTGGAACTGGTCCATATCGAGCGTCTCGAACTTCATGTCGAGCGTACGGTACGGCAGAGCGCCCAGGTCGAGGTTGAACAGCTCGTCAAGCGGACCGGTGTAGACGATCTCGCCGCCATAGACCTTACCGTCGATCTTGACGGTGGTCTCGTCGATCTCGAAGAGGTCGCGGGCGTCCACGTCGCAGAACACATCAATCAGATCGTGGTCGAGCATGTGCTCGAACAGTGCGGTATAGCCGTCCTGCGGCATGCCCTGGAAGGGAGCCTGCGGGAAGTAGCGGTCATCATCGCCCACAAAGACGGGAACGCGGCCGGTGATCGAGGGGTCGATCTGATCGGGCGTCTGGCCCCACTGCTTCATGGTGTAATGCAAAAAGACGTTCTCGTAGACGTAATCGGCGACCTCGGCAAGATCCGGGTCGTTCTTCTTGCGCAGCTCCATGATGGGCACCTTGACGTCCTTGCCAAAGGTCTCCACGAGCTTCTGATACAGCTCCTCGCCGCGCTCGTCACCAAAGGCGAGCTTGAGACTCGCATGGTTGAAGGGCACGGGCATAAGGGCACCGTTGATGTTGGCGAGCACCTTGTGCTGATAATCCGTCCACTTGGTAAAGCGCGACAGGAAATTGTGCACGCGCTCGTTAAAAGTGTGATAGATATGCGGACCGTACTCGTGGATCAGGATTCCGGCCTCGTCAGTGCAGTCATAGGCATTGCCCGCAATGTGGCTACGGCGCTCCAAAACGGCGACACGATAGCCGATGGTCTCGGCAAGACGGCGGGCGCAAACGGCACCGGCATATCCAGCACCGACGACAATCATGTCGTACGCGCCGGCGTTAAAGCCTTCAGGCAGGCCTGAGGTAATCTGCATCGATACTCCTTGTCAAAAGCCACGGGCTCGTTAGCTGGGCTTTTCTCGAACATTCTTCGAGACATATTTATCAGAGCGATTATAGCGCTAATGCGTCCTATAATGAGCTTGCCACACAAGGAAAGCTCAAGCACCGCGGCGTACATAATTGAAAGGTAAACCCGCTAGCAGCGGGTTTATTCGTGAACAGCCGGGCGCCTGGAGCTTAGCGAAACGCTTGTAAGGAGTAACATGAGCGATTTCCTTAACCGTATGAAGTCTGCCGCCAAGGCCGACCTTAAGACGATCGTCCTGCCCGAGGGCGAGGATCCGCGCACCATCGTCGCGGCCACCAAGATCATCGAGGAGGGTCTGGCCAAGATCGTCATCCTGGGCAACCCCGACGAGATCGACGTTCCCGGCGCTACCGTCATCGACCCGCGCAATGCCGAGAAGCACGAGGAGTACGCGCAGAAGTTTGCTGAGCTCCGCGCCAAGAAGGGCGTTACCATCGAGCAGGCTCGCGCCCAGGTGATGGACGCCACCTACTTTGGCACCATGATGGTCAAGATGGGCGACGCCGACGGCCTGGTCTCCGGCGCCTGCCACTCCACCGCCGACACCCTGCGCCCTGCGCTTCAGATCCTCAAGACCGCCCCGGGCACCAAGCTGGTCTCGGCCTTCTTCGTGATGTGCACCGACACCCCGCAGTTCGGTACCGACGGCACGCTGATCTTCGCCGACTGCGGCCTCAACATCAACCCGTCCTCCGACGAGCTCTCCGAGATCGCCATCGCCTCGGCCCACTCCTGGTCCACCTTCATGGGCAACGTTGAGCCGCACGTGGCCATGCTCTCCTACTCCACCATGGGCTCCGCCGGTGGCGAGGTCGCAAAGAAGGTCCAGGAGGCCGTGAAGTTCTGCAAGGAGAAGGCTCCCGAGCTCGCCATCGACGGCGACCTGCAGCTCGACGCCGCCATCGTCCCCACCGTCGCCCAGCTCAAGGCCCCCGGCTCCTCCGTCGCCGGTAAGGCCAACGTGCTCGTGTTCCCCGACCTCGAGGCCGGCAACATCGGCTACAAGCTGGTCCAGCGCTTCGCCGGTGCTGACGCCTACGGCCCCATCCTGCAGGGCATCGCCAAGCCGGTTAACGACCTTTCGCGCGGCTGCTCTGCCGACGACATCGTGGGTGTCGTGGCCATCACCGCCGTCCAGGCTCAGATGGCTGAGTAGCGGACATATCCCCTCGGGACCCTACAGCGTAAAGCTCTGAAAACGTCCTCGGACATGCATGAAACCCCCGCTGCGCACTTCGTGCGGCGGGGGTTTCATGCGTCCTGCGGAATATTTTCAGAGCTTTACCCTGTAGGGTCCCTGCCGCCACGTAGCAATCAGGGAATCCGGGGTGGACGGCGACTTGGCTACGAGCTGGAGCTGAAAATCTGAATGGATGGGTGCCGTTGCTGGGAGCGCAGGCGTTGCTGATGATGATCACTTTGGAGATTGAAAGGCCGGTGGGCTTCGGCGGTTGTTGTGCCGGAAACTACATCCCAGTTTGGAGGCGGATTGTGGGATGTGGCTTCCGCTTGGGGCCTGTTTGGGAAACTTTGGGACGGAATTTTGCTTTATTGTGGGTCGCACTTTCCGCAACGTGCCTCAACCGGAAAGCGTGTCCCAGTATTTGCGCTCGAAATGGGATGGAGTTTCCGTCGTCCGCCTGCTAGCAAAAAGGCCTCCGGAGCTGCTGCTCTGGAGGCCTTTCGTTTACTTGCAAATGCGCACGTTAGTTGTTCTTGGTCAGACGCTCGACGTCGTGGGCGATCATGTATTCCTCGTCGGTGGGGATGACCATGACCGTGACGGCGGAACCGGCGGCGCTGATGACCTGCGGGCCGTTGCCCACGGCCTCGCGGTTCTTGTTGTTGTCGATGCGCACGCCCAGCCACTCAAAGCAGTCGCAGAAGGCCTTGCGGATCGACCAGTCGTTCTCGCCGATACCGGCGGTAAAGGTGATGGTGTCCACGCCCGCCATGGAAGCGATCATTGAGCCGGCCTGCTGCATGGCCTTGTAGGCAAACATATCAAAGGCGAGCAGGCAGCGCTCGTCGCCCTCGGAGGCGCGCGTGCGGATGTCGCGGGCGTCGTTGGAGATGCCCGAGATGGCAAGCAGACCAGACTGCTTGTTCATCATGTCATCGACTTCCTGGTAGCTGTAGCCGCCCTCGCGCTGCAGGTAGCACACGGTGGCCGGGTCGATGGAACCACAACGGGTGCCCATCATCAGGCCATCGAGCGGCGTGAGACCCATCGTGGTGTCGCGGCACACGCCGTCCTCGATAGCAGCGAGCGAAGCACCGTTGCCCAGATGGCACGAAAGCAGGCGGTGGCAGCGCGAACCCAGGATCTCCTTGGCCATCATCCACTCATAGCGGTGGCTCGTGCCGTGGGCGCCGTACTTGCGCACGTGGTACTTGTCGCAAACGTCCTTGGGCAGCGCGTAGGTGTAGGCAACCTCGGGCATGGTCATGTGGAACGAGGTGTCGAAGACCGCCACGTTGGGCAGCTCCGGATACTTCTCACGGCAATACTCAATCGCTGCGGCCTCGCCGTAGTTGTGCAGCGGAGCAAGCGGTGCCACCTCAAGAATCTTGGCCATAACCTCGTCGTCGACAACCGCGGAATCATCGAAGTGCCAGCCGCCCTGAACGATACGATGCCCAATGCCATCAATCGTAAAGTCGGTCTTCTCGAGCTCCTCGAGCACGCGAGCGATAGCAGAGCGATGATCGGGGAAAGGGACCTCCTCGGTCTGCTTAGCGCCACCGTTCTCGGAGTGGCCAAAGATGCCCATGTCCGATCCGATACGCTCGCAGTTGCCCTTGGCGAAAACCTTGCGGGTATCGGTATCCAAAAGCTGATATTTAAGGCTTGAGCTGCCGGCGTTGACAACAAGTACGTTCATGAGACTCCTTCGCAGTGCAATACGGTCGACGCAGGCCCCTTAAGGCGGCCGCATTTTAATAAGAAGTTATCATATCTTGATAAATAGATATCAGCACATCGCCCAACGAGCGCAAAAGAGGGGCCGAACGGCGCTCGGTCGTCCAGCCCCTCCCCTCTTGCAATTACTTGCCGTTGACGATGCGCTCGACGTCGGAAGCGATCATGAACTCCTCGTCCGTAGGGATGACGAAAATCTTGACCTTGGAATCCTTGGCGGACAGGCACCAAGCGCCGTCGCCACGCAGGGCATTACGGGCGTGATCCATCTTGACGCCCATAAAGGCCAGACGATCGGCCACGCCAGCGCGAACGGCCGGAGCGTGCTCGCCGATGCCGGCGGTAAAGACCAGGGTGTCCATGCCGCACATGGAGGTGGCCATCTCGGCGGCCTTAGCGGCAATCTTGTAGACGAACATATCGAAGGCGAGCTGAGCCTCGGGGTCACCAGCAGCGGCGAGCTCCTCAACGTTGCGGCAGTCGTTGGTCTTGCCACCGGTCACAGCCAAAAGGCCAGACTTCTTGTTCATCATCTCGTCGACCTCGTCGAAGGTGTAGCCACCCTCGCGCTGCAGGTAGCACACGGTAGCCGGGTCGATGGAGCCGCAGCGGGTGCCCATCATGACGCCGTCGAGCGGCGTCAAGCCCATGGTGGTGTCCATGCACTTGCCGTCCTCGATGGCGCACAGGGAAGCGCCGGAGCCGATATGGCACACGACGACCTTGCGGGCCTCGCCGTTGGTCATCTCGGCGACCTTCTTGGAGATGTAGCGATAGCTGGTGCCGTGGGCGCCGTACTTACGGATGTGCAGCTTGTCGCAAACATCCTTGGGAAGGGCGTAGGTCTTGGCGACCTCGGGCATGTTGAAGTGGAAAGCGGTGTCGTAGACCGTGACGTTGGGCAGATCGGGATACTGCTCCAGGCAGTACTCGATAACGTTGGCCTCGGGGTTGTTGTGCAGCGGCGCCAGCGGGGCGACCTCGCGAATCTTGGCGAGGACGTCCTCGTCGACGAGGGAGGAATCACCAAAGTACCAACCGCCCTGAACGATACGGTGGCCGATGCCCTCGATCTTGACGCCGTTGGCCTCAAGGTCCTTCAGGACGACCTCGATGGCGACCTTGTGGTCGGGGAACTCGATGTTCTCGGTCACCTTCTTGGAGCCATTGGCAGCATGGGTGAAGGTACCACCGGTAAAGCAGACGCGCTCGCAGGAGCCCTTTGCGGACACCTTATGGGACTTGGTGTCGATGACCTGATACTTAAGGGTCGAAGATCCCGCGTTGACGACCAGAACGTTCATGTGTCTCCCTACTAACAGGCGGTGTGGCGCCGCCAGGTTACATACGCTTCAATAATAAACCCAAACGCCCTCGCGCTCGGGTTTATTGCGTTGATATATAAGTTATCGGTGCCTAAATACTCATGGCCTTTGACTTGTAAGACGAAATAGCGCGGGGATATACACCAGGGAAGAAATCCCGAGCGCAACAAGCAATACGACTCGAATGCCCGCGATGCTGCTCAACGCAGCATTGAACAGATAGAAAAGGATGGCACCCACCGCCACCATCTGGCTTTGGACCGAAATCAGTGAACAGCGCATCGAAGAATCGACAGCATTTTGAAAAATTGAGTATTTAATTGGAGCAAATAACGAGTACGCGACCGTCTGCAGTACATAGAACACGGGCAGCAAATAGACCGGAGTAAAGGGAATCAAAAACAGAGCAGCCAGGGAAAGGCGCACGATGCCGCAAATACGCGCAAAACGGCCCTTGTCGACATGAGCAATCACACTGGGCACAATAAGCCCCATGGAGGCCGAGGCAAGAAGCTGGACCGCAATGATCACACCCGAAGCGACGGCATTCATTCCGCGACCCGCAAGCAACAGTGAGAAAAAGTCTTCCAGGGCGACAAAAGCAAATGCCTGAGAGCAGTCCATGATGAACGCTGAACGAAGAATGCCGTTACGCGCAATAGCGGCACCGATCATCTTCGGGCTAATTCCACGCTTAGGTGTCGCTGTAGTGTCCCCTCTTCGCATCTCAGGAATGCAGACAACGACAACCAACGTCAACACCATTGCGATGATATCTGCCAAAAGACCAATGAGATACGCGCCAGCGGACGAAATGAAACCGCCCACACAAGCGGAGAGGGCATAAGAGGCATAGAAAACAAATCGCTCAACGACATTAAGCCTTACGAGCTGGTCCAGAGAGACGCTGTCAATGTAAATCGCTTCCATGGACCCGCTCATACATGCAGCGGCAAAACCTTTGAGAGCAAACGCGCCGATTAAAAGCAGAGGAGAACGGACGAGAAGCAGGGCGGCGTAGTATCCAAGCATCCCCACGACGCCAACGAGACCACTTGTCTTTCGTCCAAACCTATCGGCAATATAGCCAGTGGGAACTTCAAGGATGAACTTGCTCACTTGATATGCAATCATCATGCTAGAAATCGCCACCATCGAGAATCCGACGAATTCGAGGTAAACCGTCAGAAAATACAAAATGGTGCTGAAGTTCGACAGAAAAACAAACGTCATATAAAGCAAAACCGTACGGTTTTTCATGCTCCGCCCTCCAAGAGTCAACAATCTAAATCGGAATCTTGGAAAAGCATGAGGGCAAAGCCGTCAGTCATGTGTTACAAGGCGTCAACATTCACTTGACGACACGAGGCCAAATGGCCTCACGAAGCAAGATGACGCAATAGGTGAAGAAATACCGTCTGGTGTCGATCGGTCCAGGCATTTTGTCGATAGCAAAAGTAGATGGGCAAGGCTACGTCATGCGAACCTTCAATAGAGCACTCGCTCACTTCCGACCCATCTGATGCGAGAGAAGAGCCAGAAAAACCCAATATCAATCCCCCGGCTTGAAGAAACTCAGCCTGCGCTCTGTTTCCGTATTCGACGTCGCGGAAGCGGAAATTAACCAGCTGAGCTTCGGGGCATTGATTGATCGCATTGAGACAGGGCGACAAATTAATGGGAACAGCTAACCTGCCGCCCAGTAACTCACGAACGGTCATAGCACCCACAGATTGATGACCCGCTGGGCACGAAAGAACCTTGAGCTCCTTTTCACCCAAGTATTTCGAAGAAAGGACGCTGTCCCTTGGTTCCTCAAATGAGATGGCCGCATCCGAAATGCCAAGCACAAGTGATTCAAAGCATGTAGCCGTTGGCTGATGCCACACATCAAGGTGAATCTGAGGGTGCGAGCTTTCAAACGAGTCGTACCAGTTTTCGGAAAAAAGACGCCCCCGCCCGTGAAGACAGGGGACGTAAAGACGAAAGTGGCCGTCGGGCGAAACGCCACCGTTCCCCGATTGGGTGTACTTTTTGAGATCGTCGACTTGTGCCAGGATCACGCGTGCACGACGCGCAAATTCTCTGCCCGCCGGAGACAAAACAGCCTCCCCCGCCGATCGATTGAGCAAAACGATCTGATACTCAGACTCCAGTTTCTTAATTGCCGACGAGACAGCCTGTGGGCTCACGTGAACGGCGCGAGCCGCTTTGCGCACGCCGCCGTAGTTCGCTACCGCTTGAAGGTATTCGAGTTGAGAAAACTGCATAGGTTACTCCAAAGGCAGCCAAGGCGACGGGCCGTGCGTCCTCAGATGAGGTTCTCGCCCAGGTTCTTGCCGCCGAGGACGTGCATGTGGAAGTGCATGACGGTCTGACCGGCGTTGACGCCCTTGTTGGAGATGACGCGGAAACCGTCCTCCAGACCCTTGGCCTTGGCGACCTCCTGGATGGCGTGGGCCATGGCGCCCATGGTCTCGGCGGGCACGTTATCGGCGATGTCACTGTAGTGCTTCCTGGGGATCACGAGCGTGTGGACCGGCGCCTGGGGATTGAGGTCGTCGAACGCGATGACCTGGTCATCCTCGTAGACGACGGTCGAGGGGATCTCGTGGTTGGCAATTTTGCAGAAGATGCAATCACACATGGTTGGTTCCTTTCTCACAGACCAAGGTAATTATATTTGGTCGGGATGGTTAGAACGAAAGGTTGTCGTCGGTGTTGGCGGCTTCGCCGTCGGCGAGCACGTCGTTGCCGTCGACGTCCTTCAGGAGCACCGAGACCTTCTGCTCGGCATCGGACAAGCGGGTACGCAGGCTCTTGAGGAGCTCGACGCCGCGGGTATAGCTCTCAAGCGACTCCTCGAGCTCCATATCACCCGACTCCAAGCTGCGGATGATGAGCTCCAACTCCTGTGAAGCCTGCTTGTACGTAAGCTGCTCGACCGGGGTCTTCTCTGCCATATCTGTTTCCTTTCCTAAAGGTTTATCGCTATGAAACGCGGCCTACTCGACCGTATCGACCGTTGCCGCCACGTTGCCGTCTGCCATGCGCACGCGAATGGCGTCACCGGGCTTAAAGGTCTTGGCGCTCGTGGCCACCCCATCATCGCTGTACGCGATGGAATAACCACGGGCAAGCACCTTGAGCGGCGACAGGGCATCGAGCGAGGCTGCCGCACGGCCCAGGTCGGATGCTGGCTTGTTGAGCATCGTGCGCCCCTGATGCTCCAGGCGGGAGCTTGCGAGCGTGAGCGCATGGCGCTTGCCATCGAGTCCTGAGGTGCTTGCGATCAAGCGCTCGGGCAGACGCTCAAAGTTGGAGCGGAATGCCCCAACCGAACGCGTTATGGCGCCGGACAAACGATCGGCCGTCAGGGCAAGCTCAGACTCGCGACGCTCAACCATAAACGTTGGGTCGTTGAGGCACGGGCGGCACGCAGCCGCATCGAGCGCATCGCCCAAGCGAGCCGTATAGGTATCCCAGGCACGGCGACCGCGCTGATCGAGCATCTCCAGGTCGACCTGGGCCGACCCAATCATCGATGCCATCGCAGCACCCAGACGTTGATAGCGCGCCTCGAGCACATCGGCCAACTCCGTCATAGCCGGCGCCACCGATTCGGCCGCCGCCGTAGGCGTGGAGGCGCGACGGTCGCTCACCATGTCGCAAATCGAGGTATCGGGCTCATGGCCAATGCCGGTCACCACGGGCACGGGACAAGCCGCCACCGCGCGGGCAAGCTCCTCGTCATTAAAGGTCATGAGGTCCTCAAAGGAGCCGCCGCCGCGCACCAACAAAATACAGTCGGGCGCCGGCGTAATGGAAGCGGCGCGGCGCAGGCCCTCAATGAGCTCTGTCGGCGCACCCTCGCCTTGTACCTTGGCACCCACGCAGACGAGCTCGACGAGCGGGTTGCGACGACGCAATGTGCGCTTGACGTCGTCGATTACGGCACCCGAAAGCGAGGTGACGACCGCCACGCGGGAGCAGAACACCGGGATGCGGCGCTTGCGCGCTTCGTCCATCAGACCCTCACGGCGTAGCTTTTCGGCCAGTTGCGCCACTTGTTGACGCAGCAGACCCTCCCCCGCCAGCGAAAACGAGCGAGCGACAAAGCTCATGCGGCCCGTAGCCTTATAGAGATTGAAGCTGCCCTTAAAGCTCACCTGCATACCGTCGCGCAGATCGAACGTGCGCTTGAGATAGGCACCCTTCCAAATGATGCAGTCAACGGCGGCCGAATCGTCCTTGATCTGGAAATAGCAGTGGCCGCTTCGGGCGTTAGGACCACGAAAACCCGTGACCTCGCCCAAGACGCTCAGCTGCGGAATGGCATCGAGCGCACCGGCGGCGATCTCCACCGCCTGGCTCACGCTGAGCTCCTTGCGCTCTTGCTCGTCCGAACCGTCGAACTCGGCGGAAACGGCATTACCGGTTAGGTTCCAGCCTGCCACGCAGCCTCCTTTCGTTATCGAGCACAGAGGCTCCGGCCCCGTGCGAAATTAAGTCCAACACATAGTACAGCGCCGCGAGGACACGAATCCCCGCGGCGCCTGCCTGTCCCATTTGTTATCGGTTGGAGTTTCTGTTGTAGCGAGCCATAAGGTAGAGCAACTGAATGATCGAAGTGAGCGCTGCAGCCACATAGGTAAGCGCGGCTGCCGTCAGTACCTTCTTGGCGCCGTTGACCTGCTTGGAGCTCATGCCCGACTGCTCGATGTACGCCACAGCACGTCGGCTGGCGTCAATCTCGACAGGCAACGTAACGAGTTGGAACAGCACACTAAACGAGAAGAAGATCAACGCGAGGGTCGTGAGCCCGGCAATGTTCATAAACAGGCCCAAGAGTAACACGATGGTCCAGGTGTTCTGGGTAAAGTTGACGACCGGCACGAGGGCGGTACGCACTTTCATCATGGCATAGCCGCTTTGACGCTGGGCGGCATGGCCCGCCTCGTGGCAGGCGACGGCAACGCTTGCGACCGAACCGCCCGAACGGTTGGCATCCGACAGATACAGGTTGTTGTCCTGCGGGTTGTAATGGTCGGTGAGCTCGCCAGCGACACCCTTGATACCCACGGCGCTACAACCGTTGGCATCGAGCATGCGGCGAGCGACTGTGGCACCCGTATCGCCGTCCGAGCGAACCTTGGACCAGGTTTTGTACGTCGAGTTGATATAGTTCTGTGCGGCAAGGCCAAGCACCGTGCAGACAAGAACAACCAGCAGGTACAGCGGGTCGATGCCAAAGCCGTATCCATAGTAATAAGGCATGCGAATTCCTCCGAGTCGAGTTACACGTTGGAGGCATTTTACCCACTCAACCGGCTAGGCTTCCCTACAGGAGCTCGATTTTGCCGTCCTTCACCGTCAACCCCATATTGCCGGAAAGCAGATCGTCCAGGCGCGAGCCCACAAGCTCAAAGCGCCAACCTTCGCGCAGGCGGCTCTGCTCGGGATGCTCAATGTAGTCGGCCAGGTCATCGCGCGAGGCAATGACCGAGGTCGCAACGCCTGAGCGCTCGGCAACCAGGCGGATAAGCGCATACATAAGGTCAGTCACGCTCTCCAGCTCCGGCGAAATCTGACGATGTCCGCGCACCAAGAGCGGCAGGCGATCGTGCGGACAGCTCGCACCGCGCTTGATGGCCATGAGCGCACCGTCCACGTCGCGCTCCCCCAATTGATCGGTACCGCGAATGCTACGGAACTCCTCAACGCGCACGGGATTGCGCTTAACGAGCGCTAGCAGCGTGTCGTCGGACATGACCCACTTGCGTGGGATGTTGCGCCGCTCGGCGCGGTCCTCGCGCCAGGCGGCGAGCTCGCGCGCGATACCCAGCTGATGACGGCTGCACGAATTGATGCGCTTGACCTTGCGGAACGCCTCGTGGCGATCGGCGCGATAGTGCGACTCGTCAGCCAGCGGGCGCAGCTCGTCGAGCACCCAGTCCACACGGCCCAGCTCGCGCAGGCGGCTCATCATCTCGGTATAGGCGACGATCAGGTACTTGACGTCATCGATCGCATACTCAATCTGCTTATCGGTCAGCGGGCGGCGCGACCAGTCGGTCAGTGACTCGGTCTTGGGCAGCGATACGCCGCAGAACGTCTGAACAAGCGCGCCATACGAAATCTGCTGGCGCTCGCCCAAAAAGGCGGCGGCGACCTGCGTATCGAAAATCGGTCGTGGCAGCACGCCCACGGTATGGAGCATGACCTCCATATCCTGCGAGCACGCGTGGAAGACCTTGGTCACGCTCTCGTCGGCCATAAGCTCGGCCAGCGGCGATAGGTCGTCGATTACCAGGGGATCGACCGCGACGCTCTCAGCAGGGGTGGCAATCTGAACCAAACATAGACGCGGATGGAACGTGCGCTCGCGCAAAAACTCGGTATCGACGGCAATCGCGTCGAACTCACGGGCGCGCTGGCAAAAGTCGAGTAGAGCCTGATGTGTGGAAATGTACATATCAACCCATCGAATAAGGTTAGGCCCGAAAAACACGGGTAGGATATCGGCATTGCCTTACAACTATACTCGGTTAGTCACAGAACGGGAACGTAAGTATGCGCTGCCTTATCATCCACAACCCGGCATCGGGCCCCAGCTCAGATGAAATCTTCGCATTCACGCACGCCCTTGCACAGGGCGGCGACGAGGTCGTGATGCGCTTTATCGGCGATGGCATGGAACCCGAGGACGCCGTGGCAGACGTGCGCGAGTTTGACCGCGCGGTCGTTTCGGGCGGCGACGGCACTGTCTCCAACGTGCTCGACCAGATGCGCGGATGCGGTGTCCCCACGCTCGTCTTCCCCTCCGGTACGGCCTGCCTGTTCTTCAACAACATCGGCAATGCCCCCGAGGCGGCGGCGCTCGCCAAGGCCTGCCGTGCCGGTCGCACGGTCAAAGTCGACATGGGCGAGCTCTTTTGGCTCGACGAGAACGGCAACGAGAAGCGCCACGGCTTCATCATCATCGCCGGCTCGGGCTTCGACGCCGAGATCATGATGAAGGCCGCCCCCACCAAAAACGACATCGGCGAGATCGCTTACTTCCTCTCCGCGCTCGCCACGCCCAATCCCACGGTGGCGCACTTTACGATTGAGCATGACGGCATTGTCGAGGAGCTCGACGGCATCTGCTGCATGGCCGGCAACACCTCGGTCATCCAAAACGACATCAACCTGTTCCCCGACTGCCGTATGAACGATGGCATGGTCGACATTGCGGTCATCGAACCCGTAAAAACTGTGCAGCTTCTACCGACTGTGATCACCGCCGCACTCGACCCCGCCGGCAAGGTACTCGGCCGCCCGCAGTTCAAGATCATCCAGACCAAGGAAGCCAAGATCACCTGCACCCCGTCGCTGGGCATGCAGTTCGATGGCGAGATTATCTCCAGCAATTCGGGCGTCTTTGGAGCCCGCGCGCTTCCGCAATGCCTCGACCTCATCGTCGACGAATTCTCCCCGCTCGGAAAATAGGAGGACCCTATGAACGACAATCCCCTGCTCGGCTTTATCATCATCGTTTTGGCCATGCTCGTCGGCTATGCGATCAACGTGATCCACCGCCGGAAGAAGTAATTCCACATTGGTATGATATTCATCCAATTATCGTCTCCCCTGCTGTTTATGCATTTGCCAAACAGCGGGGGATTTTCTTTGCGCCCCGTGCAAGGCGCTTTATTCAGGTAATGTAATTGCAGGACGTCTTTATTAAAGTAAAGCTACAAACCGAGTATAATTAACCACTCATCGCATATTTCATTACGCTTATCGAGTAAGTTTCTTTCATAGATGAATATTGTTTCCAGTTCGTTACGCTAATGGGGTGTCTTTATTGGCTGAAGCTCTCTGGCAACGGAGAGCTTTCGCACGCTGGGAGGGAAAATGAGGAAAACTCACCCCGTCAACGCGCTCAAAAAGCTTGGCATAGGCCTCGCCTTTGGAGCTGCAACCATCATGTCCATGCCGACGTCTGCGCTCGCCTGCACGCAGATCTACATGGGCGGCAAGCTCACGGCGGACGGCAACACGTACTACGGCCGCGCCGAGGACTTTGGCAAGCGCTATCTTAAGCACTACGGCATCGAACCTGCCCACGAACCTGGCTTTAAGTACAGCTCGATTGAATCTGCTTTTGAATACACTTCGAACAAGCCTACCTATCGCTACAGCTATGTACGCGACCACCCCTCCAACTGGATGGGTCGCACCGACGCCTACTCCGAGGCCGGCATCAACGAGAAGGGCGTCTCCTGCTCCGCCACGCTAAGCACCTCCTATAACGAGGAGGCCGCTGCAGCAGACCTCATCGATGAGGAAGTGGGTCTGGGCGAGTACAGTTACGGCAGCATCATCCTGGGCGAGAGCGCCACGGCCCGCGAGGGCGTCGAGCTCCTCGGCAGCCTGATCGATGATCAAGGCGTCTGCACCAACGACCAGATCATCATCGCCGACAACAACGAGACCTGGCTGTTCGCCACACTTTCCGCCCATCAGTGGATCGCCATGAAGCTCGCTGACGACGTCGCGTCGCTCAACCCTAATATCGGGAGCCTCAACTACGATGTCGACCTCAATGACACCGAGAATTGCCTCCACTCTGAAAAGATCCAATCCATGCCCGAAGAAAAGGGTTTCGCCAAATACTCCGCTGACGGCAAATTCGATGTCGCCCAAACGTATGGCGAAAGCCTCGCCGATTCCGGCGTAAACCAGTGGTCCCGCTATGTGCAAGGCCGCGATTATTTTGGTAGTCAGCTGACCGAAGGCACAGATTACGACATTATCACAGTAAAGGAGAAAGGAAAACCTGACCAAAAGGGAGCCATGGTCAGCGAAATCCAGCCCCTGTTCTTCAAGCCTGGCAAGTCTGGTTGGAGCACTTTCGAGTTGATTCGCGCCTTCGGCAACCGCGGCGAGAGCGTCCCTGGCCTCAACGCGAACACTGATGGTGTTTATTGCATCGGCAGCGAGCGCAACACCGAGATCAACCTCTTCCAGATTCGTCGCGGGTATGACCCCGAAGTCGCTACCATCCAGTGGGAAATGCTCTCCCGCGCCGCGTACTCCGTCGCCATCCCGTTGTACTCCGCTCTGATAACTGAGGTCAGCCCGTACTTCAGCGATCAGACCGTCTCCTTCGATCACTGCAAACAGACTGACGTCGTGTACAACGAGGAGCCCGAGAACTCAATCAACTACGTCCTCATGGACATCAGCTCGCTCTGCTTTGAGAACCCTGACACCCTTGGTATCAGCGTCCGCACCTACCTCGATGCGCTCCAGAACGAGCTCATCGAGCAGAACAAGGAAGTCGACACCGCCATGCTGGCCGAGACGACCACCGAGGGCCGCACTGCCCTGGCCAACAAGGCCGGCAAGGCTGCTACCGAGAACACCTACAAGAAGTGCAAGACACTGCTCCAGGAGATGCGCGCCTATCAGAAGGCCGAAAACTTCGACCAGCCCTTCACCCCAAGCGACCTGAACACCGAGACCAACGGCCTCAAGGTGTCCATCACCTACGCCAAGGATGCTCTTGCCACCGATCCGGTCACCCCGGATCAGCCCGGCACTCCCGAGCAGCCTGGTACTCCTGAGCAGCCCGGTACCCCCGAGCAGCCCGCTAAGCCCGAGCAGCCAGCCGCCAAGCCTGAGAAGCCTAGCAAGTCCGACACCACGACCACGGTAACCACTAACAAGACGAACACCAAGGGCGGCCTGCCCACCACTGGCGATCGTTTTGATGGCCGCGTGGTGGCTGCATTCGCCATCGCTGGCGTTGCCGTCATCTCCGCGGGCGGTTACTTCCTCTACCGTCGCAATAAGGAGTAACGTCTTAGCTGAGCGGACAAGGCAGCAATGGCAGCCTCGCCCGCTTAGCCCGCTCTTTTGACCGACGGGAAACCCGCCTGAAATCTTTTCAAAAAAGATTTCCCCGCACGCACTTTGCTGTGCTATAGTGCAGCGCAACAGCAACTAGGTGCGACCGCGCCACGGCATCACGAAAGGAGCCACCAACATGAAGAACACGATGAAGTCTCTCAACAACTGGTGGTGGCGTGATGCGAATACGATCGGTCGACAGTGAGTCCCTCACGCCTGTTTTTGCGCTCTAGGTGATTGGAAGGCCTCCGGTTTCGACCGGGGGCCTTTTTCTATCTCGAGCCCGATCGCATTCGCATCACGCGCCTCCGCTTTTCTCTTGCACTCCCATTCCGAAAGGATTTTCACCATGTCTCAGAACACCACCGCCGCCCAGCCCCGCACCGTCCAGACCGCCGACCGTGGCAAACTCGATGTCCGCGCCCTCGTCCTGCTTGCCATCCTGCTCGCTGCCGGCTTCATCCTCAACTTCACCGTCGGCAAGGCCATCTCGGGCATCTCGGGCGGCATGATCAGCCCCGAGTTCATCATCTCGGCCTTCTGCCTCACCATCCTGGTCGTTCGCCCCAACATCGGCCAGGCACTCGTCATTGGCCTTATCTCGGCTGCCGTGATCCAGATCACCACCACTTCGCCGTTCGTTGATTTTGCCGCCGAGGGCATCGCCGCCATGCTCATGGCCGGCATCGTCAACGCCGCCGGCAAGAACGGTCAAGTCAAGCCCGCCATCGCCATTATCGCAACCTTCCTGACCACCTTTGTCTCCGGCGTCATCTTCATGGTCATCAAGATGGCCATGCTCGGCGTGGTAGGCGAGCTCGCCGCCGCCATGCTGCCCGTCGTTGCCATGACCGCCGTCTTTAACGCCATTCTGGTCGGCGCCCTCTACTTGCCCATCCAGAAGGCCCTGAAGCTCAACTAACCCGCTCGGCTTTACGAGCCACCCCATCTTGGCGTTTATTCGTCGCTCGCGTGCCCAAGTACGCTTCGCTCCTCTTTCGCGCCAACCCGGGGCCCCTCGTAAAGCCGTCTCCGTGCTTCACCACCAAAGACTGTCCCAAACGACTAGCTTTTGGGGACGTTCTTAAACGACTAGTCATTTAAGAACGTCCCCAATGACTATGAAAGGTATCCATGGAAACGATCATCAACGTCGACGATGTCTCGTTCTCCTATGGCACGCAGACCGAGCAGGCGCTCAGCCACATCTCGCTCAGCGTGAACAAGGGAGATTTCATCGGCATCATCGGGCCCTCGGGCGCCGGCAAGTCCACGCTTGCCGCCTGCCTGTCGGGTGCCGTGCCCCACCACTACACCGGCACGTTCTTTGGGTCCGTCATGGTCGACGGCCACGACACCTGCGAAGTCTCGCTCACCGACGTGTCGCAAATCGTCGGCAGTGTGCTGCAGGATATCGACACGCAGATGGTCGCTTCGGTCGTCGAGGACGAGATGCTCTTTGGCCTCGAGAACTTTGGCGTTCCCCACGATCAGATCGAGCAGCGCGTGAGCGAAACGCTCGAGACCGTCGGCATCAGCGACCTGCGCGACCGCGAGATCGCCACCCTCTCGGGCGGACAGAAACAGAAGGTAGCCATCGCCGCCATCCTCGCCATGCGCCCGCGCGTCTTGGTTCTCGACGAGCCCACCGCGGCACTCGACCCCGCCAGCTCCACGTTGGTCTTCGAGACGCTGCGTGAGGCAAACCGCGCACTTGGAATCACCATCGTCGTCGTTGAGCAAAAGGTCGCCCTGCTCTCGGAGTACTGCAACCGCGTGCTCGTGCTCAACCATGGCGAAATCGCGCTGCAGGGCGAGCCACACGAGGTCTTCGCACATACCGACGAGCTCCGTGCCATCGGCGTCGACTGCCCTCGCGTCACGCGTATCTTCAATAGCCTCGAGGCCGATGGTCTGGTAAGCGGTACCCCTTGCTTGGATGTCGATGAGGCCGAACGCCTGATTTCGGGCATCGTCGACCCCGCACACGCAGCCATCGAAGCCCAGGCGCCCACCGGTTCCCCGCATGCACCGTCGTTGCGTCCTCATGCCAAGGACGCCGAACCCGTGCTCACCTTCGACCATGTTGAGTTTGCCTATCCCAATGGCGGCGCCGCCGTACACGACCTTAGCCTGACGCTCTATCCTGGCGAGCTCGTGGGCATCGTCGGCCAGAACGGTGCCGGCAAGACCACGCTCACCAAGCTGCTCACGGGCCTGCTTAAGCCCGCCTCGGGCAGCGTGCGCGTTACGGGCCTGGATACTGCCGCGGTCCCCACGAGCCGTATCGCCCGCGAGGTCGCAACGCTCTTCCAAAACCCCGACCGCCAGATCTGCAAGGACACCGTGCTCGACGAGGTCGCCTTTGGCCTGGAGCTTGCCGGCATCGACCGTACCGAGGCTCTGCGTCGTGCTCAACTCGTCATCGACCGCTTTGGCCTGCCTGCCGACGAGGCGCCCTTCTCGCTGTCGCGCGGCCAGCGCCAGATGGTGGCACTCGCCTCCGTCGTGGTCGTAGAGCCCAAAATCGTCGTGCTCGACGAGCCCACGAGCGGCCTTGACTACCGCGAGTGCATGACCGTCATGGAAACGGTGCGCACCATGGCCGAGCGCGGTTGCGCCGTTATCATGGTCTGCCACGATATGGAAGTCGTCTCGGATTTTGCCGAGCGCATTGTGGTAATGGCCGACGGTCGCATCCTCGACCGCGGCCGCACGCACGAGCTATTCTCGAACACCGATCTCATGCGGCGTGCCTACGTGGAGCCTCCCCAGGTTATTGAGCTCTCGCGCCGTCTGGCATCTTCCGTCTCGACCGCTTTTGCGCAGGTGAGCGAGGTCTCCGATGTCGTTCGAATTACCAAGGAGATGGTCCACCGTGGTTAACGTCATCGACTACATGCCGGGTGACACGCTGCTGCATCGCCTGAACCCCGTCGTCAAACTGGGCCTCGCCGCCGCCATCATCGTCGGCATCTTCTTGTCCGACGCCTACGTGGCGCTGCTGGGCTTTTTGGCACTCACCCTTGCGCTGGGTGCCTATGCCGGCGTCGTCGACCGTCTGTTCTCGCTGCTCAAGTTGCTGATTCCGCTCGCGCTTATCATGCTGGTGCTCCAGCTGGCCTTTATGCGCGATGGCAACGTGGTGTGGGGCTTTATCACCGACACGGGTCTCATCACAGGATCGAAGGCCTGCCTGCGCCTGCTGGGTGTGGCGTTACCACTCATCCTCATGCTCATGGTGACCAAGCTCAACGACCTTGCCAACGCCTGCGTCGAGGTGCTGCACGTACCGTATCGCTATGCCTTCACCTTTACCACGGCGCTGCGCTTTGTGCCGGTGTTTGGTCAGGAGATGAACGCCATCATGGAGGCGCAGACCGCACGCGGCGTCGAGTACGACACCAAGAACCCCATCAAGAAGCTTAAGCTCATGTTGCCACTGTGCGTGCCGCTGCTCATCTCGAGCGTGGGCAAGACCGATGCCACAGCCTTGGCGGCAGAACAGCGCGGCTTCTATCTTCGTACGCGCGCCAGCTCGTACAAGCGCTACCCCATCAAGGGCCTAGACATCGCCGTGCTCATCGTCAGCATCGCCCTCATCGCCATCGGCTTCCTGTTCTAGTTCACCACCGACAGCAACCGCCCAACGCAAAAGGCCTCGGCTCGCACCAAACGAGCCGAGGCCTTACTGTTTCACCAGATAAAACCTACCAAAATTAACCTGTCCCTTTTTGACAGGTCGGAAGCTAGAGGCGGTAGGGGGCACCGCTACGGATGATGGATTCGCGCACCAGGACATCCATGGCGTCGAGGGTGATCTCGGGCATCTCTCGGTACTTCTGCAGCACCGAGAGCTCGGTGCAGGCCAGAATGACGCGGTCGCAGCCGCTACGGGCGAACTCCCACATCACGCGGTCGAACTTATCCATATCGGGCTCACGTCCGGCCTTCACATCATCGTAGATAAGCGACATCACATCGTTCTGACGTTTCTCGCTGGGATAGACGACCTCAACACCCGCAGCCTTACATTCGCGGCCGTAGACGCCCGCGCCCACGGTGCCATCGGTGCCCATGATGCCGATCTTATGCACCGGCTCGGCCGGCACACTCAGGTTGGGGTCGAACTCGCACTCCCCCATCACCGCACCCGCAAGGGCATAACGAACCGACTCACGCGGCATGTGGATAATCGGCACCTTCGTAAACGACTGGATCTGGTCGTAGAAGTAGTGCGACGTGTTGCAGGGAATGGCAATGTGCGCACAGCCCAGCGACTCGAGTGCCCGGGCACACTCTTTCATGGTCGCCAGCAGCTTGGCATGCTCGCCGGTCTTAATGGCCAGCGTGCGGTCGGGCATGGTCGACTTGGAGAGCACCACCATGTCGATATGTTCCTGATCGCAGGCAGCAGCCGTATGACGCACCACTTGGTCGTAGTAATACGACGTGGCCTCGGCGCCCATGCCGCCGATAACTCCCAGCTTTTCCATCGCCGCCTCCTTGGTGACGCTTGCGCAATTGCGCGTATCATACCCGCGCCCGCCCGATGCAAACCGGACGGGCGCCGCACTCATCTACTTGTAATACGTCTTGAACAGCTTAAAGTGGCGCAGCTTGGTGTGCCACATGCGCAGCCAGCGGTTAAAGACAAAGTCGCCCTTCATAAACGAAGGGTCGGCGCCCTTACCTTCCTTGTCCAGGCGATGCACCTTAGCGCGCAGCTCGGGATCCTTGACGTACTTGTCGACGACGCCCATGGGGACGACCATCCACAGGGCCTCGTCCTGCGCCGTCACAAACTCCGGCTCAAACGGGCGGTTGAACACATACTCGTCCACCACATACTTGGCAACGTTAAAGCCGCTGTTGGTAACGTAGTAGTTGCTGCGACCCTGGCGCGTGTTGAAATCGAAGAACTTAAACGAGCCGTCGCGCTCGTCGTACTTAACGTCAAAGTTGGAATAGCCCACAAAGTGAAGGTCCTCGAGCAGCTTGCGCACGCCGCCCATGAGTTCGTCGTTAGGCTCGGTAATGATACAGGCATGGTTGCCGACACCGTGGGGCTGATGCTCCTCGAGCAGCACATGGCCCAGGCACATCATGCGGACCTTACCGTTGCGGTCGGAATAGCTGGTGAGCACGCGCATGTACTCGTCGTTGCCGGGCACGCGATCCTGCAAGATCAGATCGTCGGTGTAGCCGCTGGCATACGAATCGCGAATGACCTGTTCCAGCTCGGCGCGGTCGGCAATCTCATAGGCCTTCTTCTGGCCCTCGAACTCATGCTGCCACCACATGATGCCGTCAGAAGGCTTCAGAATCATCGGGTAAGGAAAATCGATCTGGTCGAGCACTTCGGCAGGCGCCTCACCCTGAGCATTGAGCATCGCCTTGGTAAAGGTAAACGTGTGTGGATAGGGCACGCCATGCTTCTCGCACAGCTCGTAGAAGATCTCCTTCTTCTGGCACTGCTCGAGCATGCTGTAGGGCGCGTAGGGAGCGACGATGTTATCCGCCAGCTCATGAGCATCCTTGGCTTGAGCCACGAGAGCGACATAGTTGTCGCCGCAGCCCACAAGGACAATAGTCTTGTCGGCATGCGCTTGGGCAATGCCGTTGACGGTTTTGAGCATCACGGGCATGGTGTCGATATCCACGTTGGGCGTGTAGTCGATAATCTGGCTGCGGTACGCGGGACCCGTCTGATACTTGCCAAAGACCAGACTCTTGACCTGGTACTCCTCGTAGAAGGCGCGCGCCACCGAATAGGCGTTGATGTCGCCACCAAGCAGCACGGGAATGAACTCGCGCTCTGTAAATTGCAATGCCATGGAAACTTCCTATCATGAACTGCCCACACAACGGGCGGTCTTTGCGCAACTGATTTATTCTAGCGTGCCAAGCCGCCGGCGCCCAAAGCTCCACCGTATCTATGGCAATCGACATAATCGTCCAGCACAAAGGCCAGCACGAAGACGGCGCTCACCGTTGTATGACAACGGGCAATGAACCTACCATTGTTGTAGGATTCAGTGTATTGACATCCTCGAGCGAAAGGCGCGCACGTGCCCCAAGACCATCCGACCGATAATCCCATCCTCAATGCCGCGAGGCGCGAGCTGGCGAAACGTGCGAAAGCGACCGCTCCCCTGTGCACGGCAAACGACGCCTACAACGGACCCGCCCACATCGTCTCGATCAACACGTCGGTACACAAGGGCACTCGCAAGTCGCCCGTCGCCGATGGACGCGACACCGTTATAGAGCAATTTGGCCTCGCCACCGATGCGCACGCCGGACATTGGCACCGTCAGGTTTCCTTTTTAGCCGCGGAGGCCATCCAGACGGCGCAGGCACGCGGGCTCGACGTACACGAGGGTGACTTTGGGGAGAACTTCACAACCCGGGGCATCAACCTGCTCTCGCTCCCTTTGGGCACACAGCTCAAGCTTGGAAGCGACGTGCTCGTCGAAATCAGCCAAATCGGCAAGGTCTGCCACACCCGTTGCGCCATCTACTATCTCGCCGGCGACTGCATCTTTCCCCACGAGGGCGTTTTCGGCGTGGTACTAAAGGGCGGAGAGGTCAACGCCGGTGACGAAATCCAGGTAGTCAAGCTCGGCGACGGCACCTGTTCGTTCACCCCCGCCGAGGCCCTCGAAGAGATTGAGCAGGCTCGCCAGAAGGGCACGCTGTAGTTATAAAACCCCACGTTGAGATGGCTTTTACAGCCCAAAACTCCTCTCAAACAGAGCTCTGTAACGTTAAAGTTGAACTCTATGGTTTCTCAACAATTCATCATAACTGCAGGTCAAAGCCAAAGCCTCAAGTTCAACTTGACCCTTTGGAACCTTTAAGGTTCAAGTTGAGGTCGAAAGCAGTAGTAGAATACCGTTCGAACCATAACCTACGATTGATTGCAGAGGGACTGGATGCAGCATTCGAATCATCGCACCGCAGCGTTCATTGCGTCGAAGCCGGCTCGTATCATCACGAGCGCCGTGCTCGCCGTTGCGCTGACGGCCACGCCGATGCTCTCCCCCGTTGCGGCGTATGCCGCCTCGCAGGCAACGCAGGACCAGCTTTCCGCAGCCCAGCAGAAGATCGAAGCCGCCACGAGCGCCTACAACGACGCCCGCACCAAACTCGATGACCTGC
Organism: Collinsella aerofaciens; assembly: GCA_048233475.1. GTDB lineage: Bacteria > Actinomycetota > Coriobacteriia > Coriobacteriales > Coriobacteriaceae > Collinsella > Collinsella aerofaciens_CM. The sequence continues at coordinate 65,582 of DBFANS010000013.1, read as the reverse complement.
AGAAGCAGATTGACTCCAATGAGGCAAGCATCGAGGAAATCGAGGCCAAGCTTCCCGAGCAGCAGGCCAAGGCAAGCTCCGCCATGCGCGATCTGTACAAGTATCAGAAGGGCACCAATCCCATCGTGAGCTTCCTGGTCAACGCACAGAGCCTGGGTGAGTTCATCACGACCTGCAAATACACCAACCAGATCACGAGCTCGAGCGTCGACGAGATCGAACAGCTCAATAACATGCAAACCGAACTCGAGCAGAACAAGGCTGAGCTCCAGCAGGCCAAGTCTCAGCTTGAGGCAGAGCAGAAAAACGCCGAGGATGCGCTGGCACAGGCCCAGCAGCTCCGCAGCGAGGCACAGGCAAAAGCCGAGCAGGAAAATGCCGCCGAGCTTGCCAAGCTTGAGGCCGATAAGGCCGCTGCCGCCGAGAAGCTCTCGGGCGAGGGCGTAAGCGGCAGCAATTCCAGCAGCCAGGCCACCAACACCAACACCACCATCGACACCACGGTGAACAGCTCCAATACTGGTAGCTCCGATTACGATTCGTTCATTAATGAGTGGACAGGCCGCATCGACAATTATCTCGCCGGCTCCCCCATGGCAGGCCAGGGCTATAACTTTGCCGTCGCCGCTTGGAATACCGGTGTCGACCCCCGTTGGTCCCCCGCCATCGCCTGCATCGAGAGCACCAAGGGTGCTTATTGCGCCAATTCTTACAACGCCTGGGGCTGGAGTGCACGTGGCGGCGGTTGGCGCAGCTTTGGCAGCTGGAGCGAGGGCATCTCCGCTCACGTTGCCTATCTGGGCGCCAACTACGGCTCCACCCTTACCCCGGCAGCGGCCAAAAAGTACTGCCCGCCCACGTGGCAGGACTGGTACAACAAAGTCGCCGCTCAGATGAACCGCATCTAAGTGCAACTGCAAAGGGCCCCAATGGGGTCCTTTTCTTTTAGGTAGCGGAGGTATCGACGACGCCGGTCGCATTGGCAACCGCGACTATGACAATCATGCATAGGAGCAGCACACCCAATGCCTTGAGCCAGAGTTTCGCGAGTTTCTTGCCGCGATAGCTGTCGAGCAGTGCGAATCGCCGACGAAGACGGCGCTTATCAAGCAGTGCGAAATGCATAAGCACCATAAGGCCATCGACAAAGAAAAAATACTCGATTATGAGAAGCCACGTCGGGTAGCTTTGGTTTGCTCCGGTGGGGTGAAAGACGGCAAAGTGACTTCCGGCAAAGAACACAAGCAGCGAGAAGCAGACGAGCGTATTCCAAATGCGGCCCAGAGACTCCGGAACGCGAGAGAGCAGGCCGCATGCAGCGGAGGCGGCAGGGCCAGGAGGCCCTGCGGGGTTCTGGAGCCCTTGGGGCGTCAACGCCGTCTCCGAGTCTGGAGTACGGACAGGCGCAGGCGCAGGAGGCCGCACGGGGCGACTCAGATCGTATGCCGCGCGCGTCGCCCGTCCCAACGCTTCCGCACTCGCAAAACGCTTGGCCGGATCGAGCGCCATCGACATGCAGACGGTATCGGCAAGTGGAGTGGGAATGCCGCGCGCCTCGCATTGCTCGCGCATGTCGAGCCCTGGTTTAGGGTCGACTCCCGTCAAGCAGAAGAACAACAGAGCGCCAAGTGCGTAGACGTCGCTGCGCACACTCGTCTGCCCAAACCCATACTGCTCGGGCGGCGCATAGGGCCGTGTCCCAAACTTGACGGTGTCGGCATCGGCGCCATCGCGCCATACGCGCGCGATCCCCAGGTCGATAATCACCAGCGATGAAAATGTCAGGCCGTCATCAGGCGTATAGTTGGCACCTGTCACGATGATATTCGACGGCTTGAGGTCGCGATGGATCACCGGCGCCGACGTCTCCCCCGCTATTGCAAAACCGGCGTGGAGCTCGCCCACGGCATCGCATAGGGCAGGATACAATTCACGCGCATAATCGGGGGTGGCTCCCAGACGGTCCACCAGCGCCCCGAGCGTCTCCCCTTCGATGTATTCCATAACCACGTTGAGCTCGTCGCCCACACGACGACAATCGACGATTCTGGGCAGGTGCTCAAAACGCCTGCCTGCCCGCTGAGCGGTAAACAGACGCTCGTATGCCCCGCCGATTTGAGCCGAAGCATCGATGCGTTTACGGACAAAGGGGCCGAGCGAACCACCGCCGGTTCCTTCAAAGTACACGAGCTCGGTTGCTTCAACGGACGAGCGCTTAAGTACACGCTCCACGCGATAGCTGTCGTCGCGATCGAGCGACGCCAGGTGCTCGGCAAGCGCTGCGGTCAGCTCGTCATCGGAATATGTTGGGCTCTGAGTATCCATAGCTTCCATCATAGCGCAGGGCGCAGACACCCCATGGCATCCGCGCCCCGTTCGTTTGCATCGTTGTTCGACAGCTCTACCGGCTCAGATATCAGCCGCTAACTCACCGTCTCCTCGCCAAAGCGATACAGTTCCTCGTTGACCTTTTGGAGACTGCACCCGCGATCGATGCAAAAGATGATAATCGCATCGCGGCGGTCCTTGCAGTTAAGGACGCTTACCCCGGCAGCCGTCAGCGCACGGTTGGTCTCTTTGAGCGTCAGCGCCATCGCAAAGGCAATCTGCAGCACCTTGTTGCGACTCGGATGACGCGCGCCGGTAAAGATCTGATAGCCAAAGGTCTCATTGAGATCGGCCATACGAACCACGCGCGAGCGCTCCAAGCCCTTTTCCTGCAGCAGCTGCTTCAGGTAGTCCGAAAGCGACGGGGCGGCAAAGTCGTGCTCCCTGATATAGCCATCGATGTTCGGCGCATCGAGAAGCTCATTGAGCAACTCCTCGGTCAGTTTTTTATCGGGCATACGACTTCACCTCCCCCAGTGCATGCAACATGCTAGAAACCGCTTACGTCCGAACGCTCCCAGCTAGCAACCTGGTCGGGAGACACCGTACCCAGCGCCTCGAACTTCCAGGAGCCGCCCGCCTTCAGATGATTGGTGTTTGCAAGAGCCGTTCCAACCTGGTTGCCATCGGCATCATACAGAACATACTCAATCTGAATGTAGCTCTTTTCCTTGTCCGTGTTATTGGTCAGCGTGCCCGTGATCTTATAGGCAAACTGATTGGAAGTGTCTTCAGCCTCGTCAGCAATGGTATACGGTTCTTGCGGTTCTTTTTGCTCCTCAGCCTGCTGTGTCGCCTCGGCAGGTTTTGCCGAATCGCTCGCAGGCGAATCGGTTGAATTGCCACCCATAGAGCCCACGACACCGACAATAACCAGCACCACGATGATGCCTAGGACAATCTTGCCGATCGGCTTCTTTCCCTCTTTTGCCATTATTCATCCTTCCTACGATCCGGCTACCGTGCCGGCACACAGCACATCGTAGGAAGGATTGAACTTGAATTCATTAGCTGAGAGCTAAGGCTGCGGTAAACGGCCAATGCAGTTATCCAAACGCCGAGCAAACGCACTTTGCGCGACCGTCTGCTGGCAGCGCATCAACCCACCGTGACGGATTCCCCGGTAAAGGTGCTCACAAGCAACAGGATAAAGAAGGCCAAATAGCTGATGCTCAGCAGGTAGGCGATGACCAAAAAGGCAATCCATCCTACATTGGTCTTACCGTCGGCGCGGCGCTGTTCACGACTGCGATAAAGCCAAATCGTCACGCCGATGGCAGTGATAAACAGCACGAATGCCGCCGCAGCCAGCCCAGCAAGCACAAACATCACGCCAATGCTTACAGCGATGACCGGAAGCAGCAGCAAACCGCACCCGCATCCACCCGGACTATATACGGCTGATTGCCGACGTCGCCTCATCGTCACTCCATCACAAGCAATCGTTTGTAGACATCGAGACCTTTGAGTAGGATTTCCTCGTCGAAGAGCATGCTATCGGTATGCAGAGCGCTTGTGGCATAGGCGGGGCAGCCATCCGAATCACTCGGGTTGTCTTGGTCCTCTGGCACGCCCGTGCCTAGCAAGAAGAACACGCCCGGCAGATGGCGCTGATAGAACGCGAAATCCTCGGCGATTAGCAGCGGCTCGTCCACGAGCTGCAATTCGGGCAGAGCGGGCGCGATTCGGGCAAACAACTCAGGATCGTTATCGACCGGTGGATAGCCCTCGGCAAAGTCGAGATCATACGTGCAGCCCGTTGCGGCACAGGCATCGTCCAGCACGCGGCGCACGCCTTCGCGCGCCCGGTCGAACATGTCGTCCGTAAACACACGCAGGCTTCCGGCCACATGGGCCTCCCCCGCCACCGCGTTGCAAACCGTACCGGCCTGCAGCAGACCAAACTTACCGATACAGGGCTCGTCGGTGCCCAGCTCGTCCATCAGTTCGCGCTCGGCAACCAAGAACTTGGCAGCCGCCAGCGCCGCATCGTGCGACTCCTCGACCGGAACGCCATAGGTCTTAGCGATATGGATGCTCGTCCCGTGAATATGAATGTGTGTCTCACTCGAACGCGCCAGCAGCGGACCGGGGCAGCTCGCCAACGTGCCGGCAGGCAGATCGGACCACACATGGAAGCCAAAAATGCGGTCAGCCCCATAGCGCTCGAACACACCGCTCTCGCATACCGTCTTGGCACCACCGGTCGTTTCCTCGGCCGGCTGGAACACAAAGAGAACGTTGCGCCTAATGGCGCCCGGCTGCTCGCGAATCGTACGGTCGACATACGTCGCGGCGGCAAGTGCCATGGCCATGTGTCCGTCATGTCCGCAAGCGTGCATCTTGCCGGGATGGATCGAGGCAAAGGCCGCTCCCGTCGCCTCCGCGATGGGCAGCGCATCCATATCAGCGCGAATCGCCGTGGCATGCGCGGCATCAACGCCGGCGTCGAAGAAAGCGCAGACGCAGCTGGGGCACGGATGGGTCACTTCGCAGGTGAGCGGTGCCAGCACGCCCTCGATATAGGCGATAGTCTGCGGAAGATCGAAATCGAGCTCCGGAATGCGATGGAGATCGCGGCGATAGCGACGGAGTTCTTGGAGCTCGGTCATAGAGAATCCCTTCATGAGGCACATCTGTTGCAACTTATTGTGATACAGGATTGTGGCACACATGTTTCCAGCATATTGCTGCATTTTTTAAACGTTATATACGAATACTCTTGTTTGGTAAAGTGCAACGTGATAGGGTCTTTACCACTTGATAGAGGCGCGGGCACGAAGAGCCGCGGGCGAGCCGGCAGGCTTTGACCCCGTGGGGAGGCGAAACCCGCCGAACTGGGTTTTTCGGGCACGAACAACCTGGTGGGCCTGTGGGAAACACCCACAGGACTGTCTGCAGCAATGCGGGAGCGCTATCCGGACATTGGGTCCACGCTATGCGGATTCGATGCGCAGATGGCGCCGTCTGGATAGCGAGGTTTACGGGACATGGCATTGACCCCCAACGAGGCATATGCGGCCAAGCAGCCGTTTGTGGACAAGAAGACACTCGAGCATATCGTCGAGCAGTTCCCCACGCCGTTTCATCTATACGACGAGGCGGGCATCCGCCGCAACATGCAAGAAGTGCGCGACGCCTTTGCATGGAACCCGGGCTTTAAGGAATACTTTGCCGTCAAGGCAAACCCCAACCCGGCGCTCATCTCCATTCTCAACGAATACGGCTGCGGCTGCGATTGCTCGAGCTATACCGAGCTCATGATCGCCCGCTCGCTGGGCATCACGGGACACGACATCATGTTCTCTTCCAACGACACGCCGGCTGTCGACTTTGAGCTCGCCGACAAGCTGGGTGCCATCGTCAACTTTGACGACATCAGCCACATCGAGTTCTTTGAGCGTGTTGCGGGGCCCATCCCCAAAACGGTCAGCTGCCGCTTTAATCCAGGCGGCCTGTTCCAACTCTCCAACGGCATCATGGATAACCCCGGCGACTCCAAGTACGGCATGACCACCGAGCAGCTCTTCGAGGCGTTCCGCATGCTCAAGGCCAAGGGCGCCGAGGACTTTGGCATCCACGCATTCCTTGCCAGCAACACCGTCACCAACGACTACTACCCCAAGCTCGCGCGCATCCTCTTTGAGCTTGCCGTGCGCCTGGAGCGCGAGACCGGCGCACATGTCGCCTTCATCAATCTGTCCGGCGGCGTCGGCATCCCCTATCTGCCCGAGCAGCAGGCCAACGACATTCACGCCATCGGCGAGGGAGTACACGCGGCATACGACGAGATCTTGGTTCCCGCCGGCATGGGCGATGTGGCGATCTGCACCGAGATGGGTCGCTTTATGATGGGCCCCTACGGCTGCCTGGTCACCAAGGCCATCCACGAGAAGCAGATCTACAAGGACTATATCGGCGTGGACGCAAGCGCCGTCGATCTGATTCGTCCTGCCATGTATGGCGCCTACCACCACATTACGGTGATGGGCCAGCCGGGTGGCGACGACAAGACCACAGCGCCCGTCACGGACACCTACGACATCACGGGCAATCTGTGCGAGAACAACGACAAGTTCGCCATCGATCGCGAGCTGCCGCATATCGACATGGGCGACCTGCTTGTGATCCACGATACCGGCGCGCATGGCTACTCCATGGGCTACAACTACAATGGACGCCTGCGCTCCGCCGAGGTCCTGTTGCGCCCCGATGGCTCAGCCGACCTCATCCGCCGCGCCGAGCGCCCGGGCGATTACTTTGCCACGCTCGACGTGCTGCCGAGCGGCCGAGAGCTGCTGGCCAAGTCGCGCGCCGAAAGTGCCCGCCGTCGCGCCCAAGACGAGCGCCTGGCAGTCGCCGCCCAATGGAACAAACGCATCCAGATCGCGGACGCGAAGGAGAAGAACATGGACATCCGCAATCTCGAGGGCTCAATCGTCGCCCTCGTCACGCCGTTTAAAAAGGATGGCAGTGTCGACTTTGACGCACTCGAGCGCCTTATCGATTTCCACCTGCAAAACGGCACCGACGCCATCCTCACCCTGGGCACCACCGGCGAGAGCGCCACGATGACCGACGACGAGGACAACTCCGTCGTCGCCGCCGTGGTCAAGCATGTTGCAGGACGCGTCCCCGTCATTGCCGGCTCGGGCTCCAACTCCACGCAGACCATGCTCACCAAGTCGCTTACTTACCAGGGCTTGGGAGCCGACGGCCTGCTGCTCATTACCCCCTACTACAACAAGTCCAACGAAGAGGGTATCTATCAGCACTTTAAGACCGTCGCCGATGCCGTGGACATCCCCTGCATCCTGTACAACATCCCCGGCCGCTGCGGCTGCGGTATCAGCGAGCGCAACGTAGAGCGCCTGGCCGCGCACCCCAACATCATGGGTATTAAGGAGGCCTCGGGCAACGTCGCCTACGCGGCCAAGATCGCCCACCTGCTGTCAGACGACTTCCGCATGTACTCGGGCGAGGACGCGCTTACCGTACCGCTCATGAGCCTGGGTGCTTCGGGCACCATCAGCGTGTGGGCCGATGTGCAGCCGCAGCTCGTACATGACATGTGCCGCGCTTATCTGGACGGCGACGTAGCGCGCGCCCGCGATATACAGATTGCCGGCCAGCCGCTCATCAATGCCCTCTTTAGTGAGGTCAACCCCATCCCCGTCAAAGAGGCGCTCGCCCAGATGGGTATGATCGAGGCAAACTACCGCATGCCGCTGTGCCCCATGGCAGACGACACGCGCTCTGCACTTACCGATGCTCTGAAGGGGGCTGGTCTGCTTGATTAAGACCGTCATTATGGGAACGGGCCGCATGGGCTCGCTCATCCGCACCACCGCCGAGGGCGTTGTCGACGCCGCCGGTCAACCCGTTTTTGATATCGTGGCCCAGATTGGCTTCGATTTGAGCAAGCTCGAGAACGCACCGGCTGCCGATGTGATTATCGACTTCTCGAACGTCGTGACCTTCGATGCCGTCGTCGCCTATGTCGAGCGCACGGGCGCGGCATTGGTCTCAGGCACCACAGGCTACACCCCCGAGCAGATGGACCGTCTGCGTGAGCTGGGCCAGAACACCCGCGTTATGCACTCGGGCAATTACTCCATCGGCATCGCAGCCCTGCGTCATCTAGTGGCCCAGGCCACGCGCGAGTTGCCCGGCTTTGACTGCGAAATCGTCGAGACGCACCATAACCAAAAGGTCGACGCCCCCAGCGGTACCGCCAAGCTGCTGCTCGACGCCGTAGTCGAGGCCGAGCCCGAGACAGGCTACCACCCCGTCTACGGACGCGAGGGCATGTGCGGCGCACGCGATCCCAAGGAGATCGGCATGCACTCGCTGCGCGGTGGCACTGTCGCCGGCGTCCACGAAGTGAGTTTCTTTGGCCAGGACGAGGAGGTCACGCTCACCCACCGCGCCACGAGCCGTCAGATCTTCGTCAACGGCGCCCTGGCCGCCGCCCAGAAGCTCGTCACCCGCGAACCCGGCTTCTATACGTTCGACCAGATCATGTTTGCCTAACCAGGTATCAACCGAATCCGCCCAAAGGAGAGATAGCAAATGAGTAACGCAGCCGAGATGGATGCACAGGAGATTATCAACTACATCGCCACCGCGCCCAAAAAGACGCCCGTCAAGTTGTACGTGCGCGAGAAGCCGGGCATGAAGGTTGCTTGGGGCGACGCACATGTCTACGGCGGTCGTCGCGGCAAGACCGTCTTTGGCGACTGGGATGAGCTTAAGGCCATCCTGGACGCCAACGCCGATTCCATCGATTACTACGACGTGGAGAACGATTGCCGCAACTCCGCCGTGCCCATGCTCGACCTTAAGGGCATCAACGCCCGCATCGAGCCGGGCGCGATCATCCGTGACCGCGTCGAGATCGGCGATCGCGCCGTCATCATGATGGGCGCCATCATCAACATCGGCTCCGTCATTGGCGAAGGCTCCATGATTGATATGGGCGCCGTGCTGGGCGGCCGCGCCACCGTGGGCAAGAACTGCCACATCGGCGCCGGCACCGTGCTGGCAGGCGTTGTGGAGCCCGCCAGCGCCACGCCCGTCATCATCGAGGACGATGTCATGATCGGCGCCAACGCCGTGGTCCTGGAGGGCGTGCACGTAGGCAAGGGCGCTGTCGTTGCCGCCGGCGCCGTGTGCGTCGAGGACGTCCCCGCCGGCGCCGTCGTGGCCGGTGTCCCCGCCCGCGTCATCAAGATGCGCGACGAGAAGACCGACAGCAAGACCGGCCTGGAAGAGGGCCTGCGCCAGCTTTAATAGTTACGGCGTTTTACCAAACGCCGTAACGACCCGACGCTGCAAACGCCCCTAGGCGGCAATCTGACGTTCAATCGTCGGGCATGACCAGAAGGTCAATGCCCTCCTCTTTCGCGTCACCTTGCTCGCCTAGGGGCGTTTTCGCTGACGTGTGCTCAACCTGCGGGGTAATGTCAGCAACCAAGCCGAAAACAAAAAAGGCCGAAGTCCCGAAGGGCTTCGGCCTTTGCTTTCTCGCTGTAGGCGCAACGCAACTTATCGATTCTCGATGCTACCGATATTTTTGAGCTCGATGGAGATGAGGCCGTTAGGCTCATTGACGAACTCGATGTACTCGGAGTTGGAACCCATCTCGGCCGGGAAGCTGATCTCGATGCCCGTGTCGGTACGAATCTTGTGATTGCGCACCGCCGCGCGTTCGACCTGCTTGCGCTCCACGGGCACACGCTCAGGCACCTTCTCCTCGGTCAATGCCGCGCGCACGCTCTCCTTGATAACCGGTTCGTCCTCAAAGACCTCATCGACGATATCCCAAGGCGGCAGCTCCTCGTCATCCTCAACCTTCTCGGCAACGGCGGCTTTGACCTTAGCGAGCGCTACAGCCGTGTTGGCGCCGTGCTCTTCAGCGACCTCCTCGACCACGCGCGTCACCGTGTCGATGACCTCCTTACCCGAAACGCCCGTGTCACATTGCAGCAGGCCATCGGGAATGAGCATGCGGTCCTCGCCGGCGATCTTGCGTTTCTTGTCCACATAGCCGATCTCCATGGTGCTCGCGCGCACGATGGCATAGCTCGGCACCTTTTGCGAGGGGTTCGGCAGAATGGCGTAGTGGCGCGCGATGTCGTTGCGCACCTCCCCCTCCTCGCGGCCCACTTCGTGCATAAAAGCCTGCTTGGAGCCCAGCAGCATCACGGCAAACCAGCGGGCATCCTCATCGTCGTCAAAATCAGCCACGAGCACGTCGGTGGACTCGGCTTTCTCAGCCTTGGTGAGCTCGGAGGAGATAAACTCCGCAATCTGCTGCGACAGGTCCACGAACTCGCGCTCGCCAAAGAAATAGCCCTTGAGCTCGCCGCCGAATGCTGAGTTCTCGGCAAACGTGGCACGCTTGTTGTCGGCCGAAGTACGAGCGCGCCGCAGGTGCGTGGTCACGAAGTTGCGCACGGTACGGCTCTCGATATCGAGCTCGCGCTGGCTCATAACGTTGACGGCAGAGTCAAAGTCCAGGATATGCAGAATCGCGTGATTGATTTTCATATACGGCATTCCGTTCTAGATCGAATTGAGCACGAACCAGTATAGCGGTCGAGCCCGCCCCAGGCGCATCGAAGATTGGTGCATCGGGGACAGGCCGCTTTGCACTAATGGCTAGTGCAGGAGCTCGGACTGCCAAGCCTCGAGCTGTTCTGCCAAACTCTTGCCGGCAGCGGGCATGTCGATCTGGGGACGTTTGGGCAGAAGCGCACACTTAAGAATCGCAACGATAGTCTGCGAGACAAAGCGTCGCGTATCCTTGTCAAAGCCTTGCGCAGCCTGGAGCATCACGGGCAGGCTCTCGCGCAGATTCCCAGCGATATCCGCAAACCGCTCAGCACCCGTAGCCTCAAGCACGGAGAACAACGCATCTACAAAACGCTCGCGCTCGTTAGGCGACACCGCAAGCAGCATCTCGCGAATGGAGCCATCAACGTATCGAGCACCGGCGGACAGGCGCTCACAGTACACGAAGTCGCGACCATCAACCACCCAGCTAAAGGGATTATGCTGAAGCAGGCTGAACTCGGTGCTCTCAACGATGGCATAGTCCTCCTGTGTCTCGAACATCATGCCAAAGATCGACGACCGAGGTAGCGTCTTGTCGATTCGACCGGATAGATCGGCGAAGGCGTTGCCGCTCAGAAACTCCTCGACGAAGCCCGGACCATCATGGGAATACGCCCGTTCGATTCGCTCACGGGCGACATCGGGGCACATCGCCGCACCGTACACCGCAAGGTTTCCACCCTTGGAATGACCTCCGCACAAAAGCGGCCCGTCAATCGCATCCGCCGCCTCGTCTACATAACGCGCCGCGGATTCCTGGGCCGGCACAGGACACCGGAACGCCATGTTAAAGTCCTCTTTCCAGCCCACAATCGTGCTGTCGGTCCCCCGGAAGGCAAGATAGCTAAACCCCGCCGGAAATCGGAACGTCATGGCCGCAAACTGCTCCGTTGTCTCGGCATCACTCACGCTACGATAGCCGCAAACACGAACGCCACGGTAGCGAGGGCTTGCTGCCACAGCCTCCAACAGGGCACGACTCCCCTCCGGATCCCACAGGTCGCCAATCATGTCTTGGTAGCACTCGGCGCGCAGCAGCTCGCGTACGTCTAGGCCCTGCCAGTTCGTCAGCTCCGCCATATCACCCGGCAAACGCAAATAGGACAACCACGCAAAGACCAGGCTATCCACCGCGCAGAACGGCCGTTCCTCAAACGGATCAAACGCTGTCTGGGCATAGGTCAAAAAATTAGGCGAATCCGACATGGCCCTCCCATCAACTATGGTGCATTGGGGGTGCATTGGGGTCAGGTTACTTTGCACCAAAAGGTGCCCGGGCCGTGTGGACCCGGACGCCTTCATTGTAGCTTTTCGCTCTAGCGAGCTTGATTTAGCAGGAGAAATCGACGCTGTCGATGATGTCCTTGAGGGCCTTGGCGGAGACGGTGAGCTCATGCTGCTCGTCATCGTTCAGCGGCACGGGGACGCGGCAGACAACGCCGTCGCGGCCAACGACGGTCGGCATGGAGATGGCAAGATCGGACAGGCCATACTCGCCCACCATGAGCGAGGAGACAGGCAGAACGGTCTGCTCATCGCGCATAACGGCGGTGCAGATGCGCTTGACGGCCATGGCGACGCCATAGTAGGTGGCGTGCTTCTTCTCGATGATGGTGTAGGCGGAGTTCTTGACGTCCTCAGCGATGCGCTTCTCGGCAGCCTCATGCTCCAGGTGGCCGTGAAGCTCACAGAAGGTGTTCAGCGGAACGCCGGCAACCTGAGCGCTGGACCAAGCGACAAACTCGGAGTCACCGTGCTCGCCCATGACATAGGCCTGGACATCGCGCGGGTCAACCTCGACGTGGGCACCAAGCATCTGCTGCAGGCGGCCGGTGTCGAGCACGGTGCCGGAGCCGATGACATGGCCCTCGGGCAGGCCGGACATCTTGATGGCAGCATAGGTCAGAACATCAACCGGGTTGGAGACGATTAGCAGAATGCCGTCGAAGCCGGACTTCTTAATCTCGGGGATAATGGACTTAAAGATGTTGACGTTCTTGTTGACCAGGTCCAGGCGGGTCTCACCGGGCTTCTGGGCAGCGCCAGCAGTGACGACGATCATGGCGGCGTCGGCGACATCGGAATAATCGCCGGCGTAGATCTTCATCGGCTCGGCAAACGTCATGCCGTGCGCGATATCCAGGGCCTCACCCTCGGCACGGTTCTTGTCCACGTCGATGAGGACCATCTCGGAGAACAGACCACTCTGCATCAGTGCGAACGCCGAAGACGAACCGACGAAACCGCAGCCGACAATAGCGACCTTCTTCTCGTTAACCATTAGAAACTCCCATCTCTCTCCACAAACAAGCCGCCCGGGAACGACCCGAGCGGCTTGCCGTAATCCCAATACATCCAATCGGGACTTTGATTATGCTCCTATTCGCAGCCAAAAATTGACCGTTTACCGAAATTGTTTGCAGAATTCGTAAAATAACTGCACGAAATCGGTTTCGAGCTATTGACGAGTCGAAATAGGTCTCTAATACAGGCCCGCCTCGCGAATGGCCTCGACAGCCAAAGCGATCTGGTCGGGCGGTAAGACCAGTGCCATACGCACGTGCCCCTCGCCCGAAGGGCCAAAGCTCGCGCCCGGCGTCACCACAACGCCGGCCTTCTCCATAAGCTCCTCGCAAAACGCCATAGAATCGGTGCGACCACCGGGAAGCTTGGCCCACACAAACATAGAGCCATGCGCATTGGGACGCTCCCAGCCCAGGCCCTCAAGACCGTCGCACAGGGCATCGCGGCGCTCCTGGTACTTCAGACGCTGCGCCTCGACCTCATCGCGCGGACCGTTCAGGCAGGCGATGGCAGCCTTCTGGATCGGGAAGAACATACCGAAGTCGATCTGGCCGCGCAGCTTGGCAAAGGCCGAGACCACATCCTCGCGACCGACCAAAAAGCCGATGCGGGCACCGGTGACGTTAAACGACTTAGAGAGCGAGAAGAACTCCACGCCCACCTCAAGCGCACCGGGATACTGCAAGAAGCTGCCGCCGGGCTCGCCGTCAAACACGATGTCGGAGTACGCGTTGTCATGAACGATCAACAGATCATGCTCGCGGGCAAAGGCGATAATCTCCTCGTAGACCTCGGGCGTGCCCACCGAGCCGACCGGGTTCGCGGGCAGCGACACGATCATATACTTGGCACGATCGGCCACCTCGGGATCGATACCCGCCACATAGGGCAGGTAATTATGCTCGGCAACCAGCGGATAGTATTCGAGCTTGGCATCGGCGATCTTGGCACCCGCCTCAAAGACCGGGTAGCACGGATCGGGAACCAGAATGGTGTCACCCGGATCGAGCAGGGCCAGGCCCAAATGGCCCACGCCCTCCTGCGTGCCGTTGCACGACTGCACCATAGACGGCGTAATGCCCGAAACGCCAAAGCGACGCTCATAGTAATCGCACACGGCTTGCTTGAGTTCGGGCAGGTCGCGCAGGGCATACTTCCACATCTCGGGATCTTGGGCTGCCTGCGTGAGCGCCTCGACCACGTGGTCGTACGGCTTAAAGTCGGGCGTGCCCACGCTCATGTTGTAAATGGTCTTGCCCTGAGCCTTCAGCGCGAGAAGCTTGTTGTTGAGCGAGGCGAAGACCTCCGCGCCAAAGCGGTCGAGACGCTGCGATGCCTGCATGGTGCCACCTTTCGATATAAAAAACGCGGCGCTCCGACAAGAGCGCCGCGCGATACGGGCCATCAGATTGCAAAAGTGTAACGCTTGCAACCCCCGTATTGGTTCAATTTAGCCAACCTTAGTCAACTGGATTGAGCGCGTCGATCTGCGCAAGCCACAGACGCGAGCTAGCGTCACTCGGCATACGCCAATCGCCGCGCGGGCTGAGCGTCACCGAGCCCACCTTGGGACCATCGGGCAGGCAGCTGCGCTTAAACTGCTGGGCAAAGAAGCGACGGTAGAACGTACGTAGCCACGTGTGGACGGTCTCAGCGTCGTAGACGCCCTCGAAGCTCTTGAGCGCCATGCGGTAGATCTTGCCCGGCTCAAAGCCAAAACGCAGCAGATAGTAGAGGAAGTAGTCGTGCAGCTCGTACGGGCCCACCAAATCCTCGGTCTTCTGTGCAATCTCGCCGTCGCCCGTGGGCGGCAGAAGCTCGGGGGACACCGGCGTATCGAGGATATCGAGCAAGACCTCGGCAATGCGCCCGCCAAAGACATCGGCGGCATAGCGCACCAGATGGCGCACAAGCGTCTTGGGCACGCTCGCGTTGACGGCGTACATGCTCATGTGGTCGCCGTTATAGGTAGCCCAGCCGAGCGCCAGCTCCGACAGGTCGCCCGTGCCAATGACAAAACCGCCAGCCTGGTTGGCCAAATCCATCAGAATCTGCGTACGCTCGCGCGCCTGGCTGTTCTCGTAGGTCACGTCCTGCACGGTCGGATCATGCTCGATATCCTTAAAGTGCTGCTCCACGGCAGCATGGATCGAGACCTCGCGAAAGCTCACGCCTAGGTCGCGAGCGAGCGACTCGGCATTGGACTTGGTGCGGTGCGTCGTGCCAAAGCCGGGCATGGACACGGCCGTGATACCGGTGCGCGGCAGGCCCAAGGCGTCGAACGCACGCACGGTCACGAGGAGCGCCAGCGTGGAATCGAGGCCGCCCGAAAGGCCGATGACGGCCGCCTTGGTGCCCGTATGGGCAAGGCGGGTCTTGAGGCCGGCGGTCTGCAGGTCGAGGATAGTCTCGCAACGCTCAGCCAGATCACCGTGGTCGGCCGGCACAAAGGGA
Source organism: Collinsella aerofaciens (assembly GCA_048233475.1). Classification (GTDB taxonomy): domain Bacteria; phylum Actinomycetota; class Coriobacteriia; order Coriobacteriales; family Coriobacteriaceae; genus Collinsella; species Collinsella aerofaciens_CM. The sequence goes on along the minus strand of DBFANS010000013.1, from coordinate 50,318 downwards.
GCGCGGGGGAAGACTCGGTCGATGTCGAGCGCATCGCGCAGGACAGGTTCTTCGGCCAGTACGCCCTCAAACGAAAACTCAACGGTCGCGGATTCCGGCGCATCGTCGGTGCGCGTCCACGTCGTCGAGCGACGGCGCTCGGCAACCAGGCGGTCAAGGTCAACGTCGGCGATGGCCATATCGCAGGTAAGCAGTTTGGTCGCGGCGAGCTTGGAGCCGTTTTCGTAGACGAGGTTCTCACCCGCAAAGACCATGTCGGTCGTGGACTCGCCCTCGCTCGCGTCCGCGTAGGCATAGGCGCAGTACAGGCGCGCGCTCTGATTGGAGATAAGGCTGCGGCGGTAATCTGCCTTACCGATAATCTCGTCCGAGGCCGACGGGTTGAGAATCACCGTCGCACCGGCAAGCGCCATCTCGGTCGAAGGGGGTGCCGGCACCCACAGGTCCTCGCAGACTTCAACGCCCAGCACCATATCCTCGGCACCCTCATCACAGCAGCGGTAGACAAGCCCCGAACCCAGCGGAACCGGACCCTGACCGGCAAATTCAACCCACACGGGATCCGCAGGCGACGGAGCAAACCAGCGACGCTCATAGAACTCGCCATAGTTGGGCAGATACTTCTTGGCCGTGAGGCCCAAAAGCTCACCCGCACAGCACACGGCGGCGCAGTTGTAGATGTTTTCAGCCACCGCAACGGGCAAGCCAACGGTAAAGACGATCGGCAGCTCACGGGTTTCATCGAGGATGTGCACCAGCGCTGCCTCGCAGGCATGCAGCAGCGTGCGGTTATGGAACAGGTCGGCCGCGGTATAGCCGGTCAGGTTAAGCTCGGGCAGCACCAGCGCGCGAACGCCGCGCTCGGTAGCCTCGCGAACAGCCGCCAGCGCAACCTCGGCATTGCCCTCGACATCGGCCACACGCATCTTGGGCGAGGCCGCCGCCACACGCAAAAAGCCATCAGACTGAGAAAGGTGAAGATTCATAAGAATGCTCCCGTGCGTAAACGCCATTCACAACAATTAGCAAGCCCTATTGTAGTTCAACCGCCGGGTGTAACCGCATCCCACCAACTTGGTGAGCTATTGATGAGTTGATGGTATCTGTTAAATGTCACGTACGATTCACATCTGGTGGGTACCCTGATGGCTACACGAAACGAAGCAGATTTACACCGGGAGGACCCCGTATGACAACCAAGTACACCGACGCGCCACGCACGCGCGTCATGACGCCGGCATCGCTCAACAACGGCGTGCACGAGAACCATTCCATCGGACAGACCATGGCCATCGCGCCCAAAAAGGGCCTGTTTGACGACATTTCCATTCCCCAGATCATCGCCGGCGCCGCAGCTGCCGCCACGAGCGTGGCGCTTGCTTCAAAGATCGGCATTGCCGGCTCGGTGATTGGTGCCGCTGTGAGCTCAGTCATCACTGTTGTGTCCTCGCAGGTCTATCGCCACTTTATCTCCGCCAGCGCCGAAGCAATCAAGGGCACGCATGCCGCTGTCGACTACCCTGCCGGCGCCTACGAGCCCGTTGAGCCCGATGTCGAGGAGCACCTAGGTGGCGCCGCGACCACGCAGGAGATGCGCCAGGTTGCGGGACGCGCGACCACGGCGCGCGTCGCCCCCAACAGCCTGCGCGCCAAGGCGGCGGCAGAGCGCAGCCAGACGCAAAAGAAGGTCATCGTCTTCTCGATCGCTATCGCCATCGTCGCGGTCATCGCCTGCGCCGGCGCCATCCTTATCACCACTGCCGGTGAGGGTCTGGGCGAGCGTCCCGAGCCAATCCTGTCGTCGCGCACGACCGAGAGCGATGCAAATGGCAACACCCAGTCGCAGGATCAGCAGGCACAGACGGACGATACGCAAGACAGTTCTACCTCTGCCAATTCGTCCTCGAACGCCCAAAACCAATCGCAGGGCACCGATTCCTCTACGGCCAACAGCAGCACGCCGTCCGGCACGACCGACTCAAGCCAAACGACTGACGGTTCGCAGCCGAGCACGGGCGGCCAGACGAGCGACACCACGTCGGGAACGGGCACAACAGACAGCAGCAACACCAACAGCTCGAACAGCTCGAGCGGAACCGCGTCCGGCACGGCATCTGACAACTCGAGCCAAGGCACGGCATCGGGCAACTAAGCACATTTGCCTCTCATAGATAACCGACCTGTATAACGGGCGCGAATCGACAGCGGTTCGCGCCCGTTTGCCTTGGGCGCCGCCATGGCGAACGCTATGCGATGGTAAGATGCTTTACATGTGTAAAGAGGAGATTTGCCATGAGCAAGACAATAGTTAGGCCCACGCTTTCGCTGGGCAACCACATCTATCTGTATCGCCTGCTACGCGATGCGATTGGATGCGGCAAGCAAACGTTTATGACGCAGGTCGAGGAGGCGCTCGCCGCAGGCGACATGACTGCTTATGACCTGGGCTTTGAGTCCACGCGCGAGCTGCTCGAGGAACTTAACGACTGCATTAAGCTGACCGTCTTTAAAGGCGGCCGCCTGTATGCCACCGTCATCGCCAACGAGGCCTGGGATGCTGCGCTTGCCAAGGGCGAGGACAAGCCCAAGACCGCCAAGGGCGCCAAGCAGTCCTACAAAAAGAAAAAGCGCGGTGAGAAGGACCTCAAGGCCGTGCGCCCCAAGCACGTTAAACTTCCTGAGCCCGAACCCGAACCCGTGGCTGAAGCTGTGCCGGAGCCCGAGCCCGAGACAGAGATCGAAGTCGCTATCGAGGTGACGGCAGAAGCCAGAACCGAAATCGCCGCCACGACCGATCCCGAAGTTATGTCAGAGCAGGAAGCCACTGCGGGGCTCAACGAGGCTCCCAAGTCGACAACCGAAGAAGCCGCTAACCAACCCGAGACGTCTGCGTTCCAAAACAGCGATATCTTTGGCGACGAGGCCGAGGATGAACAGCCCGACGAGCCCGACGATCAAGACGCTACCGAGTCGACGCCGGAGCCCGAGACGCCGCGGCCTGCCATCTCGCTTACGGTCGTCTATGACCCCGAGAACGCCAACGCCGGCATCACCACCATGGCTTCCACGCCGGTCGAGACAAAGCCGAGCATCGAGAACGAGAACGCAACGCAGGTTGAGATTGAAGCTGCAGCTGCAGACGCGCCCGTCACCGTGAAGCCCGCAGATTCCACAATCAAGCCGGAGGCGACGCCGGAGCCCGCACCCGTCATCGAATCCGTGCCCACCTCTGCTTGCGACCAAATTCCCGCACCGGCACCGGCTCCGGCACCCGCAGCGGCCCCAACCCCCGCACCTGCAGCGCCCGCCATCCCCGAGGACTCCCCCGTCGATTTCGCAACCGAGGTCTTCTGCCCCGGTCCGTTGCTACACCAGCTGTCGACCTATCTCCCCTACGGCGCCGATACCCTCGGCATCGTCGGCGAGTACTACTGGATCGCCCGCGAGCGCGGTACCATCGAGGCCGCGCGAAACCGCGCAAGCTTCCCCCTGCGCTACACGCAGGCCGGCGAGCGCCGCGAGGTTACCGTGCGCATCCGCCGCAATACCACCGGTGGCCTCGGATCCACCTGGGCCATCGATAAAGTCGAAGAACCCGAGCAGTAACGACAAACGACTCAAATCCAAATCAGGATTTGAGCCGTTTTTATTTGTTGATGTTGCGTAACCAACAGCGAGCGGGCCGCAAGTGCCCCAGGTTGCCGTGAAAGAGGAGCGACGCGTACTTCGGTACGCGAGCGACGGCTTGAACGGCAAGATGGGGTGCTTGCGACCCGCGCAGCGTCGAGCAGTTACGCGGTTTGGAAAACCGCGTAACGATCTAGTCGCGCGTCAGCTTACGGTGGATACGATGCGGCTGGGCTGCGTCCTCGCCAAGGCGCTCGATGCGGTTGGCCTGATAGGCCTCGAAGTTGCCCTCAAACCAATACCAGTTGCCCGGATTCTCGTCGGTGCCCTCCCACGCCAGAATGTGCGTGGCGACGCGGTCCAGGAACATACGGTCGTGGCTAATGACCACCGAGCAGCCCGGGAACTCGAGCAGTGCCGCTTCGAGCGAGGACAGCGTCTCGACGTCGAGGTCGTTCGTGGGCTCGTCGAGGAGCAGCAGGTTGCCGCCCTGCTTGAGCGTAAGCGCCAAGTTCAGACGGTTGCGCTCGCCACCGGAGAGTACGCCGGCGCGCTTCTGCTGGTCCTGGCCTTTAAAGCCAAAGCTCGCCACATAAGCACGGCTCGGAACCTCGGTCTCACCGACCATCATGTGGTCCAGGCCATCCGAGACGACCTCCCACAGGTTCTTATCGGGGTCGATGCCGGAACGGTTCTGATCGACATAGGAGATCTTGACGGTCTCGCCCACCTCGAGCTCGCCCGAAGTCAGCGGCTCCAGGCCCACGATGGTCTTGAACAGCGTGGTCTTGCCCACACCGTTGGGGCCGATGACGCCCACGATACCGTTGCGCGGCAGGGTGAACGATAGGTCGTCGATGAGCACACGGCCATCGAACTCCTTGTGCAGGTGATGAGCCTCGAGCACCTTGTTGCCCAGACGCGGGCCCACGGGGATGCGGATGTCGGTCCAGTCGAGCTTCTGGCTTGCGCGGGCCTCGGCCTCCATCTCCTCGTAACGAGCCAGACGGGCCTTGTTCTTGGCCTGGCGAGCCTTGGGCGAGCTGCGTACCCACTCGAGCTCGGCCTCCATGCGCTTGGCGAGCTTGGCGTCGCGGTTGCCCTGCGCCTCGATACGGGCGGCCTTGGTCTCCAGATACGTGGAGTAGTTGCCCTTGTAGGGATAAAGGTGACCGCGGTCGACCTCGCAGATCCACTCGGCAACGTTATCCAGGAAGTAGCGATCGTGCGTGACGGCAAGCACCGCGCCCTGGTAGTTGTGCAGGAAGTGCTCGAGCCACAGGATCGATTCGGCGTCCAGGTGGTTCGTGGGCTCGTCGAGCAGCAGCAGGTCGGGAGCCTCGAGCAGCAGCTTGCACAGGGCCACGCGACGGCGCTCGCCGCCGGAAAGTACGTTGACCGGCATGTCGGAATCGGGCAGCTGCAGGGCGTCCATGGCCTGGCCGAGCTTGGAATCGATATCCCAGCCGTCGGCGGCGTCGATCTCGTCCTGGAGCTTGCCCATCTCGGCCATGAGGGCGTCCATGTCGCAATCCGGGTCGCACATCTCCTCGCCGATCTTATTGAAGCGATCGACTTTGGCGATCATATCGCCAAACGCCATGCGCACGTTCTCGATGACGGTCTTGTCGTCATCGAGCGGCGGCTCCTGCTGCAGGATGCCCACGGTGTAGCCGGGGGTGAGCCTGGCATCGCCGTTGGAGACCTCCTCGATGCCGGCCATGATCTTGAGCAGGGTCGACTTGCCCATGCCGTTGGGACCCACGACGCCGATCTTGGCACCGGGGTAGAAGCTCAGGGTCACGTCGTCAAGGATTACCTTGTCGCCATGGGCCTTGCGAGCCTGATACATCTGGTAGATAAACTCCGCCATATGTCTGTTCTATCCTTTCTACCTGCTGTTTCCCTATTCTTGTTTCGTTTTAGTGGAAACGAAATGAGGAAACCAGCTCTGAAACTTAACGAAAAAGGGGCATGGTTGCCCACACCCCCTAATACTACCTGGGAAAAGTCCCCCGGAACATACTATGAACTGCGTACGCTAGTTTTCCGCAACCTTAACGAGCGGCTCGCTGCGATTTGCGCCACAACAGATACGAGTAGACGTAGACGGCTCCAACCGAACCAAACGCCAGAGCCGCAATCACCGCGGCGACGACTTCACTCGAAAGCACGCTGCCTGCCACGCCCATCACAATCAGGCCAATACCCAGCACCATAAAGCAGGCACCGCCAAAACGCTGCGTACGGCGCCAGTTCTCGGGATCGGCAAGCGCCCAAGGTGTCTTGATACCGAGCGTATAGTTCTGCTTCACACGCGGCAAGTAGTTGCCTACGCCGATGAACAGCAAACCGACAACACCGGAAATCAGCACGTTAACCGAACCGACCGCCGGCACCACGCCCCAGACCGTAAGCTCTCCCAGCCAGCTTATGGCGCACATGAACAAGGTGAAGGCGATTACGAAGCCCTGGTAGAACTTGCCCGAGGTTCGATACGCCTCACCTTTGGGGTCGATGCGCGGCACCACGCAGAACATTGCGAGAAGCGCCAGAGGCAGCACGCCGAGCGCGGAGGCCATCCAGCTAGGACCCCAACCGTCGACGGCGCCGTTCGCGCCCCAGTGCGTGGGAATCTGCGCAGGCAAGCTCGGCATCACCATGAGGTGCGCTACGACATTGGCGACGCACAGAGCGACCAGCGCAATCCACACGCGCGACGATACCCCCGTGGGGTGAATGCCCTTGTTTTCGTTATTCATCCTTATCACCTTCAGTGTTTGTAAAGCCCATAAACCAGCCAATTAAATCCTGCATGACGGTGGTGTTTAAGCTGTATACGATGTTTTGGCCATGGCGCTCGTCGGTCACCAACCCGGCGTTTTTGAGCGTCGCCAAGTGATGGCTCAGCGACGGCTTACTGATATCAAAATGCTCGGCAAGCTCCCCCGCCGTGCAATTGCCCTCGCGCAGCAACTCCAAAATGCGCCGTCGCGTTGGATCGGCAAGCGCCTTAAAACCCTCTCCCGGCATAAGACCTCCTCTCATCATCTCTCATGACGTGCACACTATACTCAATATTTAGATGTTTGTCTAATTATCTAATCTTACACTCAAAAAATAGCCGCCCCCGCGTAATGCGAAGACGGCCACTTCTCACGCTACAAACGTGTTTTGGAGTTGGCTAACCCGCGGCAACGGGCGCCATCTGCTTCAATCTTATGCGAATCCCGATCCCATTTCAACAAACCCCAAGGGTTCAAATGGAATCGTAATAATACCTATAATGGCGATAGCTAAAACACGATTCGCTTCCCCATCGGAGGATGTCTATGGCCGAAACCACAGCCGCAACTCTCATCGAGACACGCGACACCAAGCTCGAGATCATCATGGGCCGCGAGGCACTTAATAAACTCGCCAACGCCACGGTGCTGGTACTCGGCTGCGGAGGCGTGGGCTCTAACTGCTGCGAGGCACTTGCCCGCGGCGGCATTGGTCATTTCGTCATTCTGGACAAGGACATCATCGCGCCCAGCAATATCAATCGCCAGGCCATCGCCTTTCACAGCACCGTCGGCAAGCGCAAGGTAGACGTGATGGAAGCCATGATTCGCGATATCAATCCCGCCGCAACCGTTATCAAGCGAACTGAATACTTGCTGAGCGACAACATCGACAAGTTCTTTGCGAGCGTTTTGGAGCAGACGGACGGCAAGCTCGACTACGTCGTCGACGCCATCGACACCATCTCGGCCAAGCTCACCATTGCCAAATATGCTCAGGACCACGACATTCGTTTGGTTAGCTCCATGGGCGGGGCCAACAAGCTCCATCCCGAGTGCCTCCGCTTTGCCGACATCTTCGATACGGTACGTGACCCCATGAGCCGCATTATGCGCAAAGAATGCAAGAAGCGCGGAATCAAGAGCCTGCATGTACTGTTTAGCTGCGAGGAATCGGTTAAGACACAGCCCCGCGATCCTTCCAACATCCACGAGCGCACCGAGCTGGGAACCGCCAGCTTTATGCCGCCCATCATGGGTCAGATGATCGCCGGCGAGGTTATCCGCCAGATCAGCGGTCGCGGCATCGAGCGCGTGCGCGCCGATGGCCAGCGCCTAGACTAGCGGAGCGCACCGAGATGGAGCCCCGGTTATTTGATGCACACTGCCATCTTGATTTAATGGCCCACCCGGACGCCGTTGCCGATGAGGCAACGGCGCTGGGCTTGGGTCTATTTGATTGCGACGTCGATCCACGCGACTTTTCGGCCGCAAACGAGCGCGCTCGTCGCCACCCGGGCATCATCGCCGGCGTTGGGCTTCACCCCTGGTGGCTCGCCGATGGCCACTGCGGTTTTGCCGAAGTCAATCTGCTTTGCGAAGTTGCTGCCCAAGAACGCTACATCGGCGAAGTCGGACTCGACTTTTCCGCGCGCTTTGCTGGAAGTGAGCCGCTACAAATACAGGCACTTAACCGGCTCTGCGATGCGCTCGTGCAGCATCCTCTTACCGGGCGCGTGATATCAATTCACGCCGTTCGTTCGGCAGGAGCCGTACTGGACGTCCTCGAATCGCATGGACTACTCATCCCAAACCCCGACTCCCCCGCTATCATCTTCCACTGGTTTAGCGGCACTTCGGACGAACTCACCCGCGCGCGTAATGCGGGCTGCTATTTTTCCGTCAACGAACGCATGCTCGCGACCAAGCGCGGTCGCGAATACGCACGACAGATTCCACTCGACCGCCTACTGCTCGAGACCGATGCGCCGGCCGAGCCAAACACAGAAACAAGCACGCAGTCGCTCATCAGGTCGCTCACAAGGACCTCAGAACGCATCACCTCGCTCAAAAACTGCGACGCAAAGCGCATCGAGTCGATAGTTTTAACAAATGCGCGCTCTGTTTTTGACCTTCGCTAACCCCTGGTGTGCAAAAAATGCCAAATATGAATACTGCTACCGGAATGGATACATTTCTTTTAACTTTCCAACCGCCAGAATAATCCTCGATTGTCCGCTAATTAAAGCTTTTACAGTCATTCATCCTGCGTTTTCGCAAATCTTAAACCCCTCCAGACGCTCAAATCACGTCTGAAGGGGTTGATTTTGCTGCGACTAAATTAGTCACAGTACTCATATTTGGCATTTTTTGCACACCGGGTCCCGGGGAGGCGCCTGCACCTCCCCGGGACCGCTCGGCTATTCGACGATTGGTGCTCCGTGGCCCCAAGAGCCTTCCATGCCGCACACGGTCGAGGCAAACCCGGCAGCAAAGTCGAGCGCGCGCTCGATGGCCTCGGCGCCATCTTCACCACGCTTGGCGGAATCGAGATAGCACATCAAAAACGAGGTAAGGAACGAGTCGCCCGCCCCCATGGTGTCCTTCATGTCCGTTACCGGTTTAGCCAGCTGGCGGTAATAACGATCGCCGTCGTAAGCAATGCAGCCCTCGGCGCCCGCCGTAGCCGACACAAAACGCGGACCCAAGCCCTTCACCCATGCCAGACGCTCGCGGATCTCGTCCTCACTCGCGGCATCCGCCGCACTAAAGAAGGCGAAATCGACGTAGGGCGCAATCTGCTCGTAGTACTCGTCGGTAGAGTCGTCCGAAAAGTCAAAAGAGACCGTGACGCCCGCAGCCTTCAACTTGGGCAGCTCGCGCTCGGTAAAGCAATAGTTGCCCGAATGAACCACATCGAACTGCTTCATGTACGCAAGGTCAAAGCGATCGAGGACATAGCGCGCATCGCCACGGATACCGCCCTCGTTGGAGCCAAGGAAGACACGGTCACCGTCAACGACGGTCACGCGAGCCGCTCCGTTCTCGCCAATCATCTGCTCGCACTTGTCAAGCTCGATACCCTCATCCTCGAGGCTTGCAATGACATGCTCGGCAGCGGCATCATTGCCAAAAATGCCCATGTATGCGGAGCGTGCGGCACCGCATTTCTTGGCATAAACGGCGAAGTTCACCGCATTGCCGCCGGGATACATGGTGTGGATATGCTCGTAGCGATCGACGACGTTGTCGCCAAATCCGAGCGCGTTAACGTTAAATGCCATGGCCTTTGTCCCTTCTAGTACTCGACAACACCCATATAGCGACGGAAATCGGGATCGTGATCAAACACCTTGCCGCGTGCGGCACGCAGCTCGCAGTTCATGGCGTAGAACAGCACCGGGTCCAGATAGGCACGGACGCTCGCCGGCACGGCTTCCATACCGTACTCCTTGGCATCGAGCACCATCAGCGTATCGGTATGCGTCTTAAGGAACGCCAGGGCGCGCTCGTCCATAGCACGGCACTCGCTGGAGCCCATCTGCAGGAAGTAAAAAACGCCATCCTGAGTAGCCTCGAAGGGGCCATGGAAGTACTCGGCAGAGTGGATGTAGCTGCAGTGCTGCCACTGCATCTCCATAAGAGAGCAGATAGCGAAACCGTAGGTCTGGCTAAAGTTGGGACCGCTGCCCAGAATATAGAAGAACTCGTGCTCCTGGCAAAGCTTGGCAAAACGATCGCCCAGCTCGGCATTTACCTTCTCACGTGCCGGGGGAAGAATCTTATCCATCTCGGCGATACCGGCATACATATCGGCAAGATCGGCGTAGCCCTCCTGCTGATCGAGCAGCTCTGCCGCAAGCGACAGCGAAATGCCAGCGGGGACCTCGGCCTGCGGCACACCCTCGCCCCATGGGTAGACCCACGTGGTCCACTTGCCGGAGTCGATCTTGGATCCAGCGTTGTCGGTCTGGGCGATCACCGTAGCGCCGGCGGCAAGGGCAATCTCGCAGCCCTCGACGACCTCCGGGGTATTGCCACTGTGGCTGCAAGCGATGACCAGGGACTTCTCGCCCAGACGACGCGGACGCATAATGTCGAATTCACGTGCGGTATAGATATACGAAGTGAAGGTGGTTGCCTCGCGCTGCAGAAGCTCATGAGCCGGGATCAAATCGATCATGGAGCCACCGCAAGCAATCCAGTAGACGCTGTCGAACTTGCCCTTCTCGGCAATTGCCTCTTTGATCAGATCGTGTGCGTTCATATCCAGTTCCTTTCTTATTTGACCCGCAATCAATGACGTTGGTTGCGTAGCCGATAGTTGTTTTAGTCAATCAGATATTTCTCGAATGCGGCCATGTTCTTGGCATCTGCCGCGGCCGGGTCATCGTAGTAACGACCGTCCGTGATTTCCTGGCCCAGCATGCCGTCAAAACCATGGGCGTTGAGTGTGGCGACGAAGGCGTCCATATCGTGCTTGCCATCGCCCCACACCAGATGGCCATACGGGTCACCGTCGATAAAGTGCATCTCGTGAATTGCCCCATCACCAAAGGCGGCAAACCAGTCCTCGAGTGTCTCGCCTGCAACGCCCATCGCGGTTGTATCAACCATGGGTTGTAAGTACGGGCTCGCGACCTCGTCAATCATGCGCTTCGCATCGGAAACCGTCGTCACAAGGTTGCTCTCCTCGGGACGCAGGCTTTCCATCGTAAGCACCAGACCGTGCTCGCCGGCATACTCCGCCAGAATGGACAAGTGCTCGCGGCTGCGCTTCCAGGCTTCCTCGCGGTCCTCGTCCCAGTCGCCCCAGCCCGAGTTGATGGACATACGGTCGCACCCAAGTACCTCGGCAAGCTCAATGCCGTGCTTAAAGTACGCCAGGCTGCGTTGTTCATGCAGCGGCTTGCGTGCGCAGTACTGCCAAGGATAGACAACATTCTCGGGGCACAGAGTACGATACCTAAGCCCACGGTCTGCAGCCTTTTTCGCCAGGACCTCAGCCTCAAAGTAGCCCGTATGGTCGAGCGTCACATGCGGCTCTGCGCACCACAGCTCAATGGACTCAAAGCCCAAGCGCTGCTGCACATCAAGGAAGTAATCGAGCGACCACATGATGTAGTGGATATTCATGCCCGCAATCTGTTCGCGGCGCAGCGTCGGCTTGGATTCAGACATCTTATGCCTCCTTATTTCGATCGAACACGATTTGTCCGTCCGACATCGTCATATCGACCGCAAGATCGCGTGCGTCGCGATAATCGAGGTCAAACACATCCCGATCGAGTACGCAGATATCGGCAAGCTTGCCGACCTCGAGCGTACCCAGCTCATCTTCGCGCATCAGATCGTACGCGCCCCCGGCAGTCCAAGCGCGCAAGAGCTCGACAAGCGTCAGCGTGTTGACCTCATTCACGGGCAGTCCGTCGGCGAAGAATCCGCCGCACGCGCTGTAGATTGACTCGCCCAGGCTCGGAATCAACAGCGGCAAATCCGTTCCACAGCACACCGTGCATCCGGAATCTTCCATGCCGCGGCGATTCCAGCTGTGCAAAAGTCGCGTCTCGCCAATTTGTCGACGCATCATCGACAGGCAATCCTCGCGCCGGTCCAGCGTCAGAATCTGCGGATAGACCTCGCAAATTCCACCTAACTTGCCAAACTCGACAAGATCGGTCGGGTCAGAGTTCTCGAGATCGGTAATCGCATGGCGGCGAAGCATCCGTCCATGCTCGTCTCGAGGCAGCGAGGCATAGAGCGCCACGGTGCGACGAACGGCGCCATCGCCCTGGCAATGCAAAGAATATCGGAAGCCGTCAGCATCAATTGCACGCAGCTCGTTCTCAATCAGATCCCACTCTGGCTCCTCGACAACCGTCTTGCCGGCAGCGCCCGCATCGGCCGTGTCCTCATAGGGGTCTATCATCTCTGCAAGCCCCACCCATACGCCGCGATCGGTCATACGGTTGAAGCCAGAAAAACGAACGAACGGTCCCCGAAAGCGCTCTCGCGCCTCGCGGGCATATGCCAGATTTGCACCGGCACCCACCGGCTGCGACATCATAGAGACGCGAACCGTCAGCTCGCCAGATTCCTCACGGCGAGCCATTTCGTCGGCAAAGCCGTAGTAGTCATCAAACGCCATCTCCTTGATGGCGGTAACGCCGCGCTCGTTGAGCATGCTCATGTAGTCCGAATACCCCGCACGCACCTCGGGCAGCGCGAGGAAATCGCTCATTATACGCCAGATCTTCTCGGCATAGCATGCCTGAGGTGTAAAGCCATATCGCGCACTGGCGGCAGCATTGAGAACGCAGGTCTCCGCACCCGGTGTAAAGCAGACGACGGGGATATCGCCAAAACAATCATCAAACACAGCCGCCGTATTTGCGTTCTCGGCATCCGATGCCAACGTTTCGGGTAGGTTGTGGCCAAAAGCCGCCGCGCAATCCGGATGATCTTCTTTCCATGCACGCAAGAGCGACACGGCCTCTTTGGCATCAGCGATGCCGGACAGATCAGACCCCAACGTCCGCAGCGCCCAACCTGTATAGAAGGTATGCACATCGATCAGGCCAGGCATGACAGTGCGGTCGCCCAGGTCAACTACCTCGTCCGCCTGGGTCAAATACGAAGTTGCCTCACACTTGGTGCCAACCGCCTCAATTCGATTGCCACGGACCGCTACGAAACCTTCAAACGGCAGGTCCCCCGTACCGGTAAAGACGCTCTTAGACGTCAGGACCGTTAAACGATCAGACATCACAACCACCTACACCGGAAGCATGCCAGAGATTGCCGTTACGATCAGGCCAAAGACGACCATGAAAATGAAGAACTTCCAAATGGTCTTCCACCATTGACCAAACGAGATCTTTGCCACGGCAAGGCCGGCAACCGTCATGCCCGCCACGGGACTGATGGTGTTAATGGTCTGATTAGCAAACTGGAGCGCGGTAACAGCGGCTTCGGGATTGAGGCCCATAAGCTCGGTCAGCGGACCCATGACGGGCATGGTGAGCGCCGCAAGTCCAGAGCTCGAGGGAACCAGCAAAGAGAGCAGGCCAAGGACGATATACATAAACGTGGTGTAGACGGCGGCGGGTGCACCGGCGAGCGCAGTAGCGAGCGCCTGGAGGATGGTGTCGATGATCATGCCACCCTCTGCAATGACCAAGATGCCGCGAGCGATACCGATAACAATGGCGGCGTACGCAAAGTCGGCAATGCCTTTAACGAACTCCTCGGCGATCGTCTGCTGGTCAAGGCCGCCCAAGATACCGGCAAGCAAGCCCATGCCAAGGAACACGGCGGAAATCTCATTCATGTACCAGCCCTGGGTAACAAGACCCCAGACGATAATGCCCATACCGCAGGCAAAATCGATAAGCACGAGCTTCTGACGGGTAGTGAACTCTTCCTCGATGGAGGCATCGGTCACGGAAAACTCAACACGCTTGAGCTTATCGTCCTCGTACGTAATGGACGACTCGGGATTTTTCTTGACGCGCATGGCGTAGCGCATGGCCCATGCGATACCGACGGCAGTGAAGATGACCCAAGAAACGGCGCGCAGCCACAGTTGCGGATTACCCTCGATGCCAATGATGCCCTGGGCGATCAAAACATTAAACGGGTCGATGGTCGAAGCACAATATCCCAGGTTTGGACCAAGGAAGCAGATGATGAATGCCGTCATCGAGTCATAACCGATACCCATCATGATGGGAATGAAGATGGCGTAGAACGGCAGGGCTTCCTCAGACATACCAAACGTAGTGCCGCAAATAGACAGCAACGTCATCGTGATGGGAATGATGAGGATATCCTTGTTCTTGAGCTTTTTAATCACACGGCTCATGCCGGCATTCAAAGCGTTGGTCTTGGTGATGATTGCGAACGATCCGCCAATCAATAAGACGAACGCAACGACGTCGGCAGCCTCTTGGATACCCTTGGTGGGCGCTTGCAGGACCGCGAAGATATCCTGGCCCAGATTGATGGTCTCGCCGGTCTCTGAATCGGTGTAGTTCTTATCGACCTGTTCATAGGTTCCAGCAACGGCGACTTCACGCTCGCCCGCCGCTGTTGAAATCGTCTTGCGCTGATACTGACCAGAGGGAACGATCCAAGTCAGAACCGCAAAGACAACGATCAGCAAGAACATGATCGTATAGACATGCGGTAATTTGAACTTAAAACGTCTGTTTGTCTTCTTCGCCTTCGTATCTGACATAGATACCTCCAAAGAACTCGAGACTGCATCACATCTCGTTTCAACGCCTGCGCAAGGCAAACGTTCTATGACGTTCTATAGATTACCAGCAGCTTTTCCCGTCATCAAGATAATTTCAAACTGATTGCCGCAACGCGGTTGAACGGTCGCGTTCGCGCCGTGAACGGTATGGAAGCGCCCGGTGAGATGATCCACCGGGCGCTTCCATTCGCAATGTCCTAGATGTCAAAAACGTAGCGAGACCCAACGATCCGCTGACGACCGATGATAAACGGCCGCCGTTGCTCATCGAAAAAGAAGGCTTCCATATAAAACAAGGGTTCGCCAACGGGAACCGCCAGCAACCGAGCGACCTCGGGCGATGCGCACGCGATCTCGAGCGTGCACGGGTCGGTAAACGCGGGCATGCGGCCAGTCTGGTTGCGCACGAACTCAAAAATGGATTGGTTAGATAGAGGCGCCGTTGATAGATAGGCGTTGTCCTCGTAAACGTATATGTTGTTCTCAAGCATGACGGGGACGCCATCGGCAGTACGCACACGCTCGACGCAAATCAAGTCAGTTCCAACGGGAACACCAAAGAACTGTGCTTCGGTAGAATCCGCCGGCAGTATCTTTCTCGAAATGACACACGCCCCCGGTTCCATTCCGTTAACGCAGCATGCGTCCGAAAAACTCTGGACGTCATCCTTCTGGCGAATCTTGCGCTTGAGCTTGGGGGCATTGACGAACGTGCCTTTCCCCTGTCGCTTCGTTAGATAGCCCTGCTGGACGAGCTCCTCAATAGCGCGTCGCACGGTAACGCGGCCAACTTTATAGCTCTCAGCCAATTCGAATTCGTTGGGTATCCGCGCGCCTGCCTTGTAGGCGCCGGAGTTGATTTCGTTTTTAATGATATCAATGACCTGTTGGTACAGCGGTATCGCTGCTTTACCGTCAGTTAGCCCTTCAGTCGGTGGCATATACCCTCTCCCAGCACAATTAAGTCAAAAGCGGGCTCAAGGGCATTCAACAAGCCCTTAAGCCCGCATTAGCATAAAGTATGCTTGCTGCCGCACCAAAATGTCGGGTATTTACTCATCTGACCCGAAAAACGCGCAACTACCGCGCTCCTAAGAAAGCGTGAGCAGCTCCGGCAGCTGGTCGATAATCTTGTCCGCGGCATCCTGGCTAAAGCCAAAGCGTTCCTCGCGCTTGGCAATGACCGTCAGGCCGGCTCGCTTACCCGCGGTAATGCCCGGAACGGAATCCTCAACGCAGCAGCAACGATTCGCGGGCAGCCCCAGCAGGTCCAGCGCATGCAGGTAGATGTCGGGCTCGGGTTTGCTCTCCTTAAACTGCTCGCCGCTCACCACATACTCAAAGGCATCAGACAGCCCGCATGCGTTGAGCACTTCCTCGATGCTAACCATGGGAGACGAGCTGGCAAGCGCCACGCGAACGCCACGGCGCGGCAGCTCTCGAATCGTATCCACGGCGCCTGGGTTAATCAAAGCCTGATAGTCACGCGGACGCTTATGCGCCCACTCGTCCCAACGGGCCAACGCCTCCTCGCCAGTGAAGTGTCCCTTACCGGCGCGCTCAAACCAATCGACCAGCATATGCAGGAAGAACTGATGCGAGGTACCGACCTGCCCATTCAACTCCTCTTGAGTCAGATTAAGCCCAAGCTCCTTGGCAAACGCGGCAGTCTCGCCCAAGTAGTAATACTCGGTATCGACAATGACGCCGTCCATGTCAAAGATAACGGCGTCGAACGGAAATGCGGACACGGCACCCTCCCTAACAAAAGGACGCCCGCAAGCAGGCGCCCGAGCCATGCATTAATCGGCGATTCTAAC
Organism: Collinsella aerofaciens; assembly: GCA_048233475.1. Classification (GTDB taxonomy): domain Bacteria; phylum Actinomycetota; class Coriobacteriia; order Coriobacteriales; family Coriobacteriaceae; genus Collinsella; species Collinsella aerofaciens_CM. The sequence goes on along the minus strand of DBFANS010000013.1, from coordinate 33,825 downwards.
CCAGCAGCTTATCCAGCGCCACCGCAATACCGTCTTCGTTGTTATTGGCGGTCACCATCTGGGCAACTGCCTTAACCTCATCGACGGCGTTGCCCATGGCAACACCGGTGCCGGCCCACTCAATCATGGACTTGTCGTTCTGGCCGTCGCCAAACGATACGACCTCACTGGCATCGATGCCGAGCTTGGGCAGGGCACCCTCGAGTGCGCGGGCCTTGTCGATACCGGGCGCCGTGTACTCAAAGTACCAGTCGGCCGTAAACATGCCCGAAAGCGTCTGCTTAAAGGGCGCATACATCTCCTCGTAATGCGCCTGCAGGTAGGCCGGATCGCCCGCCGTCAGCAGCTTGTCCACGGGATAAGCATCAGCGACCTCATGCAGGCTCTCCACCTCGCGAATCTTAAGATCGCACGCATCGCGCTCGTATTTGACGATGTTTTTCTGCGAGCCGTCAGGCAGCGTGATCATGCAGTGATACGAATCCACGACATGCAAATCGCGACCGAGCGAAATCATAGGGATCACGTCAAAATTACGCAGGTGATCAATCAGACGGTGCAGCTCGTCAGCCGGCATAGCCTGGTCAAAAAGGACCTCATCGGTCTGAGCGTCGACCACATGCGCGCCATTAAAGGCAACCAGCAGACCGTCATGGTTTTGAAGGTCGAGCTCCTGCGCCAAGGCGTGCAGTCCCCATGCGGGACGGCCCGAAGCCAAGATGAGCTTAATGCCCGACTCCTGCGCCGCGAGCAGCTTCTCGCGCGTACGCGGGCTAATCACTTTCTGATCGTTGGTGAGCGTACCGTCGATATCCATCGCGATGGCTTTGATTGCCATATATGCCTCCCTGTCATTGAACAACCTTGTCTGAGCCATCATACAGAACACCCATCGCGACTCCGTTTACAACGGGCAAAAAGTCATATTGTCTCGAACATGAACGGCGTGTGGTCGTGAAGCTTTATCGCTCAGGTCAAATACGTCTGCTAGCGACGCTCATCCGTCGGTGCGCCCTCGACGATCGCGATGCCCGCCGATGCGCCTAACGCGCTGGCGCCGGCCTCGATGAATGCGCAAGCCTCTTCGTAATTATGGATACCGCCCGCCGCCTTGATTGCCACGGCATCGCCGAGCACCTCGTGCATCAGCCGCACGTCCTCGAGCTTAGCACCGCCAAAGCTTCTGCCGGTCGATGTCTTAAGGAATCCCGGCTTGGCCTCCAGCGCGATCTCGCATACACGGCGCTTGGCGGCGTCGTCGCCGTCCAGCTTGCACATCTCGACGATTACCTTGTCAGTGATGCCATGCGCGCGACAAAAATCAGCAATGGTAGTCATCTCGCGCTCGATGGCATCAAAATCGCGGTTCTCGATCGACCCCTGATTCAAAACGTAGTCAATCTCGGTAAAGCCACACGCAGCGTATTCCTCAAACCTCGCAAGCTTCTCCTCAAGCGTCATAGTGCCCTGGGGAAAGTCGATGGCGCCGGCAAGGATGATGTCAGAGCCCTCGAGCATGGCGCGGCCCGTCTCGTACTCCTGAAGGTTCGCAAATACGCAGCGAAAGTTGTACTTTAACGCCTTCTCGACATACTGCTCAAACGTGTCCTCGGGGGCATCGATATAGTCGATGTATTTATTGATGGGTTTGGCAAGTGTCATGCTGGGCCTCCTTGTTCAGGACTGACAACCGATTCGTGGTTTCACGCGAAAAACCACGTTCAATGTACGCCCGACATACAAGGACAGCGTGCGCATTCCGACAAGTGGTATGAAATTAGCTGTAAACGTATATTTACAGACAGCGAATGGCACCGCACGCGGATGCCGACAGCAAGACATCCCCCCTCAATACACCCTCACGCCCCTTTACTGTTTGCGACCAGAAATGATGAGCTGCACAACGTCGTTAGCGGTCGAATTCGACCTCTGACGACGTCACGCGACTCATCGTATCCGACCGACAACAGAAAAGGGGCACGTTCGCATAGCGTGGCGCGTGACGGTTGCAAAACCACCCCATTTGAAACAAACGCAAAAAAGTACTTGCAAAGACGCGTTCCGACATATAAGTTGATAAAAGACCGCCGTTGCGGTTTTAAGTAGATCGAGCATATGAAATTTCAGTTTTTAGCGTGTAAGAGAAAGAAGATCGGCAAAGTACAACCCCAAACGCAATGACAACTTAATGAGGTAACTGCCACATGTGAGGCACCCAGGGCATTGCTGTCTCGATTTTGAGCACGATGCCTTCCGCCTTGCATGGGCCGTTCCATCCCGCCCCTGCAGCAACTGCCTCACGGGCTCATTGAAAACCGCATAGCACCCCAACGTCAGCACATCACCCACGGCAAGCACATCACTCACGACAACCAACACATCAACAAACAGCACGAACATCAACCGATTGGAGAAGCTATGACAAACCACCACGCTGAAGACGGCGATAAGAAAAGCATTCTGGATGCCCGCATTGAGCGAGCATATGCAAACGAATATGACGCCGCCTTTGCCGCCGCGACCATCAAGAACTACGCGTCGCTACCGCTCGCGACGATCTTGGCCGACCACCCTCAACTGCTGAAGCGCTGCACAAAGATCATGGGCGACCCCGACATTCGCAAGCTGACAGACCCCTATGCCCCAAAACGCGACAACGATTCGTACGTTCTTACCGTAGGCTGCCTAGCCCATATGCTTACGGCGCTCGACACGAAACTCAAGCTCGAATGGGAACCCGACGAGCGTCATGAACTCGAAAGCAAGCGGAACACCCTGCGCACCGCACTGTTCCTTCCGTTGGACGGCCTCAAGCGCTGCAACGTCGAGCTCAATACACAGGCGCGGCAAAAGCCCGGGACCACAGGGCAGAAAACTCCAAGACCCCATGCGGCCATCGTCGACCGCAACCGATATAACCGCATGACCGCGCATTTTTCTGCCGAGGGAGCAGCCATAAGGACGCTGATCGACCTGCTGTGCCTCCTGAGCATCAACGAGCTATTTGAGGGCTATCTCGCCCTTGTTCCCGCGACGGCACCCAAGTCGGTAGCAAAGATCATCGAGACCTGCAGACGCCAGTTTGAGCGCCATCGCAATGGCAGCGAGATGAACGCCAGCATCGCGCAGTACTACGCGGCTCATTACAAAAATGACGGATGTGCCCCTGTCGAGCATCAGCTGCGGCTCGCCTACACCACGCCCGCCGCAACGCTCTATCGCTTTGGAGCCCTTGGCGCTTGCGAGCCGCACGAACAGGCAGCCTGCCCCACAACCGAGCTCGATCTCAGGCTCGGACGAACCCTGTAGCCCGCCAGCCCCTCCGCGGGCAACAATCCTATTCCACAACACAACCAACAGAAAGGAGTCCTCATGGACACCAATCATTCCCCCATCATCAGCCCCCTCACCATGCGTGAATCCGCCCGAGGCATCACGCTCACCAGCATTTACGATGAGATGCTCGCCCGTCGCGAGCTCTCCGTCATGGGAAACATCGAAACCCCGATGGCCCACGACCTATGCCAGCAGATCCGCCTGCTCGATGCCACCGACCCCAGCCGCCCCATCACCATATTTGTCGCCAGCGCCGGCGGAAGCGTGCGATCGGGTCTTGCGATCTATGACGCCATGCGCCTCGCATCGTGCCCCATCCGCACCGTCTGCCTGGAATTCGCCGCGTCCATGGGCGCCGTGATCTTTATGGGCGGCGACGATCGCCGTATGGCGCCCCATGCAAAGCTCATGATTCACGACCCGCTGATCCCCCAGGGGGCAGGCGGCTCGGCACTTGCGCTGCAGGAAACCAGCCGGCGTCTCATGCAGACCCGCAAGACCCTCACGCAAATCCTCTCGGACCGCAGCGGCCTCACGCCCAAGCGCATCCAGTCCCTCACTGCAAAAGACACCTACCTTTCGGCCGAGCGCGCCGTCGAGCTCGGCTTTGCCCACGAAATCCTCTCGACCACCAAGGAGGTCGCCCATGTCTAACCTCGCCAGCCGCCTCGCCGCATCTGAGTCCGCATCGTCCACCATCCTCGCCAAGGATCGAACGCTTTCCTGCGACACCCGCCAAACGGGACTCAACAACAACGCACTTGTGATCGGCCCCTCGGGAGCCGGCAAGACCCGAAACGTCCTCAAGCCCAACCTGCTGCAAATGAACGCAAGCTACATCGTGCTCGACACCAAAGGCACGCTCTGTCGCGAAGTGGGACCCGTGCTAGCAGCCCACGGCTACCGCGTGCAATGTCTCAACTTCGCCGACCTCAACACCGTCCCGGCCCTTGCGCCCGGCATCGAGCGCTGCGGCTACAACCCCCTGAGGCACATTCGCCGCAAGGCGGACGGCAGGCCCAACCAGCAGGACATCCTCTCGGTGGCAAAGGCCATCTGCCCCATCGAGGACAACAACCAGCCTTTTTGGGATCATGCGGCGGCAAACCTGCTGTCGTGTCTTATCGCCTACGTCACCGAACAGCTACCCGCCGACGAGCAGACGATCAGCTCGGTCATCAAGCTGATCGAGCACCTGCAGGACGGTGCCACGGCCCGATTGTTTGACGACCTGATCACGACCGACCCCCAAAGCTATGCCCTCTCGCTATGGCGGCGCTACGCCATTACGCAAAATGCCGAGCGCATGCACGCGAGCATCGTCGGCATCCTTGCCGAAAAGGTCATGTGTCTGGGATTCGACGGTGCGGCACAGCTCTATCGTGAGTGCCATCAGGTGGACTTCGCTTCCATGGGACACACCCCCTGCGCCCTGTTTGTAACCGTGAGCGATATTGACCGCAATCTCGATCCGCTGACCGGCCTCTTTATTTCGCAGGCGTTTATGGGCCTCATTCGTGAGGCCGATAGGCAACCCGGCGGCAGCCTGCCCGTGCCCGTGCGCTTTATGCTCGATGACTTCGCAAATCTGCAGATCCCCCAGATCGACAACGTGCTCTCGATTATCCGAAGCCGCAACATCTGGGCAACGCTGCTGCTGCAGTCGACCAACCAGCTCGATGCGCTCTATGGCGAGGCACGCGCACGCTCCATCATGGGCAACTGCGACACGCATCTGGTGCTGGCGTTCCAGGATCCCGAGAGCGCCCGGGTGTTTTCCGACCGCGCCGACGCACTGCCCAGCACGCTCATGGCGACGCCGATCGATCGCTCGTGGCTCTTTGTGCGCGGCCACACTCCCGAACAGGTCGAGCGCTTTAGGCTCGAAGACCATCCGCTCTACGGGGAGCTGCCCGAGGCGCAGCGAGACCATGCGGAGGCCGAGCTCTAGACGCAGGGCCCTCGCAGCACGCGACGCTCCGGCGAAGATCCTTAAAGGCCGTGCGCCCCGGGGCCACGGCAAAGCAAAGGGGCCCGCATCCGATGGGATACGGGCCCCTGGCTATAAGGCGCGATGCGTTAACAGCAGCGACTACTTGCGATGCGCGCGATAGAACTCGATAAGCGCTTGAGTCGAAGCGTCCTGCTCGGCCTTGGCGGCGTCGTCGTGGAAGGCAGGGGTGATCTGCTTGGCAAGCTGTTTGCCCAGCTCAACGCCCCACTGGTCGTAAGAGTCGATGCCCCAGACCGTGCCCTCGACAAATACGATGTGCTCGTACAGGGCGATGAGCTCGCCGAGCGCAAACGGGGTCAGCGTGTCGCCGAAGATCGAGGTCGTCGGGCGGTTGCCCTCAAAGCAACGGGCCGGGACGATCTGTTCGGGCGTGCCCTCGGCACGAACCTCGTCGGCTGTCTTGCCAAAGGCGAGTGCCTTGGTCTGGGCCAGGAAGTTGCCCAGGAACAGCTCGTGCACGTCCTGACCGCTATCGGTCGCAGGGTTGGCGGTATTGGCGAAGGCGATGAAGTCGGCCGGAACCACCACAGTGCCCTGGTGCAGCAGCTGGTAGAAGGCGTGCTGACCGTTGGTGCCGGGCTCGCCCCAGAAGATCTCACCGGTGTCGGAGGTCACGGCGCTGCCGTCCCAGCGGACATGCTTGCCGTTGGACTCCATGGTGAGCTGCTGCAGGTAGGCCGGGAAGCGGTGCAGGTACTGGCAGTACGGCAGCACGGCGTGGCTCTTGGAACCGAAGAAGTTGACGTACCAGACATTGAGCAGGCCCATCAGCGCGACGGCGTTGTTCTCGAGCGGGGTGTTGCAGAAGTACTCGTCGATGGCGTGGAAGCCCTCGAGGAACTGCTGGAAGCGCTCGGGGCCGAGCACGACGATCAGCGACAGGCCCACGGCGGAGTCAACGGAATAGCGGCCACCGACCCAGTTCCAGAAACCGAAGGCGTTGGCGGGGTCGATACCGAAGGCCTCGACCTTCTCGAGTGCGGTGGAAACGGCGACGAAGTGCTTTGCCACGGCCTCGGCGTTCTGCTCATCGGAGCCGTCGATGGCGCCCTGAGCCTTGAGCTGCTCGAGCATCCAGGTCTTGACCTCGCGGGCGTTGGTGAGGGTCTCGAGCGTGGTGAAGGTCTTGGAGACGATGATTACGAGCGTGGTCTCGGGATCCAGGCCCTTGAGCTTCTCGGCCTGGTCGTTGGGGTCGATGTTGGAGATGTAGCGGCAGTCGATACCGGCGTCGGCATAGGGACGCAGAGCCTCGTAGGCCATGACCGGGCCCAGGTCGGAGCCGCCGATGCCGATGGACACCAGATGCTCGATCTTCTTGCCGGTAACGCCCTTCCACTCACCGGAGCGCACGCGCTCGGCGAAGGCATACATGCGGTCGAGGACCTCGTGCACGTCGGCGACGACGTCCTGGCCGTCGACGATGAGCTGGCCCTTCTCGCTTGCCGGGCGGCGCAGCGCGGTGTGCAGGACAGCGCGGTCCTCGGTAGTGTTGATGTGCTCGCCAGAGAACATGGCGTCGCGGCGCTCCTCGAGCTTCACCTCGCGGGCAAGATCGCACAGCAGCTTGACGGTCTCATCGGTCACCAGGTTCTTCGACAGATCGAAGTGCAGGTCACCGGCGTCAAAGCTCAGCTTGTTCACGCGGTCGGCGTCAGCAGCGAACCAGGCCTTGAGGTCGATACCTTCGGCCTCGAGCTTCTCCTGATGAGCCTCGAGCGCCTTCCAAGCGGCAGTCGACGTAGCATCGATAGGTGCGGCAACAGTTGCCATAGAGTCCTCCTCAGCATACGGGCGCACGCCTCCATGCGCCCGGACATTCAGATGCCACTATTCTAGCGCAGGTCAAGACTACAATCAGCGAGCGTTGCCAATCGGCCCCCAAACGGCAACCGATTAAAAAGGGACAGGCTTATTTTGGCAGGTCAAACGCTTTACCAACCAAAAATAACCCGTCCTTTTATGGCAAATATTAGGCCGCGGCGCAGATGCTACCGAGCAACTCACGCAGAGGAGACCCGATGCCCTCCAGCAGTTCGGGCGCGATAATGGCAAAAACGGGAACCTCACCGGTGCCCACGACAGCAGGCGCCTTGCCCTCCGAGAGAATGCATCCATAAGGGACAAAACCGTCTTCGCCGGCATCGAGCGCCGCCATGCGACGCGCGAGCTCGCGCGCAAAGCCAGCAGTATCGGCATCGCCAATCGCCAGGACAAAGTCCACGCCCTCATCGGTTGCCAGGGCTACGGCCTCATCGACCAAATCGTCTCCCCCGTCGCCCCCGGCCGAACCGCAACGAAAGAGTACGCGTTCGAGCAGGGCACGATCGAGCGAGCCCAGCGCCGCCGAAACGAGCTCATCGCGCGTGTGCTTGTCGCCTCCCAGCACGACCAGTGCCTTGGTGCCGCCATAGTGGGCAACCAATCGCCCGCACCAGCGAGCCACATCCCCATCCGCAACCAAGCGCGTCGGCATACCAAACCCATAGTTGACCATTATCCCCACAACCCTTCCGTGCTTTATGGTGGTATCGATCGTTAGGCTCATGCTACGAAGCGAGCTTTTCCGAGCTGTTTCGCGCTCTTTAGGGCTGCGTTAAAACCCCGATGAAGCCGCACGACCATACTTGCCAAAAAGGGACAGATTTTGACGGTGTCCGTGCAAGCGGGTATTATCGAACAGGTATTCGATAAGAACATGTGTTTGATGGAAGGGCACGGATGGCGCACGAGCAGCACACCTATATCTGCATCGACCTCAAGACGTTTTATGCCAGCGTCGAGTGCGTCGACCGTGGGCTCGATCCGCTCACCACCAACCTGGTCGTTGCCGACGAATCGCGCGGACGCACGACCATCTGCCTCGCTATCACGCAGGCCATGAAGGACTTAGGTATTCACAACCGCTGCCGTCTGTTCGAGATTCCCGACGGCATCGACTGCATCAAAGCAGTGCCGCGCATGCAGCACTACATGGAGGTGTCGGCGCAAATCTACGGCATCTATCTGGAATACGTCAGCCCCCAGGACGTGCACGTCTACTCAATTGACGAGTGCTTTATCGACGTGACACCCTATCTGGACCTCTATCACACCGATGCGGAAGGCTTCGCCTGCATGTTGCGCGACGAGGTCCTGGCGCGCACCGGCATCACGGCGACGGTCGGCATCGGCCCCAACCTATTCCAGGCCAAGGTTGCACTCGATATCACCGCCAAGCACGTACCCAGCCGCATCGGCATACTCGACGATGAGACCTTTCGCAAGGAAATCTGGCCCCATCGTCCCATCACCGATATCTGGGGCATCGGCCCCGGCGTGGCAGCACGACTCGAAAAATACGGCGTCTACGATCTGATGGGCGTCGCGGCGCTCGACGAAAACCTGCTTTACGACGAGCTCGGCGTCAATGCCGAGTATCTCATCGACCACGCCTTCGGACGCGAGCCGACAACCATCGCCGATATCCAAGCCTATCGCCCGCAAGCAACTTCGACCACCACAGGACAGGTGCTCTCGAAGGGCTATGCCTACGAGCAGGCCTACACCGTCTTGCGCGAGATGGTCGACAACGCCGTGTTGGACTTGATCGATAAGCACGTGGTCTGCGACAGCATCTCGCTCTTTGTGGGCTACGCGAGCGAGCGCGCCGACATACGCAGGCTTGATGCCAGCGGTACTGCACAATATGTGGACGGATGCGGACACCTGCGCTCGAGTACGTCGAGCATCGAACCCACCGCAACCGCCGGCCCCGAGCTCGCGCCCCGTGCTCCCAAGCCCGTCCAGCGCGATGACGAACGGCGCCGCCTGGTGCGCGAAGCGCAGGCAATCGATGGCATCTTTGTGGGAGAGCATGGTGGCAAACCGCGTGGTGGCTATGCCGCGCTCTTTGCGCACTCCAACGCCTCGCGCAAGCTGCCCGAGCGTACCAATTCGTTTAAGAAGATCATGGGCTATTTCGATGAGCTCTGGGCGCAGACTGTCGATCCCAAACGACCGGTCAAGCGCATCAACCTGGGCTTTAGCAATCTTGTGCCCGAGGAATTTGCCACCATCGATCTGTTCAGCGATATCGAGGCCGATGAGCGCGAGCGCGACCTGGCGCGCGCCGTCCTGGCCGTGAAAGGCAAGTACGGCAAGAACGCGCTCGTCAAGGGATTAAGCTTTACCGCCGGCGCCACCGCGCGCGAGCGCAACGATCAAGTTGGAGGACACCGTGCCTAAACCCAAACAACAGCCCATGCGCCCGCCGACCGCCTTCGAGCGCCTGGCGGACCCCGAGGGCAGACGCCGCGCAGCCGACCCCAACCTCACTGCCAACGGTGCCGTGCGCGCCAACCGCGCCGCACAGTTTATGCCCTTTGCCGCCCTCACGGGATACTACGAACTCGTGCGCAAGCAGGAAATCACCGTCGAGCAAAAACGTGAGCTCACGGAAGAAAAAGCCCTCGAGCTTTCGCAAAAGCTCGAGGGCCTCAAACGCGGCGACTTGGTGCGCGTCACCTATTACGATACGTACGGCTATCGTAGCCGCACGGGCATTCTCGACGAAGCGTTACCCGCATTCAAGCTGCTCAAACTCAGGGATATCGCCATCAACTTCGACGATATCCAGGACATTGAGCTACGCGGACGAGCCTAGCGACGAGAACGCTTGCGCAAGACGAGAGCAATGCCAAGCACTGCGGCAGCTGCAACCAGCAATCCCAAGACCAGCGTGAGGGTCGAGTCGCCAGCGCGAGGCAGCGAGCCGTCCTTCGGAGTCTTCTTAGCGGTCGTCGTGACGGTGGTCGTGGTGCTGCTCGACTGGTCGTTGCCACCCGTCTGGCTGCCGCCAGGCTGATCGCCGCCACCCGGCTGCGAAGGATCGGTGGGTTCCGTCGGATCCGGAGTACCGGGATCAACCGGATTCTCCGAATTCTCCTTGCGCTGGATCCAGACCTGGCAACCATAGAACGGGTTGGCGGTACCAAGGCACAGACCCTGGTTGGTCACCGCAAAGGTGCGCAGACCATGGTTATACGGATCGTTAAAGCCATTGGTCGTCAGCGTCGTAAAGTTCACGCCGTCCTCGGTCACATACATATCAAAGCCGCGCTCGGCATCGCGCAGGTAACACATGCACGTAAGGACACTCTGCAACTTCTTGAGGTTCTCCTCGCTCAGCAGCTTATCGAGCGCATCCTGAATATCGCTCGGCAGCTCGGTGCCATAGGCATCCTCGTACTGCTGCTTAAGGCTCTCATAGCTATCGAGCATGTCCTGATACTGGTCGGCAAAGGACTTGAAGTACGCGATCTCGCCATCGATCTTCTGGACATAAGCGGCGTCGTCCTCAAAGTCCTGGGACATCGTCGCGGCCTGATCGCAAAGACCGCCCGCGGCATCCTCCAGCGCATCGCTCAGATCGCCAAAGCCCTTAGCAACCTCGGTCTTCTCGTCATCGACATCGACGGCCTTGTTTGAATCATCAACCTCAGCAGCTTCGTTCGAATCATCGACCTCGACGGCCTCGTTTGAATCATCGTCCGCAAGCGTGTTCACGGGAACGATGGGGTCGTCAGGCGATTTCTTGTCGAGCAGGTGATCGAGCAGGTCCCTAAGGCGCTGAACCTGAGAGTCCCACTCCTCGGGCGTCATATCGATAATGTCGCCATTGGAGAACTGGCCGATCGGCTCAAGCAGGCTCGCGGTATCAAAGGTACCGATATACAGCTTGCCGTCGAACTTCTGCATGCGCCAAATGTACTGGTTCTCGTTTCGGCCAAAGCCCGAAGTCAGGCCGGAAATACCGCCCTCGGGGAACATGTCGGTGCGATCGCCAACGACGAGCTCCATGTTCTCGTCCTTGTCCATGCGATAGATGTTAACCGACTGCCCAAGATTGGCATTCACAAACGAGCAGTCAACGCCACCCATGCTGCCCTTGCCGCCCTCTTCGGTGTTGGATTTGTTGAACAGGATGCGCTCGAGGGCAATCTCCTCGTCGTTGTATTCACCGATATAGAGGTAGTCGTTGTAGACGATGAGGTTGGCAGCGCCAGAACGGGTACGGGCAGGATCGATGCCAAAGCAGTACTTTGCACCGTCCGTCTTCTGATCGCCGACAATGGGAGTCCACGAATAGCTGCCGTCGGCATTCTTGTCGCCACGGACCATGGCAAACGACTGCATGGAATTATCATCGGGAGCGTTCTCGGGCGTACCGGTGCAGATGGTCGCATAGAGATGGCCATTGTACGAGACCATATCCCAAATGGCGCCGCCGTAGATGCTGTCCTGATAGCGAATCGCCGGATAGCCAAACAGCGTCTCCGAGTTGGCAATCTCGGTGAAGCTGTCCTGGCCCTTCGAGGGGTCAGACGACGTCAGGATTGTCGACACAAAATTACCGTTCGCGTCTTTACCCACATTACTGATGACGAGCTGGCCATCATGGACGCACATGCCGCGGATACCGGTAGAAATGCCCTGCTTGTAGGCAGCACCGTAATCCTGCATGCTCGAAAGGCCCTGATAGACAACTTTGTACTCATCCGTCTTAGGATCGATCTCGTATACAGCAGGCAGGCCGCCTTTGCCGTCATTGGTCCTGACGCTGCCGCAGAAATAGAGCTTACCCTTATAGCTCACGGCATTGCGGAACAAAGGAGCGACGCCGTTGAGCGATTCAGAGAGTAGCAGCTTGGTCTCACCGGTCTTGGTATTGATCTTGACCAAGATGCCGCCGCTGTCCTTGTCGGCCGTGCCGTCCTCCTTCTGCTGTCCATAGAAGAAGGTACCGTTAAACATGGCCTCCAGCGTCAGGCGCATGGTTTCGACATCAAAGGAATCGCCCAGCGTGCTGTTCATGAGCGTCAGCGTGTTGCCCATCGCCGCATAGCAGGTGCCCACATAAAGCCAGTCACCATAGCTCGCAGCCGCCCAAGTGTAGCTCTGGCCGCGATCGCCTTCGTTGTTGGCCGTATTACCATCGGCGCCCGGAACGGCAACGGCACCGTTACCCTGGTAGTCGACGATGCCATCCGGCTGCGACGTTCCTACCGTAGGATGCGAGAGCTTCTCAAAGGAATACCCATTTCCCGCATTGTAGGTAACGGCACCCGATGCGTCTTCGGCGTGCGCCGGCAGCGGCGATACCAAGATAGCGGCAAGCGCTGCCACCAAGCCAAGTGTTCCCACTCGTCTCATAAGGTTATAGCCTCCCCTGTCCTAAAGCCCAGTTTTAGCATTCTTCATTTCTGTCCACGGTTAATTGCAATCTGAGCACAGCAATAATCAGTGTATAAATATACACCTGTAATTTTTTGGACGGGTTCATAGATGCTCGATTGGTAGCGAATTCCGCGCAAACCGTCACCAAACTCCACTTTTGCCGCATCTAAAGGTTATTTTTGCGCAAATTTTTGGATGCCGATAGTCACAATGGGCAGGAGGCTGGTACCCACCGGAGAGGGCAACGCCTACATTTTCATAACGTAATAGCCCGCACCCCTCACTGCCGTCTCGAGTGTGTCGCGATCAACCGGGCGCTTCGAGCGCACGCGTGCCGTGTGGTCCGCGTACGTTACCGTAGCCCACACGCCATCAAGCGCATTGAGGGCATTCGTCACATTCCGGGCGCAGCCGTCGCAACTCATGCCGCCGATAAGGAGTTCCTCACGATAGGGGTAGTGGGACTCGTCGGTGTCTGCCACCACAACCTTTTTGGCCTTCTTGCCGCTCGCACCATCGCTGCAGCAACTCTTCCCGTGTGTCGAAGCGGCAATGCGACGCAGTCCAAAAAACATGCCGACGGCAATGACGGTCAGCACGATGAGATTCGCAGGGTTGAGCAAGTCACTCATGCGTTCCCCTTTCAGTAGCACTATCTAGATACCCCCATGGGGTGTCCCCATCTTAACCCAAAATCATGTCCGTTCGGTCAATTAGTTTTCCTCTTCAAACTTTTTTGTTGACCATGGCTTACTTTCGTGTATAAGTTTTCCTAGGCTAACAGTTTAGATCCGTAAGGAGCGACGTGACTCGAACCATAGACATCCCAACGTTTCAGGCAGCAGTCGTGCGCAACTGCTCCCCCACGCTCGCGGGCATCAAGCCGGCATCGCTCTTTACCTATCCAGGCACCTACGCCCACGGGGACGGCTCGACCGCAACAGAAACCATCGCAGAACGCCGAGCACGCCTGCTCAACGTTATCGCCCAGTGCAACCGCGAGCTTGACCCGCTTGGCATCCACCTGAGTGTTTTGGTCTGGCGGCCCTGCGGAGCGCTCGTGTACGTGTACCGAGCCAAAAGCCTCACCACCTATTTCGCGGACCCTTGCGCCAAAACGGCGCTCGCCTCGGAAGGCTACGACACGAGAGACCTTTCGACATGCCTTGTGCATTTGGCATCACGCATCACGCTCGCGAGTAATAACGTCGCGGAATGCGCCTGTAGCCAGACTCGATGCGCACTACCCCAGCAAGCTAGCTGCAGCAACGACTGCACCTGCGAGTTTCCGCACGAAATAGGCTACTTCCTAGGATATCCCTACGACGACGTGCACGAGTTTATCGTCCAGCGCGGCGAGAACTATAAGGTCTTTGGGGCCTGGAAGGTCTACGCAAATGTCGAGCAGGCACTTGCGACGTTTGATGCCTACCGCGCCCGCACCCAATACTTCACCTTTGTCTATCAGCAGGGCTACAGCTTGGCGCAACTTGCCCAGGCAACCCGATAGAACATAGAAGCCGTGGCAACCTGCCGCACAACTGAAAGGACTCAACATGAGCAAGATCGCCGTCGTCTACTGGAGCGGCACGGGCAACACCGAGGCCATGGCAAACCTCGTTGCCGAAGGTGCAACCGATGCCGGCGCCGAGGCAGAGGTCATCTCCTGCGCCGACTTCTCCGCAGACAAGGCCGCTGGCTATGACGCTATCGCCTTCGGCTGCCCCGCCATGGGTTCCGAGGAGCTTGAATATGATGAGTTCCAGCCCATGTGGGATGAGGTCAAGGAGACCCTCGGCGACAAGAAGGTCGTCCTCTTTGGCTCTTATTCGTGGGCCGAGGGCGAATGGATGGACAACTGGAAGGCGGACGCCGACGAGGAGGGCGTCAACGTCGTCGATTCCGTCATCTGCTACGACGCCCCCGATGATGAGAGCGAAGCGGCCTGCCGCGCCCTTGGAGCCGAGCTCGCCTAGCGGCAATGAGCTCCGCCCGCAACGCGCATTGCAACAAAACACATTCGCGTCCCAACAAAAACGGGAGCCGGATCACATCCGGCTCCCGTTTTCTGCTATGTCAGTCATATAAAGCGGCTACGAGATATTGCCCAAGAACGCCTTGGTGCGCTCGCTCTTGGGGTGGTCGAAGACCTCGCTCGGCGTACCCTCTTCCACAATGACGCCGCCGTCCATAAAGACGACGCGGTCGGCGACATCGCGGGCAAAGCCCATCTCGTGCGTCACGACGATCATGGTCATACCGTCGTGCGCCAGGTCGCGCATGACGCCCAGAACGTCGCGCACGAGCTCAGGGTCGAGCGCCGACGTGGCCTCGTCAAAGAGCATCACGTGCGGGTTCATCGACAGGGCGCGGGCGATGGCCACGCGCTGCTGCTGGCCGCCCGAGAGCTGCGCCGGGTAGGCGTCCGCGCGCTCGGCCATGCCCACGCGGGCAAGGCAGGCGCGCGCCCGCTCCTCGGCCTCGGCACGGGGCACGCGGCGCGCCACGATCAGCCCCTCGGTCACGTTGCCCAGCACCGTCCGGTTCCGGAACAGGTTGTAATCTTGGAACACGAAGGCGGTCCTGCGCCGGACGGCCGCGACCTCGCGCCGGGTCGCACGCGCCAGGTCGAGGAGCTCCCCGCCCAGCTCGAGCTCGCCCGCGTCGGCTCGCTCCAGGAAGTTCGCGCAGCGCAGCAGCGTCGTCTTGCCGGAGCCGGACGGGCCCAGGATGGCCACGACCTCCCCGCGGCGCACCGTGAGGTCGATTCCATGAAGCACCTCGGTGCCCCCGAACGCCTTGCGCACCCCGCGCAGCGCGAGCATGTCCCCCGTCTGCACCGTCGCCTACCCCCTCTCCATGCCGAACGACGCGAGCCGTTTCTCGCCGATTCCCTGCAGCCAGGTGAGCACCGTGGAGAACAGCAGGTAGATGGCCGCGACCTCGAGGTACAGAGGCAGCGCCTCGTAGGTGCGCGACACGATCTGCTGCGTCGCCATGAGCATCTCCAGCACCGTGATGTTCGCCGCGAGCGACGTGTCCTTCACGAGCGCGATCAGCTCGTTGGACAGCGGCGGGAAGGCGGCGCGCAGCGCCTGCGGGAGCAGGATGCGGCGCATGACCTGCATGTAGCTCATGCCCACGCAGTACCCGGCCTCCAGCTGCCCCGCGGGCACGCTCTCGAGCGCGCCGCGGATGGTCTCGGCGGAGTACGCCCCCGTGTTGACGGAGAACACGATGACGGCCGACGGGAAGGGATCGAGCACGATGCCGAAATCCGGCAGGCCGTAGAACACCACGTAGAGCTGGACGAGCAGGGGCGTCCCGCGCACGATCCAGATGTAGAAGCGCGCGATCTGCGTGAGCACCGGCACGCGCGCGTACTGGACGAGCGCCACGGCGACCGCGATGACCAGCGCGATGGCGAACGAGATGACCGCCAGGGGGATCGTCGCGGTGAGCCCGGGGATCAAGATCTTGGAGAAGGAGTCCAGCAGGATCTCCGCCACGCGGTCACTCATCCGCATCCTCCCCGTCTCCGGCGCCGGCCCGCGGCGCGCCCTCCCCATCCGGCACGCGCGCACCCCGGGTCCCGCATTCGCAGCTCACCCTGTGCAGCATGTGGTCGATCGCATCGATGCCGCGCTGGCTCGCATGCAGCTCGTCCAGCAGCCGACGGCGCTCCCCCAGCAGCACGCGCTTGGTCTCGCGCACGCGCCCCTCCTCGCACGAGCACCTCGCCCGAGCGGCGGCGGCCTCGTCGCATGAGCACTCGCACAGGCAGCGCTCGAGGTCCTCGCTCAGCTCGCCCATAACCGCCTCCTTCCATGATGTGCATGCTATGCTTCATCGCACACCATGTAAAAGACCTATATCGTATGCTTTTCCATGCGTATCAGCTATGGTTTATCGACGGGAGAGGGGCACACGGAGGCGCCCCGCGGGGCGGGTCATGCCGCATGCGGCGCAGCGCGGTGGCGACACGGGAGGCTGACCTATCTGGCGCCAAGACGGACCGCGGCGGCGGAGGTGCGGCGGATGACACGGGGCCGTCCCGTCAGCCGCCGCAGGGGCCGTCCCGCCCGTTCCCGCTATCCGTCCCGCCTGCCGGCATCCCCGCCGCGCGGGACGGCGGTCCTGGGAAATTTGCACCTGTCCCTATTTTCTATTTTCCCCGGCATCCCCGCCGCGCGGGGCGGCGAGCTCCTTTAGGAGCTCGAACCGGCTCATGATGTAGTCGTAGTTCTCGCGCCGATGCGGCAGCGTGCAGGCCGAGCAGTCCTTGATGTCGCCCGCATCGCCCACGTAGCGGAAGTTCCCGCCGCAGCGGGGTCCCAGCGCGTACAGCGGGCAGAAGCAGAACAGGCAGTTGAGCTCCTCGCCGTCCGGCATGATGTGGCACGGGTGGAACTCGCACGCCGTATGGCTGAAGAACCGGTAGTTCCCGCAGGCGACCGGCCCGCGCCCGGATCCGTCCGCGCGCTCGGCCGCGTCGGCCGCGCCTTCCCGCTCGCGCTCCGCCATGCGCCCTCCTTCGAACCCGCGGCGGGCGCCCCGCCGCGCCGTCGACACGTCCGGGTCCCATTATGCCCGAGTGCCCCAATGTCGCATAGCGCGCGCGATCGGCTCCTCCCGAAGCAGATGCGACGGTCCAGGCCCCCGCTACTTGGCAGCCGCGGCGTCGATGCAGGCCAGCGCGTTCAGGCTGCGCGGATAGCCGATGAACGGCAGGATCTGATGGACCACGGCGTACATGAACGCGGGGTCGTTTCCCGTGTTGAAGTTGCCGGCGGCGTGCGCGGTCGCCTGCGGGTCGCAGCCGCCCTGGGCCACCAGGTAGCAGAAGGTGACCATCTCGCGCTCGGCGAGCGTGAGGCCGTGGCGGGTGTAGTAGTCCCCGAAGCAGTTGGCCGCGAGCCAGCGGTTGACCGTCGCGCGCTCCGCCGGGCCGTTCACCCAGGTCTCGCGCATCCCCTCGCCGAACGCCTCGATCTGCACGCCGTTGCCGGCGGCGAGGCGCGTCTCGGGCGTCACGGTCGCCTGCCCCTCGAGCGGCAGTTCGACGCCGGCAGCCTCGAGCGCCTCGTTCATCGCGCCGACGAACGGCATGACGCGACCGAAGCCCAGGTAATCGGTCGCCTGGTACACGACCTCCTTGAGCTCGACCGGGGTCACGCCGGCCTCGAGCGCCTCAGGCACCACGGCGCGGAACGCGTCGAGGCCCTGGCAGCCCAGCAGCGCCGCCACGATGGCCAGGTAGCGCGTACGGGCCGGGAGGGACTGCGCCTCGTCGCCCGCCGCCTCGGCCAAAAACGCCTCGACGATCCCCGCGTACTCGGGGTCGGTCGCCTTGAATCCATCGGTGACAGCCATGGGATTTCCTCTCTCTTCTTTCCGCGGGGCGGGGACGCCCCCCGTCTCATCACAGGGAGACCGTACACCTTGAAGTCGGCTCCAGGTCAATATGTCGCACGGCGCCGCAGACGCCCGATGGCGGGGGCGCCAGGGCAGGTGCCCACCGGTCCGTCTGCGGCCCGCGCTACCGGCGGATGAAGGCGGCGTCGCGATCGGGGACGCCTGCGTCGTCGGTCACGAAGCGCTCGGCGCGCATGTGCAGGTCGTATTTCTCGCGGAGCTCCGCGATCGCGGCCATCATCGGCGAGGCGTGATGGGCGTCGAGCGCAGCCTGGTCGGCCCAGCTGTCGATGAGCATGACGGTCTCGGGGTCATCGAGCGGCTGGAAGTAGCGGTAGCCGATGTTCCCCTCCTCCGCGCGGATCCTATCCGCCGTTCCCGATGCCTCCATCTCCTCGGCGAAGGCGCGCGCGGCGCCGTCCTTGCCGGTGTAGTACAGGTTTACCGTGATCGACATCTCCGCTTCCCCTCTCTCACGACGTCAGCGAACGAGGCGCGCCGGCTCCACGTGCGCGCCCGGACACGCAACGGCCACGCTGCGATCGGCACCGCCCGCACCGCTGCCCCCGGACGTCGCGAGCGCCGTCATGGCGTCCGCGCCGAAGATGAGCTTCGTGGGGTTGTGGAAGGTGAAGTTGCCGAGCATGGGCTCTCCTCTCGAACCTGCGCCGCCGCTGCCGCGCCCGGGCGGCATTGCCAATCACCATCTGCTTCGTAAACGTAATTTACGCGACACTGCGTTTCTTGTAAATACTTTTAAGGACACTTTTTCTCGAATTTGCGGATTAGGAGAGGTTTCGCTACGATTGAATCGAATCAACGGCGGCCGCACTATGCGGCCGGGACGGCAGGGACCTATGGCAGACTTCATCCGCGCACGCAGCGACGAGCAGAAAGAGCAGCGCATGGCCGAGATCAAGCAGGCGGCCGACGAGCTGTTCGCCACCCGCCCGTACCACGAGATCACGCTCGCCTCCATAGCCGAGCACCTCGGCTGGTCGCGCGCTGCGCTGTACAAGTACGTGGGAACCAAGGAGGACATCTTCCTGGAGGTCTGCTCGGATAAGATGGCCGCGTACCAGGCGGCGCTGCTCACCGTCTACCCCGCGGGCAGCACCTATACCCTGCCCGTCCTCACCGAGGTCTGGACCGAGCAGCTGGTGAGCCACCGCGGCTACTTCCGGTACTGCGACCTGCTCTCCGCCGTCATCGAGACCAACTGCTCCATCGAGCGGCTCGCCGCCTTCAAGGCGCGCTACCACGAGGGCCAGGACGCCCTCGTCGACCGCTTCGCTCAGAACCTCCACGCGAAACCCGCCCGCATGGGACAGCTGCTCATGGCGGTGTACTACCATGCGGTCGGCATCAACAGCTGGTGCTACGAGAACCCGCTCATCCAGCAGGCGCTCGAGCTGGCCGGGCTCCCGCAGACCGCGCCGGACTTCCGCGGGGAGATGCGCGGCTTCGTGGCCATGTGCCTCGCCCACTACGCATCCTGACGGGAGCACGGCGACCCGCCGCCCCGCGAGCCCTGCGGCCACCCCCCGATGCATGAAAGGCCCCTCATGGAGATCCGACCCCTGCAGTACTTCCTCATGGTCGCCCGCGAGGGGACCATCTCCGGGGCCGCGCATGCGCTGCACCTGTCGCAGCCGTCGCTCTCCCGCCAGATGCAGGAGCTGGAACGCGAGCTGGGCTGCAAGCTGTTCGACCGCGGCAGCAGGCGGATCGAGCTGACCGAGGCGGGCATGCGCCTGCGCCGGCGCGCCGAGGAGATCGTGGACCTGGTCGGTCGCACGGAGGCCGAGTTCCTCGTCTCGGCGGACACCCTGGCGGGCGAGGTGCGGATCGGCGGCGGCGAGACGCCGGCCATGGGGCTCGTGGCGGACGCGGTCGCCGAGCTGCAGAGCGCCTACCCGCTGATGCGCTTCTCCCTGTACAGCGGCAACGCGGAGGACGTGGGCGATCGCCTGAGCAGCGGGCTCATCGACTTCGGCGTGTTCGTCGGGCACGCGGACCTCGAGCGCTACGAGTCGCTGCCGATGCCCGCGCACGATGTCTGGGGCGTGTTCATGCGGCGCGACGACCCGCTCGCCGAGCGGCGCTCGATCACGGCGGAGGACCTCGTCGACCGGCCCCTCATCTTCTCGCGCCAGGCGAACCGCGAGATGCAGGACTGGTTCCGGCAGGACATCGAGAGCCTCGACGTCGTGGCGACCTACAACCTGCTCTACAACGCGTCGCTGCTCGCACGGCGCGGGATCGGCTACGTCGTGAGCCTTCGGGGGATCGTGGACATCTCCGAGGGAAGCGACCTGGCGTTCAGACCCCTCGAGCCCGCGCTGACCGCCGACGTGCACATCGCCTGGAAGCGCTACCGGGAGTTCTCGCCGGCGGCGAGCGTCTTTTTGGATAAGATCCGGGAGCTGTGGAGCTGAACCCGCCGCCCCGCCGACCGGCCCGCCGTCGGGGCCCGGCACCTGGCATCGGGCGGGCCTGCCGTCGGGGACGGGCGCATATGGCGGAACGCCCGGCAGACGGGACACGGTATCCCATCTGCCGGGCGTATCCGTCCGTGTGAGCCGGGCCTCCCCGGCGCGTTCCCTACAGGTCGCCGCCGCCGAGCAGGCCGCGCAGGACCTTCTTGGGGTCCGCGGAGCCGTCGCGCGGGGCGAGGGCGGTGATCTTCTTCTGCATCTTGTACTCGTGGACCTCGTCCTCGAGCTCGCGCACGCGGGCGCGGAGCTTCTCCATCTCCGCCTCGCGCTGCTCGGCGCGCTCCTTCATGTCCAGGATGCGCACCACGCCGGCGAGGTTGATGCCCTCGTCGGTGAGCTGGTTGATGAGCTCGAGCCGCTCGATGTCCGCGCGCGAGTACAGGCGCGTGTTGCCGCCCGAGCGCTGCGGGTTCACCAGGCCCTTGGACTCGTAGACGCGCAGGGTCTGGGGGTGCATGCCCGTGAGCTCCGCCGCGACGGAGATCATGTACAGAGGCTTGTTGCGTGCATCGTCGGCCATATCAATCCCCAAACTCCCTGTTCGTGACAGCCGGGACGGTCCCCGCCGTCATCATGTCGGATAGGATGGTCGCCGGCGCCGCGCGGTCGCCCGAGGCGGGCCGGCGCCGGGTCGCACCCCATCCGTCATACCTTACATCTTCGCGCGGTAGCGGTCGACGCCCGCACGGTAGTCGCGCCGGTCCGCGGCGCGCAGCTTCTCCAAGGCGCCGCGCTCGTCGGCGGAGAGCCCCGTGGGCACCTGCACGGCGATCTTCACCAGCAGCGCCCCGGTCCGGCCGCGGTGCTTCACGTCGGGCGCGCCCATCTCCTTGAAGCGGAAGGTCTTGCCGTCCTGGGTACCCGCCGGGACCTTCAGGCGGACGGTCGCCCCTCCGGGCGTGGGCACGTCGACCTGGCAGCCGAGCGCGGCCTCGTAGACGGAGACCGGCAGCTCCATGGTCACGTCCGCGCCCTTGCGCTTGAACAGCGGGTGCTCGGCCACGTTGGTGGTGACCACCAGGTCGCCGCGCTCGCCGCCGTTCGCGCCGTACTCGCCGCGCCGCTTGTAGCGCAGCTTGCCGCCGTCGACCGCGCCCGCGGGCACGGACACCGTGATGGTCTGCTGCTCGCCGGTCGACGGGATCCGGTAGGTGACCTTATGGGTCACGCCGCGGAACGCGTCCTCGGCGGAGACGTCGACCGACAGCGAGAGGTCGCTGCCCTTGCGCGGGCGCGACGCGGCACGGCCGCCCATGCCGCCGATGTTGCTGGCCCAATCGGAGCCGAACGCCCCGTCCCCGTTGAAGATGCTGCTGAAGATGTCGCTCCAGCCCCCCGCCCCGGCGCCGCCGGAGTAGGTGTAGCCCCCTCCGCCTGCGCCCGGGATGCCGCCGAACATCAGCATCTGGTCGTATTCCTTGCGCTTGGCGGGATCGGACAGCGTCTCGTACGCCTCCGAGATCTCCTTGAACTTCGCCTCGTCGCCGCCCGCGTCGGGATGGTACTTCTGCGCGAGCTTGCGGAAGGCGGTCTTGATCTCTTTGTCGGAGGCGTTGCGCTGGACGCCCAGAACGTCGTAGAAGTTCTTCCCCTGTGGCATACGCCATGCCCCCTTTCCTGGTAACCCCGCGCCCCGGCCCTGCCTGCGGGCGGGGACGCCCGACCGGCGGAAGGCCCGTCCCCCACGCCCCCGCTCAGGGGGCGCGGCGAGTCGCGTCGCCGGGTCGGTCGATCCTTAAAAGGGCCCCGGGGCGAACGCCCCGAGGCCCCGTCGCTTACTCCTCGGCTCCCTCGGAGGGCTGTTCCGCGTCCCCCTCCGGCTCCGGTTCGGGCGCCGGCCTCTTGGCGCCGCCGTAGGTGACCGTAACCATGGCGGAGCGCAGGATGCGGTCGGCCATGCGGTACCCCTTCTGGTACACGTCGTTCACCGTCTCGTCGTACTGGTCCGGGTCCTCGACGCGGCCGACGGCCTGGTGCTCGAGCGGGTCGAACGGCTCGCCCTTGGGGTCGATCGGGGTCACGCCCTCGTGCTCGAACACGCCCATGAGCTTGGAGTGGACCGCGTCCACGCCGTCGACGAACTGCTTGAAGTCGTCGGAGAGCTCTTGGGAGCGCGCGTGGTCGATGGCGCGCTCGATATCGTCCACCACGGGCAGCAGCGCGCTCACAAGCTTCTCGGTGGCGCGGCCCTGCTCGGCTAGGCGCTCGGCGGCGGTGCGGCGGCGGTAGTTCTCCCAGTCGGCCTGCAGGCGCACGGCGCGGTCCTGCGCCTCCTTGGCGCGGGCCTCGGCGGCGTCGCGGGCCTCGGCCGCCTGCTCGAGCTCGCCGCGCAGGCCGGAGAGCTCCTCCTCGGCGCGCTCGAACTTGAGCTTGAAGTCGTCCTCGGCCGCCTGCTCGCCGGCGCGGATGGCCGCCTCGACCATCTCCTCCTCCGTCATGGCGGGCGCCGGGGCGTCCTGCTCGGAACCGGTGCCGTCGGCGGTCTCCCCGACGGCCTCGGCGGTCTCGACGTTCTCGGTCGCGGCAGCTTCCGTCGCCTCGTCGGCTGCCTCTACGGGAATCTTCACATCCTTCTCCTCAGCATCCGCGGGGGCGGCAGCGGCGGCCGCCCCCGTGTGGTCAGTGCGGGCGGACATGATTACTTGTCCTCGTCTACGACCTCGTAGTCGGCGTCGACGACATCGTCATCGGCACCGGCCGCGGAGCCGGCGGCGCCGTTCTCGGTGGCCTGCTGGGCGTCGGCGTAGACGATCTGGGCGAGCTCGTAGGCGACGGACTGCAGGTTGTCGCCGGCAGCCTTGATGGCGTCGACATCGGAGCCCTCGAGCGCCTTCTTGGCCTCGGAGATCGCGGCCTCCGCCTTGGACTTGAGGTCGGCGTTGACCTTGTCGCCCAGGTCGGCGAGGGTCTGCTCGGTGGAGTAGGCGAGGCTGTCGGTCTGGTTGCGGACCTCGACCTCCTCCTTCTGCTTCTTGTCCTCCTCGGCGTGGGCCTCGGCGTCCTTGACCATGCGGTCGACTTCCTCATCGGACAGGGCGGTGGAGCCGGAGATGGTGATCTGCTGCTCCTTGCCGGTGCCCTTGTCCTTGGCGGAGACGGTCACGATGCCGTTGGCGTCGATGTCGAAGGTGACCTCGATCTGCGGGACGCCGCGGCGCGCGGCCGGGATGCCGGTCAGCTGGAACTTGCCCAGGCTCTTGTTGTCGCGAGCCAGCTCGCGTTCGCCCTGCAGGACGTTGATCTCCACGGAGGTCTGGTTGTCGGCCGCGGTGGAGTAGATCTCGGTCTTGGAGGTCGGGATCGTGGTGTTGCGGTCGATCATCTTGGTCATGATGCCGCCCATGGTCTCGACGCCGAGCGACAGCGGGGTGACGTCCAGCAGCAGGATGTCGCTGCCGACGGTGGAGTCGCCGCCCAGGATGGCGCCCTGGATGGAGGCGCCGCAGGCAACGACCTCGTCGGGGTTCACGGACATGTTGGGCTGCTTGCCGGTCATGTTCTTGACGAGCTCCTGCACGGCGGGCATACGGGTGGAGCCGCCGACGAGGATGACCTCGGTGAGGTCCGAGAGCTTGAGGTTGGCGTCGCGCAGGGCGTTGGTGACCGGGGCCTTGCAGCGCTCGAGCAGGTCGTGGGTGATCTTCTCGAACTCGGCGCGGGTCAGCACGTAGTCGAGGTGCTTGGGGCCGGTGGCGTCAGCGGTGATGAAGGGCAGGTTGATGGTGGCCTGCTGCGCTGCGGAGAGCTCCTTCTTGGCGTTCTCGGCGGCCTCCTTCAGGCGCTGCAGGGCCATGGGGTCCTGGCGCAGGTCGATGCCGTTGTCGGCCTGGAACTTGTCGGCCATCCAGTCGATGACGCGCTGGTCCCAGTCGTCGCCGCCCAGGTGGTTGTCGCCCGCGGTGGAGAGCACCTCGAACACGCCGTCGGCGAGGTCCAGGATGGAGACGTCGAAGGTGCCGCCGCCCAGGTCGAACACGAGGATGCGCTGGTCGGTGCCGCCCTTGTCGAAGCCGTAGGCGAGCGCCGCGGCGGTGGGCTCGTTGACGATGCGCTTGACGTTCAGGCCGGCGATCTTGCCGGCGTCCTTGGTGGCCTGGCGCTGGGCGTCGTTGAAGTAGGCCGGGACGGTGATGACGGCGTCGGTGACGGTCTCGCCGAGGTACTTCTCGGCGTCGGTCTTCATCTTCTGCAGGATCATCGCGCTGATCTGCTCGGGCGTGTAATCCTTGCCGTCGATCTCGGCGACGGCGCGGCCGCCCTGGCCCTCCTTGACCGCGTAGGGGACGGTCTTGATCTCGGAGGAGACCTCGCCGTACCTGCGGCCCATGAAGCGCTTGATGGAGAAGACGGTGTTCTTGGGGTTGGTGACGGCCTGGTTCTTGGCGGCCTTGCCCACCACGCGGTCACCGTCGGAGCGGAAGCCCACGACGGACGGGGTGGTGCGGTCGCCCTCGGCGTTCACGATGATGGTGGGGTTGCCGCCCTCGAAGACCGCCATGGCGGAGTTGGTGGTACCGAGGTCGATACCGAGGATCTTGCTCATTGGATATCCCTCTTCTTTCCTTTTCCTGCCGGGCGGCTCCGGGCGCGGGCCCGCGCCGCCGATTGTTCGTTCGACCCTACTATATCCCCTTATAGGCTCGGATATACAAAATCTAAGTCAAATCATATAAGATTTCTTGAGTTCCACGCAACAGGGCTTTGACGGGCGATGCGCGCAGGAGCCGGTATGCGCACGGGGGCCGCGCGGGAGGGCTGGCGCGCACGGAGCTGGCGCGCGGGGCTGGCGGCTTCCGCACGGGAGGCGGCGCGCTTGGGGAGCAGGCCGGCGACGCGCCCCGGGAACGGACCCTCCCTGCCCCGCGAACGAGGCGCACGACCCCGGGAAGGCCCCGGCGTGCCCCGGGAACGGAGCCCCCTGCCCTGGGAAGACCTTGATGCGCCCCGGCAGCGCCCGTTTCTGCTTCGAAACGGGAAAACCCGGCTTCCCGGGGTAGAGCGTTGCCTTCCGGGGGTAACGGTCGCCGGCGGGGCTGCCGGCGCGCCTCGTGCTGGCGTTTCTGTCCGCTTGCGCCCCTCCCCAGTAAGCCTAAACTGACTCGGCGAACGGTATGAAAATGGCGGAGCCGGGGGTTGCAATGGCTCCCTCGCGTGGTATGTTAAGCGCAGAAACGCTCGGAGCCCGTTCGCCTGCGGCCCGAGCAGGTCTTGTTTCGCACAGAGAGAGGAAACTGCCATGGCTAAGCCTATCATTGATGCCGACGAGTGCATCGCCTGCGGCGTCTGCGTCGACTCCTGCCCCCAGGGCGTGCTCGAGCTCAACGATGTCGCCACCGTCGCCGACGAGGACTCCTGCATCGCCTGCGGCGTGTGCCAGGAGAGCTGCCCGGCCGGCGCCATCACCGAGATCGAGGAGTAGCCTCCGCGCATCCCGGATGCATCGAACGCCTATGGAGGACCCGGTCCCCGAAAGGGGCCGGGTCCTTTCGTTTTCCGGAGCGGACGCGCCGCTAGTACGGCGCCGAGGCGGGCGGGAGCCGCTTGAGGTACGCCCACATGCGCTGCTTCTCGCGCGGGTCCGCGAGGGCGGCCTCGAAGCCGTCGAGCGCGAGGACCCGCCGACCGAGCACGTGGGCGATGAGACCGGGCTTCAGCATGGCCGTGTCGAAGTCCTCGATCGCCACGAGCGCGTCCGCGTAGGCGTCGCGCATGGCGTCGGCCGCCGCGTCGTCCAGGAGGATCACGGCCTCGGGGTCGAGCGCCTCGAGCGCCCAGCGGAACACGTCGGCCGGCAGGGGCTCGCCCGCCGGGGCCGCCGCGTCCGCCTCCGCCGCCGCGCCCGCCACGCTGGCGAGCGCGCAGAAGTCCTCGGGCGCGTACCCGATCGCCGCGAGCGCGGCGCGCAGGGCGCGCCCGTCGGCGCCGGCCAGAAGCTCCCCGCCGGCCCGCTCCGCCTCGTCCAGCTCGCCTTTGACCAGGACGACCGGCGAGAAGGCGTTTCCCGCCATGATCACGCCGCGGGCGCCGAGCGCATCCAGGTCCTGCTCGACCATCTGCGCGAGCGCCTCTTTCCTCTCCGTCGCCGTCACGTGCATCCGCGCTCCTCACCTTCGCGTCTTCCAGCGCTATCATAGCGCGCCGCGGCGCGCGGGCGGCGCTCGGGAGGCGCCGACCGTTCGCCGCGCCCCGTTCCGAACCGGGTGCATCGGCGCGCGGCAACTGGGTATAACCCGTGACGTACCTGACGAATCCCGCGCATGCGCGCACTCCCATAGGAGGAACACCATGGCAACGATCATCGAGGCCACCCCGCAGAACTTCGACCAGCTGCTCTCGTCCGACCTTCCCGTCCTCATCGATTTCTGGGCCCCGTGGTGCGGCCCCTGCCGCACGCTCTCCCCGATCGTCGACGAGCTGGCCGGCGAGCTCGAGGGCAAGCTCGTCGTCGCCAAGTGCAACGTCGACGAGAACCAGGACATCGCCATGAAGTACGGCGTCATGTCCATCCCCACGCTCGTGATGCTCAAATCCGGCCAGGAGGCCATGCGCACCGTCGGCGCCATGCCCAAGGCCAGGCTCGCTGCGGAGATCGAGAAGGCGCTGTAAGCGCCCTCCTCTCCGCACCGGAGCAGACGCGTCCCCGAACCAGCGACGGGCGCCCCGCGGACCCGCGGGGCGCCCGTTCCCTTTTTGCCGGCGGTACGCCAAGCGCTACACTTGACCGAAAGACGAGACGAGGAGGAACGATGCACGACACCGGTATGAACATGGGGCAGCTCGCCATGAGCGTCAAGCAGGTCGACGACGCCGTCGCGCTCGCGCGCGACTGGAGCCACCGGCTGCTCCACGCGACCGAGGCCTACGATATGGAGCGCATCGGCTCCAAGCTCGAGCAGGCCATGGCCGCGCTCGACGAGGCGCGCGCCGCCCTCGAGGGCTACGAGGACGCCATCGAGGCCGACCACAACGCCGTCGGCACCGTGAAGCTGGTGTAGCCGTGGGCGCGCCCGAGGGCTCCTGCGAGCTCGCCCGCTTCTCCATCGCCGTCCCCGCCGACCTGCTGAGGGAGTTCGACGCCTCGATCGGGCGGCGCGGGGACGCGCGCAACCGCTCCGAGGCCATCCGCGACCTCATGCGCGCCTCGCTGGTGCACGAGACCGCCCGCACCCCCGACGAGCAGGTCATCGGGTCGCTCACCATGATCTACGACCATCACACCGGCGACCTCACCCGTCGCCTGGACGAGGTCCAGCACGACTACACCGACGAGATCGTCTCCACCATGCACGTGCACCTCGACCACCACAACTGCCTTGAGATCCTCGCCCTCAAGGGGCGCGGCGAGCGCGTCTACGAGCTCGCCGACAAGCTGCTCGGGCTGCGCGGGGTCCACCACGGGGAGCTCACCTGCGCCGCGACCGGCTCGAGCCTGGAGATCTAGCATGCCGGGCGCCGCAGACGGCAGGGGAAGCGGGGATCGCCCCGGATGCGGGGTGCACGACGGCGCGCGCGAAGCGCCGCGCCGCGTCGGCATCCATGTGACGGGCATCGTCCAGGGCGTCGGCATGCGCCCCTTCGTCTACCGCGAAGCCGTGGCGCACGGACTCGCGGGATGGGTGCTGAACGCCGCCGACGGCGTGCACATCGAGGCCCAGGGACCCGCCGGCCGGGTCTCCGCGTTCGTCCGCGCGCTCGGGCGGCGCGCCCCCGCCGCGGCGCGCGTCGACCGCATCGACGTCGCCGAGCTCGCCCCGGAGCCCGACGGCGCGCCGGACCCCACCGGGGACGGGCGCGAACCGGCGTTCCGCATCGTCGCCTCCGACGCCGAGGGGGCGCGCACCACGCTCGTCTCCCCCGACATCGCGACCTGCCCCGACTGCCTGCGCGAGCTGTTCGACCCCGCCGACCGCCGCTACCGCTACCCCTTCATCAACTGCACCAACTGCGGGCCGCGCTTCACCATCATCCGCTCGCTGCCCTACGACCGCCCCGCGACCTCCATGGACGCGTTCCCGATGTGCGGGGCCTGCGCCGCCGAGTACGCCGACCCGGGCGACCGGCGCTTCCACGCCCAGCCCGACGCCTGCTTCGCCTGCGGGCCGCACATCACCTGGCGCGAGCGCGCGGGCGCGTGCGGCCGGGACGCCGTCGGGACCCCCGCCGCGGGCCGCACGCGCGAGGAGAGCGACGCGATCATCGACCGGTGCGCCGACCTGCTCGCCGCGGGGGGCATCGTCGCCGTCAAGGGGCTCGGCGGGTTCCACCTCGCCTGCGACGCCGGATGCGACCGCGCGGTCCGCGAGCTGAGGCGGCGCAAGCACCGCGGGCGCAAGCCCCTCGCCGTCATCGTGCGCTCGCTCGGGGACGCCGGGGCGCTGTGCGAGGCGGACGACGCCGAGCGCTCCCTGCTTGCCGGCAGCATCCGGCCCATCGTCCTGCTGCGGCGGCGCCCGGCGTCCGGCATGGGGGGCGAAGGCCCCACGGGCGATGCGGCGGGCGCGCCCCGCATCGCCCCGTCGGTCGCCTTCGACCTGCCGGAACTCGGCGTCATGCTGCCCTACACGCCGCTGCAGCACCTGCTGCTCGCCGCCTGCGCCGACCGCGGCGTGCGGGCCCTCGTGATGACGAGCGGCAACCTCGCCGGGGAGCCCATCGAGGTCGATGACGGCGCGGCGTGGGAGCGCCTGTGCGCGCGCGGCGTCGCCGACGCGCTGCTGGGCAACGACCGCGCCATCCTCGCGCGCTACGACGACTCCGTGGTCCGCGTGGTCCGCGGGGCCCTCGCGCCCGTCCGCCGCGCACGCGGCTACGCGCCGCGCCCCCTGCCGCTGCCGCCGCTCCCCCCGGGGGCGGTCGAGCCGCCGTGCATCCTGGCCTGCGGGCCGGAGCAGAAGGCCACCCTCGCGCTGACCCGGGGCGACGGCGACGGCCGCGCAGCCCTGTGCTTCGTGAGCCAGCACGTCGGCGACGTGGAGGGCGCCTCCGTGCTGGAGGCCTGGCATGGCGCGCGCCGCCGCATCGAGGACCTGTTCGACCTGGACCCCGGCGCGCTCGCCTGCGACGTGCACCCCTCCTACCTCACGAGCCGATGGGCCCGCGGGCGGGCGGCGGACCGCGGCCTGCCGCTCGTCGAGGTGCAGCACCACCACGCGCACATCGCGTCGGTCATCGCCGAGGCGGCGGCGCGCGGGGACATCGACCCCGCCCTCCCCGTCGTCGGCGTCGCGCTCGACGGGACGGGCGCCGGGGACGACGGGACCGTCTGGGGCGGCGAGGTCATGACAGCCGACCTCACCCGTTTCGACCGCGTCGCCCACCTGCGCCGCTGGCGCCTGCCGGGCGGCTCCGCCTCGATCCGCGAGCCGCGGCGCAGCGCGCTCTCCCTGCTTGCGGGCACCGGCCTGCTCGGGCACCCCGGGGCGGCGCCCCTCGTCGGGGCGATGGGGGAACCCGTGCGCCGCGTGACGCTCGCCATGGTCGAGCGCGGTGTCAGCAGCCCGCTCACCAGCAGCATGGGCCGGCTGTTCGACGCGGTCGCGGCCCTGCTCGGCATCTGCGGGGAGGCGACCTACGAGGGGGAGCCCGCCTGCCTGCTCGAGGCGGCGGCGCAGCGGGCGCGCAGGTCGGCGCCGCTGGCGGGCTTCCGCCTCCTCAGCCCCGAGGCCCCCGGCCTCCCGCGCGTCATCGACACCGGGCCCGTCCTGCGGTCGCTGCTCGAGGGCGTCTCGGACGGCGTCCCCGTCGACGACCTCGCCCGCGGCTTCCACGAGTCCGCCGCGCGCATGGTCGCGCAGGCGGCGGCCGAGGCGTGCCGCGAAGCCGGGATCCGGACGGTCGCGCTGTCGGGCGGCGTCTTCATGAACCGCCTGCTGCTCGAGCGCTCGGTCGACCTGCTCGAGGCCGCCGGCCTCACCGTGCTCGTCCCGCGCGACGTGCCCGTCAACGACGGCTGCATCGCCTACGGGCAGGCGGCAGTCGCGCGCGCCCGCCTTGCCGCCCACGGTGCGGGCGCGGTACCATCTTCCCGATCGACTTGACCCGCCCGCGCAGCGGGCGGAGAGGGAGGCGCCCATGTGCCTTGCCGTCCCCGGCAGGATAACCGCCGTACACGAGGGAGACCGAGCCGACGTCGACATGCTCGGCGCCCGCCGCGAGGTGTCGCTGTGCCTCGTCCCCGAGGCGCGCGAGGGGGACTACGTCCTCGTCCACGCGGGCTTCGGCATCCAGGTGATCGACGAGCGGGAGGCCGCCGAGACCATCCGGCTGCTCCAGGAGATGGACGAGCTGCTCGACGACGAGCTGCCCGCGTCCGAAGGGGCCGCATGAGCGCGTCCGATGCGCCCGCGGCGGCCTTCGCCGCCTTCCGCGACCCCGGGCTCGTCCGCGAGCTGATCGCGCGCATCGGGCGCATCGTCGGCGACCGCGCGGTCAACCTCATGGAGGTCTGCGGGACGCACACGATGGGCATCGGCCGCTACGGCTTCCGCTCCGTCATGCCGAGGGGTGTGCGCCTGCTGTCGGGCCCCGGATGCCCGGTCTGCGTCACCTCGACGCAGGACATCGACCGCGCCGTCGCGCTCGCGCGCGTCCCCGGCGTGACCGTCGCGACCTTCGGCGATATGATGCGCGTCCCCGGCTCCCGGTCCTCCCTGCGCGCCGAGAAGGCCGCGGGGGCGGACGTGCGCGTCGTCTACTCCCCGCTCGACGCCCTCGACATCGCCGAGCGCGAACCCGGCCGCGAGGTGGCCTTCATCAGCGTGGGGTTCGAGACCACCACCCCGGCCGTCGCCGCCACCCTGCTCGAGGCGGCCGAGCGCGGGCTGGGGAACTTCTCGGTGCTCGCCGCCAACAAGATGACGCCGCCTGCGCTGCGCGCCATCGCCGACGACCCCGAGACGCGCATCGACGGCTTCATCCTGCCCGGGCACGTCTCCACCATCACGGGCCTGGCGCCCTACCGCTTCCTGGCGGACGAGTTCGGCATCCCCGGCGTCGTGACCGGGTTCGAGCCCGTCGACATCCTGGAGGGCATAGAGCAGCTCGCCCTCATGATCGCGCAGGGCGCCCCTAAGATCCGCAACGCCTACCGGCGCGGCGTGAGCGAGGAGGGCAACCCCACGGCGCGCGCCCTGACGGACCGGGTCTTCGAGCCGACGGACGCGCGATGGCGCGGGCTGGGCGAGCTGCCCCGCTCGGGGCTGCGCATCCGGGAGGGGTTCGCCCGCCTCGATGCGGCGCGGCGCTTCGACATCCCGGAGGAGCCCGCGCGCGAGCAGCCCGGCTGCCGCTGCGGGGACGTCCTGCGCGGGCGCATCGCCCCGACCGGCTGCCCGCTGTTCGGCCGCGCGTGCACGCCGGAGCATCCGGTGGGGCCGTGCATGGTGTCGAGCGAGGGCAGCTGCGCGGCGTACCACCGCTATCGGGGCTGAACGCGCGGGCGCCGGCGCCCCGCATCGGCATGGAGGACAAGGAGGGACCCATGACGGACGACACGGTGCTTCTGGGCCACGGATCGGGCGGCCAGATGATGAAGCGCCTCATCGACGAGCTGTTCCTGGACGCGTTCGGCTCGCCCGAGCTGCTCGCCGGGAACGACGCGGGCGTCTGCGAGCTGCCGGCGACCGGGCGCATAGCCGTCTCGACGGACAGCTTCGTGGTGACGCCGCAGTTCTTCCCCGGCGGCGACATCGGGCGCCTCGCCGTGTGCGGCACCGTGAACGACGTGGCCACCGCGGGCGCGCGCGTGCGCTACCTCTCCTGCGGCTTCATCCTCGAGGAGGGCTACCCGGTCGACGACCTCGCCCGCATCGTCCGCAGCATGGCCGAGACCGCGCGGGAGGCGGGCGTCCGCATCGTGACGGGCGACACCAAGGTGGTCGAGCGCGGGGGAGCCGACGGCGTCTACATCAACACGACGGGCGTGGGCGAGGTGCCCCGCGGCGTGGACCTCTCCGGGGCGGCGTGCCGTCCCGGAGACGCCATCCTCGTGTCGGGCACCCTCGGGGACCACGGCATCGCCGTCATGAGCTGCCGCGAGGGCCTCGGCTTCGGCACCGACGTCGTGAGCGACGCCGCCCCGCTCAACCGGCTCGTCGCCGCCGTGCTGGACGCCGCGCCGCACGTCCGCTGCTTCCGCGACCCCACGCGCGGGGGCCTGGCGAGCACGCTGAACGAGTTCGCCGCGGCGAGCCGCGTCGACATGGAGGTGGACGAGGACGCCGTCCCCGTGGCGGACCCCGTCCGCGGCGCCTGCGAGATGCTCGGCCTCGACGTGCTGCAGGTGGCCAACGAGGGGAAGATGGTCGCCGTCGTCCCCGCCGACGAGGCCGACGCCGCGCTCGCCGCCATGCGCGGCGCACCCTACGGCGGGAACGCGGCGGTCATCGGCCGCGTGGGCGCGCCGGCGGGGGATGCGGGACCGCTCGTGCGCGTGCGCACGGCCTGGGGGTCGGCGCGCGTCCTGGACACGCTCGTCGGGGAGCAGCTCCCCCGCATCTGCTAGCGAAGGCGCGGCCCCGCCATGCCGACCGGGGCCGTGCCCCGTCCGAACCGCCCGCATCCCCCTCATTCATCCCAGGAAAGGACCCAGCATGCCCTTCACCCATGTGATCTTTGACCTCGACGGCACCCTGCTCGACACGCTCGAGGACCTCGCGCGCGCCGGCAACCACGTGTGCTCCGCGCACGGCTGGCCGACGTTCTCCATCGACGCCTACCGCTACAAGGTGGGCAACGGTATGCTCAAGCTCGTGGAGCGCTTCATGCCCGCCGAGTTCGCGGGCGACGGGACCATGTTCGAGCGCACGCTCGCGGAGTTCCGGGCCTATTACAGCGCGCACAAGGAGGACCATACCGCGCCCTACCCCGGCGTGCCCGAGCTCCTCGACGAGCTGCGCGCCGGCGGGCTCGCGCTCGCCGTGCTCACCAACAAGGACCACGCCGCGGCCGCGCCGCTCGTCGAGCGCTTCTTCGGAACGGAACGCTTCTCCCTCGTACAGGGGCACGTGGCCGGCTTCGACCCCAAACCCGCCGCCCCCATCACCCTGCACGTGCTCGAGCAGCTGGGCGCGGACGCCGCCTCGACCCTCTATGTGGGCGATTCGGATGTCGACGTGGCGACCGGCCACAACGCGGGGCTTGCGGTGGCGGGCGTCACCTGGGGGTTCCGCGGCCGCGCGGAGCTCGAGGCGGCCGGCGCCGACTTCCTCGCCGACTCCCCCGCCGAGCTCGCCCGCATCGCACTGGGCCGCTAGGGCCCTCCGGACGGCCGCAGGCAGCCGCGCTCGCATCGCCGCGGCGCCGCATATACGCCGAAACGGCCGCGGGCCGTCGAGGGGACGGACT
>DBFANS010000012.1:0-2692 GCA_048233475.1 Collinsella aerofaciens | reverse complement strand
GACCCGGCTCTGGTGGATGCGATGGAGAAGGTGCGCGAGGTTGTTTCCGGCACCCTGTCCCTGCGCAAGGCCGCCAAGATCCGCGTGCGCCAGCCGCTTTCCAAGCTCACCGTGGTGGTCGAGAACGTGGACGCCGTCAAGGCATACGACGAGTTGCTGAAGTCTGAATTAAATATTAAGAACATTGAGTTCTCGACTCTGGAAGACGCCGCCGCCCACGGTCTGAAGATCGTGCACGAGCTGCGTGTGAACGCCCGTGTTGCGGGTCCGCGCCTCGGCAAGCAGGTGCAGTTCGCCATCAAGGCCTCCAAGTCCGGCGATTGGCATGTTGATGCCGCGTCCGGTACACCGGTGGTCTCGACGCCGTCCGGCGACCTTGCGCTGGTCGAAGGCGAGTACGAGCTGATCAACCGCGTGGAAGAGGAGAACGCCACCGAGGCCGCCGCTTCGGTCTCCGCCGCGCTGCCGACCGGTGGCTTCGTGATCCTCGACACCGCTCTGGATGCCGATCTGTTGGCCGAGGGCTACGCCCGCGATGTGATTCGTTCTGTGCAGGACGCACGTAAGGCTGCCGATCTGGACATCGCGGACCGCATCTCGCTGGCGCTGACCGTGCCTGCTGACGACGTGGCCAAGGTCGAGCAGTTCCGCGACCTGATCGCCCACGAGACGCTGGCCTCCTCCTTCGAGGTGAAGGAGGGCGCCGAGCTGGCCGTGGAGGTTGTTAAGGCGTGAGGCTGATGCTGAGCTAAGGCTCTTCAATTGGTCTGAAACAATTGCGGGCATCCGATATACATTGATTCAATGAACACTGCATATCGGATGCCCGCATTTTTCGTGCGTTTATGCGTCTTTTCGACGCATCCCTATTTTGAAAAAACTAACTTATTCAAGTTTTCAAAATAGAAGGGGGAACGGTTCTACCTCTCATGGCTTGTAAGGTGTCGCTTCAATCGTTGTTAGCTACACTTATCGCGATAAGTGTAGCTAACAACGGAAATGATAGTGCCCAAGTTGCCGGTAGATGTATTGCGTATGTTCGGCCAGCCACTCGTATCCCGTCTGCCCTGTATTTCGTCAAGTCGGTGTTTCGTGTTTAGTCATGTATTTTTTTCGGGTTTAGGCAGTTGCATGCATTTTCCTTATTTTTCCGGTTGCGCGGAGGTGTTCCTGCCGAACATGAGGGCCTCACTGACGCGGCGGCTCTGGCCGGTGAACTCGAGGAGCCGCCCGTGGTGCACGATGCGGTCGATGATCGCTGCGGCGAGTTTGTCGTCCGCGAAGACCGTGCCCCATTTACTGAACTCGATGTTCGTGGTGAATATGATGCTCCGTCTTTCGTAGCTGCCCGCGATGATCTGGTAGAGCAGGCGCGCCCCGTCGATGTCGAAGGGTACGTAGCCGAACTCGTCCAGTATGATCAGGTCGGCACGGCCGATGTCCCGGAGCATCGTCTCGAGCGTGCCGTCGCGTTTGGCCTTGCCCAGCTGGAGGACGAGCTCGGCGGTCTGATGGAACCGCACGCCCAGCCCCATGTCGATCGCCTTCATGCCCAGCCCGATCGCGAGATGTGTCTTTCCGCGCCCGGTCTTGCCGTAGAACACCAGGTCCTGCGCGCGCGGGATGAAACCGAGCCCTAGGAGCTCATCGAGCATGTAGCCGTCGGGGAGCCTGACGTTCGTGAAGTCGTAGCCGTCGAGACCCTTGACGACGGGGAACCGGGCGCGGCGCAGGAGCCTGTCGTGCTTCGCGCGTTCCCTGTTCGCCAGTTCCGTGTCGAGCAGGCGGTGGACGGCGTCGACCTGGCGGGGCGTGGCCCAGCCGGCGAATTCGTCGATGCTCGCCTTGGAGATGAACAGCTTGCGGGCCTTCTCGTAGAGCCCTTCGTCCGTCTTCGTGTTCATCGCCCGCCTTCCTGCACGCCGACGTCCGCGGTGAACGCGATGTCGTATTCACTCAGATCCGGCCTGTCATCGTCGTATTCGATACCCGCCACGCCCTCGGCGAGCCTGGCCGCGAGCAGTGTGACACCGGCGCGGTCCGCCCCGCCGGTCGATTCGAGGATGGAAAGCATCGCCTCGACCGCGTTCGCCCACCCGGATTCCCTGTCAACGCGTTTGAGGGTCTGCAGCGCCTCGTTGCGTGTCTGTCTGTCCTGCCGATCCAGCCATTCCCGCAACGGGTCCGGCAACGCGTCACGTACCCGGCTGTTGGGCCAGGACGCGGGCTTGTTGCACAGCAGCGCCAACTGCATGGACGGGTCCTCGCTGTTCGTGCTGGCCTGGCCGTACGCCCGAGGATGGGTCGCCAGATGCTTGCCCGACGAGTCGAGGACCTCGACCTCGAGCGCGCGGAGGCCCACGATCACCCCTCTGCCCGCGTTCGCCCGGTCCGCGGAATAACGATGCCGTCCCTCGAGCGTGACCACGCCGTACCGGTCGGCCTTCATATGCCGCCACGTGACCACGTCGAAACGCTTCCCGGGCAACGGCAGCAGCGCCGCACGGTCCTCGGAGAACAGGCCACGTTCCTCCGTGTCCTTGCGGTAATGTGTGTTTTGTCAAGTTGGAGTAGGCCGTTTCGGCGTTTCTTTTAGTCCATGTGAGCGGCGGGTTTCAGGCCGTTTCGGCGTTGGCCGGTCCTGCTGGTTGTTGGTTATTGCATTGGTTATTGCATGAGGGCGTGGGTCTTG
>DBFANS010000011.1:0-153644 GCA_048233475.1 Collinsella aerofaciens | reverse complement strand
TACTTATTGTCATTGGTGCCCGCCACGTTGTCGCGCGACAGCGGCGCCACGATCTCATTCTTGTGGTCCGCAGGCTTGGCGTATTTCAGGCTGATCTCCCAGGCATCACAGATTGCGTCAATGCGGTGATCCAGGTCGTCGTACAGGGCGA
Source organism: Collinsella aerofaciens (assembly GCA_048233475.1). GTDB lineage: Bacteria > Actinomycetota > Coriobacteriia > Coriobacteriales > Coriobacteriaceae > Collinsella > Collinsella aerofaciens_CM. The sequence continues at coordinate 153,493 of DBFANS010000011.1, read as the reverse complement.
TGATGTCCTTCCAGGAACTGTAGTTCTTGGAGCTCGTCGGGACGTCCAGGTCCTCGACGATGTCGTAATACTGCTCGATGGTGTCCTCTGTGCGCTCGGCGACGTCGGCGAGATTTTGACGGGTGGTGCGATCTTCTTCCAGATAGCTGCCGTTGAAGTTCTGCGCGCAGCCACGGACGTAGTTGTCGAGGTCTTCGAGCAAGTCGTAGTATTCGCTCAGTCGGCGGTAGAGGTTCTGCTCGGAGAGCGTTGCTTCGCCGCCATCCTCGTCGTCATCGTCATCATCGTCGTACAGGCTGTTGGGATCGCCGAGAGGCTTTAGGTCATCGTCGTCGACGTCATGGTGCAGCTTAGCTACCTCGGCAGTCGTCTGCGTGGCGGCGTTGTCGAAAGGCTTGATCACAAAGAAAACGACCAGGGCGATGATGATCGCCACCAGCACAACGATAACGGCGATAAGCGGCCCGGTGCCGCTCTTTTTGGGAGCGGGGGTCTGTGGCGAAGCGGGCGCGTATGCGGGAGCCGGCTGCTGTTGGGGCGAGCCGCTCGCGACGGGTATGCGCTGCGTGGTCTCGACGGCCGCGGGGCCTGCGGCGAGGTCGGGGCGATAGGCGAGGGGGTCGTCCGCCTTGGCTTGCGGCGTATCGAGGGAACCGGTCTGCTCAAAAGCGGGCTGGCTATCGCTCGCGGTTGTTTGTTCAACGGATGCACCGCACGAGGTGCAGAACTTGGCATTATCTGCAAGAAGCTTGCCGCACGAGGCGCAATACCGAGACATTGCCACTCCTTTCGCCACATTTCAATGCAATACGACGATTATACCCAGCACCCCAAAAAGCCGGCAGTTGGGACGTTCCTTTTCGGCCGGCAGTTTAGGAACGTCCCTAACTGCCGCCTGAGTAGCCATTGGCTAGGTGGGATTTGGGACGCGCCGAGCACTGGGGTATCATGGCTTGGTTGCTATAACTCGCATTTACGCGCCTTGTAGGAAGGGGCTGCGCCCATGGCTTTTGAGCCCGCTCAACATAGCTTTATCACGCTCGAGGGCGTCGATGGCGCCGGCAAGTCCACGCAGGCGCGCCTGCTTGCCCGCGCTCTTGAACTCGCTGGCTACCAGGTTGTGAGCCTGCGCGAGCCGGGCGGTACCGCCATCAGCGAAAAGATCCGTGCTCTGCTGCTCGACCCCGCCAATACAGCGATGGGCGACACCTGCGAGTTGTTGCTCTACGAGGCGGCGCGCGCTCAGTTGGTGCACGAGGTCATCGTGCCCGCCCTTGCTGTCGGTAAGGTGGTCCTGTGCGATCGCTTCTACGATTCCACGACCTGCTACCAGGCGTTTGCCGATGGCCTCGATCGCCAGATAGTACGCGACGCCAACAACCTGGCCGTCGCGGGTACGCACCCGGCGCTCACGCTCGTCTATCACATCACGCCCGAGCAGGCGGCGCTGCGCATGGCAGCCCGTGGCGCGGCAGATCGCATGGAGGCTAAGGGCATGGCCTTCCAAGAGCGTGTCTACCAGGGATTTTGCGCCATCGCCGCCGAGGAACCAAACCGCGTAAAGCTCATCGACGCGACCGCGACCATCGAGGAAGTCTTTGCGAAGACGGTCGAGCAGGTTCGCGCGTACGGTCTCGACATTCCGCAAGACGCCGTCGCCGCCGCACTTGCCAAGGAGGCCGAGTAACGTGGCCCCCGCTCAGGCAAGCCTGCTGGCCAAGCTCGACACCCAAGAGCGCGTGCGCGACTTTTTGACCAACGCCGTCGCCAGCGGTCGCGCATCGCACGCCTACCTGTTTTTGGGCGCGCCCGGCGCGGGCAAGCTCGACGCCGCGTGGGCGCTCGCCCAAGCCTTCCTGTGCGAGCAGGATGGCTGCGGCTCATGCGATAGCTGCGTGCGCGTCGCCCGCCATACGCACCCCGACGTGCACTATTACACGCCCGAGAGCGCCACGGGCTACCTCATTGCCCAGACCCGCGAGCTGCTCGACGACGTGCCGCTGGCGCCCATCCGCGCCAAGGCCAAGGTCTACATCATCGACCGTGCCGAGCAGCTGCGCGCCAACACCGCCAACGCACTGCTCAAAACACTCGAGGAGCCGCCCGAGGGCGTTATGTTCATCTTGCTGGGCACCTCGGCAGACGTGATGCTGCCCACCATCGTGAGCCGCTGCCAGTGCGTGCCGTTTCGGCTGGTGTCGCCCGCCGTCGCCGCGCAGGCCGTGAGCCGCGCCACCGGTCAGGATCCTGCGCGTTGTCGCATGGCCGTCGCCGTGGCGGGAAGCCCCACGCGTGGCATCGAGTTCCTCAAGAGCGCCGAGCGCCAGGACGCCCGCCGTCAGATGGTTCGCGCCATCGATTCGCTCATCGCCGCCGACGAGGCCGACGTGCTCAGCCGCGCCAAGTCGCTCATTGTCGCCGTCAAGGCACCGCTCGCCGAGGTCAAGTCCACACAGGAAAAGGTGCTCGAGCAAAACGCCGACTACCTGTCGCGTGGAGCATTGAAGCAGCTTGAGGACCGCAACAAGCGCGAACTCAACGCGCGCGAGCGTTCGGGTATCATGGAAGCGCTGGCGAGCGCGCGGACGCTCATGCGCGACGTGCTGCTGACGCTTCAGGACGAGGTAGCCGACGTGGTGAACGAAGACGTGCGCGACACGATCGGTCGGCTTGCCGCCGCGACCAATGTTGCGGGTGCCACCCAGGCGCTCGAGGCAGTCGCGACCGCCGAGCGCAACATCGCCAGAAACGTTACTCCCCAGCTGGCCATCGAGGTCATGCTGTTCGATATCAGGAAGGCACTGAAATGCCGTTAGTCGTACCCGTTAAGTTTACCTACGCCTCGCGCGACCTGTGGTTCGATCCGCAGGATCTGGATATCCTCGAGGCCGATTATGCCATTTGCTCCACTGAGCGCGGAACCGAGATCGGCCTGGTCACGGCCGATCCCTTCGAGGTGCCGCAAGACGAGATCGGTCAGCCGCTCAAGCCCGTGCTGCGCGTGGCGAGCGACATCGACCTGCAGCTTGCCGATGACCTGGCCATCCAGGGCGACGAGGCCATGGTCGACTTCCGCCGCCTGGTCAAGGAGCTCGACCTCGAGATGAAACCGGTGGGCGTCGAGTACCTGTTTGGCGGCGAGAAGGCCGTGTTCTACTTTGCGGCCGAGGAGCGCGTCGATTTTCGCCAGCTCGTCAAGGATCTGTCCTCGACGCTGCACATTCGCGTCGACATGCGCCAGATCGGCGTGCGCGACGAGACCCGCCTGGTGGGCGGCTATGCCCAGTGCGGACAGGAACTCTGCTGCACGCGCTTTGGCGGACAGTTTGAGCCCGTCTCGATTCGCATGGCAAAAGAGCAAGACCTGCCGCTCAATTCCTCCAAGATCAGCGGCGTGTGCGGTCGTCTGATGTGCTGCCTGCGCTACGAGTTCGAGGCCTACAAGGACTTTAAGAGCCGTGCGCCCAAAAAGAAGACGCTCATCGATACGCCGCTTGGCAAGGCGCGTATCCAGGAGTATGACACGCCGCGTGAGCAGCTGGTGCTGCGCCTGGAGAACGGCAAAGTCTTTAAGGTCAACCTAGCCGATATGACGTGCTCGGAGGGCTGCAAAAAGAAGGCCGCCGAGCAGGGCTGCAACTGCCGCCCCGACTGCGTGACGCGCGACGTGCTCGAGCGCATCGAGTCGCCCGAGATGCGCCTGGCGCTCATGGAGCTCGATCGCGAAAACGGCGTCGATGTGGGCGATGGCCTGTCGAGTGCCGACCGTCTGGCCGGCACGTCGATGCCCAAGCGCCGTCGTCGCGATGCTGAATCCGATGCTCGCGCCGGTCAGGGTCAGGGCGAGGGCCGTGGCCGCGGAAAAGGCCGCGGTAAGGCCGAGACACCCGAGGCCGAGGGGGCGGCCGATGGCCGTCGCCGTCGCAAGCGCGCGGGCTCGGGCGATGCTACCGAGGTTGCAGCCGCGGGCAAGAACGCCTCTCGCGAGCGCGAGGTTCAGCAGCCCCAGCAGCAGAATCGCGGCGGCGGCATGAACCCCACACGTCGCCGCCGCCGTCATCTGTCGAGCGAGGAGCGCGAGGACGCCTTCCGCGCCGCAGCTGCTCGCGAGGCCGGTGCCGCTTCCAAGGGCGCCTCGGCCTCCGATGCGCCTGTCGACAAGAGCGGCAAGTCACGTGGCGAGGAGGAGCGCGCGCCGCGTCCGCGCCGTCGCCATTCCTCGGGCGCGCAACAGAAGCCCTCAGTGCCCTCCGTGGCCGATCAGGTCTCGGATGGCGAGGTCAAGGTCACGCGCCGTCGTCCCGGGGATGGCGGGGGAGCGGCTGCCAAGGCTTCGCGTGGCGCCGCTCGCGACGAGCGCGAGCCGCGCGAGAATCGCGGTGGCGAGGGCTCGGCCGACCAGGGTCAAAAGCGCCGTCGCCGTCGTCGTTCCCGCAAGCCGCGCCAGGATGGTGGCGAGGGCTCGACCCCGTCTTCGTCCGCACCACAACCGCCCGCCGGCGAATAACGCCCGCGAGCGGATTTAGCCCGCCTTGCCCCGAGCGCATCGGGGTATCATAGCGCCGAATCAACAACCCTCCCTGCGATCGAGCGTAGGGAGGGTTGTGTCTTGAAGAGCCATCTGAACATATTGAGCCGTCTGCAGAGTGCCGGTGCCCTACCGTTTGCGGACGAATTGCTACCGTTTGCCGAGCGCGCGACGTACGAGGCGCTCGAGGCATTGTCGCCAACACGATGTACCGGCTGCGAGCGCGCCGGTGCGCTTATTTGCCAAGACTGCCTGGCCGCGCTCACGCTCATCGACCCACGTCATAGCTGCACCCGATGTGGCGCCCCGTTTGGGGATTTGCTGTGCACTGAGTGTTCGGTCGAGGGCACGTCTTCGGCAATGGCGGAGGCGCTCGACCGCTGCCTGGCGTGCGCCGTCTATGCGCATCCGCTGCCGCGTATCATTAAAGCGTACAAGGATGCGGGCGAGCGACGTCTGGCTCCGTATCTGGCGGAGCTGCTCTACGACACCGCCCTGCATGCCCAGGTCGTAGCGCCCGATCGCTATGGAGGTGTGCTGTCCGGTGCGGATGCGGTGGTGTTTGTGCCTGCGACGGCGGCAGCGTTTCGGCGGCGTGGTTTTGATCATATGGAGGCTATTGCGCGCCCATTTTGCGAGCTGTCGGGTGTTCCCCTGCTCGATGCTCTCGTCAAGTACGGGCATGGCGACCAGCGTGAACTCGGTCGTGAAGAACGCCGTGAACGCGCCCGAGGCATGTATGAGACCGTTGAGGACGTGCAGGGCAAGCGCCTGCTGCTTATCGACGACGTTATCACCACGGGCGCGACGATGGCCGCGGCTTCGGCGGAACTCAAGCGCGCCGGCGCTGCGGCCGTTGATGGCCTCGCTATCGCACGCGTTTGGTAGGGGTGGTTCAGATGGCAATAAAGATCGGGCAGCGTGGCAAGCCTGCAAGCGAGCAGCTGGCTGCTTCCGTAATTTTGACGGGTGCCTCGGCGCTGCGCATGATGCGCGCCGAGCGCCGGCAGATGGGCTACATAAGCTGGAAGGACCTTAATCCCGATGAAGAGCGCCGTGTGCTGCGCACGTCGTCGCCCTCGACCGAGGACATCTATCTTCCCGATTTGGTGCGGATTGGGGCCGCAAGCGGCGAGGTGCAAGAGGATTTGTGCTTGTTGGTAGGGTCTGCAGCGCAGCGCCGCCGTATTCTTGGCGTGAGCTGGTCCGTATGCTCCGAGTTGCCCGCCGGCTCGATTCTAGAGGTGGAACCGGGGGTGTACAGTCTATCTCCCGAGGCCCTTTGCGTAGCCGTCGCGCGCGAGGTCGGCTGTATCCAGGCATTTGCCCTGGCCCAGGAGCTGTGCTCTAAGATTTCGCTGAGTGACCGCGGGAAGTATCTGCCTCCCTACACCTCGCCCGTTACGAATAAACTTGCAAAGGACAAGGACCAGCCAGCAGACGTGGGCTACTTTGAGGTTGAGCCGGTGCTGACGCCCGATCGTCTGGCAGATTACCTCGCGGTATGCAAGGGGAATGCGGCCAAACAGCTGCAGCGTCTGTGTCCCTACTTGTCAGAAAACCTGCGCTCGCCCATGGAGTGCATCATGCTCGCTCTGTTTTCGCTTCCGTTTTCCTATGGCGGATTTGCCTGCGGTCCCTTTAAGACCGACTACAAGATCGAGTTCGATGACCGCGCGCAGGCAATCTCGGGGATGCCGCATGCAGTTTGCGATGCGTATCAGGAAACAGCCCGGTTTGACCTGGAATACAACGGTGAGCTGGGCCATTCCTCTCGGAGGGGGCGTATCCATGATGAAAAGCGCAACATGGGCTTGATTACTATGGGAATCGAGGTTGCGACGGTCAACAACGAAATGCTCTGTGACATGGAAGCGATGGAGGCGCTCGCATGGCGCATCCACCAGCGTATGCGAAAACGGTACCGGAATCGTGTCGATGCCCGCAGGAAGAAGCAAGAGGCATTGCTTAACACGCTGCGGATGTGTTTTGGGCTTAAGCCGGTCTAATTCGCGTCGAAAATAGAGGGTTAATCATATGCCCTGGCCAAAATATGGCAAATATGAGTACTGTCACTAAATCAGTAACAGCAAAATCAAGGAATTTAGGACTCGGAGGTGGCGTAAAATAAGAAGATAATAAACAAATGTAGAATAACTAAGCATCAGGTTGGCGACACTGAGCTCACAATCTGTCCGAGAGGCCAAAATTGCCTGTTACTAAATTGGTGACAGTACTCATATTTGCCATATTTTGACCGGGGCACCCTGAGACGGGTGCCCCGGAGCTCCCCGTAGGGGAGCTCCGGGCTTCATAGGGGCACGTGTGGCCCGCTCCGACCTGCGAAATCTGTACTCGCGATGCGAATAACGTCCCTAACCTTAAACTATAGCTTGAACTTAGCTATAATGCGCTACGTTCCTGCCAGGCTGTGGTTGCGGACGGACGAAATGCCCATCCTAGTCCAAGACAGACGCGGTCAAAGGGATCCACGTAAGCGACCGCGTGCGCGCGGCGCGATCATGGCGCGTCCTAGATGTAAGCCGCACCGTCCGTTCTATTTTCTTTGGGGCAATACCGCCTCGCGGGCGAGCGGGCCAGTCGTGAAGGTGGCTGCGGCCTCCCGAGCAAACGCCCCGGTGCGCAAGTGTGGGGTCAAATACCAGGTCAGCTGGTGGGAACAACCCGATATTCCGTGCGGGGCACGGATCGTATACGACACAGAAGGCAGGGTAGTGGACATGGTGAGGGGCAGCTTGATGCATGCGGCTCGGTTGGGTGCTGGGACCGCGGCGGTCATTGCCGTTTTGGGCCTGAGCGGATGCGCGTTCAATCCACTGTCCACGTTCACGACGCCCACGATCGACCAGATCGAGCGCGAGACCGTTACCCCCACGGTATCGGACGATGCCCTGGTCACGCCGGGAACCCTGACGGTCGCCCTCGATACTTCCGATGCCCCGCAAGCCATGCAGGATGCCGACGGAAACCTCACGGGCTATGCGGTCGATGCCGCTCGTGCCCTTGCATGCCGCATGGGTCTCAAAGTCGCCTTTGTCGATGCGTCCTCGGCCGATTCCGCGCTCGGCGACAAAAAGGCCGATATCTTTATCGGCGAGATCAACTCCACGGACGGGGACGTTAGCTCGCTCGGCACCTGCCTGTACGATGCCGCTTCCGTGTTCGGTAAAACCAGCGATGGTGGGTCGCTAAGCGTTTCCACCGATACCCTTAACACGTCTACTCTGGGTGTCCAGATGTCTTCGGCCTCGCAGGAGGCGCTTGCTAAGCAGAGCATCACCGCCAACCAAAAGACCTACTCCAACATCAACGAGTGCTTTGAGGCGCTCGAGTCCGGCGAGGTCGACTATGTGATCTGCGACTCCACAGCCGGCGGCTATCTTGCACGCCTGATGAGCGAGGTCTCCTATGTCGGTGCGCTCGAGGCGCCCTCGACGCTCGGTGTTGCGGGCCTCTCGTCCAATGACGAACTGTGCCGTGCCGTGAGTGATGCCCTCGACGACATCACGGTCGACGGCACGCTCGAGGCGGTTCACTGCGTCTGGTACGGCCAGATTCCCTACGACCTCACCACTAAGACGGTTTCGGGCGCTAACGTGCAGCCGGTCGACTCTGAGTCCAGTGAGACCACGTCCTCCGGCAGCGAGTCCTCCGATTCCAACAATGAGACCGCATCCTCTGAGGACAAATCGTCCAGCCAGGAAGGCACCATCACTGACGACGACATTAACAAACTCAATAGCTAGTTATTGCTAGGGGTGGTGTCTCCTATACGTTGGAAAGGACACCTCTTCACGGTTTCAACACGCACTGCCGGGCTTCCCCAATAGGGGAGCCCGGCTTTTTCATCCCTATAAAACCAGCAGGTCAAAGCCAATTTTTGGGACCAAATATAAAGCCGCCAGCTCCCTCCTATAGCGCACTTTGCCACAGAAAAGTACGAGACTTCGGTATGCGGTATCAAGCAATCGTTATTCGGGTCTTTGGGAATTCGGGTGATTAAATGCACGGCAATGGGTACATAGCCAGTACAGTAAGTCCCCGAGGCAGATTGGAGCCACGTATGGATATCAAGGTTTCTGGACGCAAGACGACGGTAACCGATGCTCTGCGTGCGCATGTGGATGAGAAGATCGGCGAGGCGCTCAAGGTTTTCGATATCGAGCCCATGACGGTCGACGTTGTACTTCGCTATGAGAAGAACCCCTCGAACCCCAACCCGGCAATCGTCGAGGTTACGGTTCGTGCCCGCGGTTCGGTGATTCGCGTTGCCGAGCACGGTGCAGATATGTACGCCGCCATCGACCTCTCCGCCGATAAGGTCACCCGCCAGCTGCGCAAGTTCAAGACCAAGGTCGTGGACAACCGCCAGGGCGGTGCCAGCGCGGCGGATGTCGCACCGGTCGAGCGCGTCGAGGATCTGGCCGACCTGCTGCTGCCCGAGGAGGAGGACGACCTGCTCGTCCGCGAGAAGGTCATCGATGTCACCCCGATGACTGAGGAGCAGGCGCTGGTGCAGACCGATCTGCTCGGCCACGACTTCTACGTGTTCGAGAACGCGACGACTGGCCTCATCAATGTGGTGTATCACCGTAAGAATGGTGGATATGGCATCATCAAGCCCCGTATCGAAACACTTGACGAGTAAAATACGTTAACTTGCATGAGTTAACGGTTGGCGGCCATCCCATGCGGATGGCCGCCTTTTTACGTAAGGAGTCGCTTTGATGGACAAGGCTGCATCTACCGGCCATTCTGACCGCTGCCGCATCGTCGTCGATACCTGCTGCGACTTTAGCCCCGAGGTCGCCGCGAACCTCGATGTCGATATCCTGGGTTTCCCCTTCATTATCGATGGCGAGGAGCGCACGGACGATATCTGGTCGAGCATGAGCCCTAAGGAGTTCTACGACCGCATGCGCGCCGGTGCCCGCGTGTCTACCTCCGCCGTGTCGCTCGGTCGCTATATCGAGTTCTTTACCGAGTGCGCCAAAGAGGGTACGCCCACGGTCTACCTGTGCTTTACCTCGGCGCTGTCGTCGAGCTACAACTCCGCGTGCCAGGCGGCGGACGCCGTGCGCGCCGAGTATCCCAACTTTGAGCTCTACGTGGTCGACAACGCTCTGCCCTGCGCGACCGGCGCGCTCTTGGCGCTCGAGGCCGTGCGCCAGCGTTCGGCGGGACTGACCGCCAAGCAGCTGGTCGATTGGGCAAATGAGGCAAAGACCTACGTCCACGGCTACTTTACGCTCGAGAGCTTCGACGCACTGGCTGCCGGCGGCCGCATTCCGCCCGCGGCGGCGCAGCTCACGGCAAAACTCGATGTCAAGCCCGAGCTCTCCTACGACCTTGCCGGCTCGCTGTCGCTGATCGGCGTCAACCGCGGCCGCAAGAAGGCGCTCAAGTCCATCCTCAAGTCGTTCCGCGAGAACTACGTGCCCGATCGCACCATGCCCATCGCCATCATGACGGCCGATGCCGAGAAGGACGGTGACTGGCTCGAGGCCGCCATCCGCAAGGAGGAAGGCTGCGCCGACGTCACCATCATCCGTAGTTCCGTCGGTCCTACCATCGGCTCGCACGTGGGTCCCGGCATGGTGGCTTGCGCGTTTTGGGGCAAGAATCGCGCCGAGAAAGCCTCGCTTTCCGACCGCATCGCGCGTCGTGTGCGCGGTGAGTAGACAGGCGCTGCGGCTGCAAGTGCCCTCAAGTCACGGCCGAAACGCTGGCACCGAGTATTTAACCTGGTAACAACACCCAACCCAAAAGGAAAGGTTTCATGGCAAACAAGCTCTCCGTCGCATTTATCGGCACCGGAATCATGGGTGCCCCCATCGCCGGCCACATCCTGGACGCCGGCTATCCCGTCACGGTCAACAACCGCACCAAGTCCAAGGCGGCGGCGCTTATCGAGCGCGGCGCCGTCTGGGCAGATACGCCGGCCGATGCCGCGGCGAACGCCGATGTCGTCTTTACCATGGTGGGCTATCCCTCCGAGGTCGAGGCACTCTACCTGGCGGGCGACGGCCTGCTCGCGTGCACCAAGCCGGGTGCGGTCTTGATCGACCTCACCACGAGCTCGCCCGAGCTTGCCCGTGACATTGCCGAGGCCGCCCAGGTTTCTGGTCGCATGGCGTTTGACTGCCCCGTCACCGGCGGCGAGTCGGGCGCTATCGCCGGTTCGCTCACGGCTATCGTGGGTGCTACCGAGAACGACATCGCGCCGGTCCGCGACATCCTTGCCACCTTTGCGGCCAACATCTGCTGCTTCGATGGCGCCGGCAAGGGCCAGGCTGCCAAACTCGCCAACCAGGTGTCGCTGGGCGCCTGCATGGTCGGCATGGCGGACGCCATGGCATTTGCCGAGCTGAGCGGTCTTGACCTGGAGAAGACCCGCCAGATGATCCTGGGCGGCACCGGCAAGTCCGGCGCCATGGAGAGCCTGGCGCCCAAGGCGCTCGACGGCGACTACAAGCCCGGTTTTATGGTCGAGCACTTCATTAAGGACCTGCGCCTGGCGCTCGCTTACGCCGACGATCGCGAGCTCGCGCTGCCCGGTGCCGACGTGGCCTTTACGCTCTACGATATGCTCGACGCCATCGGTGGCGCCAAGCTGGGCACCCAGGCCATCACGGTACTCTACAAGGAGGAGGCCGACGCCATCGCCGCCGGTCTGGACTGGTCGCAGTATCGCCCCGAGGAGCATGGTGCCCACGAGGACGGCTGCGGTTGCGGCGAGCACGGCGACGACCACGAGTGCGGTTGCGGCCACCACCACGGCGAGGACCACGAGTGCTGCGGCGGCCACGGCCATGACGACGGCCACGAGTGCTGCTGCGGCCACCATCACGAGGAGTAGCGACCATGAGCTGGACGTTCGTGGTGCTTGCGCTGGTGCTCTTTCTCTTTGCGATCTACATCGGCTTTTTGTGCGGCCAGTGGGCGTGCGAAAAGCGCGTCATCACCAAACGCGACTACTGGATCGCCAATTTTGTAGGTGCGGCGGCAGTCGTCCTGCTAACCTGGGTGTTCTCGCTGTTCCCGCTGGTGCAGTTTGCGCCGATCGGCTGGCTCGGCGGCTTTATCGCCGGCCTTAAGATGAGCTTTGGCGAGTCCGTCGGCCCGTGGCGCAAGCACGACGAGGTCTTTAACGTCAACAAGGCACACCGCGCCGCCGCCGATGCAGGCGACGCCGAGGAGCGCCGCCGCGCGCGTCACAATGGCGCGGCCGACCGACAGCTCATCTCGGTCACCGATGACAGCAAGGGTGCTGGCAAGCACGCTAAGAAATAGTAAGAAGAGGTAACTATGGCAGAAAACAAGGAAGAACAGCTCACCGATGAGGAGCTGGCACAGCTTCAGCTGGCAGAGGAGAACGAGAACGCCGTCGACCGTCTGGTCAAGGAGCTCGGCTGCCCCACGCGCCGTATCCGCCAGTTTGCCGCCCGCGTGCTGCACCTGCTCGCCGAGCGCGATCCACAGCGCGTCGTGCCCTGCGTGCCCGCGCTGATCGAGGCACTCGACCGCCCCGAGGCTCAGACCCGCTGGGAGGCCCTCGATGCCCTGGCGGCGCTCGCCACCACCTGCCCCGAGCAGCTGGGCGATGCCTTTGAGGGCGCCGAGACCGCGCTGTTCGACGAGATTTCCTCCACGCTGCGCTATGCCGCCTTCCGTCTGCTGTGCGTGTGGGGCGCCACGAGCGTCGAGCGCTCGCGCGAGGCTTGGCCCATCCTGGACGAGGCCATCCAGTGCTACCACGGCGACCTCGAGTATCGCGATATGCTCGGTTGCCTGTACGAGTTTGGCCAGGGCGAGATTGACGCCGAGGTCGCCGAGAAGCTCGCGCTGCGCCTTAAGTTCGACGCCGAGAACGGCAAGGGCAGCTATCTCAAGGCCCGTTCGAGCGAGATTTGCGAAATGCTTGTTAAACGTTTTGGCCTGGATCTCTCCAAAAAGAAGAAGCGTGCTAGCGTTAAAAAATCTGACGACGCCGAAGACGAGGAGTAACAGATTATGGCGCACGATGTAGTCCTGATTCCCGGTGACGGTATCGGTCCCGAGATTACGCAGGCCATGCGCCGCGTGGTCGAGGCCACCGGTGTCCAGATCAACTGGAACGTCCAGGAGGCCGGCGCCGGCGTCATGGACGAGTTTGGCACGCCGCTTCCCCAGCACGTGCTCGACGCGGTTGCCGAGACCAAGGTTGCCATCAAGGGGCCCATCACCACGCCGGTCGGCACGGGTTTCCGCAGCGTCAACGTGGCACTGCGCAAGCACTTCGACCTGTACGCCTGCGTGCGCCCCTGCCTGTCGCAGCCGGGCGACGGCTCGCGCTTCCGCGACGTCGACCTGGTCATCGTGCGCGAGAACACCGAGGACCTCTACGCCGGCATCGAGTTCGATGAGGGCGCTGCCGAGGTTGAGGAGCTCTCGCAGCTTGTCGAGCGCTCGGGTCAGAAGACCTTCGCCGCTGATTCCGCCATTTCAATCAAGCCGATCTCCATCGCCAAGAGCCGCCGCATTGTGGAGTATGCCTTTGAGTATGCCCGCCGCTGCGGCCGCAAAAAGGTGACGGCCGTGCATAAGGCCAACATCATGAAGGCGACCGACGGCCTGTTCCTGCGCGTGGCGCGCGAGGTGGCCGCCAACTATCCCGATATCGAGTTCAACGACAAGATCGTCGACGCCACCTGCATGGGTCTGGTCCAGAACCCCAACGACTTCGATGTCCTGGTGCTGCCCAACCTGTACGGCGATATCGTGAGCGACCTGTGCGCCGGCCTGGTGGGCGGCTTAGGGATGGCCCCCGGCTCCAACATCGGTGCCGACTGCGCCATCTTCGAGGCAACGCACGGCTCCGCGCCCGATATCGCTGGCCAGGATATCGCTAACCCCACGGCCGAGATTCTGTCTGCGGCTATGATGCTCGATCACCTGGGCGAGAACGATGCGGCCAATCGCATTCGCGCCGCCGTTTCTGCCACGCTCGACGAGGGTGAGCAGGTTACCGGCGACGTTCGTCGTGCCCAGACCGGCTCCGTTGAGGGTGCTGTGGGCACGCAAGCCTTTGCCGATGCCGTTATCGCGCACCTGGCCTAAGGTATGCACGCTGCAAACGCCTAAATAGTACTTAAGTGTTTGCGTATAACCTAAGAATCAATACGCCCGGCGCTCTGTCGGGCGTATTCTATTGCGGACTATGTTTCCTAACAAGGAGTAACTGATATGGGTCTGATTCAAAAGAAGGACGAGAAGGACGAGATCGACGGTATCCAGATCATCGAGCGCGGCGAAGGCCCCGACGGTGATGAGGAGGAGAAGATCGATCTGGTCGCCGGTACGTCTGCCGAGCACATTGCTGCCGGCACGACCGCCGAGGAGGAGGACGCCCGCCTGGAGGCTCAGATTGCCGCGGATGCCGCTGACGAGAACCTGATGCCCGAGGAACAGGACGAGGACGACGACTCCGACGCGGACGACCATGCATCCAAGCACAAGAAGACGATGATTGCCGCCTTTGTGGTCGCTATCGTGATCGCTGCTGTGGTCGGCTTCTTTATCGGCAACGGTGGTTTTGGCGGCAAGGGCGTCGGCTCGGCGACCCTCACCGAGGACCAGCTCGATTCGACCGTGGCAAGCTACAGCTACAACGGCAAGAAGAGTGACATCACCGCGCGCGAGGCCATCGAGAGCCAGTACAGCCTCGATACCGTCAAGGATGGCGATGGCAACTACACCGCTCCCTCTGCCGACGTCATCCTGTCCTACGTGCGCAACAAGATTCTGCTCGATGCTGCCGAGGACGAGGGCATCACCGTCTCTTCCAAGGAGATGAAGAAGTACGCCGAGGATTCCATCGGCACTTCGGACTACAAGACCATGGCCACGCAGTATGGCGTGTCCAAGGACCAGGCCAAGCAGATCGTTCGCCAGTCCGCGACGCTGCAGAAGCTCTACAAGAAGAAGGTCGGCGACAGCTCCGCAAGCATGCTGACCGCCCCGACCGAGCCTTCTGACGGCAACGAGGAGACCGCGAGCAAGGACTACGCCGACTACATCATCAACCTTGCCGGCGACGAGTGGGATAGCGAAAAGGGTACCTGGAAGGACGCCGATAGCACCTACGCTAAGGCCTTCGCTGACGATGCCTTTACGGCCGATAGCGCTACCTACAAGCAGGCCATGACCGCCTATTACACCGCCTACCAGCAGTACTCTTCGCAGGCTTCGAGCGCCAGCTCCAAGTGGACCGAGTATGCTAACGGCCTGTATGCCAAGGCCAACATCAGCATCTATGGTCTGTTTGCATAAAGATCTGTCTGAGCCGCCGAGCGCGTAACCGAAATATCTGAATAAGCCCGCTAGAACGGATGTTGTTCTAGCGGGCTATTTGCGTTTAGGCGCTGGTGGCTAAATTATGCCTATCAATCTTTAAGTCCAAAAAGGTTATCGGCTTCATCGTCAGGCATATATTCCAGTACATCGCCCGGTTGGCAGTCGAGTGCCCGGCATATCGCGTCAAGAGTTGAAAAACGTATGGCAGAAACCTTGCCCGTCTTAATGCGTGACATATTGACCTGGGAGATGCCCACGCGTCCCGCAAGCTCTTTGGATGAGATCTTGCGTTCGGCGAGCATGCGGTCAAGCCGCAGAATAATCATGGATTCCCCCTAGAGCAACTCGTCATCTTGTTTTTGCAGGATATACCCGTAGCGGAAGATGCTGGCAATCAGGCAAATAATCAGGCCCGCAAAGAGCATGGAGGGCTCGAATAACTGGCCGGCGAACGCATCCGTAAAGCTGCCGCCAAATCCTGAGAGTATCATTCCCGTGATTACGGCACCAAGAAGCCTCACGGCAACGCCGCCGATAAGGAATAAATGTCCTACTCGACGAAGTGTCTGGTTACATTCAAGGTCAAAGGGCCTGCCTTCCTTTTCAATGTTTAAGAAAAGCCTGCGCACGCTTAGCGCGATGGTAAGCGCGAGGCATGTCATCAAGAGGCTCCCTATGGCAGTGTGACCATCGTGTGCGACGAGCATAAGTGGGGTCTGCGCATCGGTACCGACGATAGCCAGGCACGGCCCTTCGCCGCCTTGAAGTTCTACGGATTGGAGACACGACCCTTGGGAGAGGCTAGGCAATACGAGTAGAAGGTCAATCGCAATGACTGCGAGAAGTCCCAGAGCGAGCGCCACGGTGGTGCAGATTGTGGCCCATTTGCAGATGCGAGTGAGCTTCCTCAGATCGGCTATTGCCTGTTCACGGTCGATGGCTTCATTCGATTTGGATACGTTCCAGCGGATCATAGCTCCTCCAACCAATGTCTTGGATGATACTTGTATCTTATATCATATTTAATGATAAACGATAAACAATTACAGATTAGAGTAAGTAATGTTTGTGAGACGAATAGCGAGAGCTATGGCTCATTTTGGGTGTCGGAGTTCGGCGCGCGGGGGATGAGGACAAATGTCAAAACTTCCCGTGATCGCGCAAGCGCTCCATTGTGTTTCCCTAATTCATCTGGGAAAACAACTGCAAACGATTGCAAGTAACCGGTGAGCGGTCGAAAACTACCGTTCACCGATAATCTCAAAACTGGTTCTAACTGGTATTAAGTCAAAAAGACCAATTCACACATCTTCACAATGACCTGCAATTTTTCTTCACGCTATTTTTAGCCGCCCTGCGTTGTTTAGACGCAGGAAAAGATCCGATCTTTTGCCAAAGCATTTCGAAACGGTTTCAAAACCGCAGGTAGAAGTGTTAACGACCGGTAAACGGTCGATTTATCACCGTGAACGGTGCAAAAACGTTTTACCGTATGAATCAACGAAAGCGACCTCTTTTGGGGTGATATAGTGACAACAACACGTCACGTGGTTACTACCAGTTTAGAAACCACTGGTCTTCAAAGAACGCTTTCTAAGAAGCTTTAAGGGCGAGCGCCCGCTGGCTTCCGAAAATCATCGGACTCAGATTGTACACACCTTCGGAAGGGAAATTTGAATGGTTGGCTTTATTCTTACCGGTCATGGACAGTTCGCACCCGGCCTTGCAAGCGCTATCGCTATGGTTGCCGGCGACCAGCCTGCTTTTACCGTCGTTCCTTTTGAGGGCGACCAGGCTGCTTCCTACGGTGAGGATCTCCGCGCCGCTATTACCGCCATGCGCGAGGAGTGCGATGGCGTGCTCGTCTTTACCGACCTGCTTGGCGGCACCCCGTTCAACCAGTCGATGATGATTGCCCAGGATGTCGACAATGTCGAGGTTCTGACCGGCACTAACCTTCCCATGGTTATTGAGCTTCTGTTCCTCCGCGGCAACGCCACGCTCGCCGAGCTTGGCGAGCAGGCCGTGACCGTTGGCCAGACGGGCATCACCGCCCAGACGGTCGCATCCGTTGCCGACTCCGAGGAAGAGGATATCTTCGGCGACGAGGACGGCATCTAATGGCCGATTTCGGAGCCAACGTCCTGAGCTCCTCGGTTGCCCTTTTAGGCCTGCTTGCCATCATGGGCTTGATTTACACCATCTGGTCGCAAATCAACATGAAGAAGAAGCAAAAGTTCTTCAAGGAGCTGCACACCGAGCTCAAGCCGGGTCAGGAGGTTCTTTTCGCCGGCGGTATCTACGGAACCGTCAAAGGCATCGAAGGCGAGAAGGTCCAGATCAAAGTCCGATCCGGAGCCGTCGTAGATGTTTCGCGTTACGCGATTCAGGAGATCAAGTAACTGTCGTCAGCAAATAACGAAAGGAAGCTGATCAACATGGCAGAACCCAACATTCTTCTTACCCGCATCGATAACCGACTGGTTCATGGTCAGGTTGCCACCCAGTGGAACTCCACCCTGGGCTCCAACCTCATCCTCGTCGCCAACGACGACGTGGCGACCAACACCATGCGCCAGAACCTCATGAAGATGGCCGCTCCCGCCGGCGTCGCTACGCGTTTCTTCTCTCTGCAGAAGACCATCGACGTCATTGGCAAGGCGAGCCCGCGCCAGAAGATCTTCATCGTGGCCGAAACACCGGAGGACGTGCTTACGCTCGTCAAGGGCGGTGTGCCTATAAAGAAGGTAAACATCGGCAACATGCACATGTCGGAAGGAAAGCGCCAAGTCGCCACCTCCGTCGCAGTTAACGACGAGGATGTCGCTGCGTTTAAAGAGCTGCAGGAATTGGGGGTGGAGTTGGAGATCAGGCGCGTTCCGAGCACGCCTGTTGAGGACACGAGCAAGCTCTTCTCGTAATCCTCGTGATCCACGTTGTCAGGAGTGAAACCCTGACGTTCTGTACGTGATATCCAAAGTGCGTACATTCATTTTGAAAGGAGGAGCAAGATGGAATACTCGATCATCCAGATCGCTCTGGTCTTCGTCGTCACGTTCATCGCGGCAATCGACCAGTTTGACTTCCTCGAGTCTCTCTATCAGCCCATCGTCACCGGCGCCGTCATCGGTCTTATCCTTGGCGACCTCAACACCGGTCTTCTCGTGGGTGGTACTTATCAGCTCATGACGATCGGCAACATGCCGATCGGAGGCGCTCAGCCGCCTAACGCCGTCATTGGCGGCATCATGGCAGCCATTCTCGCTATCGCTACGGGTCTCGAGCCCAACGCGGCAGTCGGCCTTGCCATTCCGTTCGCTCTGCTTGGTCAGCTCGGCGTTACCCTGGTCTTCACGCTTATGTCCCCGCTTATGTCCACGGCCGATAACATGGCTCATAACGCGGACACCAAGGGCATCGAGCGCCTGAACTACTTCGCCATGGCTCTGCTCGGCCTGATCTTCGCTGTCGTCGTCACCCTGTTCTTCATCGCTGGCGCTACCATTGGTCAGACCATCGCTTCCGCCATCCCGACTTGGCTGCAGACCGGTCTGTCCGCTGCAGGCGGCATGATGCGCTTCGTCGGCTTCGCCGTCCTGCTCAAGGTTATGATGAACCGCGATATGTGGGGCTTCTTCCTCATGGGCTTTGGCCTCGCGCTCATCACCGTTGCCAACGATTCTCTGGCAACCCCTGCTCTGCTCATCCTCGCTCTCATCGGCTTCGGCATCGCTTTCTGGGACTTCCAGCAGCAGACCGAGCTGAAGGGTGCAGCTGTTTCTGACGGAGGTGACTTCGAAGATGGCATCTAATGAGTATGTGATCCCGGAGCACTACGAGGATCTTACTCCTGCTCCGCAGCTCGATCAGAAGACCCTCAACAAGATGGCTTGGCGCTCCTGCTTCCTGCAGGCCTCGTTCAACTACGAGCGTATGCAGGCCGCTGGCTGGCTCTACTCCATCATCCCCGGTCTGGAGAAGATCCACACCAACAAGAACGACCTCGCGGCTTCCATGAGCCACAACCTGGAGTTCTTCAACACCCACCCGTTCCTCGTCACCTTTGTTATGGGCATCGTGCTTTCGCTCGAGCAGAACAAGGTTGACATCCCCACGATCCGCGCCGTCCGCGTCGCCGCAATGGGCCCGCTCGGTGGTATCGGTGACGCCCTGTTCTGGCTGACGCTCGTGCCTATCACGGCCGGCATCACCTCCAACATGGCCATCAACGGCAACGCCGCTGCGCCGATCATCTTCCTGGTGATCTTCAACGCCGTCCAGTTCGCTCTGCGCTTCTGGCTCATGAACTGGTCCTACAAGCTTGGCACCAGCGCTATTGACGCTCTGACCGCCAACATGCAGGCCTTCACGCGTGCCGCTTCCATCATGGGCGTCTTCGTCGTCGGTTGCCTGGTCGTCACCATGGGTGGCACCCAGATCAACCTCCAGATCCCCAACGGCACCACCCGTGGCCTTGCCCCTACTACCGTGATCGTCTCCGAGAAGGAGGCCGAGAACTTCACCGGTATGGAGGGCATCGATACCGAGACCGCTGAGGCCGGTACCATCGCCATGACCGATGAGGACGGCAACGCCCTCACCGCCGTCGATGCCGACGGCAACGAGGTCAAGTGCGGCGTCGCCGATCTGGGCAACGGCATGGAGTCCGTGACCTACGCTACCGTCACCGAGGATCCGGTCAACTTCTCTGTTGCCGACACCCTCAACACCATCGTCCCGAAGCTCGTCCCGCTTATGCTTACGCTGCTGCTTTACTACATGTTCGCTAAGCACAGCTGGACCCCGACCAAGGGCATTCTGCTGCTCTTCGTCCTCGGCATCCTGGGCGCTGGCCCGCTTGGTCTCTGGCCGAGCATCTGGTAAGGCTCTAGCTTGAGGGGTGTGTCCCTACGCGGCTCACACCCCGACCCCTTAAGCCATGTGTATGTTAAAAGCCGCGTGCTCGAAAGAGCGCGCGGCTTTTGTTTTCTTGTTGATTCGGGTGTGGCAGACAGATAATGCATAACACCCTAGGTAGTTAGCCGAAATCGAGCAAAAGGGAGGATAGGATGGCGATCGGAGCGCGTAAGCAACCGCTGTACGATCAGCTGGTCGATATTCTGACCGAAAAGATTGACCATGAATATCGCGCCGGTGACATGATTCCTTCCGAGCGCGAACTTTCGGAGCGCTATGGTCTCTCGCGCACTACGGTACGCCTGGCTCTGCAGGAACTGGAGCGTTTAGGACTGGTGATTCGGCAGCACGGTCGCGGTACCTTTGTTACCGACCGTTCGGCAAAGGCAACCAATCTTATGCAGTCCTACAGCTTTACCGAGCAGATGCGCGCGATGGGTCGCGACCCCGAGACCACGATTCTCGATTTTTGCGAGATGGAGGCCGATAAGAATCTGGCCGAGCATATGGGATTGCGTATCGGTGATCGCATTTTTAAGCTCAAGCGTCTTCGTTCTGCCGACAACATGCCCATGATGGTCGAACGCAGCTATCTACCGGTTCGTCAATTTCTATCCCTAAAGCGACCACTGCTAGAGCGTAAGCCGCTTTACGATGTGATTGAGCAAGACTTTCAGCAAAAGATACGCGTGGCCGAAGAGGAGTTCTATGCGAGCATAGCCCGTCCCACCGATGCTCACCTTTTGGGAATTGTCGAGGGCTCGCCTGTGCTCGACTTGGTCAGGACTACGTATAACGAGTCAAACGAGGTTGTGGAGTATACACTCTCGGTTGCTCGTGCCGATCAGTTTAAATACAAGGTTTACCACCAGCGCAGCAACTAGTGTTTGCATCGTTTCCATATGGTGATTCTTTGCATTTAACTGGTTACTACCAGATAACCAACCGAAGTGTATAATTGCACGTCAGAGGATTACTTCTAGAGAGAGGTATTAGAAATGTTCGAGAAGAGTGTCGAGGAGCTCACCGAGCTCGGCGCCCAGATCACCACGGCCGAGATTGCTCAGCAGCCCGAGCTTTGGCGCGATACGCTCAACATCTATCGCGAGAACAAGGAGGCCATCGAGGCCTTCCTGGCCGAGGCTCGCGCTATGGGCGAGGGTCGTCTGTCCGTTGTCTTCACCGGTGCCGGTACGTCCGACTACGTTGGCGATACCTGCGCCCCGTACCTGCGTCACGCTGGCAACACTGATCTCTACGACTTTAAGCCCATCGCCACGACCGACATCGTGAGCGCCCCCCGCGACTTCCTGCGCGCCGAGGATCCCACGCTCGTGGTTTCCTTTGCCCGCTCTGGCAACAGCCCCGAGAGCCTTGCCGCCGTTGCCGTTGCCAAGGAGCTCGTCCACAACGTCAAGTTCCTCAACATCACCTGCGCTCCCGAGGGCAAGCTTGCCGTCGAGTCTGCCGATGATCCCAATGCGCTGACGCTGCTCATTCCGCGCGCCAACGACAAGGGCTTCGCCATGACCGGTTCTTATTCCTGCATGACCCTGCTCTCCACCCTTATTTTTGACACTGCCTCTGACGAGCAGAAGGCCGAGTGGGTCGAGACGATTGCCAAGATGGGCGAGGAGGTCATCTCCCGTGAGCCTGAGATCGCCGATTACCTGGCTGGCGATTTCAACCGCGTGACCTACTTGGGTTCTGGCTCCTTCGGTGGCCTTGCTCAGGAGAGCCAGCTCAAGATCCTCGAGCTCGCTCACGGTCTGGTCGCTACTTCCTACGACACCTCCATGGGCTATCGTCACGGACCCAAGTCCTTCGTCGACGACAAGACGCTCGTGTTCGTGTTCGTCAACAACGATGCCTACACCCGTCAGTACGATATCGACATCCTCAACGAGATCGGTGGCGACAAGATCGCTCAGCACACTGTCGCCGTTCAGCAGGAAGGTGCCACCGTCTACGAGGGCGAGTCCTTCACCTTTAAGGGCTACGAGGCGCTTCCCGAGGGCTACCTTGCTCTGCCGTTCGTGATGTTTGCCCAGGCTATCAGCCTGCTCAACTCCGTCCGCGTGGGCAACACGCCCGATACGCCGAGCCCCACCGGCACGGTCAACCGCGTGGTTAAGGGCGTGACGATTCACCCCTTCACCGCTTAATCGCGTCCCCCTGTAAGGGCGCCCGTCCGCTCATAACGGCGGGCGGGCGCTTTTTGTTTTACGTGAGCTGGGTATAAGCATCACCACAGTCAACTGCTTTAGAAGCAAGGAGTGCATATGAGCACGTACGCAATTAAGGCTGACAAGTTCTTCTTGCCGGCAGGCCCGCAACTGGGCGGCTATCTTATGGTCGAGGATGGCGTTTTTGGCGCCTGGCAGGCCGACGAGCCCTCTTGCGAGATTAAGGACTACACGGGATCGTGGATCGCACCGGGTATGGTCGATACTCACATCCATGGCTTTTATAACCACTCGACTACCGATAACGACCCCGAGGGCATCGATATCAGCTCAACCGAGCTCGCCCGTCGCGGTACCACCAGCTGGCTGCCCACGACGTTCACCGATGGCGTCGAACAGATCAAGGACGCCTGCGCTGCTATCGCCAAGGCGGACGAGGGCCGCGGCCCCGACTTCTGCGGTGCCCGCATTCAGGGCATCTACCTGGAGGGCCCCTTCTTTACCATGAAGCACGTGGGCGCGCAGAACCCCGCTTATCTTATCGATCCCTCCGAGGAGGTCTTCGATCAGTGGCAGGAGGCTGCGGGCGGTCGCATCGTTAAGAGCGCCATGGCGGCCGAGCGCGACGGTGCCGCTGCTTATGCGGCTGCTCTGAACGCCAAGGGTGTGGTGACCAGCATCGGTCACTCCGACGCCACCTACGATGAGTGCATCGCCGCCATCAACGCCGGTGCCAGCTGCTTTACGCATACCTATAACGGCCAGCGCGGGCTGCATCACCGTGAGCCCGGTGTCGTGGGCGCTGCCATGTCCACGCCCGAGACCTACGCCGAGATCATCTGTGACGGCAAGCACGTAAACCCTGCTGCCATCAAGGCGCTGCTGCAGGCAAAGGGCTGGCAGCACACGGTGCTCATCACCGACTGCCTGGGTTGCGGCGGCATGCCCGAGGGCAGCTACACCAGTGGTGGCATGGACGTCATCATGAAGGACAACCTGTGCTGGCTCGCCGACGGCAAGAGCATTGCCGGCTCGGTGCTCACGCTTGCCCAGGGCGTCAAGAACATCGTCGACTGGGGCATCGCCAGCGCCGATATCGCCATTCGCATGGCAACTGAGGTGCCGGCACGCTCCGCGCACATCGAGGATAAGTGCGGCAGCATCATGCCGGGTCGCGACGCCGACTTTGTCGTGTTCGACCATGAGCTCACCCTCGTCGAGACGTATGTTGGCGGCCAGAGCGTCGGCAACGCCTTTACCGAGTAACGATAAAAAAAGACGGCGGGCCCGAATCTGCTCGGACCCGCCGTATGGGTTAAACGCTCAAAAGCACCTTAACAGTTACAGCTTGTTAGCGATCTTCTTTGCCGTGCGCTTAACGCCGGCCACAAGACCCCCTGCGGGATGCTCCTTTTCGTATGCTAGACGCTTCTCGCGCTTGGCGTACTCTTCGACGATGATGTCGCCATACTCGTCTTCGATCTTGTCGAAGAAGTCGACGGCGCCCTTAATTTCCTCAGCGGTCGGGTGTCCCTTTTGGACACCGCCGGTGAGCTTGAACGGTCCCCACGTATCAAAGCCAGGGCAGCCGTAGACACCCATAAAGATGGCCTGCCTCATGCGGCAGATGCCATCGATATCCTTGCCGTACCACTTGTTTTTGCCACCGTAGGTCATAAGGCCAAACACCTTGTCCTGCGGCTGCAGCACGTTCGTGAGCACGCGTGCCATATCTTTGTCGATCTCGGAGTAATAAATGCCCGTGGCGACGCCGATCAGATGGTATTCGTGTAGGTCGGGGTACTCGTTTTTACCGAGTGACTTCACGTCGAGGGTATCGATTTCGGGGTGCGCCTCGACGATGGCGTCCACGAGCTTTTTCGTATTGCCGTGGTGGCGTGAGGCATAAAGGATGATGGTTCGCATAAGAAGGCCTTTCAGCTGTAATTGCATCAATGTCTGTATGGTACCCCGTTGCATGCCTGGGAAACCGGACGCATCGATGAACGTGCGGGTTTGTCCTTTGGTCAGGGCCGAGACGGGTTCTTGCGAGCAAAAAGCAGTTGTTCGAAAGGATGGACAATGGAATACGCTCTCTCCAACGATTCGATTTCTATCAAGGTCTCCACGGCCGGCGGCTCGTTTACCTCGATTGAGGCTGGAGGTCGCGAGTACTTGTGGCAGGGCGATCCCGCCGTGTGGTCCGGCCAGGCACCGATTTGCTTCCCGATTTGCGGAGGTTTGCGCGATAACAGCGCCATGACGTTTGCCGGACATCATGTGAAGCTCGCCCGCCACGGCTTTGCGCGCAAGCAGGAGTGGAAGCTGTTGAGCCAAAGCACAAACGAGCTGGCTATGTGCCTGGCATCCGAGGATAACGCCGCGCTGCTGAGCGATTATCCGTATCCGTTTAAACTTGTCGCCCGCTATACGCTCGAGGACGCCGCCGTGCGTGTCTCCTATGAGGTTACCAACGAGGGCACCGAGGACATGCCTTTCTTTATCGGTGGACACCCCGGCTTTAGGTGTCCGCTCGACGAGGGCGAGGCCTATACGGACTACGAGTTGCGTTTTGAGAAAGACGAGGCTGCGGAGCTCTGCACCGCCGTTCCCTCGACCGGATTGATTGACGTGACCAACCGCTCCAAGAACCCCATGGTGGGAAAGACGTTGCCTCTGTCACATGAGCTCTTCGATTTTGCGGAGACCATCTTTGACGTGCTCGAGAGCCGTCAGGTCACGCTTTCCAAAAAGGGCGAGGACAAGGGCGTTCGCCTGAGCTTTGAGGGCTTCCCGTACCTCATTGTGTGGAGCAAGCCCGAGGGTGATTTTGTGGCAGTTGAACCCTGGGGCGGCCTCTCGACCTGTTCCGATGAGGATGACGTGCTTGAGCACAAGCGCGGCTGCCTTATCGCCAAGCCCAAAGAAACCATCGTGCGCTCGTTCACAATCGAGATTCTGTAGTCGCATGTAGCCAATTCGTTTTGCAAGGCATAAGGAGCCTGCGAGATAAGGAGCTAGAAATGATCCTCACCGTTACGATGAACCCGTCCGTCGATACGCGCTATCAGCTCGATGAGCTCATTATCGACGACGTCAACCGCGTGACGCCCGAAAAGACCGCCGGCGGTAAGGGCCTCAACGTGGCCCGCGTCCTGGGCCAGCTGGGCGACGATGTCGTGGCAACCGGCCTGCTTGGTGGTCATATGGGCGCCTATATGGCCGAGCTCATGGATGCCAACGGCATTAAGAATGATTTTGTGCCCATCAAGGGCGAGACCCGCATCTGCCTCAATATCCTTCATGCTGGCAACCAGACCGAGTTGCTCGAGAGCGGCCCGACGATTGCCCCCGAGGAACTCGATGCCTTTACCGCCAAGTTCGCCGAGCTTGCGAGCAAGGCCGATGTCGTTACCATCTCGGGTTCGCTGCCCCGCGGCGTCGAGGCGGACTACTATGCCAAGATCACGGGCATTGCCGAGAACGCCGGCGCCAAGGTGCTGCTCGATACCTCGGGTGCCTCGCTTGAGGCTGCGCTCGAGTCCGAGGTCAAGCCTGAGCTGGTTAAGCCTAACCTGACCGAAATTAACGGCCTTCTGGGCACGAGCTTTACCACCGACGATGTGGACGAGCTCCGTTCCGCGCTCGCCGCTGACGCCCGCTTCTCCGATATACCCTGGGTCGTCGTATCCATGGGCGCTGCCGGCTCAGTTGGCTTCCATAACGGCCGTGCGTTCCGCGCCAAGACCCCCGATATCCCCGCCGTTAACGCTACGGGCTCTGGCGATTCGACCATTGCCGGCTTCGCACATGCGATTGCTGCCGGCGCCGACGACGAGACGGTGCTGCGTACCGCCAACACCTGCGGCAAGCTCAATGCCATGGACCCCATGACTGGCCACTTGGTTATGGATCGTTGGGACGAGGTTTACAACGGTGTTGTCGTGACCGAGCTGTAGGAGCTTGTGCTGCGCCCCCGGCATCGCTTGCTAGCTCATGTCGACGACAAGTGCAGTAGCATTATGCCGGGGCGCGACGCCGACACTGTCGTGTTCAATCCCGACCTTACCCTGGTCGAGACGCATGTGGGTGGCAACAGCGTCGGTAACGCGTTTGCCGAGTAGCCGCCAAAGAAACGATCCGAGAGGGGATTTAGATGATTTACGGTGCATTGGGCGATATCGAGGAGTACCGTGGAATGCTCAAGGGCCTCGACGTGCTGATCGACTGGCTCGAGGAGAACGATCCGGCGAAGCTCGAGGTCGGCAGCCATCCGATTCTGGGCGACAAGGTCTTTGCGAACGTCATGGCTCCCACGACGCGTCCCGAGGCCGAGGCTCACTATGAGACGCATCAGCGCTATCACGACCTGCAGATCGACGTCGAGGGTCGCGAGGCCTTTAAGGTTGCCACGGGCAGCCTGACGCTGGTTCAGGAGTTTGACGAGAAGGACGACTACGATCTGGTCGATTCCGACGCCTCGATCGCCGGCGATCTTGCTGACGACAAGTTTGCGCTGTTTGTTGCCGGCGAGCCTCACATGCCCACGCTCGAGTTCCCGGGCGATGGCGCGCAGCCGGTCAAGAAGATTTGCTTTAAGCTGCTTGCAGATGCTTACTGGGAGGAGTAGCGCGCTGCTCGGCTGAGCTGTTCGTGCTGCGAGCGTTATCCCTTGGGGGAGCTCGCTTGGGCCCCGCTGATCGCGGTTCCTTTGGGGATTGCGGTTGGCGGGGCTTTTGTTGAGTAGGGGAGTTTCCGGCGGCGTTGTGCTTGGATTGGCGGATGCGCGCCCGAAATCGGCAACAAAAAAGCCGCCCGAAGGCGGCTATCTTGTGCAATGGAGCCAGCGACCGGGCTCGAACCGGTGACCCCCGCTTTACGAGAGCGGTGCTCTACCAACTGAGCTACGCTGGCGGCCATGTGATGGCGCAACTGAGGCGTCAACGGCTGTCTATGATACGGGACATCGCACATCCGCGCAAGGGTTCTGACGGCTTTTCTCACTTTAAATGCACTAATATTAGAGGCGTGATGTCTGCGGCGTCCATCTGGCGCTTGACCAGCTGTTGAGTTGGTGGTCGACGTCCCGCTCGTATGGGTCTCAAACAGAATGGGGCAGCCATGGCTCAACCCAAGATCCTTCTCACACGTATCGACGACCGTTTCATTTACGGACAAGACGTTGAGCTGTGGAACGAAGCCGTGGGTTCCAACCTTGTCCTAATCGTTAACGATGAGATCGCGGCAGATTCGCGCCAATGGGCACCCATGAGGGTGGCGGCGCCAGAAGGCGTTTGGACGCGGTTTTTCTCGGTACAAAAGGTCATCGACATCATTCATACCGCAACGCCTCGCCAATTGATTCTGATCATGGTGGCCTCACCCTCCGATGCGCTCGCGCTGGTTAAGGGCGGTGTGCCAATAACCAAGATTAGTATCGGCCATATGCGGGCGGGGGAGGGCAAGCGCTCTGCAACGCCTGCCGTTGCCGTAGGCGATACAGACATCGCCGCCTTCAAAGAGCTGCAAAAGCTCGGCATAGAACTAGAAATCCGCTATCTCCCCAGTTCCGCCCCCGACCCCATCGGCAATCTGTTCAACTGATCCCTTGGGGACGGAGAAAAACGGATCATTCTGCCCTTGCGAGGGAAGCGCGCGATGCCGCCTGTCAAAAACTATGTCCATTTACTACGTTTGATCGGCTATCGCCGAGCATGTCGAATTTGAGAAAAACAAAACCGCAGGTAGACGGCTCGCGAATTTAACAAAAACCGGCGCATGGTCGAGCATCCCGGGCTAAACGTAGTAAATGGGCATAGTTTTGATATATCACTCATACAGTCACAGCGAAAATGAGCCCAAAAGATGAAAAAGCGCCCGCCGGCGGTGGTGCCGGCGGGCGCTGCTGTGCGATATATCGCGTTGTGGGCTTAGTGCCTCATAAAGTGGTACTCAATCACATTGCTGTAGGGGTGACCAGGGCCCACAATGCCCTGCGGGAACAGCGGCTGGTGCGGCGTGTCGGGGTACATCTCGGCCTCAAGGGCAAAGCCGGCGCCCCAACCATAGTTGGCGTCGTCCTTGGCGTGCTCGTCGCCCAGCCAGTTGCCGGTGTAGAGCTGCACGCCCGGGGCGGTGGTGTAGTAGTCCAGCTCACGACCGGTCCACATCTCCTCGACATGTAGGGCGCGACGCAGGTTGCGGCCGTACTGATAGCCATCGATGCACAGGCAGTGATCGTAGCCACGGGCCTGCTTAATCTGCGGGTCGTCGGCCTCCATGCCGGGTGCGACGGGGCGCAGCTCGCGAAAGTCAAACGGTGTTCCCTCGACCGGAGCGATTTCGCCGGTGGGGATGTTCTGCTCGTTAATGGGCAAGTAGTGGGCAGCGTTGGCGATAAAGAAGTGCTCACAGTCCATGCCGGCGTTATGACCGGCAAGGTTAAAGTACGTGTGGTTGGTCATGGACACGTAGGTGGCGCGGTCGCTCTCGCAGCCGTATTCGATACGGAAGCGTCCCGTCGGCGTCACGGTAAACACGGCCGTAAAGGTGCGGTTGCCGGGCAGGCCCAACTCGCCATCCTCAAGCGAGGTGGTCATGCGCACGGCATTGTGGACCTCGTCGAGCTCAACATCCCACACGCGCTTGTGCAGGCCATGCTCAAGATCGCTGTGCAGGTTGTTGACGCCTTCGTTGGCCGGCATGTGCCAGTCCGTGCCGTCGATGGTGATCGTGGCGCCCGCGGTGCGGTTTGCCACGGGGCCGATGGTCGCGCCAAAGCAGGCGGGGTTGTCAAAGTAATCCTCGAGCTTATCGAAGCCCAGCACCACATCGCGCACGTTGCCGGGAATGTCGGGCACGTCGATGCCCAGCACGGTGGCGCCATAGTCCATAATGCGAACGCAGATCTCGGGCCCGTTGAGGGTGTAGCGATGAACGGGGGTACCGCACGGCGCGGTGCCGAAAAGCTCGGAAGTGATCATTTGGTTCCTAACATCGAGGTATTTCGGATAAACTGTAGCGCGAACAGGCGAGATTATCACTACACCCCACTAAAGCAGGGGGTATTTTTCTCAAAAAAGTGATGATTGGAGCTGTGCGGGTGTTCATTTCTGACGCGCGCGAGTCTGATACAATTTGTTCGTTATTGTTTGAATTGATGTGAGCGTGGAACAGCGAGGACTCATCGTGATTAAAGCGGAGCGACAGGATAAGGTTCGGCAGCTGCTCGAGGAACAGGGAACGGTCTCGGTCAAGGAGATTTCGGATGCGTTAGGTGTCTCGGATATGACGATCCGCCGTGACCTTGAGGAGCTTGCGAGCCTGGGCGAGATCGAGCGTGTGCACGGCGGAGCCCGCAGTGCACAGGGTCGTCCCCACGCTATGTTGCGCCATGAGTATTCGCACAGCGAAAAGCGCACCAAGCATGCCGAGGAAAAACTGCAGATTGCGCGCCGTGCTGTGGAACTTATCGAGGAAGGCTCGACCATCTTTTTGGGCACGGGCACTACGGTGGAGCAGATGGCCTCGATGCTGCCGGCGTTTCGCCTGCGCATTGTGACCAATTCGCTTTCGGTGTTTAACCTGCTCGAGGCGCGCGAAGACTGCGAACTGTGCCTGGTGGGCGGCGTGTACCGTCGCCGCACTGCCGCCTTTGTGGGCCCCACGGCCGAGGACACCTTGCGCGCACTGGGAATCGACGCAGCCTTTATCGGCGCAAACGGCATTTTGGACGGCGACGTGTCTACGTCTAACATGGAAGAGGGCCGCATCCAGCAGCTCGCCTTTAGCAAGGCCGACTCGCGCTATCTGATCGCCGATTCCAGCAAGATTGGCAAGCGCGACTTCTACACCTTCTGCCGTCTGGACAGCCTGGACGCCGTGGTGTGCGAGCCGGGCATCGCCGCCGAAGATCGTGCCGCCATCGAGGAACATACGCAGGTCATTTGCTAGCTAGCGCTACGGGATTGCCAACGGGCGATGCGGGAGGACTTTTACCTCCTGTCATTGTGGAAACCAGCGCGTCAGCGCTACGCGATATGACGCGCAAATGAGGACTCCACTATCAAATTGTTTCAACCTGTGATATCTAGGCGGCCAAAAGCGAGTCAGATGTTACAGATCGAGATTTTTGGCTCGGCCTATTCCGTTTGTCTCGATCTGAACAGCTAGGACCGAAAAATTCAGCTAGTTGTTACAGATTGAGATTGAGAGGATTGACCTGTGCATTCATCTCAACCTGTGACATCTAGACGTCCAAAACCGGTCTTAGTGTTACAGATTGAGACAATTCGGCGTGGTCTACCTTGTTTGTCTCGATCTGTAACGGTTAGGACTTAAAAACTCGGCTACGTGTTACAGATCGAGACAAAAGAAAAAGAACATTAGGACTTGAAAATAAAGTTTTGATAAGGGACCCGCCCAGTTAAGACGGTGCGGCAGACAATTGAGATTAGTTTGCCTCCGGAGTCGTAAGCATAATGAGTCAGTTCGATGACCGGAAGTTTTGCAACACCATAATTACTGGCTTCGGAATCGCTAAGCTGACGTGCTCTATAGCTTTCCCTAACAGATTGGATAGACTTGGACAAGTCGTCCATGATTCTGCTAAATGCCTGAAAATCTAACTGGTTATTCGGAACGCGCGACTTTGAAATGAAGAACGTATCAGCGCCTATGAAGCTGCCTTCAAGTTCGTAGGTCAATTCAAGACGCTGAATTTCATCGCGACTTTGACATCCAAATTGTTGGAGCATCATTACGGAAATTGGACGACCTGATGTGAGGCCGCCGAAATGTTTGGTGATGGCATCCGGATCAACGCCATCGCAATGGCTTGCAAAGTCAAAGTCTAAAAGTGAATTGAGCTCGCTAACGCGTTTCGGTGCAACAAACGATCCCTTACCTTGGATTCGATAGATACTTCCACGACGCTCCAGCTCACTCATGGCAAGTCGGACGGTTGTTCTGCTTACGGCGTATTCGTCGCAGAGTTCCATTTCTGTTGGAAGTTTATCGTCTGCTTGATATTCATCGACGATCTGCTTGAGCAGCGCGTCGGTGAGCTGTAAATAGAGTGGCCGTTTTTCGTGTGTATCGAGCATTAGAGCCTCAGTTTGCATGTTGGTTATACCTGATGGTTGCCTCAGTCGGGATGTAACGTGGGCAAGGTAACCTTAACGTATCACAGAGCGGCTCAGCATGACGATCTGATGCCTGTATCCACGAAGGGCTTGTCCAAGCGTGAAGATATTCTGGGGCAGGCAAATACCGTTCATGGAGTCCCCGATATGTTGGAGGTCAGCGCCGGCTGCTTTTGCTGCAAGGCCTATTTTCTTAATGGTCTCGCTGTCGCAGGAGTCTTGACTCGTCCCGTTCGCCGCCATGACGAGAACCTTCTCTTCAATTGACTTGCCTACGTTGTGGGATCGTACAAAGTCTACGATGGCGCGCAGGTCTGCTTCTTGGAAGCAAGGGACGGTGTAGGGGGCTGGCACGAGAAGGATATCGACGCCGAGGTCAACAAACTTGCGCGCAATTTTGAGCGTCATGACAGGTTCCGCAACGCCCGCTCCATGCATTTTTCCGGCTATGACCAGGCCATTGAAATGCTCTTTGGAGAGTTTAATCGAATGGGCGATTGCATCGTTGGAGACGCCGGTTCCAGGGTTGCCCGTCAGGCAGATAAAATCAAATCCGAGTTCGTTAGCCTTTTCTAAGGTCTTGGGAGAGACGCGACGACCCATGGGGATTTCCGTTCGGGATTCAGACATCTCTGCCTCGTTATCAACTGGCTCCAGATTGACGCCAATGGGCCTTCCGCATGCTCGCTTCACCCAAGTGACCGGGTTTTCATTGAGATCATCTGGAATACCGGCAATAACTGGATCGAACACATCGAGCGCGTTAAACAGAAGCAGGTCGGCACCTGCGGCACGTTCGATTTCTGCATTAGTAACGCCGCCGAGAAATTGGGAAGAGGGTACGTTTTCCGCCATGATGGTACGTCCCTCGGAAGCCAGAATTGCCTGTTTTAGATCCATGGGTGACGTGGCGGCAAAATCGGATGCGGACATGTTCAGTAATCGTTTGGGCATTGTTACTTCCTTTGACTAGAACGACAGGCTTGTGACATTGTCTCTAATATTGTTACAACAATATATTTAATATGTTATATCCAATCGGTGAACGGTTGCAAACTTATTGTACTGCTCGGAAAAAATAGCCTTTAGCTGGGAAAACATTATATTAATCAACTACCGTTCACCGAATAAGTATTTGAATTCTTGACATATCGACAAAGCGGAAAAAGAATTGGTTATGACAAATCGCGCAAATGATATTACATTTCGCACAAGAACGTATTCACTTACATAAGTGGATACAAACGGGGACGACGACGGTTGAGTCCGGATAAATCGTTGTGTGCCCGGGAATCATGAAAGGATGTGTTATGGACGCTATCGTCAAATTCCTTGAAAAACACCAGCCCCTCTTCGACAAAATCTCGAGGAACATTTATCTGGTGGCGATTAAGGATGGCTTTCTCTCGAATATGCCAATTGTGCTGTTCTCGAGCCTGTTCCTTCTTCTTTCGACGCTCCCTGCCTATGTAGGCATCACGCTTCCGTCTGAGGTGCTGGATTTCTTCAATAAAATCTATGCATATACCATGGGGCTTCTTGGCATTATGGTGGCCGGCACCACGGCGAGCTCACTTGCCATGTCGATGAACCGTCGCATGCCTTCGGGTAAATCTCTCAACCCCACCTCGTGCATGGTTTGTGCCATGTGCGGCATGTTCTTGCTATCGGTGACGAACGATGTTGTCTCGATTGGCGGAGCAGATACGTCTGTTTTTGAAACCGGCTATATGGGAACCAAGGGTTTTCTCGCTGCGTTCGTAGCCGCATTCTTGACCGTTAATATCTATAAGGTGTGCATTAGCCATAATGTGACGATCAAGCTTCCCAAAGAGGTCCCTGGCTCTATTGCGCAGAGTTTTCGCGATATCTTTGCATTTGGGTTTTCGATCCTTGCGTGCGCTTTTATCGATCTTGCGAGCCGCAAGCTGCTTGCTGTGCCGTTCGCCAATTTGGTATCCGCTCTCATCTCGCCGCTGTTCTCCGCGGTCGACACCTATCCTGGCATGGCGCTTATCGAAGGCGCGGTCGCGCTTTTCCAATTTATGGGTATCCACGGTGCTTCGGTTGTCATGAGTCCGATCAATGCTGCGCTTTACGGCAATACCGTTACCAATCTTGAGGTTTTCCAAGCAGGTGGACACCCGTCAATTGCTCTCACGCAGGACTTTACAAGCTTCATCGGCGGTCTGGGCGGTTCTGGCTGCACGTTCATCGTTCCTATTATCCTGATCATGTTTATGCGCTCCAAGCAGCTTAAAGCCATGGGCAAGGCATCGATTATCCCGGTGATTTTTGGAGTTAACGAGCCCGTTCTCTTCGGTATGCCGATTGTTCTCAATCCCTATATGTTTGTGCCCTTCCTAGTGGCTCCTATGGTCAACGCCATTATCGGTAAATTTTTCATTGACGTCATTGGAATGAACGCCCCCATGTATACCATGCCGTGGGCGCTTCCCGGCCCAATTGGTGCGTTCCTCACCACGGGTCTCGATCTGCGTTCTCTCGTATTGATGGCAGTGCTGTTGGTCGTTGACTTTGTGATTTACTATCCGTTCTGCAAGGCGTATGACCATCAGCTTTGTTTGGAAGAGTCTGCAAAGGAGGCTGCAGGAACCTCGGATGCAGATGCTATTGCCGCACAGGAAAATGTCGCAAAAGCTCTCGAGGCGGTAAAGGACAAGGCGGAGCAGATCCGCGTGCTTGTGCTTTGCCAGGGTGCCGGCACTTCGACTCTCTTGGCAAATGCTCTTCGCGAAGGTGCCGCTGCTAAGGGTATCGATCTGGTTTCTCAGTCCGGTGCGTACGGAAGCCACTATGAGACGATGGATCAGTACAACGTGATTGTTCTGGCGCCCCAGGCACGCATGTACTATGACGCTATGAAGGCCGATACCGATCGCCTTGGAATTAAACTGCTCACCACAAGGGGCAAGCAGTATATCGACCTTACCAACGATCCCGAAGGTGCAATTGACTGGATCGTTCAGGAGCTGGCCAAATAGTAGATGCACTTCGTCGTTAATCCGTCGGTGTGTAGTGCGGCCCCGCAGCTTATTGAGCTGCGGGGCCGTATTTCGTTGAGTATCTAATTGAGACAATGAACGCAACCGTCGTGAGATCGCATTGGCGCTCTCCGAGTCACCGACAAGCTGACTTCCATCTATGTGACCAATTCGCTTTCGGTCTTTAACCTGCTCGAGGCGCACGAGGATTGTGAGCTGTGCCTCGTGGGCGGTATGTACCGTCGCCGCACTGCCGCTTTTGTGGGGCCAACGGCCGAGGATACCCTGCGTGCGCTGGGCATCGACGCGGCGTTTATCGGTGCCAACGGCATTCTGGATGGCGACGTATCTACGTCCAGCATGGACGAGGGCCGTATCCAGCAGCTCGCCTTTAGCAAGGCCGATGCGCGCTATCTGATTGCCGACTCCAGCAGGATCGGCAGGCGATACTTCTGCCCCCCCCTGCCGGCGCAGGGGTACCGCTTTACAATGACGCGCAAATAACTTTGAGCAACAAGGATGAGGCTATTCTGAGATATGACTAGACTCCGTATTTCGTCTTTATGTCCCTTGAGAATGAATCATAGTCTTCATAGAGTCCCTCTTTGCTTTCATCCTCGGCGTGGTTTACACGTTCAAGGAGCTTATCCTTTGGAGCCTCTTTTGTTATTGCGGCCTCGCCATCGGGTATTGTGGATTGCAAGAATAGTTCTAGAGCATGGACGTCTTTGAGTATGTAGCCCGTCGAACGGCCCGCTCCTGTTTTTTCGATTGCGCTGCAACTAACAAGCTGACCGAGGGTTCGTTTAACGGTTACCTCGCTGATATCGGGGCAGTTGGACCGGATGTCGGATTTCTTAATGACGCCGGGTCTCTGTTGAAATAGAACAGCGATGCGCGCTTGCTTCGACATGGGACGAGTGCTTGATTCAATTAAGGTACGCTGCTCGAGCTGTCGGTAGGCGGCTAGGGTTGTTCCGAGCATGAAACGGATAAAAGGTGCTTCGGTGTTTTGATTTTCATTCCATCCAGTGGAGCTTGCAGCGAGGGCGTTGTAGTAGAGCGCCTTGTTGTCTTCAATAAGTCGTTCGATGCTGATGTAACGCGCAACGTCGTATCCAGTCTTTTCGAGCAGCAGCGTTGTAAGGAGCCGGCTCATCCTGCCATTGCCATCGTTGAAGGGATGAATGCTAACAAAATCGAAGATAAAGCGGAGCGATATAAGGAGGGGATCGCAAACTTGGCGAGATAAAGCATCGTTGAGGGACTGGCAGGCTTCTTTAATAAGTCCCGGGGTTGCTAGAGCCGAAGGGGGCCTAAAGCGCACAAATCGATTGCCTTGATCGTCAATGGAGACGATTTCGTTATCGCCATCTTTCCAATGGCCTCCATACGAGATTGCCGTGTGCGCCATGAGGTCACGATGCAACTGCAGAATGACCGATGGCGTTACGGGAATGGAATCGTGTTGCTCGTGAATAAGCGACAACACATCTCGGTATCCAGCGATTTCTTCCTCTGCGCGGGAGCTTGGCTTGGCGGAATACGCCATGATCGCTTTGAGTCTTTTTTGGGTGGTAACAATTCCTTCAAGTCCGTTGGAGGATCGGGTGCTTTGGATCTTAGCCTCCTCCATTAGGGACGATAGAAGCTCGGGTTTGACTTGACTCAGAGCAAGCTGACGGCCTTTATGCTCGCGTATCGAGAGGAGGAGGTTGGTGATTGGAGTTGCTTCGAGTTCCGCTGGGACTGTGGTGTAATCGAACTGGCGCATGCGGCTCCTTTCGGTATCACGAACATACTTTCGATATCATAATATCATTAAATGATACCGAAAGTATGTTCGTGATACCGAAAACTAGAAACCATGGTTCATAACTGCTTGGAAAGTTCGGATTTGACTATCTTATTGTCTCGATCTGTAACAGTTAGACGGTTAAAAGTGGGCTACGTGTTACAGATTGAGATCTTTCAGCCCTGGTCGCCCGTTCGTCTAAATCTATAACAGTTAGGATTGAAAATCCCTGCTAGATGTTACAGATCGAGATAAACGGCCCGCACGGGCTCACCAAAAACAAAAAGGCCGCATGCGAACCCGTGGAGGGATTCGCATGCGGCCGACAGAGGATATGCGGCAAAAGTTAGGCCATAAGCAGGCCGGTCTCCGAGACGTTCTTGTACCAGTACGCGCTCGCCTTGGGATAGCGCTTCTGGGTCTCAAAGTCGATGTAGAACAGGCCATAGCGCTTGTTGTAGCCGTTGGTCCAGGAGAACTGGTCCTGCAGCGACCACACGAAGTAACCGTCGACGTTTACGCCGCCGTCGATTGCCTTGAGGATCCATGCGAGATGCTGACGCATGTAGTCGATGCGAGGGGCGTCGTCGATAAAGCCGTCCTCAAAGTCGTCCTTATAGCCCATGCCGTTCTCGGTGATGTAGATCTTCTTGTAGTTGGGGTAATCGTTCTTAATGCGGAGCAGCAGGTCGTAGAGGCCCTCGGGATAGATGATCCAGTCCCAATCGGTGGTGGGTACGCCTTCGCGCACGCATGACTCGCCCACGCCCTTGAGGAACCAGCGCGAGGAGCCCTTGTCGCCGGTGCCATTGTGGTTGATGTCGTTTTCGCCCTCGGCGGCACGCAGGAACTGGCACTTGTAGGTGTTGACGCCCAAGCAATCGTTGTAGGGGAGCGCGGCGGTCAGCGCGTCGATGTCCTCGTCGCGGACGTCGAGCTCGCCGCCGGCGATATGGGCCAGCTTGGTCGCAGCCTCCATGGTGTCGGCTGCATAGTGGCCGCGGAAGGTGGCGTCGAGTACCCAGCGGTTGTTGATGACGTCGGCCATGCGAGCTGCCTCGCAGTCGGCAGCGCTGTTGGGATCGAGGGGATACTTGGGCTCCAGGTTCTGGACAATGCCGATCTCGCCCTCAAAGCCGCCCTCATGGAAGGCGACGACGGCCTTGGCGTGGGCCACCATCATGTTGTGCATGAGCTGGAAGGCCTTGTCCAGGCGATACTTCTCGCCGTGCGGCCAGTTGCCAACGATAAAGCTGCCCTCAGCGGTCGCGGGAATCTCGTTAAAGGTAAACCAGTGCTTGACCTCGGTGAACTCGGCAAAGCAGAACTTGGCGTACTCGACAAAGGCGTCGATCGTCGTGCGCGTCAGAAAACCCTCGCCGCCGTTCTGGTAAAAGGCCTCAGGTGTATCAAAGTGATCGAGCGTGACATAGGGGATAACGCCGGCATTATTGCAGGTGGCAAAGAGCTCGTGATAGAAGGCAACACCCTCGGGGTTAATCTCACCAGTGCCGTTGGGGAAGATACGGCTCCAAGCGATGGAGACACGGATACCGTTGATGCCGAAGCGCTGGCACAGGTCGATATCGACCGGGTACTTGTTGTAGAAATCGCTTGCGGGGTCGGGGGAGAAGCGACCCTGAGTAGCCAGGAAATCGTCCCAGGGCACTTTGCCCTTGCCGTGCGTACGGGTCTCGCCCTCAACCTGGTAAGCGGCGGTGGCGCCGCCAAATACAAAGCCGTCGGGGAACTGCATAGGGTTGGTCATGAGTCATCCTTTCTGTGGGATACGAATAGGGAGAGGTGCCCGAACTGGGGATCCGGGCACCAACAGAGAGAGGAAACTAGTCGAGGTTCTCGCGGAGCCACTTGATGGCGCCAGCGGGGTCGCGGGTAAGGTCGATATATTCCTTACCGCGCGGAGCGAGCAGCTTAATGCCCAGGCGATCGGTGTCGGCCTTCATGTCGTTGTAGTAGCTACGGACCTGCGGGGCAAGCACGATAACGTCGTACTGATCCATGATGGCAGTGTGCTGGCCATAGGCGCCTGCGGAGGAAGCGATGTTCTCTCCGGTCTGCGCAGCACCTTCCTTGATGGCGTTGGCGAGCATGGCAGAGGTGCCGGCGCCGGCGCACAGGACGAGGACCTTCAGGCCATCGACATCCTTCTTGGCGGATGCATCGGCAGCGGGCTCGGGCTGATCGGCGACAGGCTTGCTGTCGGCGGCAGCGGCGGTCGGCTCGACGGAAGCGGTGGTCTGCTCGACAGCGGGCGCAGAGGTGCTGGCGGCGATGGTGGCAGCACCATCGGACTCGAGACCCAGCTTGGCGGCGCGCTCGGCCTCCTGGTCGCAGAGCAGCTTATCGTATGCCTTCAAGAACGGCAGGTAGATGATGGCGTCCAGCAAGATGATGATCGCGACAAATACCAGGGCGATAAGCTGGAAGTTCGTGGTGATGAAAATGCCGATGGGGGCAGGGGTAGCCCAAGGCACCACGAAGGAGAAGCCGTTCATGCCCACGTTATCGATAAAGAATTTGGCAACACTTACGTTGACGCAGCCGGCGGCAACAAAGGGGATGAGCATGTAGGGGTTAAGGATCATCGGCGCGCCAAAGAGCAGCGGCTCGTTGACAGCAAAGGCAACAGGAACAATCGAGGCCTTACCGACGGCTTTGAGCTGCTTGGACTTCATAAAGAGAATCAGCAGAAGCGGCACGATGAACGTGGCGCCGGTGCCGCCGAACTCACCCACGAGCGACATGTTAAAGGTGAGGGAATGGGCGGGGTGACCACCGGCCAGGAGAACCTGCAGGTTCTCGGCCTGGTTGGCAAGACGGATGGGGTCGATGCCCGGCTGGACGATCGAAGGACCGTGGACGCCGATGAACCAGAAGAACGCGGTGGCTGCCTGAATAAGGATGAGTCCGGGGTAGGTCTCTGCTGCAGTGAAGAGCGGGGAGAGCAGCTTGATGAGCAGCTCGGAGAACGGAACGCCCATGAGGTTGCGCACGACGACATCGATGATGCCGCAGATGATGACGGCGCCGCCAAAGGGGATGATGTCGCGGAAGTTCTGAGCGATGGCGCCCGGAACCTCCTTGGGCAGCTTAATGGTCAGATCGCGCGAGACGCAGAACTTATAAACCCAAACGGTAATGAATGCGGCGATATAGGCCGAGAACAGACCGCGTGTACCCATGCTGGTGCAATCGAAGACCGAAAGCTCGGAGCCGTTGAACTTGGTGGTGAACTGCGTAACAGCGAGCAGCAGCATGCTGCACTGGGCGGCAACCATGGTGGAGCCGTCGTTGAGCACCTTGCCGGCGGGCATGCGACGGTTCATGGAAGCCGTGAAGTTCTTGGCGGTGGTGCCGGCAACCATGATGCCCATGACGCCCATGGTGAAGTTGTACAGCTTGTTGCACCAGTCGATGAGCGGCTGGGGCAGCGTGATGCCAACGACGCCAGGAAGGGTGGCGATTAGCAGGAAGATCGAAGAGGTGAGGACGATGGGCATGCACCCAAGGAATCCGTCCTTGATGGCCTGGAGGTAGATGTTCCTCGAGATCTTCTCAAAGAACGGTTGATGCTTTTCGAGCATCTTTACGATGGCGTCCATAGAGCTCCTTTGCTACTTAATGCGCGATGCATGTGGATGGAACTGATCGTCGATGGATGGTCAGGACTGCCCGGAAACCTTCCTACTTAAGGAAGGCATTGCGAAATGACAACGTAGGACATTTCGTTAATGACAACGTAAGACATTATTGGAAGAGCAACAAGGATTTACGGGTGAACGGTCGATATTGTCCGATAAACGGCTGATTTGTCAGTCGGGCAGGTAGTGTATGCTAGAACGCAAAAAACAAGCGATGCGAAACCGACTGGAGAAGTAATGGCAACGATGGACAAGAAAAATGTCTCAATGAACGATGTGGCAGTTGCCGCGGGCGTTTCTCTCAAGACGGTGTCGCGCGTGATCAATGAGCCCGATAGCGTGCGCGAGTCGACGCGCGATAGGGTCCATGCTGCCATGGAGGCGCTTGGGTTCCGGGCGAACTTTGCCGCGCGTTCACTCAAGTTGGGCCGTTACGGGTGCATCGGCGTGGTGATGTTCCACTTGTCGGGCGGCGCCGTGGACATGATTGACGGTATCGCCGATGCCGCCGAAGAGCGTGGTTTTGCGCTTACGATGATCAAAAAGCGGGCGGGGGAGAAGATGACCCTTGCCGATGCTGCGCGTAGGATGTCGCAGCTTCCCGTCGACGGCATGATCTTCAACCTGCGTCAGATGGTCGATGACTTTGATACCTTTGAGGCGCCGAAAGACCTCAAGACGGTGATTATCACGCCGATGGAACATCCTAACTGCTCTACCGTTAGTGACGATCAAGAGGGTGGTGCGCGCATGGCGTGCGAGCACTTCTTAAATCGCGGGCACAAGAACGTGTATTTCGTCTCTGGTAAGAAAGAGTCGCTGTCGAGCCAGTGCCGTATGAAAGGTTGGCGTGCGGCACTCGAGGCGCGTGGCATTGAGCCGCCCGAGCCTCTGCAAGGCGATTGGAATGCGGATAGTGGCTATGCCGCGGGCCTTGCGCTTGCCGATAAACCCGATTGCACGGCGGTCCTCGCTGCTAACGACTGCATGGCAAACGGCGTGATGATGGCTCTGCGTGACAGAGGGCTCAGGGTGCCCGACGACGTGTCCGTGATCGGCTTTGACGACGAACTCTACAAGACGATTCCCAACTCGATTCTGACGTCAGTGAAGTTTCGCCACCGCGAGCTGGGCATCCGTGCGCTTAACGAGGTCGTCGCAGGTCTGGAAGCCCCGAGCTCCAGAAGCCGTACGCTTGTGTCGGGCGTGCTGGTCGAGCGTTCCAGCGTGAAGGACCTGCGGGCGTAGACGTGCTCGGCCTGCTCGTCTAAATCTGTAACAGGTGGGACCCGAAAACTCGGCTAGATGTTACAGATTTAGACAATTCGGCCCCGTCTATTCCATTTGTCTCGATCTGTAACAACTAGACGGTCAAAAGTGGTCTACATGTTACAGATCGAGATTGTTCGGCCCGGGCCGCCCGTTCGTCTAAATCTGTAACAGCTTGGACCGAAAAACTCGGCTAGATGTTACAGATTGAGACAAGCGGCCCCCGAACCGCCTAAAAACGCCGGGGGCGGCGCGCCGTGTGACGTGCCGCCCCCGGCTGAGAAATGGGGACAGGTTATGTGGGCAGGCGACCCCGCCAGCCGCTAGTCCAGACGACGGGTCTGCGCCACGTGCTTATACCAGTATGCGCTTGCCTTGGGCGTGCGCTTCTGGGTTTCAAAGTCAACGTAGAAGAAGCCGTAACGCTTGTTGTAGCCATTGGTCCAGGAGAACTGATCCTGCAGGCTCCACAGGAAGTAGCCGCCCACGTTGACGCCCACCTCCATGGCCTTGAGTAACCAGCGCAGGTGCTGCTCGATGTAGTCGATGCGCGGCTGGTCGTCCACAAAACCGTCCTTGTAGGGGTCCTTGTAGCCCATGCCGTTCTCGGTGATGAAGATCTGCTTGTAGTTGGGGTAGCGCTGCTTAATGTAGACGAGCAGATCGAACAGGCCCTCGGGATAGATGATCCAGTCCCAGTCGGTGGTGGGGACGCCGGGCTTGTTCACATGCTCGCCAATGCCCTTAACGCGCCAGCGGCCAGTGCCCTTCTCGCCCGTAC
Source organism: Collinsella aerofaciens (assembly GCA_048233475.1). Lineage (GTDB taxonomy): Bacteria > Actinomycetota > Coriobacteriia > Coriobacteriales > Coriobacteriaceae > Collinsella > Collinsella aerofaciens_CM. The sequence continues at coordinate 111,851 of DBFANS010000011.1, read as the reverse complement.
CGTTGTGGTGCAGGTCGTTCTCGCCATCGTAGGCCTTCAAGAAGCGGCACTGGTAGTTGTTAACGCCCAGGTAGTCGTTGTAGAGCGCGGCCTCGCGCATGATTTCCAGATCCTCGTCTAGGATCTCGATGGTGCCGCCCGAGACGGCAGCCAGGCGGTTAGCGCACTCGAGCGTATCGGGCGCATAGTCGCCGCGGAAGGTGGCGTCGAGCAAAAACTGGTTCTGCAGCACGTGCTCGTTGTTGGCGGCTTTGATGTCGGCGGGGTCGTTCTCGTTGAGCGGATACTTAAATTCCAGCGACTGAATGACGCCGATCTTGCCCTTAAAACCGCCGTTGTGGAAGGCCAGTACTGCCTTGGCGTGGGCGAGCATCATGTTGTGCTCGCACTGGAAGGCCTCGGCCAGATGTGCCTTAACGCCACCGGGGAAGGTGCCCTCGATGTAGGTGTTGGAGGCGTCGGCCCAGATCTCGTTAAAGGTGAACCAGTAGGTCACCTGGTCGGCGTACTCCTTAAAGCAGAAGGTGGCAAAGTCCACAAAGGCGTCGATGGTCTCGCGGTTGAGGAAGTCGCCCTTCTCAAAGAGGGGCAGCGGCGTATCGAAGTGATGCAGCGTGACAAACGGCTCAACGTGGTGCTTGTGGCACTCGGCGAAGAGGTCGTGGTAGAACTGGACACCCTCGGGGTTGATTTCGCCGGTGCCGTTGGGGAAGATGCGGCTCCAGGCGATGGAGAGGCGGATGCCGTTGATACCGAACTCCTCGCACAGCTCCAAGTCGACGGGGTACTGGTTGTAGAAGTCCGAAGCGGGATCGGGGGAGAAGCGCCCCTGGGCCTCCAGGAAGTCGTCCCAGGCAACCTTGCCCTTACCGTGGGTGCGGGTCTCGCCCTCTACCTGGTAGGCAGCGGTGGCGCCGCCAAAGACAAAGTCCTCGGGAAACTGCGCAGGCGGGTTGGTGACGCTAGCGGGGTTAACGGACATGATGATCCAATCGTCTAAATCGAAGGGCCAGCCGGTCTTGGATGGTCGGCTGGCCCTGAGCGTTACTTACTTCGAGAGTTGCTCGCTTACGAAGGCGAGAGACTTGTCGCCGTTCTGGGAGAGCTCGATGTACTGCTTACCGCGGCAGGCGACGCATTTGTTGCCCACGCGCTCGCAGTCCTTCTGCAGGTCGGCCAGGTAGCTTGCGGCCTGCGGGGCCAGGACGACCAGGTCAAAGTCGGGGAGCATGTCAACGTGGTTGCCATAGGCCTCGGCAGCGGTCTCAAGATTGATGCCGCGCTCTTTGGCAGCCTTGGCCAGCGCGTTGGCGAGAAGGCCCGAGGTACCGCCGCCCTGGCAGAGCACGAGCACGCGCTTGCCGTTGAGGTCGCTGGCGGTCGTTGCCTCGGTGGCGACAGCGGCGGGGGCGTCGGCCTTCACGGCCTCGGCAGCAGCGCCGGCGGCAACGCTCTTGGCGTCAGCCTTGCCCTGGAAGGCATCGTTGAGCTTGGCGGCCTTCTCGGCGTTCTTGGCGGCGAGCTCCTCCTCGGAAATCTCGGCCTCCTCGGCGCACTTCTGGGCGTCGTAGGCACGGAAGAACGGGTAGTACAGAACGAAGTCGACGACCAGGATAAGGGCGAGCATCACAAAGGCGAGCGGCTGGAAGCCCAGGCCCATGATGGTGCCGATGGGGCCGGGGACGGTCCAAGGCAGAGTGTACATAAAGCCGTTCATGCCCAAGAAGTCGATAAAGATCTTGAGGATCCAGATGTTGGCGATCGGTGCAAAGACAAACGGGACAAAGAAGACGGGGTTGAGCACGATGGGCGCGGCGAACAGCAGCGGCTCGTTGACGGCAAAGCAGACAGGGACGATGGCGGCCTTACCGACGGCGCGCATCTCCTGGGACTTAGCCAGGAAGCAGAACATAAAGACCAGGACGAGTGTGGCGCCGGTGCCGCCCATGCAGACGACGAAGTACTGGGCACCCTGGGTCAGGACAGCGGAAGCGTGCTGGCCAGCCTGGAACGCAGCTAGGTTGTCGGTCATGTTGGCAACGAGAGCGGCGGCGATGGCGGGCTCGACGATCGAGGGGCCGTGGACGCCGACGAACCAGAAGAGGCTCATGGCGCCGTAAATCACAGCGAGGCCGATATAGCCGTCGGCAGCGGTGAACAGGGGCTGGAACACCTGGATGACGCCCTGGGCAAAGCAGAAGCCAAAAGCAGCGCGGAAGACGATGTCAAAGACCCAAAAGACGGTAATGCAGACGGAGAAGGGGATGATGTCCTTAAAGGTCTGCGAGATGTTGGGCGGAACCTGCTCGGGCATCTTGACGGTGATGTTGCGCTTAATGAAGAACTTGTAGATGATGCCGGTCACAAACGCAGCGATAAAGGCGGTCAGCAGGCCCTTGGAACCAAGGTAGGTGGTGTTGAAGCCGCTGGCGGCGTCCGTGGCGATGGCGTCGCTCGAAAGGAGCAAGAAGCCGATGATGGCCGCGCACATGCATGAGATAAAGTTAATCTGGTTATTCTTGGGCAGGTCGCGGTTCTGAGCGTCGGCGAAGTGCTTGGCCGTGGTGGCGGCGCAGGCGATGGCCAGGATGCCCATGGAGTAGTTGTAGCACTTCCACAGAGCGTTGTTGATGTCATCGGGCCAGTAGAAACCCCAGATGTTGGGGACCGAGGCTACCAGGCAGAAGATGGACGAGAAGATGATGATGGGGATGACGGAGATAAAGCCGTCGCGGATCGCCTTGAGGTACTTGTTGCGGGCGATCGCGTTGAAAAAGGGCTGGCCCTTTTCGATGATGGCGATGAGTTGCTCCATGCAATGCTCCTAAGAGTCGGTGGGTTAGCAACGATGGTAGCTTTTGACGTTCGGTTGCCAAAATGTTGACGTTGCCATTTTGTGACACAAAAAAAGACGCGAACCGGTGGTTCCTGTGCCTGCGAACCGTCGATTCCTTACGCGTAAACGTTTGAGCCGCCCGGTGGCTCTGTGTTTGCATAATGGCAACGTTAACATTTGGGCGACAAAAGCCGTTCGGGGAAGCAAAAATGTCGGTGAACGGTAGGTTTTGGGTGGTGAGCGTATGGTGGGGGAGGCGTTGGATATACTTGAAGACGTTTCATTTGACTGCGTAGGGTGCCACCAATGGCATCGTTGACATAGAAAGATCGACCTATGGCCGCTGTTAAAAAATCGGTATCCGTCAAAGACGTGGCGCGCCTCGCGGGCGTCTCGGAGCAGACGGTCTCGCGCACCGTGCACGATTCGCCCAGTGTGCGCCCCGAGACCAAGGAACGCGTGCGTGCCGCCATGCGCGAGCTGGGGTATCGCCCCAATTTTGCCGGTCGATCGCTGCGCCGTGGCAAGTTTAAGACCGTCGGCGTCGCCATGTTCAACATTACCGGTACCGGCAACCTCGACCGTATGGAGGGCTTTGCCGCCGCGGCCGACAAACATGGCTATGCCATCACCCTCACTAAAGTAGATGGGCATCCGTATACCCTCGAGAGCGCATCGTCGCGCATGAGCGCGCTGCCGGTAGACGGCATGGTCGTGATCATGAATCGCATGCCGGCGGACTTTGGCACCTTCGAGCCGCTGCCCGGCATGCAGACGGTGCTCGTTACGATGCTGGAGCACCCGCTCTGTTCAACGGTCGATAACGACCAGTTCGATTGCTCGCGCCAGGTGGTCGAGTACTTGCTGGGGCGGGGGCACAAAACCGTGCACTTTATCTCGTGTCCCGAGCGCTCGCTTTCGGGCATGCGGCGCGAGGAAGGCTGGCGCGAGACATTGCGCGCGCATGGAATTGAGCCGCCGCGACTCGTCCGTGGGGATTGGACGGCACAGAGCGGATATGCTGCCGGTCAGGCTCTGGCGGAAGATCCGACCTGTACGGCCATTTATGCTTCCAACGATGCCATGGCATACGGCTGCATTCGCGGGCTCGAGTCGTGCGGAAAGCGTGTGCCCGAGGACGTGAGCGTGGTGGGTGTTGATGACAGCCTGGGCGATATCGTGCCCGACCGTCGCCTGACCACGGTGCGCTTTGACAACAAGCGCGTCGGCATGTGGGCGGTCGACAAGATTGCCGGCGCCGATGGGGGTGCGTCTGGCGTGGAGCACATGCTGATCCCCGGTGTGCTTGTAGAGGGCGATACGGTGCGCGATTTGTGTTAGGGTGCGGTCCTGTTTGGGTTGCCGATAATTGTGTTTGATATTGTTCAGATTGGTTTAAAAACCGTTCACGGGCGAAAAGTGACCGTTCATAGCTCGAAATTACGTTTTGAGCTGTTCTTTTTTGTTTGAATGTTATTGTTTCTGTCATACACAACGCAGCGCGTATGCCCGGACGCGATGCTCTCCATTGGTTCATATGTGAAAGGAACGCAATATGGCAACCAAAGAAGAAATCTCGATGGTTGGATTCGAGATCGTCGCATACGCAGGTGACGCCCAGACCGATCTGCTTGCAGCGCTCGATGCTGCTCGCGAGGGTGACTTTGAGAAGGCCGAACAGCTGCACAAGGATGCCAGCGATGCGCTCATCGGTGCCCACGACACGCAGACCAAACTGCTTTCGCAGGAGGCCGGCGGTGGCGAGATGGAGATGACCTTCATCATGGCTCACGCTCAGGACACTCTCATGACCACTATGATCTTGGAGAAGCAGACCCGCTTTACCATCGATGCCTACAAGCGCATCGCCGAGCTCGAGGCCAAGCTCGCCTAACGAGCCTCACAACCAAGTCCCCTTCCAAAAGCCCTGCCGCTACCCGCGGCAGGGCTTTTTCTGTCCTCCTCCAAGTTGCGGTGAAATGGGGACTGAATAGGGGCCGGCGGGCGCAAAACAATCCCTATTCCACCGCAACTCATCCCGAGATAGTCATTGAGGACGTTCTTAAATGACTAGTCGTTGGGGGCAGTCTTGGAGCTTCTGCACGCCCTCCCGTTCGGTTTTTCGATGGGTGGGTATACTTCCATCCGCAATGCAGGCCGGAATGAGGAGGTGTCCAAATGCCGGACAACGGATTGATTCAAAAGACAGATGCGCACGAGATGGCTTATGGGCGTCCTGTCCAGATAACCGAGCGCACGACGGTAACAGAGTTGCAGCCCAGCCTGTCCGATGTCGTGTGCGCAAACAAAAAGCTGCAGATTGGCTTTATCGTTGCGCTCGTGGTACTGGCGCTGCTGTCGGGCTTTGTAGCTCGTCCGCATTTTGCCGATACCAAAACTTGGGACTCCACCATCGAGGTCATCGATCAAAAGAAAGGTAACGTACTGGCGCTCACGACCTCGTGCGTGGCGCTGTCTGCGGGCATTACCGCGCTGCCGGGTGATACGGGAACGCCGGTTGCCGAGCAGCTCGCACAGCTTTCAGGCAACCTTGGTATCGTGCTTGCCGTGCTATACCTAGAGAAATATTTGCTCACGATTTTGTGGTCGGTTGGCCTGGGCATCTTAATCCCGTTTGCGTTGGTGCTCTTTGCGGCGTCGCTCGGCATTCACGGGCGCTGGAGCACGAGCACTGTCCTGCGCCGTGTGGCGACGCGCGTGCTGGTGGTTGCCGTGATCGGCATGGCGCTCGTGCCCGCGAGCGTATGGGTGTCGCAGAAGGTCGATGAAACGTATCGCGTTAGCATCGAGGCGGCCGAGCAAAAGGCGGCCGACGCTGCGAGTGCGGCAGATAGCGATAGCTCCAAAACAAGCAAGAAAAAGACCGAGTCCACAGAGTCCAAGAATGTGCTTGAGCAGCTTGCCGATGGTGCCTCGAGCCTGGTCACGTCGGTGACCAGCGGTGCCAAGCAGATGACCGATGAAATTGTTCAGCAGGTGACCGATCTGATCGAAGGTGTCATCGTGATGATCGTGACTTCGTGCGTTATCCCGCTGCTGGTCCTCGCGGCGTTTTTGTGGCTGGGGCACGTGCTGCTGGGGATTGATATTTCCGGCCCGGCGAACTATTTGACGGGCCGCTTTCTGAGTGCTCCGTCCAAGCACGCCAAAAAGGGTGGCAGTTCGAGTAACTAAAACAACTGTATATACCGGGGCATACCGTCGAAGAGCGGCCGAGATGCGTTCTCGGCCGCCCTTTTTGTTTGTTGAATACGTGGCAGGCTAGGTTTTCCCGATCCCAAACGGCCAGCAATCATCCGTAAACGGTATTTGTTCAAAAAAGAACAAAGATAAACAAATAATTCTTGCAGTTGATGTTCGAATGTGTTCAAATAAACACGAACAGTGAAGAACCGCACATTCAGATGCCCGGACCTGAACGCGATTCAACACTTCCAAACAGAAACTACGCACCTGCGTATCTCTCAAGGAGGATGTCATGAGGGTTGTAATCGCTTCCGATGCCGACGGTATGTCGATGAAGGAGTCCATCAAGGAGATGCTCATCGCCGACGGTCACGAGGTCGTCGACTATTCTGAGACCCCTGCCGCGGACTTTGTCGATTCCGCGACCGCCGTTGCCAAGGACCTGCTGGAGCACAAGGATTCCCAGGGCTTCGCATTCGATAAGTACGGCGTCGGCTCCTATATGGCCGCCGTCAAGATTAAGGGCATGGTCGTCGCCAACATTTCCGACGAGCGTTCCGCTTACATGACCCGCGAGCACAACGGCTCGCGCATGGTCACCATGGGCCCGGGCGTTGTGGGCACCGAGGTCGCCAAGAAGATCGCCCGCGAGTTCCTGCGCGCCCAGTACGCCGGCGGCCGTCACCAGATCCGTGTCGACATGCTCAACAAGATGGCCTAACGAGAGCCACCGAGAACTCGAACTTCTACCTCAACTTGTGAATTCAGACGAAAGGACGTTCTGATGAAGAAGACCATCGCAATCGGTTGCGACCATATCGTTACGGACGAGAAGATCTATCTGGCCGACCGCCTGGAGCAGGCTGGCTACAAGGTGCTCGACTGCGGCACCTACAGCCACACCCGTACGCACTATCCCATCTACGGCAAGGCCGTGGGCGAGGCTGTTGCCAGCGGCAAGGCCGACTTTGGTGTGGCCCTGTGCGGCACCGGCATCGGCATCACCAACGCCGTCAACAAGGTCCCCGGCGCCCGTTGCGCCCTGGTCCGCGACATGGCCTCTGCCCTGTATGCCCGTCGTGAGCTCAACGCCAACATCGTGGGCTTTGGTGGCAAGATCACCGGCGAGTTCCTGATGGCCGATATCATGCTTGCCTTCCTGGAGGAGCCCTACGAGAAGACTCCCGAGCACGATGCCCTGATCGCCAAGATCGATGCCTGCAATAAGGCCGACGCCGAGGCTCAGGCTGACCTGCACTTCTTTGACGAGTTCCTCGAGAAGTGGGACCGCGGCGAGTATCACGACTAAGGAGGTTACGCGGTTTTACCAAACCGCGTAACGGGTCGACGCTGCGAAGCCATCTGGCGGGCTAGCTGCTCCGATAACACGTTTGCTTGCTTGGCTTGAGTGCTTCGCTCTTGGCGGTACCCGGCATTCTGCAGCTTTTCAATTGACGGCTCGCGTTTCTGTGAGGGGGCGCGGGCCGGTTTTCTAAACAGGAGTTCAATATGATTCTGACCGTTACCATGAACCCGTCGATTGATACGCGCTATCAGCTCGACAAGTTGATCATCGACGATGTTAACCGTGTGACGCCCGAAAAGACCGCTGGCGGTAAGGGCCTCAACGTGAGCCGCGTGCTGCTGCAGCTGGGCGACGACGTGCTCGCGACCGGTCTGCTCGGCGGCCACATGGGTGCCTATATGGCCGAGCTCATGGATGCCGATGGCGTCAAGAACGACTTTGTGTCCATCGCCGGTGAGACGCGCATTTGCCTGAATATTCTGCACGAGGGTAATCAGACCGAGCTGCTGGAGAGCGGCCCGCAGATCGCCCCGGCCGAGCTCGAGGCCTTTACGGCCAAGTTTGCCGAGCTTGCAGCGAAGGCGGACGTTGTGACGCTTTCGGGCTCGCTGCCGCGCGGTGTCGATGCCGGCTACTATGCCGAGCTCGTCAAGATCGCCGAGGAGGCGGGCGCCAAGGTGCTGCTCGACACCTCGGGCGCATCGCTGGAGGCCGCGCTGGAGTCCGACGCTAAGCCTGAGCTCGTAAAGCCCAACCTGACCGAGATTAACGGCCTGCTGGGTACGTCCTTTACGACTGATGATGTCGATGCCCTGCGCGAGGCGCTTGCCGCCGATGGCCGCTTTGCCGGTATTCCCTGGGTTGTCGTTTCGATGGGCGCTGCCGGTTCGGTGGGCTTCCATGAGGGTCGCGCGTTCCGCGCCAAGACGCCCGCGATTGCGGCTGTGAACGCGACGGGTTCCGGCGACTCGACCATCGCCGGCTTTGCGCATGCCATTGCTGCCGGCGCCGACGACGTCACGGTGCTCAAGACCGCCAATACCTGCGGCAAGCTCAACGCCATGGATCCCAAGACCGGGCATTTGGTTATGGACCGCTGGGACGAGGTCTACAACAGCGTTGTCGTGACTGAACTGTAGGGTTACGCGGTTTTACCAAACCGCGTAACGGCGCGACGCTGCAAACGCCCCTAAGCGGCAATCTGACGTTCAATCGTCGGGCATGACCAAAAGGTCAATGCCCTCCTCTTTCACGTCACCTTGCTCGCTTAGGGGCGTTTTCGCTGTCGTTGCCAAGACACCGGCGTTGCCTTGGTCGCAAGTAGTCATTGGGGACGCTCTTTAATGACTAGTCGTTTAAGAACGCCCCTTAAGAATGACCCCAATGACTACACTCAAAAACGGCGCCCGCCGGCGATGTTGCCGGCGGGCGCCGTTGTCGTGTGGGCGGTTATGTCGTGGCCGCTGATGAGGCTCGAACCTGTATGCTACAGTGAGTCGATAAAGCGCTGTTGGGCGGCGCGGCCGGCTTCGTCCCATTTAAAGACGCCGGCGTTGTCGAGCACGTGGCCAAACACTACGCCGACCTCCTCGTGCAGGATATCGATGGCGTTGTCGGCCGTAAGCTCGTCGGCGCGGCGGGCAAAGACATCCTTGGCCCATGTGGCGTGGCTGCGGCAAAGATCATCGCCCTCGAGCGCGCCAGCAAGGTCGTAGCTGGCATCGGCCTTGGCTGCCAGCAAGTGCTCGCGGACAGCGCCGAGCTCGGGAACCAAGCGCGGCGGCAAAATGGCCAGGCCCATGACCTCGATCAGGCCGATGTTCTCCTTTTTAATGTGGTGGTACTCGGCATGCGGGTGGAATACGCCCAGCGGATGCTCGTCGGTCGTGATATTGCAGCGAAGCGCCAGGTAGGCCTCGTAGATCTCGCCGCCAGCGTTGCCGCGAGAGTCGACGCGGCGGATGACGGGCGTCACGGTGTTGTGCGCCACGCCATCGGCTGTGTGCGCGATAACGCCCACGGACTCATCGGTCCACTCGCGCCAGGCGAGGATAATCTTCTCGGCGGCATCGAGCAGCTCGCCGCGGTCGTGCGAGCGCAGGCGCAGTACCGAAAGCGGCCACTGCAGCACAGAGCCGGTAACCCGGTCAAAGCCGGGCACGCTAAACTGCGAGACCTCGGCTGCGTGCATCATGGGGAACTCGTGCGCGCCGCCCTGGAAGTGGTCATGCGACAAGATCGAGCCGCCCACAATGGGCAGGTCGGCGTTGGAGCCAATAAAGTAGTGCGGGAACAGGTCCACAAAATCGAGCAGGCAGGTCAGCCCCTTGCGGTCGACGTGCATCGGGCGATGCTCGGAGCTCATAGCAATGCAGTGCTCGTTAAAGTATGCGTACGGGCTGTACTGGAAGCCCCAGCGCTCGCCGTTGAGCTCAATGGGGATAACGCGCAGATTCTGGCGAGCGGGGTGGGCGCCGCCGTCGGCTGCGGCGGAGCGTCCGGGGTAGCCCTCGTTTTCGATGCAGAGCTGACAGGCGGGATACTTCTCGCCCGTGTTTTTGGCGGCGCCGGCCGCGGCAATATCGCGCGGGTCCTTCTCGGGCTTCGACAGGTTGATGGTGATCTCCAGGTCACCCCAGTTGGTGGGGGTGCTCCATTTGATGTTGCGCGCGATGGCGGCACGGCGCACGTAGCCGGCGTCGCAGCACAGACCGTAGAACCAGTCGGTCGCGGCGCGGGGCTCGTTGACGCCCATACGTCCGTTGAACTCCTCGTTTACAACCGAAGGCCTCGGCATGAGCACGCCCATGATGCGCATAGCGATGCGGTCGCGGCCCGACGTCGTGTCCTCGGCGGCGCCGTTGGCAACGGCAGCCTCGGAAAGCGAGACAAGCGTGCCCTCCAGGTCAAAGTCGGGCAGGGTATCGGGGTGCAAGAGCGAGAGCTTCTCGTTCTGCAGCGCCCAGGTCATGTCGAGCGCGGGGCCCGTGGCGCCGATGCACTCCAAAATGGTGTTGTATGCCCAGATGCGATCGTCCTGTCCGATCATCGATCGGTGGATGGCATATTCGATAAGGCCCTGGGCAGCCTCGCGCACGTCGGTCATTACAGCCATGCCGCGTAAGCCCCCTTGTCAGAAATTGCGTAGTGGCGGGCAGAGCCCTCGCCCAGCCAGTCGTTCATCTTGGTGATAAAGGTGTCGACCAGGTCGAGGGGCACGAAGGCCTGGATGGTGCCACCAAAGCCGCCACCGTGGATGCGGACGGCGCCGCGGCCGTCGAGCACGTGCTCGGCCAGCGCCAGGGCATACATGGAAGGCTGCTCGGAGCCCAGCTTGGCAACGACATTCTGCAGGTACATAGCAGAGCTGGCGCCGGACTCGCGCGTCAGGATCAGGAACTGGTCGATGTCGCCGGCGTTCAGGGCGGCCCAGCGCTTGTCGACCAGGCCATTCTCGTACCAGTAGTGAACGGCGCGTAGGCAGGCACGGTCGCCCAGCTTGGCACGCAGTTCGGGGAGTTTGGCGTCAAAGTCGGCAACGTTTACCTCGCACAGGCGTGCCTTGCCAAACTCGGCGGCAACGTCCTGCATCTCGCGCGGAACGGCGGCGTAGTCGTCGGTGGCTGCCACGTGGTCGGCACCGACCTTAACGAGCACGAGCGCATAGCCGTGATCCTCAAAGTTGAGCTCGAGCTTCTGGGTTTTAGGCTGAGCCTGGTCCTCAAAGTCCATGTAGGCAAGGCCGCCCAGACATACGGCGGCCTGGTCCATCAGACCGCAGGGCTTGCCATAATAGTTGTTCTCGGTGCGCTGGCTCATTTGGGCGAGTGCGACGGGCTCAATTGCGGGCGCGCCCCAGAGGGTTTCCATGGCGCGTCCGTATGCGGCTTCGACGGCAGCGGAGCTCGAAAGACCGCCGCCCGAGGGGACGGAGCAGGTGAAGGCGAAGTCGAAGCCGTGGGGCTCAACGCCAAGGGCTGCGATCTCGTGGGCCATACCGCGCACGAGGCTTGCGGACGTGCCCTTCTCGGACTCCTGAACATTCAGCGTGTCGAGGGTAATCTCAAACGTGGGGTAGCCCTCGTCGGCGACGCGGACCTTGTTGGAGTCGGTTGCCACGGCGATACCGTCAACGGCGACATCGAGCGAGCCGGCGATGACGTGGCCGCCCTCGTGGTCGGTGTGGTTGCCACTGATCTCGGAACGGCCGGGCGCGTGCACATAGAGCACCTGGCGATCGCCGATGGGGCCAAACTCCTCCTCGAACAGCTTGGTGAGCGTGGCGAGTGTCTTTTTGTCGGGGGTGGTCATGGGAGTCCTTTCCTTGGCGCGCACGGGTGAGTTTTGCGTCGTTATGAGTACGTTAACAACTTGAAGCGGCATGAACCAAGTGTTCACGATACCGCACGTTACGGGCTATGTTAACGTACTCATAACACAACGCTTGTCACTTTTTGAGAATCTGGTAATCGGTCGATATTCGGCCGTGAACGGTAGTGCCGTATGGACTTATAAAGCAGAAGAGATGCAGATAGAAAAAGTAGAGTACGTTAACATGCGTCCGACGATAGCGGGCCTCGGCGCGGGGTGTATCTCTGCCCGGGCCGGCATTCACGCTATTCAGATCTCGCAAGGGTGAAGGTGATTTTGTGGCAAGGCGCCCTTCCAACGATACAGGTACGCGTCCGGTATCCATGGCTGACGTTGCCCGCGCTGCCGGTGTTTCGCAGCAGACGGTTTCGCGCGTTGCCAACGGCTTGCCCAACGTTAACGAGCAGACGCGCCAGCGCGTGCAGGCCGCTATGCAAGAGCTCGGCTTTCGTCCGAGTTATGCCGGTCGCTCGCTGCGCGATGGCCGTTACCATTCGGTCGGCCTGTGCGTCAACGATGTCACCAAGTTTGGCAACCTCTCAATGATCGACGGCATCGCCAGCGCTGCTCGCGAGCATAACTGCGCCATCACGCTGGTCGAGATGTCCAAGACCGAGGAATTCTCGCTTGCCGAGGCAACGCGTCGTATGGCCGCGCTGCCCGTGGACGGCATCATTATCGGCATGAGCCGCATGGCTCCCGATTTTGAGACGTTTGATCCGCTGCCGGGTATCGGCACGGTCATCGTTACCATGTACGCGCATCCGCGCGTGACCACGGTCGATTCCGACCATTACGGCTGCTCGCTGCTGCTCATGGATCACCTGTTTGAGCTGGGACACGAGCAAATTCGCTATATTGGCGGACCGTCGTTCTCGGTTGACGAGCAATTTCGTCGCGCCGGCTGGCAGGATGCGCTCGAGCGTAAGCACATTAAGCCACAGGCGCCGCTCGAGGGTGACTGGTCTGCCAACAGCGGTTACGAAGCTGGCAGGTACCTGGCCGAGCACGATCGCACCATGACGGCGATTTACGCGGCAAACGACCAGATGGCAAACGGCGCCATTGCAGCGCTGCGCGATAGCGGCCTGCGCGTGCCCGAGGACGTGAGCGTGGTGGGCGTCGATGACTCGCTCGACGACTTTGTCGCGCATAACGAGCTCACGACCGTTCGATTCGATCTACATCAGCGCGGACGCGAGGTATTCGAGCATGCGGTTCCCGAGGCGGGTACGGCGGGCAAAACTGTTGCCATTCGTATTCCCGGCCGGCTCATCATTCGACATAGTACGGCGGCACCGCGCGCATAGTTTGTGCAGGTAAACGGCGCTTTATCGCATTTCAATAACAATCGGTAGGGATGCTAGCAGATAGCCGTGGCTCTAAAGGCGAGTGCTATGATAGACGGGTTCTTTTGTCTATCTAGGAGGCTTTGCCTGATGGAGATCACCAAGGATATCCGCTACATTGGCGTCAACGATCACGACATTGACCTGTTCGAGGGCCAGTACGACGTGTCCGAGAACGGTATGGCATACAACAGCTACGTTATCTTGGGCGATAAAATCGCTGTCGCCGATTCGGTCGACGCTGGCTTTGTCGACGAGTGGCTCGGCAACCTCGAGGCCGCGCTCGATGGCCGTACGCCCGACTACCTGGTTGTTCATCACATGGAGCCCGATCACTCCGCCGGTATCGCCGCCTTTATGGAGCGCTATCCCCAGGCACAGATTGTGGCCAGCGTGGGTGCTTTCCGCATGATGGTCAACTACTTTGGCACCGACTACCCCGAGCGCAAAATGGTCGTCAAAGAGGGCGACGTGCTCGATCTGGGCGGTCACAGCCTAACGTTTGTCGGCGCTCCCAACGTTCACTGGCCCGAGGTGATTTTCTCCTACGAGTCCACCGACAAGGTACTCTTTAGTGCCGACGGCTTTGGCAAGTTCGGTGCTAACGACATCGAGGACCCGGAAGGCTGGGCTTGCGAAGCGCGCCGCTACTACTTTGGCATCGTCGGTAAGTTCGGCAAGTTCGTGCAGGCCGTGCTCAAGAAGGCCGCCGGCCTGGACATCCAGATCATCTGCCCGCTCCATGGTCCTGTTCTTACCGAGAATCTGGGCTACTACCTCGACACCTACAACACCTGGTCGAGCTATCAGCCCGAGGACGAGGGCATCACGATTGCCTATGCGAGCGTGTACGGCCATCTGAAGGCTGCCGTTGAGGAGCTCGCATCTGCTCTCGAGGCCCGCGGCCAGAAGGTCTCCGTCTTTGACCTGGCTCGCGACGACATGGCCGAGGCCGTTGAGGATGCGTTCCGCTATGACCGTCTGGTGCTTGCCTCCATCACCTATCAGGGCGAGATCTTCCCGTTCATGAGCACCTTTATCCACACGCTTGCCGGGCACGCCTATCAGAACCGTACCGTGGCGCTTGTCGAGGCCGGTTCCTGGGCGCCTGCAGCTGCCAAGGTTATGACCAAGGAGCTCGAGGGCATGAAGGACATCACCCTGGCGCAGAACAAGGTGACTGTGCTGGGCTCGCTCGACGACGCCTCGCGCGCTCAGATCGAGGCCCTCGCCGACGAGCTTTCCAAGTAGCGACACGTTCACTTTTGACGCTCAGCCATCACAACCACCACAAAGGGGACAGGCACCTTTGTGGTGGTTTTTGTTTAAGCGCCGGCGATGACGAGATTTGGGCGGGCGTCGTCGGCGGTCTCGGCGATTGAGGTGGCGACGGCGCCATCGGGATCACGGTCCATCACGATGGTGTCGACATCGGTCAGCTTGGCAAAGCGGTACATGCCGCGTCCGTTAACCTTGCTGGCGTCCATGAGGGCGACGCTTTGACGGGCGGTACCGACCATAGCCGCTTTGGTTTCGGCCATCTGCGGAAAGTCGGTCGTAAAGCCGCAGCTGGGGACAAAGGCACCGGGGCACATGACGGCCAGATCGGCATGGACCATTTGGAGCGCCTGCATAGTGAGCGGTCCGTACAAATAACGATGGCCTTTGCGCAGTGCCCCGCCCAACATGACGACATCGACCGAGGGCATGCTCTCGTCGATGTAATCGGCAATGGTAATGTCGGCCGTGATGACGGTGATGCCATCGCGCTGGGCGAGGAGCCGGACGAACTCGAGCGCCGTGGTGCCCGAGTCGACGAGCAGCGTGTCGCCGTCATTGACGAGCTCGATGGCGCTTTGCGCGATGGCCTGCTTGGCGGCGACGTTGACATTGATGCGGCGATCCTGGGTGGATACGGTCAGTCGCTTCTGGAGCGACACAGCGCCACCATGCGTGCGGCGCAGCTTGCCGGACTCGGCGAGCGCGTCTAGGTCGGCACGGGCGGTAACGGAGGACACGCCAAAGGTCTGGGCGATTTCTGCCACCTGCACCGAGGCGTTATGTTCGAGCATCTCCATGATGGCAGCGCGACGCTCATCGGCGAAGGCTCGGGTTGTTGCATGGGCCATAGCTGCTCCATCCTCAACTTAAATTTGCAGGAATTGTGTTGACTCTATTTTCGTTCATTTTCTTTTTAAGTAAGAAAACGCCTTTCGATTACTTATCTTTTCTATAAAAGAAAGATGATTCGCTTGAAAACTGCAATGTCGCATAGACGGATCCGGCGCGAATCCCTTCCGTTTGCTTTTCAAAAACGAGTGTCTTGACCTGTGTGCCGGTGATATCTCATACGTGCGACGCTGTCGATTTTCATACAATGGGCGCAGCAAAACGCAAGGTGAAACGCCTTGTGAACGACTACGCCCGATGTCCAGATGCGGGCGAGGGAGAGGAGCAAACGCTCATGGCACTTGTTACCACCGAAAAGATGCTCAAGGACGCTCAGGCCGGCCACTACGCCGTCGGCGCGTTCAACGTCGAGAACCTCGAGTTTGTTATGGCCGTTCTGGCTGCTGCCGAGGAGACCAAGTCCCCCGTCATCATGCAGACCACCCCGGGCACCATCAAGACCGCTGGTCTGGACTACTTCTACGGCATGGTCAAGGCTGCCGCCGAGCGCGCTTCCGTGCCCGTCGCTCTGCACCTCGATCACGGCGATGGCTATGACCGCTGCATGCAGGCTTTCCGCACTGGCTATACCTCTGTCATGATCGACGGTTCGCACGAGTCCTTCGAGGACAACATCGCTCTGACCAAGTCCGTCGCCGACGCTGGCCGCGCCATGGGCGTGCCCGTCGAGGCTGAGCTCGGCAAGGTTGGCGGCAAGGAGGACGACGGTCCCGCGGTTGAGGGCGAGAGCCCCTACACCGATCCTGCCGAGGCCAAGGAGTTTGTTGAGCGCACTGGTTGCACTTCCCTCGCTATTGGCGTTGGCACCAGCCACGGCGTGTACACGAGCGATCCGCACATCGAGCAGTCCGTGGTCAAGGCCATCCGCGACGCCGTCGACGTGCCGCTGGTTCTGCACGGCACCTCCGGTGTGCCCGATGAGCAGGTCGCCGAGGCCGTGAAGAACGGCATCTGCAAGGTTAACTACGCCACCGAGCTGCGTCAGGCCTACACCAAGGGCTTCATGGCCTACATGGCTGAGAACCCCGCCTGCTTCGATCCCAAGAAGCCGGCCAAGGAGGGCATGCGTGAGATCACCGAGCTGGTTAAGATCCGCATGACCAACCTCAACTCTGTGGGCAAAGCAGAGTAACAGCAAGGGTACTCTGATCCCACCGGACGGTTTGGGCGGGTCCCGTACTTAGTTTCCAAAACGTCCTCGCGCATGAAGGCCCCCGTTGCCTCGCTTCTACGAAGCGTTGGCAACGGGGGCCTTCGCGCTGCGGAATGATTTTGGAAACTAAGTACGGGACCCGCCCAAACCGTCCTGCTCAATCGCCCTTGTGGCGTTAGTGTCGGAAAAATAAGACGTTGCTTTTTGCCCCCTGCGGAAAGATTGGGGAACTAAGCCCTCGTCCCTCCCAGGTTGACCTGCTCGAGGTCGTCGCCCTTGTGGCGTTGGGGCTGAAAGGGTGGGGCGCGGGGGTTATTTGGTTGTTAGGGTTAGCAGGTCGTTGGGGGTTTTGAGGTTGTAGGTGGCGTTTGGGATGTCTTGGTGTGATCCCCATGCCGCTCTGGCAAAACTGACCCCTGCTGAAGTTGCGCATTGTTCGTCGTAGACGGTGTCGCCAACGTAGACGACGTTGCCAGGATTCGCGCCCGCACGTCGGAGATATTCGAGCATGGGTGCGGGCGCGGGTTTATGTTCGGTTGTGTCTTCGACAAGGATGATGTGCTCAAAATACTTATCGAAACCAAGGGGTGCAATTTCTTTTGCGTATTCGTCGCGCGCACGTGAGGAGACGATGCCAAGTTTGCAGCCGCTATCGGCGAGTGTTGCGATGACTTCAAGCAAACCTGGAAACACGCTGATGGTGCTTCTAAAGCTGGCGGCAACTTGGCACCAGCGATCCAACGTTGCCTGCGAGTAGATTCCAAGTTTCTCAAGGGCATCCTTGCCGGGTATGCCGAGGGCAAATTCAAGCTCGTGTCGGGGGAGCGTTTTGCCGGTCTCTTCTTGGACAATCTGGACAAGCGATGATAGAACGCTTTCTTCTGTATCTGCCAATGTCCCATCAACGTCAAACACGATATAGTCAAAGTACTTCATATAGTAGCTCCTATCCGTTGTTTGCCTGCAAGTTTGATGCAGTGACAGAAGAAGGGCTAGCGGGATTTCTGCCTGGTGCTATCGAGATTCTGCCTCGCTGCTCGATAGCTCGAAGGAGTGCATCCCATTTGTTCTTTAAATACCTGGCCAAGATGGCTTGCTGTCGCAAAGCCGCATTGGCGCGCGACTGTCTGGACCGTTCGCGTGGTGTGTGCCAAAAGTTCGCAAGCACGGTTTACGCGGTATGCGCGCAGATATGCCGCCGGGGTCGTTCCTGCGCAAGCTTCGATAATGCGGTAACACTCTCTTTCGCTTACGCCGGCTGCAGATGCCATCTGGGGCACATCTATAGCGGCTGCATAGTTTGCGCGGATATAGTCCAGGATTGCCTTGAACTGTATGTCGCGGTTGGTCATCCAAGAGGCGTTGTCGGAGGAAAAGAGCGGTTCGGCCTTGGCGTAAATCTGAATCCAGAGCTCTGACAAGCTATTCCGAAGCGCCATCTCGTTCTGCGGCCGTTGAAGGTCGTGGTTAAAGGAACTCTTTAGCAAATCGATAAAGGGCATATCGTCGGGGTTGGTGGGCGACCATTTGAGCACATCGACGCCTCGACATTGCAGCAAAGGATTGATATAGCGCTTTTGAAGGCGTCCCGCGGGATCGCCGAGCATCGACGGCTGAAAGATATGCAACATTTGAATGGCTGGTGCCGAATTGGGTGATTGCAGCGTGCTGTGAAAAACGCCGCCGTTGATAAAGCCGGCGGACCCTTCCTCAAAGCGTACGTGCTCATGAGCCGCGCGCGTTCGATAGTCAATCGCTCCCTGCTCCATGTAGAAAAGCTCAACTTCGGAATGCCAGTGCCAGGGGACGGAATTGCCCGGATAGCGAGCGAATTCTGCGCGTTCGGCAATATAGGGCCAGTCTTCGGCGGTCTCGGGAAACGCTTCCTCGCGTCCTCCGCGGTGCAATTCTATGTGATCCATGTTTCGCATGGCATCAGTATAAAGCGCGATGGGCTTAGATTGCTCTTGCCTGTTCGGGGAACGCCTTGTCTAGGGATGCTTGGAGCTTTTCGAAGGATGCTCGTAAGTTGAGGCTCTGATCGGCTGAGCGCTTGGTTTTTGTGGTGGGGGAGTCGAGGAGGCCGTTTCTCTGTGTCGGGGGGAAGGAGAAAAGGTTTGCATGATTTAGGGATGGCTGCTGTGCTGCGTCGTTGGAAGAATGCATGCTTATGCGGCCTCCTCGATGTCCACCAATAGATTGCGCTCGGGGTATGCTGCTAGGTCCCGTGCGTTGGCAGTATTATGCCGCGGCTGCTGCAAAGAAGCGCTAAAGAAAGGCTTAACCTGGTTTGGCGTTACGATGAAACCGCAGGTCAAAGCTATTGAGTAACACTCTTGAAAGGTTTTGAGCTTAAGGGCTTTCTAAGGTTTGTGGCGCGGATGTGGCTTGCCTGTGTGGGGCGTGTGGACGGCTCGTTCCTAGCGCTGCGGTGCGGCGGCGCATACTTGTTCGATGACCTTTTCCATCGTGGCGTCGATGCGGTCCTTTTTGAGTTCGCATTCCCAGATGGTTATAGGCGTCCAGCCCATTTGAGTGAGTGCTGCCACGGCAGCGCGGTCGCGCTCGATGTTGCGACGGAACTTTGCCTCCCAAAACTCAACGTTGCGCTTGGGCTGGCTAGGGTTGCATTTGGGGCAGCGATGCCAAAAACAACCGTTGACGAAGATGGCGATCTTGCGCCCGGGAAAGGCGATGTCGGGCTTGCCGGGAACCTTCCATTCCAAGCGATAACCCGTAAGGCCCGCTGCGCGCAGGCGCTGGCGAACGAGCAACTCGGGCTTGGTGTTGGCACGCTTGTTGCCCTTCATAGACTTTTTGATGGCGGCACGACGGCGGACCAGTTCGCGCTCGTCAGCGGAGAGGTCCGAGGTATCGATGCCGTCGAGCAGACCGGGCTTGGGACGTTTTTTGCTGCGGCGCTTAGGTGCGCGCTTGGGCTTGGAAGCGGGCTCGTCGGTCGTGGTGGCCTCGGCGTCGTTGGCAGTGCCGTTGGCCTCAAGCCGATCTTCCTTCAGCTCAATCAGGGCATCAATGAGCCCCTTGTCAGCGGGCATCCATTCCACCGTGGCAAGCGAGGTACGCGGAATCCAGCGGATATCGAGCTGGCGGTCGTGCTTCTGGGGCTCGCCAGACCCTTTGGTCAGCGAGCAGTAGTAACACTCCATGGAGAGATGAAAATCGGGGTAGTCATACTCAACGGTATAGAAATCGCGCAGGTTGGTGACTTTTACCTGCAGCTCTTCCATGAGCTCGCGGCGTACGGCGTCCTCGGGCGACTCGCCGCGCATGAGTTTGCCACCGGGGAACTCCCAAAGTCCCTGCATGTCGCCATAGCCGCGCTGCACGGCAAGCAGCTCATCGGATCCTTCCTTGCGAATGATCCCAGCGGCAACATGAACAGTCTTCAACAGGAGTCCTCTCTCAATATCAACACGTGGCAGGGCGGCTACCCGTACCTTACACAACGGTAAGGCAAGCGTAAGCCATATCGATGGTAGCCGACTCGTCTTCTTGCGACTATAGATGCCGTAGACTAATCGCAAGAAAGGACTCGGTATGCAAACCACGCACATGGCGACCCCGGTACTGGAGGTCGCGCATCTCGAAAAGGTATATGGGGCGCTGGGCAACGTGACCCGCGCGCTCAACGACGTCAGCTTTACCGTCAACCGCGGCGAATTTGTTGGCATCATGGGTGCTTCGGGCTCGGGTAAGTCGACGTTGCTCAACTGCGTCTCGACCATCGATAGCGCCACGAGCGGCACCATCCGCATCAACGGTCAGGACGTTACGCGCATGAAGCAGGCCAAGCTTTCGCAGTTCCGCCGCGAGGAGCTCGGCTTTATCTTCCAGGACTCCAACCTGCTCGATACGCTCACGGCACGCGAGAACATCGCCCTGCCGCTCACCATCGCCCGCACAAACTCGGCAGAGATCTCGACCCGCGTGCAGGATGTGGCCGCGCGCCTGTCCATCAGTCAGGTGCTCGACAAGTATCCCTACCAGATGTCCGGCGGTCAGCAGCAGCGCGTTGCCGCGGCTCGCGCGCTCGTCACCGACCCCACCATGATCATGGCCGACGAGCCCACCGGCGCCCTCGATTCCAAGAGCGCCCGCCTGCTGCTCGAGAGCCTGGAGGCCCTCAATCGCCGCCTGCGCGCCACCGTGCTCATGGTCACGCATGACAGCTTTGCCGCCAGCTACACGAGCCGCGTGCTGTTCATTCGCGACGGCAAGATCTTCACCGAGCTGCGCCGCGGCGACACCGACCGCCGAGAGTTTTTCGACCGCATTATGGAGGTCGTTGCCATGATGGGCGGTGAGGGCTCCGATGCTCTGTAAACTCGCTTGGGGCAACGTCCGCCGTGCCGGCCGCGACTACCTCGTCTACCTTTTGACGCTCACCCTGGGCGTTACGGTTTTCTACGCCTTTAACACCATCTCGATGCAGGTCGACATCGCCGGAATCGATGAAAAGGGCTTGGCGCAGGTAATGGGCAGCATGCTCGGCGACCTGACGTACTTTTTGGCCGGTGTCATGGCCTTTTTGATGGTGTATGCCAATAACTTCATCATGAAACGCCGCAAGAAGGAGTTTGGCCTGTACCAGGTGCTCGGCATGGGGCGTGGGCGCGTCGCCACGATCATGGCGCTCGAGACCGTGATAGTGTCGGTCGTGGCCTTTGTCGCCGGCATTGTGCTGGGTGTGGGACTCTCCCAGCTCATGACGTTCTTTACGGCCTCGCTTTTTAAGACACAGATCGCCAATTTCCACTTCTTTTTCTCGGTGCATGCGTTCAATCTGACCCTTGCCTGCATGCTCGTAATGTTTGTGCTCACGCTACTGCTGAACCTTCGCGCCGTGCGTCGTACCAAACTCATCGAGCTTATGGGTGCCGAGCGTCGCAACGAGAGCATCAAGACACGCAACCCCTGGATCGCGATTGCCATCTTTGCCGTGGGCGTGGTGCTTGTGGGCGTGGCCTATTACCGTCTGCTACGTGATGGGTTCCCGCTAACCGCGACGGACAGCAAGCTGCAAGAGGCCATGAACCAGTTTGGCATTACGACCGCTATGGTTACCGTTGGTACCTTTGCCCTGTTCTGGGGACTCTCGGGCATGCTCATCAAGCTGCTGCAGAGCCTGCGCGGCGTGTATTGGCGCGGCCTCAACATGTTTACCGTGCGCCAGCTTGCGGCCAAGGTCAACACGGTGTGCTTTTCGATGGGCGTCATCGCGATGCTTCTGTTTTTGGCCATCACCTCGGTGACGTGCGGTATGTCGATTGCCAACGTGATGAACGAAAACCTGGAGCGCTATAACCCTGTTGATGTGTCTCAGACGTATGTCTATTACACGCCCGATACGCTCGACTACTACAAAGGGTACAAAGGGTATGTCAATCCGTCTGAGGCCGATCGCATGGTGCTGGCCGATACAACGGTCGATTTGTACCCTGCATGGCACGGCAAGGGCAAGTCGGCGGGCAACAACGACGAGACCGGCAAGAAGGTCAATATCGCCGATGTTGCCGGTGAGCATGTGCAGATCGATTCGTATCTGAGTTACCCATTTGGCGGCTCGAATCCTTCGGTGACCCCAAGTGAGATGTGCAAGATCATGGGCGAAAAGCTTCCCAAGGCGTTCGGGGGTAGCAATGCCGATACGATGGGTCTGTTTGTGACGCCGGCGAGCCAGTACAACAAACTGCGTCAGATGATGGGCGAGGAGCCGGTGCACATCGGTCACGACCAGTATCTGCTCACATGTGATATGGGCGGCGAGCTGGTCGACCTGTACACCAAGTATATGGCTGGCGGCCATGCCCTTACCTTGGGCGGGCATACGCTCAAGCCCGCAACCGATAAGTCGGACGAAGATGCGGCGGCCATCGCCAACTCGGCGATGGGCAGTAATCCGGGTACCGTCGTCGTTGCCGACGAGCTGTTGTCCCAACTTAATCTGCAGCCGTATTCCAGTAGCCTGCTCGTTAACTACAAACAGGGGATGGATACGACTGAGGCAGACGAGAGCATTAAAAACACTGTGCTCGACAATCTGCTCGTTGACGGCAAGGAGCCGGGGTCGTGGGGAATCTTCATCACACGCTCCGAGATGTACACGCAAGCAGCGCAAATGAACGGTCTTATTAGCTACCTAGCCATCTACATCGGCTTTGTATTGGTCGTTGCATGCGCGGCGATTCTGTCGATCCAGCAACTCTCCAACGTGGCCGACGGCAGCCGCAGCTATCGTGTGCTGGCACAGATCGGCTGCGACGACCGCCAGATTCGCCATTCGGTGATGGCGCAGCAAGCGGTATTCTTCCTGTTCCCGCTGGCAGTGGGCCTGGCGCACTCCTTTGTGGCACTTAAGGTGATCATCGAGTTGGTGAGCATTTTCGGAAATATGAGCATCGGCGGCACCGTTGGTCTCACCTGTGCAATCTTCCTGGCAGCATACGGTGGCTACTTCCTGGTGACCTACCTCAT
Organism: Collinsella aerofaciens; assembly: GCA_048233475.1. GTDB lineage: Bacteria > Actinomycetota > Coriobacteriia > Coriobacteriales > Coriobacteriaceae > Collinsella > Collinsella aerofaciens_CM. Next base: position 88,944 of record DBFANS010000011.1, on the reverse strand, counting down.
GAGCACCGGCATGGTGCGAGCCGCCATAGCCACCCGCTACAGCGAGTAGCAAGCGGGCAAAATCGTCGCAAAATCAGAGGCGTATGACCGCCGCGAAGGGACCAGGGGCCCTTTCGCGGCGGTTTTTGCCTACCTGGTGCGTCTCAGATACAAGTGAGTAGACTTTTTTGAACCTGCCGAGCACATCGCGACAAATGATCTATAAAACTGCAGGTCAGAGCTGTGGCGTTTTAGGGCGTGCTCGGCCTTCTGCAAAAAGCCTACTCACTTGGTTTTTCTGCTAGAAGACCGCCACGAGGGAAGGCAACTCCCCCGGGTAGTCGTTGGGGACGTTCTTAAACGGCTACCCAAGGAGTGTCCCAAACCGCCGGCAGAAAAGGAGCGTCCCTAACTGCCACATCCGGAGCAAGATAACGCCGCAGGTAGAGGACGGACAGCGAGCGGGTCGCATTTGAGACAAGGTGACGTGAAACGAAAGGGCGCTGACCTTCTGGTCGCGCCCTTGAAGTTGAACGTCAGATTGTCCAAATGCGGCCCGCGCAGCGTCGAGCCGTTACGGCGTTTGGTAAAACGCCGTAACCTACACCCGTTCCGCGATCTCGTGGATGAGGTAGTCGGTCTTTTCCCAGCCCAGGCACGGATCGGTGATCGACTTGCCAAAGACGCCGCCGTCGACCGGCTGGTTGCCGTCCTCCAGGTAGGACTCGATCATAAAGCCCTTGACCAGCTTGGAGATGGACTCGTTGCGGCGGCAGCTGTCGAGCACCTCCTTGCAAATGCGATACTGCTCAAGCGGGCGCTTACCCGAGTTGTCGTGGTTGCAGTCGATGACCGCTGCCGGATTGGCATAGCCGGCGTGCTCGGTGTAGCGCTCGGCCAGGCGCTCCAGGTGCTCGTAGTGGTAGTTGGGGTAGGTGCGACCGTCGAGACCGATGTAGCCACGCATAACGGCGTGCGCGAGCGGATTGCCGTCGCACTCGACCTCCCAGTTGCGGAAGATGAAGCTCTGGTGCGCCTGCGCGGCGTAAATGGAGTTGAGCATAACGGTGGTGGAACCGGCGGTGGGGTTCTTCATGCCCACGGGCACCGAAATACCGCTCGACACCAGGCGATGCTCCTGGTTTTCGACCGAGCGTGCGCCCACGGCCACATAGCTCAGCAGGTCAACGAGGTACTGGTAGTTGGACGGGTAGAGCATCTCATCGGCGGTAAAGAAGCCGGTCTCCTCGATGACGCGCAGGTGCATGTGGCGGATGGCCTTGACGCCCTCGAGCAGGTCGTCGGGAGCCTCGGGGTTGGGGTTGTGCAGAAGACCCTTGTAGCCGGTGCCCTTGGTACGCGGCTTGTTGGTGTAGACGCGCGGAATGATGATGAGCTTGTCCTTGACCTCTTCGGCGGTCTTGGCCAGGCGGTTCATGTATTCGAGGACCGAATCCTCGCGGTCGGCAGAGCACGGGCCGATGATGAGCACCTTGCGCGCGTCCTCGCCGGTAAAGACCTTGGCGACTTCGGCATCGAATGCCTGCTTTTTGGCGGTAAGCTCTGCGGAAAGCGGCATTTCCTCGCGGATCTCCATGGGGATCGGCAGCTTGCGTTTGAAATCCATGGCCATGCGGGGCCTCCTTTATCAATTAACGGCAACAATTGGCGAATTCTCGAATGCTCGGCATTATCCGCTGTCGCACGCTAAAGTGCAAGCGAAACCTGCCGAAAAGGGACAGGTTTATTTTGGTCGGTTTTATCTGGGGAAATGTCGGCGGATGCCGGGAGGGAACGGCGCCGCGCGGGACCCTAAGGCTGTTGTCGGTTCCCCAGGAAATACCCTGTGGGCAAAAAATGCCAAATATGAGTACGGTTGCTATCTTAGTATCATATTGCCTTCGCAAAATAATAGACATAACAGCAAAATATGTTCATTAACGTAAACACATATAAGTTCGCTATAGGGCTGTTTGATCAATTTAGGGACGCGTGTAAGCCGTGAAAACGGCATTTGGGGCTGTTTTGGCTGTTACTAAAAAAGTAACAGTACTCATATTTGCCATTTTTTGCCCACGGGCCTCGAAGGGGCTGTCAATCAGGTCCCAGGGGAGGCGGTTCGAGGGTCGCAAAACAAAAACGGGGGCGCAGGTTGTCCTGCGCCCCCGTTTTCTTGGCATTGCGGTTGTTTGCCGCCGGTTTTTACGCCGCCTCGTCGAATTGCGAGTTATACAGGTCGGCGTAGAAGCCGCCCTGGGCGAGTAACTCGTCGTGCGTGCCCTTCTCGACGATGTCGCCGTCGCGAATTACCAAGATCACATCGGCGTTGCGGATCGTGGACAGACGGTGTGCGATGACAAAGCTGGTACGGCCCTGCATCAGCGCATCCATGGCACGCTGAATAAGCTCCTCGGTACGAGTGTCAACGTTGGAGGTCGCCTCGTCCAGAATCAGCGCCGGGCGGTCGGCCAAAATGGCACGGGCGATGGTCACGAGCTGGCGCTGACCCTGCGACAGGTTAGTGCCCTCCTCGTTGATCATAAAGTCGTAGCCACCGGCAAGTGTATGGATAAAGTGGTCGCAACGTGCGGCGCGTGCGGCGGCCTCGACCTCGGCATCGCTCGCATCGGGGCGTCCGTAGCGGATGTTCTCGCGGATCGTGCCGTTAAACAGCCAGGTATCCTGCAGCACCATGGCAAACTCGCCGCGCAGCGCCGCGCGGTCCCAGTCGCGCACGTCGACACCCTCGACGCGCAGCGAACCGCCGTCCACATCGTAGAAGCGCTGCAGCAGCTTAATGAGCGTGGTCTTGCCGGCGCCGGTAGGACCGACGATGGCGATGGTCTGGCCGGGCTGCGCCTCGCAGCTAAAGTCGTGGATGATGGTCTTGTCGGGCGTGTAGCCAAACTTGACATGGTCAAACTCCACGTGCCCGGGGCGCTTCTCGGGAATCTGCGCGTCGGCCTTCTGCTCCTCCTCGGGCGCGGCCAGGAACTCAAAGACGCGCTCGGTGGCGGCAGCCATCGACTGCATCGTGTTGCTCACATTGCCCAGCTGCTGCACGGGTTGCGTAAAGTTGCGAACGTACTGGATAAAGCTCTGGATGTCGCCAGGCGTGGCATTGCCGGTCAGCGCGAGCTGCGCGCCCACCACGACGACGCCCACGTAGCCCATGTTGCCCACCAGGCTCATAAGCGGCATCATCAGGCCCGACAGGAACTGCGAGCGCCAGCCGCTAATAAAGAGACGGTCGTTTTGACGGTCGAACTCCTCGATCGAGGCCTCGGCGCGGTCGAACACCTGGATGACGTTCTGGCCGGCAAAGTCCTCCTCGATAATGCCGTTGACGGTGCCAAGGACTTGCTGTTGCTCGCGGAAGTACGGCTGCGAGAAGTGAATCATCACGGTCAGGATAATCGCGGCGGCCGGCAGCGTGAGCACGGTGACGCCGGTAAGCGGTAGGCTGATCGAAAGCATCATGACGAGCACGCCGATAATCTGCGTCACCGACGTGATGAGCTGTGTCACGCTCTGGTTGAGCGACTGACCCAGCGTATCGACGTCGTTGGTGATGCGGCTGAGCACGTCGCCCTTGCTGTGTCCGTTAAAGTAGCTCATCGGAACGACAGCGATCTTGGCGGCGATCTCCTTGCGCATGCGGTAGCAAATCTTTTGCGTGACGCCGGTCATGAGCCAGCCTTGGATGAGGCTGCAAACAGAGCTTGCCAGATACAGGCAGAGCAAAAAGCCGAGCGTCTTGGCGATCCAGTTAAAGTCGACGTCGCCGGTGCCGTTGACCTTGGCGACCAGGCCTTCGAACAGCTTGGTCGTAACCTGGCCGAGCACCTTGGGTCCCACAATGTTAAAGATGACCGAGCACACGGCAAAGGCGACGGCGGCAAACACGGCAATCTTGTGCTGGCCGATATAGCCGAGCAGCTGCCTCATGGTGCCCTTAAAGTCCTTGGCCTTTTCGCCGCGACGCATGCGGCCCATGGGACCACGCTGACGGGTGGGCTTGGGAATCTGAGTCTTGGTCTCGTCTGCCATCAGCGCTCGCCTCCTTCCATGACGGCTGCAATTTCTTCTTGGGTAAGCCCCAGCTCCTCGGCGGAAAGCTGCGACTGTGCGATCTCCAGGTACGCCGGGCAGCTGCGCAGCAGCTCCTCGTGCGTGCCGGTGCCCACTACGTGGCCGTCGTCGAGCACGATGATTTGATCGGCGTGCATGATGGTCGCGATGCGCTGGGCCACGACCACGAGTGCGGCGTCGGTAACGTTTTTGGCCAGCTCTTCGCGCAGACGCGCGTCGGTCTTGTAGTCGAGGGCGCTAAACGAGTCATCGAACACCACGACCTCGGGCTTTTTGGCCAACGCGCGGGCGATGGCCAGACGCTGGCGCTGACCGCCCGAAACATTGGAACCGCCCTGGCTGATGGGGGAGTCGTAGCCGCCCTCGCGCTCGGCGATAAAGTCCTCGGCCTGGGCGATGCGTGCCGCCCGGTGCATGTCATCATCGCTCACCATGTCGCCGGCAAACTTGAGGTTGCTCTCGACGGTGCCCGAGAACAGGCGACCCTGCTGCGGGATGTAACCAATGCGGCGGCGCAGCTCGGAAAGGGTCATGTCGCGCACATCGATGCCGTCGAGTGAAATGCTGCCGCCCGTGACGTCGTACAGGCGCGGAATCAACTGCACGAGCGTAGACTTGCCCGAACCCGTGGAGCCAATGATGCCGAGCATCTGGCCGGCATGCGTGGTGAAGTTCACGCCGCTGATGACGTCGGCGCGGGCATCGGGATACTGGAAGCTCACGTCGCGGAAGGTGAGCTCACCGCGCGGCGCGCTGGCGGCAGGCAGCTTGGGTGAGACGGGGTCGTTGATGCTCGTGGGGCAGGTGATGACCTCTTCCACGCGCTCGGCGGCGACCTCAGCGCGGGGCAGGATAACCGAAACCATGGTGAGGATCATAAACGCCATGACGATTTGCATGGTGTAGGAGATGAACGCCATCATGTTGCCGACCTGCATCACGCCGTCGGACACGCCCTGCGCGCCAAACCAGACGATAAGCACGGTGATGCAGTTCATGACGAGCATCATGAGCGGCATCATAAAGCTCATGGCGCGGTTGGTGTAGAGTTGCGTGGTCATTAGGTCGAGCGACGCCTTGTCAAAACGCTCGAGCTCATGTTCCTCGCGGTTGAACGAGCGGATGGGCATAAGGCCGTCGAGCAGCTCGCGGGCGGTAAGGTTCACGCGGTCCACAAAGCTTTGCATCTTTTTGAACTTGGGCATGGTGAGGCCCATGAGCACGCCGACAACGGCCGAGACCGCGATGATGGCCACGGCGATGGTCCACTCCAGGCCGGTGTGGTTGGCCAGGACACGCATGACAGCGACGATGCCCATGACGGGGGCCATCAGGCACATGCGGATAAACAGGGTTGCGGCCATCTGGATCTGCTGAATGTCGTTGGTGCAGCGGGTGATGAGCGAGGCCTGGCTAAACTTGCCCACCTCGGCCGGCGAGAAGTGCATAACCTTGTTGAAGGTCTCGCGGCGCAGGTCGCGGGCGATGGAGCAGGCGGTGCGCGAAGCTACGGCACCGGTCAGGATGGTGGCGACGAGCGACACAAGGCACAGACCAAACATCGTGGTTGCCATGCGGCTCAGGTAGGCGTTCTGTACGTCGGCGGGGTCGATGCCTTGCGCCTTGTACTCGTCCTGTACATAGCTCACGGCGCGCTGGGTGACGATGGAGCCCGACATGGAGCCCATTTTGTCCGCCATATCATTGGCGCCCTCGACGAGCTTGTCCTGGTCGATTAGACCGCCTTCAATGCCTAGACGCAGGCTCTTCATGGTGATCTTACCGCCGTCGGCATCAATCTGCTTTTGCATGTTCTGCGCCGCCGCGGCCTTCTGCTGCATCTCGGCGAGCTGCTCGGGCGTCATCGCTGCCATTTGCTCGGGGGTTGGCATGGCCTGGGCAGCGTTGTCGTCTTTCTCGCTGGACGAGCCCATCATATCGCCCATGGAGTTGGCGCCGATGCCCTGGTTGAGCGAAAGGACGACAGTCTCGGGCAGGCTCATAATGTCGGCAATCTTGCCTCCATCGGCACGCTCTTCCTCGGTGCCCTTGTAAGTTCGAATACCGTTTTTGTCAGCCTTGCTAAACACGGCCTCCACAGCTTTGGCGTCCTTGGTGCTCATAAAGAGTTCGAGGTCGTCGAGCGATTCGGCGCGAATGGTGTCGGGCACGGGCGAGGCGATGCCGCCTTGCTGCACGCCCACGTCGACGATGTCGCTCATATAGGTAGGCAGCGCCAGATCGGCGTTGCAGCTGATTACGATAAGTACGATCGCTGCGAACAGTGCCAGGACATGCTTTTTAAAGAGCTTGAGAATCCTCACTCGGCATCTCTCCTTTCTTGATTGCGGTCGATAATTTCGTTGGCACGTCTTAGAAGGCGCACCATCTCTTGGGTATCTGTTTCGCCGAGCTGCTCGAGGAAAGCCGCGGTGCGCTCCTCGAATTCCCGGCGTTTGATTTCGAGATCCTGGAATCCCTTGTCGGTCACTATGACGTGTACGCGACGACGGTCGGTCTTTGAGTGCTCACGCTCAACCCAGCCCTTGGCTTCGAGAGCGCGTAGGATATTGGCAATGCGGGCGTTCGAGACCCAGGCGCGATCAGCGAGTTCGCTCGGCGTGAGCGAACCGCCAGCGAGCATAAGGGCGCGCATGACAGCCATCTCGCCGCTGAGAGCTTTGTCCACAAAGCGCGAAACGCGCTGGTGAATGCCGCCAAACTCGGTAAGGAGCTGACGCCCAAGCTCATGGAAATCGGTATCTTCCACCGAAAACCCCTAACACTAGAAACTATTTTCGGTGAAAGATGATACCCACGTACGCACACCCTAATCGGCAGATTTTGAGGCATGTTTTAAAAATCTACTTGACTGCCAGTCAATATTAAGAGCGTATTAAGACTTAAAATCATTCAATAATTGTAGCGTTTCAAAGAACTATTATGCACGCGGTTAGGCGAGGGGTTGTCACCACCATGACGACTGGGACTCATATAATCGCCACGTGCGATGCTCCAACTTCCCGCAAGGAGACACCTTACATAAAGGGGGATGGAGTCATGGCATTTGACTTCACGGGCAAGACCGCGATTGTCACGGGCGGCACTCAGGGCATTGGCCTCGAGATCGCCAAGGGCATCGTCGCGGGCGGCGGACACGTCGCGCTCATCGCAAGGAACGCTGCTAAGGGCGAGGCCGCGGTGGCCGAGCTTGGCGAGGGCAACAAGTTCTACCAGCTCGATGTTGCCGATGCACCCAAGGCGCGCGAGACCGTCGAGCAGATTTTTACGGACCTGCCGCAAACCAACATCCTGATTAACTGCGCTGGCGTTATCAGCACCAAGAAGTTCGACGAGATCGATGACACCGAGTGGCGTCGCACCATCGACATCAACCTCAACGGTACCTTCACTATGATGAATGCCGTGTACCCGCACTTTAAGGCGGCCCATGCCGGCACTATCGTCAACGTGAGTTCCGTTGCGGGCAAGATCGGTGGTGGCCTGCTCGGCACCGCTGCCTACGCCAGCTCCAAAGCAGGTGTTAACGGTCTAACCAAGGCAGTCGCCAAGGAAGGCGGCAAGTTTGGCGTCCGCTGCAACGCTGTATGCCCGTCGCTCACCCTTACCGATATGACCTCGATTCTTTCTGACGAGAACTCTCAGCGCATCATTAACGGTATCCCTCTGGGCCGCGCCGCCCAGGCCAGCGAGCCTGCACAGATGGTGCTGTTCTTCGCTTCCGACCTTGCCAGCTTCGTAAACGGCGAGATCGGTGACTGCGACGGTGGCATCGTTCTGGACGGGTAATACCCCGCGACGATTATTCGGCGACGGCTCCTGCGACTCGGGACCGTCGCCTTCTTTCTGACAAAGGAGCGTGCGGCCGCGTGCGGCACGCATCAAAAGGAGATATAAATGAGTGAATCGACTGCGGTGGAGGCGCCGGCAACAAAAGAGCCGTTCTTTAAGATGTCCACCATCCCGGGCGCCAATATCTTGGTGCCGCTTCTGTTGGGCTGCCTGCTCAACACGCTATTCCCCGACCTGTTTAAAACGCTCGGTAGCTTTACGCTCGGCATGACCCAGCAGGGCGCAGGCCCGCTTGTTGGCGCCTTTTTGCTCATCGTCGGTACGACGATTTCGTTTAAGAGCGCTCCTGCCGCCGCTGCCCGCGGCGCCATTATCATTGCCGTCAAGCAAATCGTGGTCGTTGCCGTGTCGCTGCTCATCCTTTATGTGTTCAACGACAACTTGTTTGGCATCTCTGCCATGGTGATGCTGGCCGCTTGCACGGGTGCCAACAACGCTATGTACGCTGGACTGATGGGCACCATGGGCAACGAGGCCGAGCGTGGCGCCGTCGCCATCACCACGCTCGTTGTCGGCCCTCCGGTTACTATGATCGTGCTCGGCGCCGCCGGTCAGGCTCCGATTGGCTGGTCGCTCGTGGGCGCCATCCTGCCGATCGTCGTCGGTATTATCCTGGGCAACCTGTTCCCCAGCTTTAAAAAGATGATGGCTCCTGCGCTTTCCGCCATCATCGTGCTCGTCTTCTTTGCCATGGGCTCGACCATGACCTTTGGCCAGCTCATTAATGGCGGTCTTCCCGGTATTCTGCTCGGCGTGATCTGCTCTGTGGTCTTTGCAATTCCCGTCATCGCGGTCGATAAGCTCACGGGTGGCACGGGTGTCGCAGGTGCAGCCATTTCGAGCTGCGCCGGAGCCAATGTGGCCACGCCTGCCGCCATGGCGAGCGTCAACGCGGCCATGTACGGTGGCGCCGTGCTCGCGACGGCTACGGCGCAGGTTGCAGCATGCGCTATCGTGACGGCCATTTTGACCCCGCTCGTTACCAGCTGGTGCTACAAGCATTTTGAGGGCCAGCAGAGCAACGGCAAGGCAACGACCGACAAGGCCTCCGCAGCCGCCTAATGCCAAGCGGCAATCAAAGCTAAAAAATAGCCACGCCACAGGGCGGCCGCGGGGGAAATCCCGTGGCCGCCCTTCAGTTTCTGAAGGGTCCCTGGGACACTTTATCCTGGTAAAGCTGGCATAACAGCTAGAGTGACGGACGTATAAAGGCAAGGAAAAAAACCAAACAAATCGGTGAACGGTAGTTGTTCACGCTCGCATTTCCTGCGGGTTTGTAAAAAACGCCCTTATGATATAAAAAAAGAAACATATAACAGCCCAGATGAAGGGGGTCGCTATGTTATCCTTCTCAAACGGGTGAAATCTTGGGTTTTGGGTTGTAGTTCCAAGGTGGACAAACGTTTTTCCTGCACCAACGTGTGGTGAAGAACGGAAGAAGCCGGTAGTGCAAGCCGAAAATTCAAGAATTCAATAAGCAGCGGTGTGAGAGAGCGCCGCATTACACGTAACTAGGAGCGTGGTTACACAATGCAGGAGGCATGGGAAGGCTTCAAGGAAGGCATCTGGACGGGAGAGGTTGACGTCCGAGACTTCATCCAGAAGAATTACACCCCCTACGAGGGCGACGAGTCGTTCCTCGTCGGCCCGACCGAGCGTACCAAGGAGCTGTGGGGCGAGGTTCTCGACCTGCTGCTTAAGGAGCGCGAGCAGGGTGGTGTCCTCGATATGGACACCAAGACCGTCACGGGTATCGTGAGCCACCCCGCTGGCTACATCGATAACGCCCACCGCGAGAAGGAGACCATTGTTGGCCTCCAGACCGACAAGCCGCTCAAGCGCGCTCTGCACGTCAACGGTGGTATCCGCATCGCTTGCCAGGCTGCCAGCCAGCACGGCTACAAGGTCGACGAGAACGTTGTCGAGCGCTACACCTTCGAGCGCAAGACCCACAACGCTGGCGTCTTCGATGTCTACACCCCCGAGATGCGTGCTTGCCGCTCGGCTCACATCATCACCGGTCTGCCCGATGGCTATGGCCGCGGCCGCATCATCGGCGACTACCGTCGTGTCGCCCTGTACGGTGTCGACTACCTGATCAAGGACAAGGAGGCCCAGAAGGCTTCCACCCCGACGGTCATGACTGCCGACAACATCCGCGACCGCGAGGAGCTGCAGGAGCAGATCCGCGCCCTCGGCGAGCTCAAGATGATGGCCGAGACCTATGGTTTCGACATTTCCAACCCTGCTACCAACACGCAGGAGGCCATCCAGTGGATGTACTTCGCCTACCTTGCTGCCGTCAAGGAGCAGAACGGTGCCGCTATGTCCATCGGCCGTACCTCTACGTTCATTGACATCTATGCTGAGCGCGACCTTGCCAACGGTACCTTCACCGAGGAGCAGATCCAGGAGTTCGTGGATCACTTCATCATGAAGCTCCGCATGGTCAAGTTCGCCCGTACTCCCGAGTACCAGGCCCTGTTCACCGGCGACCCGCAGTGGGTCACCGAGTCCATCGGCGGCATGGGTGTTGACGGCCGTACGCTCGTTACCAAGATGAGCTACCGCTACCTGCACACGCTCGAGAACATGGGTACCAGCCCCGAGCCCAACATGACCGTTCTGTGGTCGACCCGTCTGCCCGAGAACTTCAAGAAGTTCTGCGCCAAGACTTCCGTCGCCAGCTCCTCGATCCAGTACGAGAACGACGACCTCATGCGCGTCTATCACGGCGACGACTACGGCATTGCCTGCTGCGTGTCCTCCATGCGCATCGGCAAGGAGATGCAGTTCTTCGGCGCCCGCGCCAACCTTGCCAAGTGCCTGCTCTACGCACTCAACGGCGGTGTTGACGAGGTCTCCAAGAAGCAGGTCGGCCCCAAGTATCGCGCCGTCGAGGGCGATACGCTCGATTACGACGACGTTGTGGCCAAGTACAACGACATGATGAAGTGGCTCGCTGGCGTGTACGTCAACTCGCTGAACATCATTCACTACATGCACGACAAGTATTGCTACGAGCGCATCCAGATGGCTCTGCACGACAAGCACGTGCACCGCTGGTTCGCTACGGGCATCGCTGGCCTTTCCGTCGTGGCTGACTCCCTGTCCGCCATCAAGTACGCCAAGGTCCACCCCGTCCGTGACGAGAACGGCATCATCGTCGACTTCGAGACCGAGGGCGAGTTCCCCAAGTACGGTAACGACGACGACCGCGTCGACCAGATCGCTCACGACGTTGTGCACCAGTTCATGGAGTACATCCGCATGAACGATACCTACCGCAACTCCGTGCCCACGACCTCGGTTCTGACCATTACCTCCAACGTCGTGTACGGTAAGAAGACCGGCTCCACGCCCGACGGCCGCAAGGCTGGCCAGCCGTTCGCCCCGGGTGCTAACCCCATGCACAAGCGCGATAGCCACGGCGCCATCGCTTCGCTGTCTTCGGTTTCCAAGCTCCCGTTCCGCGATGCCCAGGACGGCATCTCCAACACCTTCTCCATCATCCCGAGTGCGCTCGGCAAAGAGGATCAGGTGTTCTTTGGCGATATCGACCTTGATCAGCTGGGCGAGTAACTATTGTTAGTGCTATACTAACAATAACGATTACTGATTAGTGCGCCGGTTTCGGCCGGCGCCTATCAATCGAAGGAGACACATTATGAAGGTTTCTGAAGTTTCCGAGACTCAGGCCGATAACCTGGTCCACATGCTCGACGCTTACGCCGAGAAGGGTGGCCACCACCTGAACATCAACGTCTTCAACCGTGAGACGCTGCTCGACGCTCAGGCTCACCCCGAGAAGTACCCGCAGCTGACCATCCGCGTTTCCGGCTATGCCGTGAACTTCCACACGCTCACCAAGGAGCAGCAGGACGAGGTCATTGCGCGTACCTTCCACGACAAGTTCTAAAGGGTTCAACTCCTGTAGGATTACTGGGGCCGGTTTTGGGTTATTTCCCAAAACGTCCTCGGACATGCAAAGAGGCTCCGCTGCGCGCGTTGCGCGGCGGAGCCTCTTTGCGTCCTGCGGGGTGTTTTGGAAAATAACCCAAAACCGGCCATGTGGGGTCCTTTGGAGTCACCCTTTAGGCGGAACTCTCCTAATTATTTGGATGAGTCGTTTACTTACTTGTACTGTTACCGTCTTCCCGCTCTTGTTGGGGTATGCTTTGTTCGTATGTAAACGTATGACATGTTGATGGGGGAGGGTGCTATGGCTCGCGAGAGTGCTCGTTCTAAGGATACGGCTAAGCCTGGCATCAAGGAAGTTGCGGCGGTGGCGGGGGTTTCGCCTACTACGGTATCTCGTGTGCTTAATAATCGTGGCTATATTAGCCAAGAGACCCGCGATAAGGTCCATGCCGCGATGAAGCGCATCAACTATACGCCCAACGATATCGCTCGTGCCATGCTCAACGGTCGCCTGAATCTTATCGGTATGATCGTCCCCTATGTCAGCAGTCCGTTTCATGCCCAAGTGGTTCAAGTCATTGAGCATACCCTGGCCGAAAACGGTTTTAAGATGCTGCTGTGCAATAGCGCCAATCGACCCGAGCTTGAGCGCTCTTATATCGATATGCTTCGACGCAATATGGTTGATGGCGTCATCGTCAACTCGCTTAATATCGGTGCCGAGGCGTATGCCGAGATGGGCTTGAGTCTGGTTGGTATCGACTGCGACCTTGGCGAGGCCTCTGTTCAGATTGCGAGCGACAGCTATGGCATCGGCGAACTTGCCACGCGTCGCCTGATTGATGACGGGTGTTCGCGCATCTTGTGCCTGCGCAACAATAGCCGCATGCGCATGCCTGCCAATAAGCGTACCGATGCCTACCACGATGTTGTGGAGCAGGCCGGTTTGCCCGCGCTTGTCCGTGAGGTCGAGTTCGTTAAGTCCGATGACGAAAAGAGTGCGGTCGTTGCGAAGATCCTCGATGAGAACCCCGATATTGACGGCATCTTTGCGGGAGACGACACGATGGCGGCTATCTGTCTTAACGTGATGAAGCAGCGCGGCTTGAGCGCTCCGGACGATATTAAGGTCGTGGGCGCGGATGGCACCCGCCGCACTATGACGTTTATGCCTGACTTAACAACCGTTCGTCAAGATATCGATCGCATCGGAGAGCTCGCGGCGCAATCCATCATCGCTCTTGTTAACGGTGAAAAGCCCGAATCGAATACCAAGCTCCCCGTTGAACTCATTGAGGGCAAAACCGCGTAGTTCATCCCGTGCCAAAAGAATTCCTCAAACGCCTCTGATGACCGTTCGCCGGCATATGTCAACCGTTTGCCGACGACTGGAACTGCGAAAAGACGTATTGGTGTGAAAACGTTTGACATATGAAAACGATTGACATATCTTGCAGTTGTACCGAGTTAGTATCACGTGGGAAGGAAGTCTCGGATGCACAAGGTGTATTACCAGCCTGAGGGAATTTGGGTGGGCGACATCATGCCGTACGGCGAGGACGGCACGTTCTATCTCTACCATCAGCGTGACACGCGAAACCCCGGACCTTTCGGAGAGCCGTTTGGCTGGGCACTCGCGACAACCAAGGACTTCGTCAATTACAAAGACTTTGGCGAGAGCCTTGAGCGTGGCGGCGACGAGGAAGTCGACCAGTATGTTTATGCCGGCACGGTGTTTAAGGTGGGCGACAAGTACCATGCGCTCTACACTGGTTGCAATCGCGATAAGGTCAAGGCACGCTTGATGAAGCAGGTTCTTCTTCACGCAACGAGTGACGACGCCGTCAAGTGGGAGAAGAACATCGCCGAGACGCTGCTTCCGCCCCAGGAGGGTTACGATGACCGCAACTGGCGCGATCCCTTTGTGCTTTGGGATGAGGAGAACGAAGAGTACATGCTCATCCTCGGCACGCGTGTGGGCGAGGACAAGCGTCTGATGACCGGTCGTCTGGTCAAGTTCACCTCCAAGGACCTGGATACCTGGGAGTTCCAGGGCGACTGGTGGAATCCGGGCCTGTACACCATGTTCGAGATGCCTGATCTCTTTAAGATGGGCGACTGGTGGTATCTGGTGTTCTCCGAGTACAGTGATGGCAACAAGACCCGTTACCGCATGTCTCGCTCTATCAACGGTCCTTGGATCACTCCTGCGGACGATTCCTTCGATGGCCGCGCGTACTATGCCGCGCGTACCGCATTTGACGGCGAGCGCCGCGTTCTCTTTGGTTGGGTTCCTACGCGTGACGAGGGCGGCGACCCCAGCTCTTACCTGTGGGGTGGCACCTTTATGCCCCTCGAGATCGTTCAGCGTGCCGACGGAACGCTCGGCACCAAGCTTCCTGACAGCATGCTTGGCGCCTTTGGCGAGGCTAAGGCAGTCGAGGCCTTTGAGCTCTCCTGCGAGTCGGGCAAGGTCGAGCAGGTGCTCGCCGCGGATGCCGGTTCCACCTATATGCTCGATGCCGACATCGAGCTCGCCGGTGACGCTGCCGGCTTCTCGGTGAAGCTTGCCGAGGACGCCGAGTCCGGTCTTGCCTATGAGTTCCGCGCCAACCTGCGTGAGGGCAGGCTCGAGTTTACGGCGGCCCCCCAGTATCCGTGGTTCCAGGTCAACAACATGGGCCTCGAGCGTCCGTTGTTCTTTAAGGGCGAGGGCACTCATCATGTGCGCCTGGTCGTTGACGACGATATCGCGACCATCTTTGTCGATGATGTTGCGCTTAACGCTCGATTCTGCAATAAGCAGGGCCAGGGTGTGGCGCTGACGGTCACCGACGGTACGCTTAAGTGCGCAAATGCAACGATCGCGTCTCTGTAATGGCATCAAAACGTCTTATGATTTCGTAAAGGAATGGAGAGGAACATGGACTACAAAGTAGTGTCTCAGCAAGTCGTCGATAACGTCGGCGGTCTGGAGAACATCGAGGGCGCCACGCATTGCGTTACGCGTCTGCGTCTGGTGCTCAAGGATACGAGCAAGTACAACAAGGCCGAGCTCGAGAACATCGATGGCGTCAAGGGCGTGCTGTACAACAGCGGCCAGCTCATGATCATCTTCGGTACCGGTACCGTCAACAAGGTTTACGATGAGTTTATGGCTCTGACGGGCGTTAAGGAGATCAGCGCTTCCGAGGTCAAGGGCGCCGAGGCGGACAAGAAGGGCAAGTTCTTCTCGGTCCTCAAGGTATTCTCGGACATCTTTATCCCCATCATTCCCGCTTTCGTCGGCGCTGCTATCATCATCGGCCTTAAGTCGCTGATCGTTGCCAACGGCCTCTTTGGCATGGAGGGCAGCCTCGCCGATCACAGCGAGTTCCTCAAGAACCTCGCAAGCTTCTTTGCCATTATCGCCACCACCTTCGACTACCTACCTGTCCTGGTTATGTACAGCGCGGTCAAGCGTTTTGGCGGTAACCCGATCCTGGGCATCCTCGTCGGTATCGTCATGGTTCACCCGAGCCTTATGAACCGTAACACGTTCGTTATGGACCCGACGGGTGCTGAGTACTGGAACTTCGGTCCGCTCTCCATTCCCATGGTTGCTTTCCAGGGCGGCGTGTTCCCTGCAATCCTGACTGCCTGGTTTATGGCCAAGGTCGAGAAGATTGCCCAGAAGTACATCCCCGAGGTCGTTTCGTTCGTCTTTGTCCCGACCGTTACCCTGATTCTTGCTAACGTCGCCCTGTTCACCGTGTTCGGCCCGCTCGGCAACCTGATCGGCGACGTCCTCGCCGGCGTAATCGATATCCTGTACAACAGGATGGGCGTCTTCGGTGCCTTTGTCTTTGCCGCATTCCTGCAGCCGCTCGTCGTTACCGGTACGCATCAGTTCATCCAGGGTATCGAGGCAAACCTCGTCGCCACGACTGGCTTCAACTACATCCAGGCCATCTGGTCGGTTTCCATCATCGCCCAGGGCGGCGGCGCCATCGGCATGTACCTCATTCACAAGAAGCATTCCAAAGAGCGCAACATCTGCATGTCGTCCTTTATCCCGACGCTGGTCGGTATCTCCGAGCCCGCAATCTTTGCTGCAAACATGCGCTACTCGATCATCCCGTTCATCTGCGCTTGCATCGGTGCAGGCTGCGGCGGTGCCTTCGTGAAGCTCTTTGAGGTGCGCGCCATCGGTCAGGGTCTGACCGGCGTGCTTGGCCTGCTCATCGTCACGCCCGAGACGCTCGTGTGGTATGTGGCTGGCAATCTCATCGCCTTTATCGTGCCGATCGTCTTGATCTTTGCCTACAACAAGGCAAAGGGCGTGCCGACCACTGATGAAGAGGGCGCTGGTGCTGGCTTTGATGTCAGCTTCTAGTTGAGCCGTTCAGCGTAATCTGAGGATAAGTCCATTTGGGGAAGGGCGTTCGACTCGTGTGAGTCGAGCGTCCTTCCCCATAGACGAGAAAGTCAACGGCGATGTTTAATCAAAAAAATAAGGTGACACGCGCGGACTATGAGCAGTGGCGTGCCGGACAGGATGAGACGGCGGGTCGCATCGCGTCCGACCCCGATAGGCTCCTGTTCCATGTGGAGCCTGAGCTTGGCTGGCTCAACGACCCCAACGGTTTGGTGCAGATCGGTGATACGTATCATATCTATCACCAATACGATCCATTCGATGCTGCGCATGGCGGTCCAGTGCTTTGGAACCATCTGACAACAAAGGATTTTGTGACGTACGAGAATCGCGGCCCTGTGCTGTTCCCCGATTCCGATTTGGATTCGAGCGGAGCGTATTCTGGTTCTGCCTTTGTACACGACGGCAAGATTCACTACTTCTATACCGGCAACGTCAAGCATTTTGACCGCGATGATTACGACTACGTGTTGACGGGCCGTGAGCAAAACCAGATTCATGTGGTTGCCGAGAACCCCGACGAATTGGGCGAGAAGCGCATAGCTGTTGGGCCGGTCGATTACCCCGACGATATCGGTACGCACGTGCGTGATCCCAAAATCCTTGAACACAATGGTATCTACTACATGGTTCTGGGCGCTCGTACGAAAGACGACCGCGGCTGCGTGCTTGTCTATACCTCGAGCGATCTAGAGGACTGGAGCTATGCGACGCGCATTGAGTTGGGCGAGAAGTTTGGCTTTATGTGGGAGTGCCCCGACCTGTTTGAGCTCGATGGTGAGCTTATTCTCGTTTGCTGTCCGCAGGGTGTGTCCGCCGATGGATGGCGTTACCGCAATCCGCACCAGTGCGTGTGGTTTCCCATCGAGGCCGATTGGGAGGCGCCGAGTTTTAAGATCGCCGGGCAGGGCATGCCCCCGATGGTCGATGCCGGCTTTGATTTCTACGCACCGCAGTCTTTTGAGGATGCTGCGGGTCGGCGTTTGATGATCGGGTGGTCGGGTTGCCCCGATGCGACGGCAAAAAGCCCGACGGTGGCACGCGGGTGGCAGTGCGCGTTGACGGTGCCGAGAAAACTGAGCATGCGCGATGGTAAGCTCTGTCAGCAGCCGGTGCACGAGATTGAGAGGATGCGCGGCGACTGCGTTTGCGCGACAGGCGGTGAAACCGTTGAGGAGCCGGGCCGCCTGTTTGATCTTGTGGTTTCCTGTGAGGGCGCCCAGGTGATCGAGCTCGAAATCCGCAAGGGTGTCTTTGTGCGCTATGCAGACGGGATGCTTACCCTCGACATGGGTGACGAAGGCTATGGGCGCGACCAGAGGTCGATCGAGCTCAGCGAGCTTCGCGACCTGCGCGTGCTTTCGGACACTACGATGGTCGAGATTTTTGCAAATGGCGGCGAGGCGGCACTTACGAGCCGTACCTATTCGCCGGCGGTTCCGGCGATGGAGCTGCACGCCGAGGGTGCGGCATCGATGAATTTCTACCGCCTCGTGCATTAACCGTGCGTGGAGCACGATTGGATTTGCTGGACGGAATGTGTCGCAGTTGTCGCGGCCAACTACCGCTTACCGCATATAGCGACCGTTTGCGGAATAAGTAACCCTCCTTAATAAACCGTGTGGAATCCTAGATAAGCACGGAGTTTTCCAGGGAGACGCTGTCCTTTGTTGTGTGCAAGGGGCGGCGTCTCTTTGGCGCTTGGACGCCGTTGTGCAACAGTGCGGCGGCGCGTGCCATGTATTGAAAAGCCAATGTCGAGATGGGTCGTGATAATAATGGGCAAGTACGTAATCGTGGTTGAGTCTGGATCGGATGTGACGCCGGAGCTCTGCGAGCGCTACGGCATCGTGCGCGTGCCCATGCATGTCACGATTGGTGACGAGACCGTCGAGGACGGCTCGATCGATCCGCTCGAGATTTATTCGCGCTGCAACGAGTTTGGCGTGATGCCCAAGACCAGCGGCTGCGCGCCTGCGGATTTTGCTCACGTGTACGACCGCATTCACGCTGAGCAGCCCGATGCGACCATTCTGCATCTTGCATATTCCGAGGCCACGACCTGCTCGCATCAATCATCGAAGATCGCCGCCAAGGGTCGCGACTACGTCTACTCCATGGACACGCGTTTTGTCTCGGTGGGCCAGTCGCTTGTTGTCGTCGAGACCGCCAAATACATCGAGGCTCACCCCGATGCCACCGTCGACGAGATCTTCGCCTTCGCGAACTCCGTCATGGACCGCGTGCTGCTGGGCTTTGTTCCTACCGATCTTGCCTTCCTTAAGGCGGGCGGTCGCTTGTCCAACGTCGCATTCCTTGGCGCACATCTGCTCAAGATTAAGCCCTGCATTGAGGTGACGGGCGGCAAGTTCGTGGCGACCAAGAAGTTCCGCGGCTCTATGCTCAAGTGCGCCCGCGCCTTTATTGACCACATGGTTGCGAAGGGCGAGATCGACTACTCGCACATTGGCCTGGCGTATTCGGTAGGCCTTTCCCAGGAGCTGCGCGACGACATGGAAGTCTATGCGCACGACCTGGGCTTTAAGGACATTACCTGGACTCAGGTCGGCGGCGTCATCTCGAGCCACTGCGGCCCGACCGCCTTCGGTGCGGTGCTCACGCTTAAAGCGTAAAGGCCGCAGGCGAGCGTTCTTCAGCCTGACATCTCGACGTAGACCCCAGCCATGGTGATGGGGGATAGATTAAAACGTGCCATTCTAGCCCGAGACGTTTAAACGCAAGCACATGGGCTAGAATGGCTCTGGCATTTTAATTGGTTGCATCCAAGGAGAGGCAAGGTAGCGCGAATGGCAGAAATGACGCTTGAGGGTGTGGACGCTCGTCCCGAGGACTCTGCGTTTGCCCTTGGCCGCGTGCATTCGATCGAGACGATGGGGACGGTCGACGGACCCGGCATCCGCTTCGTAGTGTTTGTCCAAGGCTGCCCCATGCGCTGTGCGTATTGCCACAACCCCGATACCTGGTCGGTTAACGGCGGCACGATGGTGACCGTCGAGCACCTTATGGACGAGTTCCAGAGTAACCATGAGTTTTACCGCAGCGGTGGTATTACGGTGTCCGGCGGCGAGCCGCTCCTGCAGCCTGAGTTTTTGGCCGACCTGTTCCACGCCATGCACAATAACCACGATGGTCGTGTGCACACCTGCTTGGATAGCTGCGGCTATGCGTTCGATCCCGCGCATCCCGAGAAGTTCGATGCCGTGCTCAACGAGACCGACATGGTACTGCTCGATATTAAGCATGCCGACCCGGTCGAGCATAAAAAGCTGACTGGGTGCGATCCCGCACGCATTCTGGCGTTTGGCGATGAGCTTGCACGTCGCAAGATCAAGGTCGTTATCCGCCACGTGGTGGTGCCGGGCATTACCGACACGGTGGAGGAGTGCGAGAAGCTCGGTCGCCTCATCGCTCCATGGCACAACGTGGTGGGCCTGGAAATGCTGCCGTATCACACGATGGGTGTCGTCAAGTACGAGCAACTGGGCATTCCCTATAAGCTCGAGGGCGTGCCCCAGATGGATACCGCGCGCATGCCCGAGTTGCGTAATGCCGTTATGACCGGCATGAAAAAGCGCCGCGCGGAGCTAAAAAACGCCATCGGCTAGCAAGTCTTTTGCTCCTCTACGATACCCGCGCTGCGGTGGTCTAGCGACTTCGTATTGCGCGGTTGAGTCAAAATGCTGGTACCATACCGTGGATAGCAGTTTTCACGGGTTTGGGGGATGGTATGCCTACCATCGCAATCATCGGTGCACTCGAAAAAGAGGTTGCGCAGATTAAAGAAGAACTGAACGGCGCTCGTGTGGCACAAGAGGCGGGCTTGACCGTTGTCAACGGCGAGCTCGACGGTTTGTCCGTTGTTGCTACGACCGCTGGCATGGGAACCGTAAACGCCGCGGCGGCAACGCAGCATCTCATCAGCAAATATGCCCCGCAGGCCGTTGTGTTTTCGGGCATTGCGGGTGGCCTAAACCCTAAGCTCCATATTAACGACGTGGTTATAGGCAAGTGCCTGCGCTATCTCGATACTGACACGGCGCTCATCGCCGAGTCGGCGCCGGGACTCGAGGAGTTTGTCTCGACGCCGGCGTTGGCTGATGTTGCCGCCGCCGTGCTTGCCGAGCATGGATTTGTGGATGCCTCGGCGGATGAGAATTCTGCGGAGAAGGACCCCAAGCAGTTCCTGTGTGGCACTATCGCCACGGGTGACCGCTTTGTTACGGGTGACGCCATGCGTAACGCTGCGATTGAGGCCACGCATGCCGATTGCGTCGAGATGGAGGGCGCGGCAATTGCGCACATCGCGGCCAAGAATGGTGTCGATTGCCTGGTGCTGCGCGCTATCAGCGATAATTGTGACGAGGCATATGACGCGTTTTGCGAGCGCGAGTTCGATCTGGATGAGTACGCTCGCACCGCGAGCGGCATCACGCTTGACATCGTTCGTCGTATCGCCGCCGCGCAATAGCACACCCGTTTTGTAAAAATCTACGACCAAGGAGTATCCATGGCCGATTCCATTAACTATCAGCTTGCCAAGTTTGTTGCCAGCTACGGCAAGGTTTCGCAGATCCCCGAGTCCACCTGTCCCGAGGTGAGCTTTGTGGGCCGCTCCAATGTGGGCAAGTCGTCTATCATGAACAAACTCTTTGGCCGCAAGAACCTGGTCAAGGTTTCGAGCACGCCGGGCAAGACGAGCAACATCAATTTCTTCGAGGCCGACGACGTGCACTTTGTGGACCTGCCGGGCTACGGTTTCGCCCGTCGTTCCAAGGCCGAGCGCGACCGCTGGGCCGAGCTTATCGGCGACTTCTTCGACTCAGAGCGCAGCTTTAACCTGGTTGTGTCGCTGGTGGACATTCGCCACGACCCCAGTAAACTCGACCATGACATGATCGACTACCTGCAGGGCAACGAGTTCAACTTTATCGTCTGCCTCACCAAAGCCGACAAGCTCAGCCGCACCCAGCAGGCCCGCCAGGCAGCAGCCATCAAAAAACAGCTCAACGTTCCGGCCGAGAACGTGATCATCACAAGCTCCCAGACCGGTATCGGCATCGATGAACTAAAAAAGCGCATCGCCGAGGCCTGCCTCTAGCAAGTGCTCCTTACCAGCAAGAGCCCCTGCCAATAAAAATCAACTATCAGCTCGGCGCCCCTTCAAAGCGTGGGTCCCTGTAGACATCCTCAGCAAGGTAGGCGCAGGGACGGTCGGGATGTTCCCTCAAAATCATTCCGCAGCGCGAAGGCCCCTTGTCCGTCGCTCCGTAGGAGCAGGGCAAGGGGCCTTCATGCGCGAGGACGATTTTGAGGGAACATCCCGACCGTCCCGGACAGGTATATGGGGAGGATGTCTACAGGTACTCGATTTGAGCGCCCTCGGTGTCGCACGTCAGAATATGCGTATCACACTTAGGGAACTGCTCGCGCAGCTTGACCTGCAGGAACTTTGCCACGATGGTATCGTCGGTCACAGCCATGAGGGTCGAGCCCGAGCCGCTAATCCAGATGGTCTTAGCGCCGCCGTTAAGGCAGGTGTCGCGCACGGCGTTGTAGTCGGGAATCAGGCGGCGACGATAGGGCTCCTGAATGCGGTCGTCATTGGCGGCGGCAATCAGGTCCAGGTCACCAGTCTCCAAGCCGCGCGTCATACCGGCGATGCGGCCCATCTGCCACACGGCGGTGGAGAGCGGAATCTCCTGCGGCACGACCTTGCGCGCCTCGCTCGTGTGTACCTCGTAGGGCGGAATCACGGTAATAAAACGCAGGCGATCGCTCACCTCGTAGCGCAGGCACTGGGGGAGCGAATCGGTCGGCGTAAAGGAGCAGACGGCGCCGCCCAGGATAGCGGGGGCGACGTTATCGGGATGGCCCTCGACCTCGGTGGCGATGCGAACCAGCTCGGCGCGGTCGACGGTGTGGCCTGTCAGTGCGGCGGCGGCCATAATGCCGGCGACGACGCAGGTGGAGCTGGAGCCCAGGCCGCGGGCGACGGGCACGTCGGTCTGGATGTCGATGGCAACGGGAAAAGCCGGCTCGCCCCAGGCGGCCAGAGCATCGACAAAGCTTACATAGACCAGGTTATTCTCGTTTTGGAACTCTTCGGGGCAGCCCGTGATGGTGAGCTTGTCGGCGCGCTCAAAGGTAAAGTGCGAGTAGAGGCTGACGGCCATGCCGAGGGTATCGTAGCCAATGCCCAAGTTGGCGCTTGTTGCTGGGACGGTGATCTTGATCATGTGAGTCCTCCTGGCGTGCCTGGCTGTTTAGTTCGCTGCTCGGGCAGTCCTGCGCAAGACGGAAAGCACATTAAGTGCTTTCCTTTGCGTGCGGAACTCGCGACGAACTAAACAGCCAGGCACGCTATGCACGTTCGTCATCATCCCGGTAGGTATCTGATAAAAGAAGGTGCGCCGGCTTTCGCCGGCGCCTTATATGGGGTTTAGTTGGTAGCCATCTTTTTTGCTGCAGACTCTACGTAGTTGGCCATGTCGGCTACGTCGCAGACGTCTTCGAAGCGGACGGGTTTGGACTCGAGCTCGGCGAGCTGGGTCGGGGCGACCGTGTTGGTGGCCTGCTCGAGTACACGCATGGCCTCAAAATCATCCTCGGGAACGTCGAGGCCCAGGGCGTCGCAGCAGGCGCGTGGGAACTTGTAGGGGCTGGCGGTCGAAAGCAGCACGCGAGCCTTAGCGCCCTCGGCGGGGGCGACCTGCTCAAAGACGTGATAGCCGCAGGCGGTGTGCGGGTCGATCACGTAGCCGTTGGCGTCCCAGCAGCTCTTGATGGCGGCGCGGACCTCGTCCTCGCTGGCCCAGCCGCAGCCAAACACGCTCTGAATCTTTGCCAGCAGGTCGGCGGGAACCTCATAGCGACCAGTCTGTGCCAGCTGCTCCATAAGGCCGGCAACGAGCTCGCAGTCGCCATCGGACAGGAAGTACAGCATGCGCTCCAGGTTGGAGCTGATGAGGATGTCCATCGACGGCGAGATGGTCGTGAAGAACGGACGGTTGCGGTCGTAGACGCCGGTGGTCAGGAAGTCAGCCAGAACGTTGTTCTTGTCGCTCGCGACGATGAGCTTGGCAACGGGCAGACCCATGCGCTTGGCGTAGTAGCCGGCCAGGATATCGCCAAAGTTGCCGGTCGGCACGCAGAACTCCACGGCATTGCCGGCCTCGATGGCACCGGCGCGCAGCAGCTGCGCATAGGCGGCAAAGTAGTAGACGACCTGCGGCACCAGGCGCCCGACGTTGATGGAGTTGGCGCTCGAAAGCACCGTGCCGGCGGCTTCAAGGCGCTCGGCCAGCTCCTTATCGGCAAAGATGCGCTTGACGGCGCTCTGGGCGTCGTCGAAGTTGCCGCGGATGCCGCAGACGGCGACGTTGCCGCCCTCCTGCGTGGACATCTGCAGATTCTGCACGCGGCTGACTTTGCCTTCGGGATAAAAGACGGTGATGCCCGTGCCCGGAGCGTCGGCAAAGCCGGCGAGCGCTGCCTTGCCCGTGTCGCCCGACGTGGCGGTGACGATCATGATGCGCTCGGCGCCACCGTCCTTGGCAGAGGTGCGGGCCATCAGGCGGGGGAGCATCTGCAAGGCGACGTCCTTAAAGGCGCTCGTGGGACCGCCAAAGAGCTCCATCACATAGGTTTGAGGAGCGTCGGTGCCCGGCGCTGCGTCGAGTTTGACGAGCGGCGTGACCTCATCACTCGCAAACGTACCGCGGTAAGCCTCATTCACACAGGCCGAAATTTCTTCGTCCGTGTAATCGTTCAGTAACATTCCCAACACATTTTGAGCGATTTCAAAGTACGATTTATCGGCAAGCGAGCTGATATCGACCTGCTGGGTGCCAAGCTCGTCCGAGACAAACAAACCCCCGTCGGGAGCGATGCCGGTGCGGATTGCCACCTTACTTGAGCATGATAAAGTGCGTCCTCGTGTACTATGATAAGTTCCCATATAACAGTGCTCCTCGGATACCTTGGTCCCAATCGGTGAACCCATGGTATCAGAGCGCGCAAAACAGGTTTGCAGAGGCTTTTAGAAAGGTAACCTCCACGCCATGATAAAAATTGCCAAGTTTGGCGGCTCGTCGGTCGCCGACGCTGAACACTTCAAGAAGATCAAGGCCATCGTCGATGCCGACCCTGCCCGCCGTTTTGTGGTGGTTTCTGCCTGCGGTCGTCGCTTTAAGGGCGACACCAAGGTGACCGACCTGCTCTACCTGGTTAACGCGCACGTTAAGTATCACGTGTCGTGTGAGGAGCTGCTCGAGGACATTGGTCAGCGCTATTTTGATATCGCTGACGAGTTGGAGCTCACCTATCCCATCCGTAAGGAGTTCGCGGCCTTTGCCGAGCGCGCCCGCTCGGGCGGCTACTCCACCGAGGAGCTCGTGAGCCGCGGCGAGTACTTCACCGCTCGCCTGATGGCCGAATACCTGGGTCTGCCGTTCCTGGACGCTGCGACGGTTGTGGCATTCCATCACGACGGTACGCTCAGCATGAACCGTACCTCCGAGCTGGTGCAGGAGTACGGCCAGCAGGGCGGCTTTGTTATGCCCGGTTTCTACGGCGCGACGCGTGAGGGTCAGATCAAGCTGCTCGATCGTGGCGGCGGCGATATCTCGGGCTCGATCCTGGCCAAGTGCCTGGGTGCCGACCTGTACGAGAACTGGACCGACGTCTCGGGTTTCTATTCTGCCGATCCGCGTATTGTTCCCGAGGCTCAGCCCATTGCGCGCGTTACCTACGAGGAGCTGCGCGAGCTTTCGTACATGGGCGCAAGTGTCCTGCACGAGGAGGCCGTGTTCCCCGTGCGCGAGGCGGGTATTCCGCTGGTCATCAAGAACACCAATGCGCCGCAGGATCCTGGCACCATCATTAGCGAGACGGCTGACGAGGGTGAGGCCGAGCCCATCATTACCGGCGTGACCGGCAAGCGCGGCTTTGTCGCCATCAACGTTGCCCGCGACCGCACCAAGCCCCGCGTTGGCTTTATGCGCCGTGCACTTTCGGTGTTCGAACGCTATGACGTTTCCGTCGAGCACATGCCCACCGGTGTCGACCGCTTTGGCGCTGTGGTGCAGGAGCAGGATGTGCACGACTCGCTGTACTCGCTTGTGGGCGACATTCAGCAGGAGGTCGAGCCGCTCGAGATCGAGGTTGTCGAGGGCTTGGCGCTCATCGCGACCGTCGGTCGTAACCTGCGCGGCCGTGCGGGTATCTCGGGGCATCTGTTTGGCATGCTCGGCCAGGCCGGCGTGAGCGTGCGCATGATTTCGCAGAGCTGCGACGAGATCAACATCATTATCGGTGTCGAGGAGAAAGACTTCGACCTGGCGATTCGGACCATTTACCGTGCCTTCTCCGATGAGAACGGCATTGTGAAGGTCTCCGATTTGGAGGCTCCCACGCCGGTCGATCCCACCCTGGCCGCGCTCAAAAAGTAGCGACTGCTCGGTATATTTTTGGGACAAGTGCCAAAAATCTAGCACGGGGCGTTTCGTTTCGGTTTCGTTTCGACGGGGCGGGTTTCGTGTCCGCCCCGTTCTTGTATACACTGGCAACAACAATCGGCCTGCTCGGCGTGCAGGCAAAAGCCATAACCTTTAAAGGGGGAAGCATGAAACAGTACACGGTTGCTATTTTGGGCGCGACGGGAGCCGTGGGCACCCAGATGCTCGAGTGCTTAAACGAGCAGGAGTTTCCGGTTGGCAAGCTCAAGCTGCTGGCGAGCGCTCGTTCTGCGGGCAAAACCGTCGAGTTCCGCGGCGAGCAGATCGTGATCGAAGAGGCTTGCCCCGAGGCCTTTGAGGGCTGTGACATTGTGCTTGGAGCCGCCGGCGACGACATTGCGAAGGAGCTACTGCCCGAGGCCGTCAAGCGCGGCGCCGTCGTGGTCGACAACAGCCATGCCTTCCGTATGGATCCCGAGGTACCGCTGGTCGTGCCCGAGATCAATGCCGACGACATCAAGTGGCACCACGGCCTGATCGCCAACCCCAACTGCGCGACCATTATCGGCCTGGTTCCCACCTGGCCGCTGCATCAGCTCGCCGGCGTGAAGCGCATGATCGTCTCGACGTACCAGGCGGCTTCGGGTGCTGGCGCTCCCGGTATGGCCGAGCTCGAGGCTCAGCTGGCCGCTCTGGGCCGTGGCGAGGAGATTCCCGAGCCGCGCGCATTTGCCGCCCAGCTCGCGAGTAACCTGATTCCGCAGATTGGCGGCGTCAAGGAGGAGGGCTTTACCTCCGAGGAGATGAAGCTGCAAAACGAGGGCCGCAAGATCATGCACCTGCCCGAGCTGCGCGTGAACTGCACCTGCGTGCGCGTGCCCGTGCTGCGCTCGCACTCTGAGAGCATTACGCTCGAGTTTGAGCGCGACATTACGGTTGACGAGGCCCGTGCTGCGCTGGCCGCCGCTCCGGGCGTGAAGCTGGTTGACGACATGAGCGCCGAGGATGCGCACGATCGCTTCCCCATGCCGATGGATACGTCCGACCAGGACCTGATTTGGGTCGGTCGTGTGCGCCGCGATATCTCGAACCCCGAGGCCGCGCGTGGCATCACCTTCTGGTGCTGCGGCGATCAAATCCGTAAGGGCGCGGCAACCAACGCCGTCCAGATTGCTAAGCTGCTCTGCGAGTAGTGTGACCTGTCCGGCGGGGGCCGGGCTTAGTTTTCAGAACGTCCTCGACCATGTGTGGCGCCTTGTCCTGCTCCTTCGGAGCCGCGGACAAGGCGCCACACTGGTCTGCGGAGTGTTCTGAAAACTAAGCCCGGCCCCCGCCTTCGGTGACGCTGCTGCAAGCGACCTGCGATGGGGCCGTTGTTGGTTGGGGCCGCTGGGCTGATATGGGGGCACGTGGCCGTTGCAGGCCCTGGTCCCGGCGGCGGCCTCGGCGCTTTGCGCCTGCCGCCTTTGGGGACTGCGGAGCGCGGTCGGCAGCTGCGGCGCTGTCGCGCCTGCTGCCTGGGGTGACTGCGGGGCCGTGACGGCAGCTGCGGCGCGCTGCGCCTGCCGCCTGAGGTGACTTTGGGGTTGGGGTGAATCGGGGTCTAATACTTTTCCCGAGAAGTGAACGACCTTATTTTGACCCCTGAAGCATTGGCATATTTTGACCGCTATTTCCTGCGGTTTTGCTGTGCGAATCCTGCGGTTTTGCGGTCTAAAGGTGTGGATGCTCCGGGGCTTCGTTTTTACTCGTTCACTTCTCGGGAAAAGTATTAGAGCTCAGCTGGTAGAGGTACCGCTTTGGCGTCGAGCCCCCGCGTCATCTTCGCTTGATTGGGGAAAGCGGTCTCGCTTAAACAATTACGAGCCTGCCCGGGCGTATCAGGCAGGTTGTCTGCACAATTCGCGGTATCATGGTGCGGAGTTTTGAAAGGAGCCGCTGGTGGTCACGACGACGTTTGCTTCGCCTTTGGGCGAGATTCTGCTTGCCGCTGATGGCCGCGGTTTGACAGGGCTTTGGTTTGAGGGGCAGGAGCATTTTGGCTCTACGCTGCTCAAAGAAGATGCGGAGCACGTTGAAGGCGCCGACGCGGTTTCCGGTATTGGTGGCATGTTGTCGGCGAATCCGGCAAATGGTGCGGCCTCTTCGGTGCTTGAGCGTTCCTGGGCTTGGCTGAATGCTTATTTTGCAGGGCAGGAGCCTCGGTTTACGCCGCCGTTGCATATGATCGGTACGGCGTTTCAGCGCGAGGTTTGGTTTGAGCTGCTTTCTATTCCGCGTGGTGAGGTCGCTACGTATGGTGAGATCGCCCAGCGTGTCGCCGCCCGACATCGTGTACCGGGAAACGAGGCGCCCGTTGTGTCTCCCCGTGCTGTGGGGGCTGCGGTCGCGCGTAATCCCATTTCGATTATCGTGCCGTGCCATCGCGTGGTGGCAGCCGACGGATCGCTCAACGGATATGCCGGCGGGCTTGACCGCAAGGAGTGGCTGCTGCGGCTTGAGGGCGCGTACGAGGAGTAACGCTTGAACACTTTGCCTGTAGTAGCCGACTTCGACCAAAGCTCGCTCGAGTTCGCTTTGATCAGAGCACTTAAGACCCTTGTTAGCTGTCAATAGTACTATCTGTTCGTTGATGGATATCCACGACTTCTGGTATTTCATTTAAGCCTCTTGATATAAAAAGAGCTGGAGTTGCGCATCGTTGAGAGGCTTTCCAGCTTTAGAGACATAAAATTATAAGATACGATGACCTGCGTCAAGGAAGCTGCCAGATGACCTTGGAGCGGCTGATTGCCTGGCCTAAAACCTGATGCGCGGGACGGCGCCCCACGCTATTCAGCGCGCTTGATAGGATGACGAACCACAGTCTTAAGTTTCTCCGGTGCACATTTGCGTGGATCGGAGAGATAGATTTCGTGATGTAAACGGGAGTCTGAGAAGTCGGGGACATAGCCCTGCTCGGTCATGTATTCATGCATAGCGTTTACAGTCGCCGGTTCGTTGTCGTAGGGCCCGGTGTGCATGCATTGAACGCAGAGACCCTCGTCAACTTTAAGCAGCTCAACGGCGGAAAAGTCCAGTTTCTTCTTGGTCGTGGCTTCCGCGACTGCCCAGTCAAAGTCATCTTGGGTGACGAAATCGGGCAGGCGGATGCACGAGGTAAAGTTGAAATCGTCCTTGCGTACATAGTCGATGTCGCCGCTCGGGGAGTCTTGCCACCAGAAACCCTCGAGCGGCGGTACCACAAAGTCGAAATAGCCCTCGATACTCCTTGAGCCTTTCTTCGACATCTTGACGGTATAGGCGATGCCGTAAAGCAGCGGCAGGGCGTTTTGATACTCGCCACCTTCGGTATTTGGGTCGCCCTTTCCGCGAACGGCAACGTAGCTCATAGGCGGGACAGTTACGATACTCGGCTTGCTTGCAGGTCTGTAGAGCTCCTTGCATTCCTTCTTAAAGTCGAACGCCATGTTGGCCGCCTTTCTGCGTATTGGCCTGCTTAGATAGTGGAATCATATCATAGAAACGAACAGCTGTTCGAATGATTTGGTTGACAGATAGAGATACGTGCGTTGTGTTTGGCGGTCGGCTTGACCCTGTCGATGATTTCTCTGTCTCCCCGGCGCCTCATCTATGGCTGCCGTTTCCCCATATAAAACCTGCCAAAATGAACCTGTCCCTTTTTGGTCGGTGCGAAATGGGTAATACTAAAGAGTTATCCGACCAGATGGGAACCAATCGATGGCCTATATCGAATTCAAAGATGTCATCAAGGCATACGGCGAGGGCGACGCCCGTATTCATGCGCTCGACGGCGCGAGCTTTACGGTCGAGCGCGGTGAGCTCGCCATTATCCTGGGCGCCTCGGGTGCTGGCAAGACCACGGCGCTCAACATCCTGGGCGGCATGGATACGGCGACTTCCGGCACCGTGACGGTGGACGGGCGCGACGTGAGCTCCGCCAACGAGGCGCAGCTTGTTGAATACCGCCGCGCCGACGTCGGCTTTGTCTTCCAGTTCTACAATCTGGTTCCCAACCTGACGGCACTCGAAAACGTTGAGCTCGCAGCTCAGATCTGCCCCGATTCGCTCGATGCCGAGCAAACGCTTTGCCAGGTTGGCCTGGGCGACCGACTCGCTAACTTTCCGGCGCAGCTTTCGGGCGGCGAGCAGCAGCGCGTGTCCATTGCCCGTGCACTGGCAAAGAACCCCAAGCTGCTCCTGTGCGACGAGCCCACGGGCGCGCTCGACTATAAAACCGGCAAGCAGATCTTGCAGCTGCTGCAGGACACTTGCCGCAAGCAGGGCATTACGGTCATCATCATCACCCACAACTCCGCGCTGGCGCCCATGGCCGATCGCCTGATCCGCTTTAAGAACGGTCGCGTGGAGAGCGAGACGGTCCAGCAAAATCCCGTGCCTATCGAGACGATCGAGTGGTAGCGCCCATGGACCAAGACCGCCAAAACAGCCTACGCCGCGACGCGCAGAACACGGAGCGCGAGCAGGATTTTACGACCTACCGCACTGCCCAAAGCTCAAACGATATGGTGCCGACGGTTTTTCGCCGTGGCATCTACCGCACAATCCGAGGCAGCCTTAAGCGCTTTTTGTCAATCGTGGTCATCACCGCGCTTGGCGTGAGCGTGATGTGCGGCCTTAAGGCGGGTTGCGAGGACCTGTGTGATTCGGTTGATGCCTACTTCGACCAGCAAAATGTCTATGACATTAACGTGCAGTCGACCTATGGCCTGACTGACGATGATCTCGACGCCATACAAGAGGTCGATGGCGTCGAAACGGCCGAGGGCATCTACACCGAGACCGCCTACACCGCCGTGGGCACAACGCGCGAGCGCGTGGTCGTGCAGAGTCTCTCCAAGGAGAACATCGATCAGCCGGTGCTCGTGAACGGCGATTTGCCCGAGAGCGCCGATGAAGTCGCGGTGACTTCGAAGTTCCTGAAGGCATCGGGCAAGAAAATCGGCGATACGGTGAGTTTTGCCGCCAATGACGCGAGCTCGTCCAATCAAAGCGCCAAGGACCAGTTTGCCGCGGGCGATTACACCATTACGGCTGAGGTCCTCGACCCCACTGATGTAAGTTCTGACTCGACAGTCAACGCCTTTCGCGCTGCTTCGGCGGCGGACTATAAGTTCTATGTGAGCGAGGACGCCGCGACATCTTCTTCCTACTCCGCGGTCCACGTGATCGTTGAGGGAGCCAAGAGCCTCAACTCCTATTCGGATTCCTACGCGGCAAAGATCAATGAGGTCAAGGGCAATATCGAGAAGATCCGCGAGGAGCGTGAGAAGGCGCGCGCCCAGGAGCTGACGGTCGACACGCCGGCGAGCTTGGACGCGGCTGAGCGTCAGGCGAATATGCTCTTTGGGATTGAGCAGGACAACATCAATCGCATGGCCGAGGGCAGCGACGAGCGTGCGCAGGCGCAAGCCGACCTGGATCAGCGTCGCGCCGCCGCCGATCAACAGTTTGCCGATGCCCGCGCCGAGCTTTCCGATCTGGGCGAATGCACCTGGTACATCCAGGACCGCGGCAACATCGCAAGCTACTCGAGCGTGGAGAGCGACAGCTCGTCAATTGAGGCCATCGCCACGGTGTTCCCGTTCATCTTCTTTATCGTCGCCGTGCTCATCAGCCTTACCACCGCCACGCGTATGGTCGAGGAGGAGCGCACGCTCATCGGCCTGTATAAGGCACTCGGTTATTCGCGCGGACGCATCCTGTCCAAATACGTGGACTATGCGCTGTGGGCTTGTCTGATCGGCGGCGTGCTCGGCAACATCATCGGATTTGTGGGCCTGCCGCTGTTCCTGTTTACGGTGTTCGACGACATGTACTCACTGCCCCAGATGCTGCTTTCGTACGACATCGTGTCCTCGATCGTTTCGGTGGCGCTGTTTGCCGTGGGCGTGGTGGGCGCCACGATTATCGCCTGCCGCCACGAGATGGCCGAGACCCCGGCCTCGCTTATGCGTCCCAAGGCCCCGCGCGCTGGCTCGCGCATTCTGCTCGAGCGCATCGGCTTTATCTGGCGCCGCATGGGCTTTTTGAACAAGGTCGCTGCACGCAACCTTTTCCGCTATAAAAAGCGCGCCTTTATGACCATCTTTGGCATCGCGGGTTGCACCGCGCTTGTGATTTGCGGTATGGGTATTCGCGACACGTCGGTCGCGCTTTCGCCCAAACAGTACGGGCATATCACGCGCTATGACTTGCTGGCGGTTGCTAACCCCGACGATTTTTCACAGACGTGCGCGGCATTGGATGAGCGCGGCGCGTCCAATGATTCCAACGTGACTGTGACTTCGACGCTGCCGATTATGACCGACAACGTTACCTTTACATTCGGCGGAAAGAGCGAGACCGTGCAGCTGATCGTGGTGCCCGATGACCGCACGGGTGACTTGGGCGATTACGTTCGCCTTGAGGATGAGTCCAAAGAGCCACT
Organism: Collinsella aerofaciens; assembly: GCA_048233475.1. Taxonomy (GTDB): domain Bacteria; phylum Actinomycetota; class Coriobacteriia; order Coriobacteriales; family Coriobacteriaceae; genus Collinsella; species Collinsella aerofaciens_CM. The sequence continues at coordinate 56,714 of DBFANS010000011.1, read as the reverse complement.
GTCTTTGCGTGACGGAGACGTGTATCTGAGTAAGAGTTCACAGCTGGTGCTGGGGATTCAACCGGGCGATACGGCGCACGTCCAGGATTCGTCGCTCAATGTCGCCAAGGTCAAAGTCAGCGACATTTCGCTTAACTATCTGGGCAACACGCTTTACATGACGCAGAGCACCTATGAGCGCGCGTTCGGTCGAAGCGCGCGCCTCAACGGCATCCTTGCGCTGCTTAAGGGTTCGTCGGCCGATCAGATTGCGTTTAGCAAGAAGATTAAGAGCGACGGTTGGCTCACCATCTCGAGCACGGCCGAGCATTGGGAGAACTATGAGGCGAACTTTGCGATTATCAATTCCGTCGTGGTGCTCGTGACCTTTATGGCGGCGTGCCTGTCGTTTGTGGTGGTGTTTACGCTGTCCAACACGAATATCTCCGAGCGCGAACGCGAGCTGGCGACCATCAAGGTGCTGGGCTTCCGCCGTGGCGAGGTGCACCATTACGTCAACAAGGAGACGTTGATCCTCACGGCAATTGGCGCCGCGCTGGGCGTGCCACTGGGCGGCTTGCTGGCCGAGAGTTTTACGTACATTTTGCAGATGCCGTCGCTGTACTTTGACGTCGAAGTCGAGCCGCTAAGCTACGTGCTCGCCGTGGTGCTTTCCTTTGGCTTTACGTTTATCGTCAACCTAGCCACCAATCGTACCCTCAACAAGATCGACATGGTCGGCGCCCTCAAAAGCGCCGAGTAACCTGCCTGGGATTCAAGCTGTAGCGAGCTGTAATGTACCACAACCGCATTTTTGCATAAACCGCCCCGCCGATTGCATATTTCGGCGGGGCGGTTGCTTTTTGCCCGCGGGTACCCCAGGGGGCGGCGTGCAAATTCCGGAGAATTCAGCATCCCGGAGTCCGCGAGTGTGGGAGCGGGCGCACAAAAGCGCATTGAAAGCCTGACTTTGAGCTCCGGCGCCTCGAGGACCGCTCATTTTTTTGCAGAATGCGGCCCGCGGCGCCTGTCTCTCGCCCAAAATCCAGTATGCAGGCACCCTCGGCTGCTGAATACTCCCAAAAATGCACGCCGCATCCTACCCCAGGCACTTGCAGCAAGAAGACGAATAGCCTCGGCCTCCCCGGTTACCGCAGGAGGCCCCAGGGCTTGCCTCCCAAATCTTTCCGCAGGACGGAAGGATCCCGCCGCGCGAAGCGCACGGCGGGATCCTGACATGTCCGAGGACGATTTGGGAGGTAAGCCCTGGGGTCTCCGATGAGAGCAGTTTCGGCCGAGGCTATTCGTCGCCGAAGCTGATGCCCAGCGCCTTGGCCTCGCGCACTAGATCGCTCTGGGGGTCGACGTACTTGAGCTTGCCGGCGACCTCCTCGAGCGGCATGTGGCACATCTTGCCGTCACGCAGGGCAATCATGTAGCCAAACTCGCCGCGCAGGCAGCCGAGCGCTGCCTCGACGCCGCACTGGGTCGCAAAGATGCGGTCCTGGGCGTCGGGCTGGCCGCCGCGCTGCGTGTGGCCGGGGATGGCGACGCGGGTCTCGCGACCAGTCTTGGCTTCGATCTCCTTGGCGATGTCGTAGACAATCGACGGACTCGTGCGCTCGGCGAGCTTTTTCTTGTACTCCTTCTTGGACAGCGCCGCGTCCTCCTTGGAGATAGCGCCCTCGGCGACGGCCACGATGGTAAAGCGGCTGCCGGTTTCCATGCGATGTTCAATGGTCTTGATGACGTTATCCATGTCGTAGGGAATCTCGGGAATCAAGATGACATCCGCGCCGCCCGCGACGCCGGCGTACAGCGGGATCCAGCCAACCTTGTGGCCCATGATCTCGATGACAAACACGCGGCCGTGGCTCGAGGCGGTAGTGTGGATGTCGTCGATGCACTTGGTGGCGACGTCGATGGCGCTCGTAAAGCCAAACGTCAGCTCGGTGCCCCAGGTGTCGTTATCGATGGTCTTGGGCAGGGCGATAACGTTGAGGCCCTCTTCGCGCAGGCGGTTGGCGGTCTTGGTGGAGCCGTTACCACCCAGCATAAACAGGCAGTCGAGCTGCAGCTTATGATAGGTGTGGACCATCGCCGGCACCTTCTCGACACCATCGGCTTCGGGGGTATCCAGGCGCTTGAACGGCGTGCGGCTCGTGCCCAGGATGGTGCCGCCGCGGGTGAGGATACCGCTAAAATCGGCGGGCGTCATGACGCGGAATCTGCTGTAGATAAGGCCCTGGTAGCCGTCCTCAAAACCGTAGATCTCGATAGGTTCTTCGCTATTGGTCATAAGCGTTTTGACGATGCCGCGCATGGTGGCGTTGAGCGCTTGGCAGTCGCCGCCACTGGTAAGAAGACCGATCCTAAGCATGATGAATCCTTCCGGGCAAGTTATAACATGCGCATAAGTTTACCCCCGCACACTGTTGATACGGGGGTAAAACGTGTTAGCTCAAGCGTATGGAAATGTAAGCAACGTCAGGGAACGTAAGGTCGACGGGCCTGGCTCCTTACAGCGCAAAGGCGTCGACGTCGCCCCAGTGGCGGCGCAGAGTGATGGCGGCAGCGGGCTCGGTATTGTCAAAGATGACCGACCATTGCGTATTGCTGGTGATGTCTTCCGGATTGGGCTCTTGGGCTGCGGCACGAAGGGCCTTCCAAGCGACTGCCTCGTCCTGGGCGCCGGCATGGGCGTCGAGGACATCGGCGATTGCGACGGCGCGCTCTTTACCATGGCCCAGCTCGTCATTCTTTTGGTTGGGCAGCACTTCGTCGCCATAGCAGACGTAGAAGTTCGTAACCTGGCGTACGGGAGTCGCTTTGAAAGCACGGTCCGGATCGCGCGGATCCCACTCTACTACGCGCGCGTCACCGGCGGCGTCGTTGATAAAGAAGTGGTAATCGCGTCCTGCCATGGCGTGCATGTCGTAGGCGGAAAGCAGGTCGACAGCTTCTTGCGTGGTGGCGGCACGGTCGAGCACCAGACGGATGGCGAGCGAGGTATTGATGACGGGGCGTTGCGTGTCCTGGTCACAGGGCTTGGAATCCAGAGTGAGTACGGCAATGGACACGCCGCATTCGTTAACACCGTCGATCTGGGCAAACGGGCCCATGAGTGCGGAGGCGCGTCCGCCGACGGAGTCAAGCGGAGTGTTATCGCCCAGGTTGTTAAGGGCAGCAAACCCGATGGAGGTATAGCCGTCGCGTGGGTGATTGCGCACCAGCAGCGTCGAGGTGTCGTCCTTAAAGTCGTAATTGCGACCGGTGCGCACGCGGCCTTCGGCATCTACGGCGACAAAAGCGCTGCAGGCAAACTGGGGCGCCTGGACATGTACCGGCACACCGGGCAGCACCTGCGCCACCACGGCATCGATGTAGGCCTGGTCGTCGCGCACGCCAGCGGCGATGATGCGATCAAGATCGTAGTCGTAGGCGATGTCGATTGCGTACAGGTCATAGCTATCCGCGTAGCTGGTCAAGCGTTTGAGCGACGCGGCGGACTTGATTTGCTTGTGATAAACGATACCGGTGGCAGCGGCAAGGCCGACGGCGACTCCCGCGACACCGCAGGCGATGGCAATGTTACGTGGCTTCATGACGGCTCCTCTCGTCCTGTTAGCGTAATTGTCGCAAAAAGTGCACGGGCATGATGGCTCAACTTGGCGAGCGGCGCGGGATTAAACACGGAATGAAGAGTGCGGCGCTGGCGCGGCGGGGTATGCTGGAAGGGACCATCAACCCAGCGAAAGGGGAGAGCATGACGGATCAGGAAACGCCCGAGCGCGCGCATGTGACGGCCGATGATATCGAGGCCGCCAACGACCTTATCGACTTTATCGAGGCATGCCCCAGCATGTTCCATACGGCGGCGACCATTATGGCCGAGCTCGACGAGGCGGGCTTTACCTACCTGCCCGAGAATGCGGCGTGGGACATCGAGCCGGGCGGGCGTTATTACACGCAGCGCAACACCTCGAGCGTTGTTGCCTTTAAGGTGGGCGAGGACCTGGCCGCGACGTGGGGCGAGGACGGCGTTGCCGGCGACTACCATTTTCAGCTGACGGCGTCGCACAGCGACTCGCCGACGTTTAAGGTTAAGGCCGTGCCCGAGCTCGACGGCGCGGGCGAGACGCTGCGCCTGAACACCGAGGCCTACGGCGGCATGATCGACTACACCTGGTTCGATCGCCCGCTGGCGCTGGCTGGACGCGTGTTGGTACGCGAAGGCGACCGTATTGAGAGCCGCCTGCTTTCCACCGAGCGCGAGGTCGCTATTATCCCGAGCCTTGCCATCCATATGAATCGTGGCGTTAATGAGGGCTTTGCGCCCAACCGCGCCGTCGACCTGTGTCCGCTCATCAGCGCCGGTGACCTTAAACAGGGAGATTTTGACGCCCTGATCGCCGACGAGCTGGATGTTGAGCCCGAGCAAATTCTGGGCCGCGATCTGTTCCTGGTCAATCGCCAGGATGCGCGCATTTGGGGCTGGGCCGACGAGTTTATTTCGACGCCCAAGCTCGACGACCTGGCCTGCGCCTACACCTCGCTGCAGGCATTTTTGGGTGCCGAGAACGCGCACGACGTTTCGGTCTTCTGCTGCTTTGATAACGAGGAGGTTGGCTCCGAGACCAAGCAGGGCGCCATGTCGACGTTCTTGGCCGATGCACTGCGCCGCTTTAACGGCTCGCTGGGCTTTGACGACGAGTCGTACCATCGCGCCCTTGCCGCATCGATGCTTGTGAGCTGCGACAACGCGCATGCCGTGCACCCCAACCACGCCGAGAAGTGCGATGTTCGCAACCAGGTCGTACTCAACGGCGGTATTGTCATCAAGGAAGCCGCCAACCAGCACTACTGCACCGATGCCTTTAGCCGCGCGGTGTTCCAAGCCATCTGCGATGACGCCGACGTGCCCACGCAGGCCTTCGCCAACAAGAGCGATATGGCCGGCGGCTCCACGCTCGGTAACCTGTCCAATATGCAGGTGAGCATGCATGCCGTGGACGTGGGCCTGCCGCAGCTTGCCATGCACTCGAGCTACGAGACCGGCGGCGTGCGCGACGTGATGTACGCCATCCGCGCTCTCACCGCCTTCTACGAGCGCAACCTAACCATCAACGGCGCCGAAAGCGTGGAACTCTAAAACCTGCCAAAAAGGGACAGGTTCATTTTGTCAGGTTTTATCTGGGCAAATGCCAGTGGCATTGCAAGCCGATAGGGCCCTAAAACGCCGCAGGTTGAACAAAAGTCAGCGAGAGCCCGTCTGGGCGAGCAAGGTGCCTTGAAAGAGGAGGGCATAGGCCTTTTGGCCATGCCCGACGATTGAAAGGCAGATTGCTCGCCCAGACGGGCGCGCAGCGTCGACCGGTCCGCCGTTCGTTAGAACGGCGGAACCCTAATGTTCGATCCAGCAGCGCAGGGTTTCGCCGGCTTGCAGGTGACGCAGGTTCTCCGCGGCGATGTCGACCACATTATTGAGCGTGGCTGCCAGGTGGAACCAGCCGGAGACGTGCGGCGTGATGAGCATGTTGGGCGCATCCCACAGGGGGCTTGTCTCAGGCAGCGGCTCGGGGTCGGTGACGTCGACCGCGGCGCCGGCGAGATGTCCCGACTCCAGGGCGGCAACCAAGTCGTCGGCGACCACAAGGTCGCCGCGGCCGCCGTTGGCAAAGAAGGCGCCCGGTTTCATCGCGGCGAAGAACTCGGCGTTCGCCAGGCCGCGGGTCTCGGGTGTGCTGGGCATAAAGGATGCGACGATGTCAGCCTCGGCCAGGCGCTCGGACAGGGCGTCCATGCCGTCCATGTCCTCAAACACAATGGGGTAGACGAGTGGATGGCGCTTGATGCCGCGGACGTGCGCGCCCATGTTGCGGCAGAGCGTGGCGAAGTGGCCGCCGATATCGCCCGCGCCCAGCACCAGCACATTGGCGTTTTTGAGCGAGGTGACCGGCCCCAAATCCTCCCAGCGATGCTCGCGCTGCAAGTCGTGATAGCCGGGCAGGCGCTTCATCATGGAAAGGACCATGGCAAACATGTGCTCGCTCACAGCCTGGCCGTAGGCGCCCACCGAGCAAGACAGTTTGGCGTCGGCCGGCACGGTGCCGGCGGCAAGGTAGTCGTCATAGCCGGCGGTCTGCAATTGCAACAGCTGGAGATGCTCGCATGCCGTGAGCATGTCAGGGTCGATGTTGCCCAGGATTACGTCGGCATCGGCGACCTGCTCGTGCGTGGCGGCGTCGGCGCTCGTGTAGATAAAGTCCTCGCCCGGAGCGCTCGACTCAAGAATTGCGCGATGACGGTCGTTGACGGGCAACAAAACCAGGATGTTCACAAACGGTCCTTTCCGCTCGACCTGCCAAAAAGGGACAGGTTTATTTTGGCAGGTTGTATCAGGCAAAACGCTATAAAAACGCCGGGCTTCGCGATGGTTAACATATCCATCGCGAAGCCCGGCGCATCTACAGCTACCAGCTCAGCAGCTCGTAACCGTCCTCGGTCACCACGAGCTGCACCTCGTACTGGGCCGAATCGCTGCCGTCCTTGGTGCGCACGCACCAACCGTCACCCTTGCTAATCTTGATGTCGGGCGCTCCGGCATTGACCATGGGCTCAATGGTAAAGACCATGCCCGGAGCCATGATGGTGTCCACATCGGGTGCCTCGGTGGTAAAGCCCACAAACGGGTCCTCGTGGAACTCCTTACCGATGCCATGTCCGCCGTACTCGCGCACCACGCTAAAGCCGGCGTCCTCGACGGTCTTTTGCACGGCCTCGGCCATCACGGACAGCGGCAGCCATGGTTTGACGGCAGCCAGACCCGCCTCCACGCTGGCGCGGGTGACGTCGACCAGGCGCTGACGCTCGGCCGAGACCTCGCCGATGCAGAACATGCGGCTCGAGTCGCTAAAGTAGCCGTCCAAAATCGTGGAGCAGTCCACGTTGATAATATCGCCCTCGTGCAGCACATCTGTATCACAGGGGATGCCGTGACAGACCACGTCATTGATCGAGGTGCACACGCTCTTGGGGTAGCCCTCGTAGTTGAGGTCGGCCGGCGTGCCACCGTGCTCGACGGTGTAGTCGTAGATCATCTGGTCGATCTGGTTGGTGGTCATGCCCGCGGCGATGTGTTCGCCTACGTAATCGAGCACGCCCACGTTGATAGCGGCCGAGCGCTTGATGCCTTCGATATCGGCGGGCGTCTTGTAGAGCGTGCGGGGCAAGACCTCCCAGCCCTCTTCCCACAGGCGCTCAAGGCGCTCATCGAAGGCGCTATGGCATTTCTTATATTTTTTGCCGCTTCCGCACCAGCAAGCGTCGTTGCGGCCAGGTACGGGTCCTTTGTCATACATGGCTAACTTCCTTTCATCCGCAGCTAGTATAGCCCAATCACAGGGCAGCTGCGCGCTAGTAGCTCACCTGGCAGGGGATGCCGAGGGCGCGCACGCGCGCGGCAATGGCGTCGAGCACCTCGGGTGCTGCCTTGGCAAGGCCGGCGACCGGTGTCTCGCGCGCCACCGTGTAGATGGTCGCTTCTTGTGGGCGAATGCGCTCAAGCGCCGCGAGCCAGGGGGCAACGTACTCCTCGCCGGTGTTGTCGATGGGCTTGCCCAGATACTCACCGGTCAAAAAGATCGTCTGGATAATAACGTGACCGTCAAAGCTTGCGAACGTCTCAATCTGGTGCTCGACGTCGTAGGGGCCAACAGGCTGGTCGAGCAGCTGGATAAATGCCGGATCGACCGTATCGAGCTTGAGGATGTTGTCGTCGACCATCATGAGCGCATCGTGCACCTCGGGGCGGTCGGCGCGCGTACCGTTGGAGAGCACGGCGATTTTGGAGTTTGGGGCCAGCTGATCGCGCAGCGCGACGGCGCCGGCAATCGCCTGGGGAAACTCCGGTGCGGCGGTGGGCTCGCCGTTTCCTGCGAAGGTGATCACATCGGGGAGCTCGCCCTCGGCTGCCATCTCGCGCAGCTTTGCCTCGAGCGCGTCGAGTACCACGGCAGCTGTGTTGTACGGCTCATGGCAGGGGCGCTCGGCGTTGAGGCCGTTTTCGCAGTAAATGCAGTCGAACGTGCAGATTTTGCCGCTGGCCGGCATCATGTTGACGCCGAGCGAGAGACCAAGGCGACGGCTGCGAACGGGCCCAAAGATGGGGCTGGCATTCAAAAACGTAGACATAGGCATATGCTCCTCAAGACAATTGTGCCTAAGCATAGCATCGGCTCCAAAGCAAGGTGTGGGCTCTTGCTTTACAAGTTTCGTTTTTTCACGTCGCTCATTATGCTGTGTCATGAAAAAGCCTCGGGTCGGGTACAGTTAATCTGTTAACAAGGCGTAAGGCAATGCGGGTCCATCCAACCGCACTGACGTGCAACTGGATGAGCATTGATGATGGGGGCACAACATGGATTTTACGGTCGAGAATGCGGGCACCACGATTGCCTGTCGCGAATATGCCGGCCCGGATGTGTCGCCTGATACTCCTGCCTTGGTGTGCGTGCACGGCGCTTGTGTCGACGGCACATTTTTTGACGGTATCGCTTGTGAGCTCAGTCGCAACTACCGCGTAATTGCTTACGACCGCCGCGGCTGCGGTGACAGCAGCGATGCGGCAGACGACAGCTATGATCTTGCCGCTCAGGCCGCTGACCTGCAAGCCGTGATCGAACACGTTGGCGCTCCGGCAAATGTGCTTGCGCATAGCGCCGGTACGTTGGTGGCGCTGGAGCTTCTTCGCACCGAACCCCATCTCGTCGCCCGTGCGATTCTGCATGAGCCGGCTGTGTCGGCCGAAGGCGTCGGTATGGGCGCAGCTCCGGTTTTGCTCGATATGATTGCGGCTGGAAAGGTTTCAAGGGCGCTCCGGCTTTTCTTGGGAGCCCTCGGCGACTTGGACCCCGAGGCTCCCGGGACGACCGAGGCAGAAGCCAAGCATGCCCTACGCAATGGTCGTTGCTTTATGGCCAATGAATACGGAACAAATATGACATATGCTCCCGACTGGGAGCGCGCCCGCGCGTCAAAGGCAGTGTCGGCCGTGTTTTTGGGCGAGCTTTCGGTCGATACGCCCCGCGAGGCTGGCACGAGGGTGGCGGCTGAGCTTTTGGGCTGTCCACTCGTAATGGTTCCCGGCGCGCACAACGGCCTGCGCGATCGCCCGACAGCGGCTGCCCAGACTGTCCGTGGCATCCTGGGGTTCTAACAGCTGCAAAAAACAAAACAGGCTTCACTCGCAAACGTTTCGGCCGTGTCAACAAATGTGCTCAAGACCTCACGTCTGCGGCTTCAATCGCGCCGTCTGCCAACTCATAAAAATGTAACAGCATTCACGTGCTTACCTGCATCGGCAAGGTGTTAACCTTGTAACATTTGGAACCCACCGCTACCATGCGAAACTATCGAAAGGGCCCCATATGCTCAATAATCACGAGGTCAATCTAACCGACGAGGAGGCTGCCGCCGAGGTCGCCCGCGTCGCGAAGACCTACCCCGTGGTGCGTTTGCTGTCGGCCGATCAGATTAAGAGCGAGCCTAACTGCCTGCTCGCCGGCAATCGGTGCCCTTGTCTGCGCCAGTCAAGTCTTGAGGCCTTGGCAGGTTCCGATGATGTATCGGAGCAGCTGCTCAATGATGGTGCCGAGTACCGCGCTCGCCTGCGCCCTCTGAAGGTCGAGGGCGAGCCTCACGTCCTGCTGATGGTGCGTCCGATCGATGAGCAAGAGGCTGCAGAAGAGGACCTTGTCTACACCGACGTGCTGACGAGTGTGCGCAATCGCCGATATTACGAGGAAAAGCTCCGTAGCGCCCGCATGAATGCCGGCGTTGCGGTGATCGACCTTGATGATTTTAGGGTCTTCAACGATACGTGTGGCCGTCATGCCGGCGACCTTGCGCTCGGTGCTGTGGCGACAGCCATACGCAGCGGAATTCGTTCGACTGACGAGCTTGTACGCTATGGCTGCGACAAGTTTGTGGTCGTCATGCCCAATATTCCCTCCGATGACTTCACCCGTCGCCTGCATCAGGTGTCCGATGCCGTTCATGCCACGATTGTTCCGGGCCATGAGTACGTGAGCTTGACGGCATGTGTTGGTGGCGTTCGCATTCATGGCGAGACGGTCGATGAGGGCGTTGGCCGCGCTGTCCAGTTATTGAGCCGCGCTAAGGCAAAAGCCGGTACGGTCGTGACCGATGCCGATTCCATCGAAGCCTTCCAAAGCGAAAAGCCTTTGGTGCTTATTGTCGATGACTCCGAGATGAACCGAGCCATTCTCAACGAGATGCTCAAGGACGAGTATTGCATCCTCGAGGCCGACAACGGTCGTACGGCGCTTGACATGGTCGACCGCTATGGCGATGAGTTGTCGCTCGTGCTGCTGGATATTGTCATGCCGGGCATAAGCGGCTTCGAGGTGCTGGCCGATCTGTCGCGCCGATCGGGTATCGGCAATCTGCCTTTCATCATGATTTCGAGCGAAGATTCCGATGATATGGTTCTGCGCGCGTACGAGCTGGGCGCCTCGGACTATATCAACCGCCCGTTTGACTCCCGTGTCGTGCGCCGCCGTGTAAGCAACACCATCCGCCTATACGCCAAACAGCGCCGCCTGACGAGCCTGCTGTCCCAGCAGTACAACGAGCGTGTCAAGAACAGTCGCATGCTCATCGACATCATGGCCGGCGTCATGGAGCTTCGCAATGGCGAGAGCGGCAGGCACGTTACGAACATCGAGAAGCTGACCGAGCTGCTGCTTGGCTGTCTGGTCCAGCGTAGCGGCACGATCTCCCTCGACAATGAGGAACGCTCTACGATTGCCCTGGCTTCGGCGCTGCACGATATCGGCAAGATGTCGATTGACGATGCAATTCTCAACAAACCCGGGCGCCTTACGCCCGAGGAGTTCGAGATTATGAAAACGCATACCACGATCGGCGCCGACATGCTGCTTGAGCTGGGCCGCCATCACGTCGGCAATGCGCTTATGGAATATGCGTACCAGATTGCGCGTTGGCATCACGAGCGCTGGGACGGCAAGGGCTATCCCGATGGCCTTAAGGGCGACGAGATTCCCATTGCCGCGCAGGTGGTCTCGGTGGCCGACGTGTATGATGCGCTGACGAGCGTGCGCGTGTACAAGGACGCTATCCCGCACAAGGAGGCGATCCAGATGATCCTGGACGGTAAGTGCGGTACCTTTAACCCGCTGTTGCTCGACTGCCTGCTCGAGGTGCAAGACCGTATTGCCGAGACGTTGGCACGCCCCGCCGACGTTGTCGCGTTTCCCACGATTTAGTTTGACCAAAGGAGTTTTAATCCATGATTTCCATGCGTGAGGCGTATGAGAAGATCGGCGCTAATTATGATGACGCGTGCGCTCGGCTGATGGGCGAGGAAATGCTTGCCCGCTTTGCCCTCAAGTTTTTGGATGACGAGAGCATGGACAAGCTGGAGGCCGCCATGGCGGCAGGAGACGCCGAAGGTGCGTTTATGGCAGCGCACACGCTCAAGGGCGTGAGCCAGAACCTGGGATTCGATAATCTGTACGAGCCGGCGGTCGTGGTGACCGAAGCGCTGCGCGGTGCCGATGCCGTTGACGGCGCTCGCGAGGGAATGCATGCGCTGCAACAGCAATATGCGGCCACGTTGTCGGCCCTGCGCGAGGCGGCTGAATAAGAGCATGCGAGCTTTGATGACTATGAGAGTGGATAATCTCCCGTTTTAGGCCCGGTGGCGGCCTCAAAGTGGGAGATTATCCACTCTCGTTCGATACGTGTCCAAAAATCCACTCTCACCCCTTCTGATTAGTGAATGGGCTATGCGCACTGGCGGGGCTTTCCGCATGCAATCAATATCGTTGTTCGATAAACTGTTCGAATAACGATAGAGTCGATGAGGGTGAGTGTATGTCTAACAGCGTTCAGCGTATGGCCAAAGCGGGCGAAAATATCAGGAAGCTTGGCTTTTGCATGGCAGCCGTTTTTGCAGGGATGCTCGTCGCTTTTGCCGCGTTGGTTGTTTACGTGATCTGGTATGCGGTTGCAAACGTTGCTTCTGTCGATTCTTTCGGCGTCGTGACGCTTCTCGATGGCGGGTGCATCGTTATCCCAAGCGGACTGTGCCTGGCACTCGTCGTGGGTATTTCGCTTGTCGTTCTGTGTGGGATCAGCCGTAACATCTCGCGAGGCGTCTCGCCCTTTACCAAGACGCATGTGCGGCTTATCCGTGTTCTTGCGCTTGCCTTTGCTGTTAACGCCGCGGTTTCGCTTATTGGTGCCTACGGATCGGTCAATCTTACCATTGGTGGGCTGGAGCTTTACGTCGTGCCTCATTCCTTCGTTATTGAGATTTGCCAAGGCGTTGCCTTTGATGCGGGGTCGCTTATCGGCGCGGCTGTCTGTCTGTGTATCTCGGTGATCTGGAGTTATGCCTCGCTGCTCCAAGAGCAGTCTGACGAGCTTGTGTAGGAGGAAGCATGAGCTATCTCATCATCGAGCTTGAGACGCAGCTGCTTAAGACCGGAAAGACCAGTGCTGATCTGATTCGTGCCACGGGGCATACTCCGGCTAATATTTCTAAGCTAAGAAACGGAAAAATTAAAGCTATTCGCCTTAAGACGCTTCTCGATATTTGCGATGAACTTGACTGTCAACCGGGAGATATTATTCAGCGCGTGAGCGAGAAAGAGCTTGAGGAGCTTATTGTCGAGCGCGCAAAAAATGTCGTGAGACAGATGCGGGACGGCGGAGGCAATGAGGCGTCGCTTCCGACATCAGTCTTTGCTGTCGATTTGAGTGACGAGTAGCTTAAGGCGAACAACTAAAACGAAGTATCAGCGTGAAGGGACCCGTGTCTAACACGGGTCCCTTCTTTTAGATTATCTTGACAAATATGAGTTATCGAAAAACAATAACAGCAATGGAAAACAATAAAGGAAAGAAGGAACGATATGAGCGATTTTTCTATCAAGCAGAACGGGGGTCCAATGAACGCATCAGCGATAAAGCTATCAAAAGTTTCAAAACGCTACGGGAAACGGCACGTTTTGCATGACGTTTCCTTCGAGGTGCATCAGTCTGAGCTCTGTGCCCTTGTCGGTGCAAACGGTGCGGGCAAAAGCACGCTTATTAAAATCGTCTTGGGCCTCTGCGAGCCATCGTCGGGGAGCGTGGAGCTCTTTGGAGGCAAATCAAAAAGAGAGCTTGGCTTGATGCGGACGCGTGTCGGCTATGTGCCAGATTCCAGCGGAGCATACCAATCCCTCAGTGCGGTTGAGAATCTCCAAATCCGATGTTTGGAATGGGGGCTTGATGCGAATCGTGAGATTCCTCGCGTTTTGAGCCTAGTCGGGCTGGACGTCGAAGAGAAAAAGAGCGTGAGCAGTTTTTCTCTGGGAATGAAACGGCGGCTGGATATAGCTACGGCTTTGTTGGGTGACACTGATCTGCTTATTTTTGATGAGCCAGCAAACGGGTTGGACCCGCTGGGCATCGAGAGTATATGGGCCCTTATCGGTCGATTGAATCGAGAACAGGGTAAGACCATGCTCATCTCTAGCCATGATTTGGATGAGTTGGCATCGGTTGCAACAAGCTGCCTGTTTCTTCATGACGGCGAACTGCTGAAAAAGGAATCGATGGACGTCATAAGGGATGAGGCGTCGTCCCTAAAAGAGTATTACAGGCGCTTGATGAAGGCGGTCTCGCTATGAAGCGGGCGATCCATCCCATAAAGGCAGATATGATGCGTTTGCACAGGATGTTTCCGGCGAAGTTTGGTCTTGCGCTTATGCTGGCGTTCGGCCTTCTCTTCGGCATCTTTCTAAAAAACGGAACAACGTTGCTCGCCTTTGGCAATAGCGTTTTTGGGGAGGATATTGGCTTCTGCTGGAATGTAATCGATCCTTCTGCACCCGATGAGTCCCTTGTGCGCAGTGCTTTTGCCGGCACCTCTCTGTTCGTTCCGCTCATCGTTTGCCTGGCGATTTTACAGGAGCGCGGCTATGAAGAGGGATACCGAATTTCTTCAGCAAGAGGTCTTGCCTGCTTTAACGGGGCTCTGGCACATGTACTTTCGTCTGCTTTAATAATTGGCGCAGCATATAGTGCGCTTTGCCTTCTTCTGTTTGCAATAGCGATAACACGTGGAGGGCAAAACTATGCGTATAGCATGCTGGCTGCATTTTTGCCCGCGATGATGATTAACGCCGTATTGGTGATATCGGTTGCGTTGGAGACGGTGACCATCTATCGGATTACAGGCAGCGCCGTATTGAGCGGGGCTGTGGTAATAATCGGATTTGTCATGAGCTTGACGCTCTACGGAACTTACCTTCAGACACCCATACCGTCCTTGCGATGGATCTTCTTTCTTCCGGGGCCGTACCTTGGAGTCGGATGTGCCCTTGGGTATAGCGATATGGGGCAGCTGACGCTTCTGGGATATGGCGTGGCAGCCAGCTGTCTATCGGTATTGATTTACGCTCTCTTGAGCTTTCGCGCTGGGGGTGTGCTCAATGGCTCGTCAGATTAAAAGACTTCTCCAGTCAGAATTGAAGCATGTGAGCAAATGGATGTACGCTTTAATCCTGGTAATTTATGCGTGCATGGTGGTATTGCAGCTTAATTCTTTCCCGATGTGGTTCTGTAGCCTCCGTGAGAACAGTTTCTTGGGCTTTTTCCCAGACCCGACGCTTCTGCTGTCGGCAGAGGATGTCCTTCTATTTGGTAATGCAGAGGTTTTTCGCGGTCTGCTGTTCAACGTAGCCCCGTTGGCTCATGCATTGTTCTTTCCGTTCATCGCGGCTTGCATTGTGCCGCGCTTTGTCAGTTCGGGCTTTATTGAGGAACCGTGGGGGTTGTCGGAGGCTCGGGGAGGGAAGCGTGTGTGCGCTATCGTTGCGCGAGTGGTGCTGTCTTCTTTTGCCCTTTTGGGCGCGTTTATCCTGTCGAGTGTCGTTTTGTACTGTCTTAACTGCGTAATCGTTTTGGATGCTCGGCAGTATTTCAACCTGCATGTATTTTGCTATCGACTTGTTCTTGCTGCCGCTGCCTGCCTTGCATACGTGGTTTCTTGCGTAATTGTTGTTTCCTATTTTGGGTCCGGCTTCGGTCCGATTGGCATGCTGTTGCTTGTCAACGTCGTGGCGATTTACATACAGCTCGGGGCCAATTCCATGCTTCCGCTTCCAGCCTCGATGCTCATGTGGATTTGTGGCGTGACCCCGTTGGGGAATAGTCAATGCATTTCGATTCTAATTGACTGCCTAATAAACGTAGCAAGCGTTTTTGCCATCTGCTTTACCGTCGACCGATTGCGGTCGAGATTTCTTTGATTGTTTGTGAGGGATGACCATACCGAGCATACCAAATACAGGGGGGGCGGGCACCGTGGCTGGTGTCCGCCCCCCCTGGTTTAGGAGGCTTTAACTTGTGTGGCTTGCGAGCTAGCGGGACTGCTTTACCTTGGACGCTGCCTCGACAAACGACTTCCACAGGTTAAAGTCGGTCTCGAGTGTCTGCCAGGTGTACTCGGGATGCCATTGCACGCCCAAGCAGAAAGGCTGGCCTTCGACTTCGATGCACTCGGGAACGCCGTCGGTTGCCTTGGCGACCAAGCGCGTGCTTTTACCCAGACGATCGACGCAGCAGTGATGTGCCGAGTTGGTCTGGATCAGCCTGTGCCCGCCAACCGCGCGCTCCAGCAGCGAGCCCGGCACGACCTCGACGGGATGCACAGGGTCGTTGAGCACGTGGGTATGGCGCCACTGCGTGCGGCCCTCGCGAGCGCCCAGGCTCGGCACGTCCATGCACAGGGTGCCGCCGGTGGCGACGTTGAGCAGCTGCGTGCCGCGGCAGGTGGTAAAGAGCGGCTTTTTGGCGCGGAGCACCTCGTCGACCAGCTTGAACTCAAAACTATCACGGATCTCGCAGCAGAGGGTGGGGTCGTAGGGTCGATCATCGCCCCAACGTTTGGGATTGACATCCGGGCCACCGGGAATGGCGATGCCGTCGGCGATATCGACGTAATGACGGATGACCTCAATGTCCTCGGTGATGGACATCTGCAGCGGCAGGCCGCCGGCGGCAAGGATGGCATCGACAAAGACACTTGCGATTTCTTCGTTGGGGGAGAGCGTTTCGCTTAAAAACGGCTTTGCCCCTTCCCAACGCGGCGCCACCAGGATGAGTGGACGGTCGGCGGGGGCAACGTCGACGTGCGGGGTATAGGACGAGGAGGTATGGGTTCCGATCATAGGTGTTGCTTTCGAATCCGGGTGGACATGGTGCATGGGTGGCGCGGGGCAAACGTTACTGATGAATTTGCCCGCGTGGCAATTGGGTTAGTGGCCCTTGATGGAGTTGAGGAAGTCCTGGGCGCGCTTGGTCTGGGGGTGGTCGAAGAACTCGTCGGGCGTGCCGGTTTCCACGATTTGGCCGTCGGCCATAAACACGACGCGGTCGGCTACGCGGCGGGCAAAGTTCATCTCGTGCGTGATGACGATCATCGTCATGCCCTGCTGGGCCAGACGGACCATGACCTCGAGCACCTCGTTGATCATCTCGGGATCGAGGGCACTCGTGGGCTCGTCAAAGAGCATGGCCTTGGGTTGCATGGCAAGCGAGCGGGCGATGGCTACGCGCTGTTGCTGGCCGCCCGAGAGCTGTGCGGGCACCTTATCGGCCTGCTCGGCCACGCCCACGCGGCCCAGCAGGTCCATGGCGCGCTCACGGGCTTCGTCCTTGGAGACGCCCAGCACATCGACCGGTCCCAGCATGACGTTCTGCAGGACGGTCATATGTGCGAACAGGTTGAACTGCTGAAACACCATGCCCAGCTCGGCACGCATGCGGGCAAGGTCCTTGCCTTCCTGCGGTAGGGGCTCGCCCTCGATGAGGATCTCGCCCGAGTCGATGGTTTCCAGGCGGTTGATGGTGCGGCACATGGTCGACTTGCCCGAGCCCGAAGGACCGATCACAACGACGACCTCGCCGCGGTCGACTGAGAGATTGATGTCGTTGAGGACGTGCAGATCTCCGTAGTGCTTATCGACGTGTCTGAGCTCGATCAGCGGCTGATTGCCGGTGGAAGAGGTGCTCTGTGCCATGGTGCTCGGCTCCTTATGACTCGAAATGGTAAAGCGTTAGCGGATGATGGTCGCGCCGGTCTTGTGCGAAACGTAGACAGCGGCCTTGTTGATCGCGACGTTGATGAGGATGTAGATGACCGCGATAACCAGGTAGACCGACACGAGGGCGTCGTAGTTGGTAATGAGCACGCGGGCGTTTTGCATGAGGTCGGGGTAGCTTACCACGTAGGCGACGGTGGTGTCTTTGACTACGACCACAAGCTGCGAAATCAACGACGGAATGATAAACCGAATAGCCTGCGGCAACACGATTTTAAAGGTGATTTTAGCTTTGGAGAGGCCGAGTGCCTGGGCGGCTTCGACCTGGCCGCGCGGCACGGCGTTGACGCCAGCGCGAAAGATCTCGGCGAGTACGCCAGCTGCGGCGAGCGCGACGGGAAGCGTGAGCATCCAAAAAGATGGCAGCGCGATCTTGTACTGGGGCAGCACCAAAAAGAAGAAGTAGATGAACAGCAGGCTCGGTACGCCGCGGAAGAAATCGGTGAGCACGCGGCAAACCAGTTGGAGCGGCTTAATGTCGCTGGTGCGGCCGAGCATAAGGGCTAAGCCCAGCACCAGTGCGATGGCGCCAGCGGTGAGTGCGACTTTAACAGTGCCCTCAAAGCCGGCAAGCAGGAACTTCCAGGTGGTGAGGTGCGTAAAGAAATACCAATAGTGGACCGAAAGCTGGCCGGTCACATAGAAGCGCTGCAGTACCAGGATGGCGAGCGCGGCGACAGCAACAAGCGAGATGGCGGTGCCGATGCGAATCTTGGCGCGCATCTTGGGGCCGGGAGCCTCGTAGAGCGCATCGCGCATGGTGAGCGCGGAGGTGGAGTGCTTGCTCATCGGAGGATCCTCACCTTCTTATCGATATAGTTGCCAATGTGGCTCACCACGAAGGCTGTGCCCAGGTAGCCGAGCGCCGAGATAAAGAACGCGGCGACGCCGCCGAGCGAGCGCGTGTTGATATAGCTCACCACGCCGGTGAGCTCTTGCGGCTTAAGCGGCACCTGGCTGCCCAAGGCGGTAGTGAGCATGACGGCGATAAAGAGGTTAGTCATGGGCAGCACACTCGAGCGCAGTGCCTGCGGAATCACGATCTTGGCGAGGATGCGGCTGAAGCTCATGCCGAGCGAACGTGCGGCTTCCACCTGACCGACGCCGACGGTATTGATGCCGCTCATAAAGTTCTCGGAGCCAAAGGCCGAGCCCAAAAGGACCGTGGCGACGATAACGCAGGTGCGGTAGGGCAGGACGACCTTGAGCGGCGGCAGCGCATAGACGACGATGATGAGCAGCGCAATGCCGGGGATGTTACGGAAGACCTGGACATACAGGTCGCCAAAGACGCGCAGCGGCTTGAGCGGCGACACGCGCATCACGGTGACGGCAACGGCCAGCACCATGGCGATGGCAAACGACTCAAGTGTCATGCCCCAGGTTGCTAGCAGGGCGTCGATATAGTTCTGGCCATAGAGCGACCAGAGCTCGGAGAGACTCATGCGGACCTCCTGCCGGTAAGGAAAGGGGCTCCCGTGTGTACGGAAGCCCCGACAACTCAGTGAGGAAACAGTTTACCGCAATAAAGCGCATCATGCGTTTCCATAATGGTTTCGTTGCGGCTGTTACCAGGCTCGCTGCCTAGGCGCCGATCTCGGGCAGCTCGGGAACATTGGTGTCGCCCGTACGGTCGCCGATGCAGATCTGCCACAGCTCAGTCCAGGTGCCGTCGTCCTCGATCTTCTTAAGGAAGTCGTTGACAAAGGCGACGCCGTCGGAATCGAGCGGTAGACCGATGCCATAGGGCTCCTTGCTGCCGAAGGGCTTGCCGGCGATCTTGTATTTACCGGGCTCGCGGACCAGGGCGCTCTGCTGCATGTTGTTATCGATGACGTAGGCGTCAACGCGGCCCTGCTGGAGTGCCTGGCGGGCTTCCTCGTCGGTCTTGAACTCCTGCTGGCTGGCCTTGGGGGCGAACTCCTCCAGGATGGCGGGACCGTTGGAGCCGGACTGGACGGCGACGTTCTTGTCGGCAAGGTCGTCGACGCTCTTGATGTCGTCGTTATCGGCGAGCACCAGGATGGCCTGCTGGGTGTAGTAGTAGGGACCGGCAAAGGAGACGAGCTTCTTGCGCTCGTCAGTGATGGTGTAGGTGGCAAAGACGGCGTCGACCTGGCCGTTCTGCAGGACGGACTCGCGCGTGTCCGAGGTCACCTGGGTGATCTCGACCTTGTTCTCGCCCAGAATGTAGTTGGACAGGAGCTGTGCGATACCGGCGTCGAAGCCGCGGGTCTGACCGTCTTTCTCGTTGAGGAGGGAGAAGAGCGTAGAGGTCTGAACGCCACCGATCTTAAAGACGCCGGCGTTCTTAACGGCCGTCGCCCAGGTGCTGGCGGCGATGGCGTCGTTATCGGCTTTGGGACCGTTGCCGACGAGCTTGTCGAATGCCTTGGCATCGAGCGTGGCGGAAACCTCGGTATCCTCGGAGCCCTTGGAGGAGCCGGCGGCGGAACCCTTGTCGGCCTCGGCGCTGGTGTCGGAGCAGCCGGCAAGACCAAGGCCGGCGACGGTTGCGAAGGTGGCGGCAACGAAGCCGCGGCGGTCGAGAACGACCTGCTGGGAGAGGTTCTTGCTCATGGTAGAACACCTTTCTCAATAAAATCCCTAGCGGTTGAGTAGAGTTATACCCTATCCCGCTCAAATGGGTCAACACGAAATAACTCAGAAACATACTTACCTTATGGGTTATTCTACCTACCAAAAAGGGACAGGCACCTTTGTGGCGGTTCTTGCAGATGTGGTGGCCTGTCTCGCTGCTTTGTCTCAATCTGTAACATCTGCAGCCGTTTTTGCCGAGTAACTGTTACAGATCGAGATTTTCTCTTCAGGGGAATTCGAATGTCTCGATCTGTAACAGATAGACGGGAATTCGGGCCCTAGATGTTACAGATTGAGATAATCGCGTCGCGAAAATAAAAACCTCCGCAGGGGTGCTTTCCTTGCGGAGGTTTTCTTACTCGTTGAGTAGTCTTACGGCTTCGGCGGCCATGTTCTCGACCGTCATGCCGTTCTGAGCGAGCAGCTCGTTGGGGTCGTAGCGGTCGGGGAAGCCCTTGGCGATGCCGAAGGTGCGCGTGCGCACAGGCGTGCAGGCCAGATAGCACGCGACGCGCTCGCCCCAGCCACCGTCCAAGATGCCGTCCTCGAGGGTGACGACAACGCGATGCTCGGCGGCAAGACTGTCGAGGAACTCGCGGTCAAGCTCGGTTGCAAAGCGCGGGTTGACGAGCGTGGCCTCGATACCGTACTCGGCAGCCAAGCGGTTTGCCACGCGCTCGCCCAGCTCAAAGAAATCGCCAAGCGCGAGCACGGCAACGTCGCGGCCCTGACGCACCACGTTGTAGCGAACGGCACTGTAGTCGGTGTCTTCGGCAGGCGCAAGGTCGGGACGGCTTACCAAGCCAATGCCCGGTACGCGGATCGCCACGGGATGCTCGCGGTGGTCGAGTGACCAGCTCAGCATGGACAGATATTCCTCCATGCAGGCCGGTGCCAGGTAGTGCATGTTGGGAAGACCGCCCAGCATGGAAATATCAAAGAACGAAAGGTGCGTCTCTGACGTGGTGCCAAAGATCGACGCGCCAAACACCAAAATGGTTGCCGGGGCGTCGTTGAGGCACAGGTCGTGCCATAGCTCGTCGTAGGCGCGCTGCAAAAACGTGCCGTACACACCAAAGACTGGCTTGGCGCCCGAGCGCGCAAGCGCGGTGGCAAAGGTCACGGCGTGCTCCTCGGCAATGCCCACATCGACGAACTGTTTGCCGGCGGCAGCGCGAAGCTCAGGTGTAAAGCCCATGATGTAGGGCGTGGCGGCCGTGATGCCCACGACCTGCGGATCGCGCTTGATGGCGGCGCTGAGCGCCTCGCCCGTAATGTCGGCGTAGGTGCGCGGCGCAGGCTCGCTCGGATGGCCCGGGCAGAGCTTGCGCCCGGTCGCCATGTCAAACGGACCCACGTGGTGCCAGCGCTCGGGGTCGCTCTGGGCTGGCTCAAAGCCCTTGCCCTTGGCGGTGGAGACGTGCAGCACGATGGGATGATCGATATTACGCAGTTCCTGCAACGCGTCGACGAGGGCCAACACATCGTTGCCGGCGTCCAGATAGTGGTAGTCGAGCCCCATCGCGCGGAAAACGTTGCGCTCACAGGTGCCGTTGCTGGCACGCAGCTCGGCCAGATTGCGATACAGGCCGCCATGGTTCTCGGCAATGGACTGGTCGTTATCGTTGACGATAATGATCAGGTTGCTATCGAGTTCGGCGGCATTGTTAAAGCCTTCAAACGCCAGGCCGCCCGAAAGCGAGCCGTCGCCAATGATGGTGATGACGTTGTACGCATCGCCCGCCAGGTCACGAGCGTGCGCTAGCCCGCAGCCCAGGCTCACCGAGGTCGAGGTGTGGCCCATGGCGAACAGGTCGTGCTCGGACTCGTCGGGATTGGCAAAGCCAGAAGCCTCACCATAACGCTCCGGATCGATATAAGTGTACGCGCGCCCGGTCAGCGCCTTGTGGGCGTAGGTCTGGTGCGAAACGTCAAAGACAATCTTGTCGATGGGGGAGTTAAATACGCGATGAATCGCAACCGTAAGCTCAACGACGCCCAAGTTGGGGGCAACGTGCCCGCCGACGGCGGCGGAGCTTTCGAGGATTGCCTGACGGATCTCGCCGCAGAGCAGCGGAAGCTCGGCGCGGTCGAGAGCCTTGACGTCCTCGGGCGTTGTCGTTTGCGTAAGCAGCATCGTTGTGGGTTACTCCATGCGAATCGTGCGCCGGCACTCCCTCGGCCGGCACAATTGCACAAGACAGTCTCGCACATTTTGGCGTTTGATATGTGACGGCGGCGCGGTAATTCGCCAACTGGTGGGGCAAAACGTTTTGTCCGATGCCATACTGATATGTTCCATGATGTTTTTATCGATTGTGCACAGGCCGTGGCTTGTCGCCGTGAGTCGCTGGAAGGAGGCAGCATGTCCGATGCCGTTCGTGCCGAAAAAATCGCGCACGAGGTCGACTATGCCGCCCGCCAGCTGGCCCAGGCGGGCCGCTTGGACCTGACGCACGAGTTTATCCAGCATGGCGACGTGACGGTCTATGCACATGTGACTTCGGTAGCGCGGGCGAGCCTGTCCTTTGCCGAGCGCTTGGGCCGTGCCGGCATTTCGGTCGACCGTGCTTCGTTGTTGCGCGGGGCCTTGCTGCACGATTACTTTCTCTATGACTGGCACGATCCTGACCCAAGCCATCGGCTGCATGGCTTTCGCCACCCGTTTTTTGCCCTGGCACGTGCGGAGGAAGATTTTGAGCTGACGCCGCGCGAACGGAATATTATCGTGCGGCATATGTTTCCGCTGGTGCCAGTGCCGCCGACGTGTCGTGAGGCTTGGATTGTATGCCTGGCAGATAAATGGTGCGCTCTGCGCGAGACGGTCGCCGGTCGTCTGCGGCGCAAGGACGAGGCGGACGATGACGTGAGTAAAGCATCGAGCGAAAAGAGGAGAGGGTAGACGGTGGAAACCGCGATTGATATGGCGTTTGGCGGCGCGACGCTTGCCGCCTGCCCACTCTCGGCACTGGTGCTCTCGTTTGCCTTTTACGGGTTTTGCGGTTGGGCATGGGAGTCGACAGTATGTGCCATGCTCAATCACGGACGATTTGCCAACAGCGGCTTTTTGCTGGGGCCGTGCTGCCCAATCTATGGCGCGGGCGGCATTGCCTGCTGGCTGCTGTTGCGCGGGATTCCGGATGCCTCGAGCCAGTTTGTCGCTGCAGCACTCGTATGCAGCGTGATTGAGTATAGCGTAGGCGTGCTGTTGGAAAAAACAACGGGCGCTCGCTTTTGGGACTATTCGCACCTGCCGTTTAACCTGCACGGACGCATCTGCCTGTACTGGGCATGCGCGTTTGGCCTGGGTGCGTTGTGCATTTGCCGTTTAGTGGAGCCGGCATTGCTGGGGCTGCTTGGCCATCTGCCGGTGCTGATTGTGCGGCTGTCCGCCTTTATCGTCGCGGTCGCGATGATGGTCGACGCGGTGTGCTCTTTGGCCAGCTGGCGCCGCCTGTTCGATCAGCTGGAGCGTGTGCGCGCCGACCTTGCCGACCGCATCAATGAGTCGCTTGCCGATGCCTCGGACTCAATGCTCGAACGTATTCCCGATTCTACGATTGATTCGGTGGCACAGACGCACATCCGTAGCCGTGCCGTTAACGCGTGGCTGGCCGAGCTGGGCGACGCGGCGCTCGATGCCCTGCGCGAGAAGGCTTCGATGCCGACGTTTATCGCGGATGGTGCTCGCGGCCTGGCACTTGCCGCCCGCCGCGTGGCCGATGCCGCGCCGAGCATGCCGCGTCCGTCGCTCAGTCGCCGCCTTGCCGGCAAGCGCATGAGCCGTCCGGTGCCGAGCGTGTCACTCAGCCGCCGCGACCTACGCTTCTTTAACGCCTTCCCGCGCCTGCGCATCAATCGCTACGAAGGTGTCATTCGAGCAACTAATCTCCGCGACCGCGCCCACGAGCTGTTTCGGCGCTAGCCGGGACGGGCGCGCTCACGGCTCCCTTGTTCGCGTATTTCCCGTCCGTTTCGCGTCCGTTGCCGTGCCGTTTCCAAGATTGCGGCACCGTTTCCATTCGACAACGCAGCGTTTAACAACGCCGTATCTGGTCTACACCAGTTGCCCCTCGGCCGCATTATGGGCGCCGACAACGTTCATGCGATCAAGGGGGAGCGAATGTTCGATACGGGATCGACAACGTTTATGCTCATCTGCACCATGCTCGTGTTTTTAATGACACCGGGTCTGGCGTTTTTCTATGGCGGCCTGTCCAGGCGCAAAAATGTCATCAACACCATGCTCATGTGCTTTGGCGCCATTGGCCTGGTTGGTGTGCTGTGGATTGTTGCCGGCTGGTCGCTGGCTTACGGCGGCGACGGTTCCAACCCGTTTATTGGAGGCCTTGACCAGCTGCTGTGCCTGCCGGTGCTCGGCCAGGTGCTGCAGACGGCCGAGGGCAATGCCGCGGACGGTGCCGTCTACCCTCAGATCATCAACATCGCCTTTCAGATGGCATTTGCCATGATCACTGCTGCTATCGTCACGGGCAGCCTGGCCGGCCGCGTTAAGTTTGGTGCCATGACGGCTTTCCTGGGCATTTGGCTGCTCGTGGTCTATGCGCCGCTCGCCCACATGGTTTGGGGCGGCGAGGGCTCCTTTATCGGCGACATCATCGGCGCGCTCGACTTTGCCGGCGGCGACGTGGTGCACATTTCGTCCGGTCTTACGGGCCTGATTCTCTGCTTAATGCTCGGCCGTCGTCGTGGCTTTGGCATGGTGAGCTATCGTCCGCATAACGTGCCGTTTGTGGCGCTGGGCGCCGGGCTGCTTTGGTTTGGCTGGTTTGGCTTTAACGGCGGCAGCGAGTTTAAGGCCGACGCCGTGGCGGCACTCGCCATCCTCAACACCGTGACGGCCAGCGCGGCGGGCATGGTCTCGTGGCTTGTCGTCGAGCGCGTGCACACCGGTCGCCCCACGCTGGTGGGTGCCAGCACCGGTCTGGTTGCGGGCCTTGTGGTGGTCACGCCGGGTGCGGGCTTTGTCGAGCCGTGGGCAGCGCTGGTCATGGGCCTGATCGTCTCGCCTGTCTGCTACTTGGCCATCAGTCATCTCAAGACCAAGTTCGGCTACGACGATGCGCTCGACGCGTTCGGTTGCCACGGTATCGGCGGCATCTTGGGCGGCGTGCTCACAGGCCTGTTCTGCGTGCCGGAGCTCTCGTGGACCGGTAAGGGTGGCCTGTTCTACACGGGCGACGTGTCGCTGCTCATCTCGCAGATTTTGGGCATTGTGGTGACGGTCGCTATTGTTTTTGTGCTCGATCTGGTGATCGCCGCGGTGGTCAAGGCGCTGTTCCACGGCAGCCTGCGTGTGGACGAGGCCGACGAGGCGTTGGGCCTGGATGCGAGTCAGCACGGCGAGAGCGCATATCCTTCTTTCTCCGGACTCGATTAGCAGCACGGCTTTCCCAGGCACCCGACCTTGCCCCTCAAACCGTCGCTTGCGTACCGAAGTACGCGGCGCTCCTCTTTCGGGGCAATCTCGGGCACCTGGAAAACCCGTGCCACATGAATGGGCGGTTCATTTCTTTATTAAAGAGAGGAATTCACTATGAAGAAGATTACGGCGGTCGTTCGCGCCGAGAAGCTTGAGATTCTTAAAGACGCGCTGTTTGCTGCTGATGTTCGCGGTATGACTATCAACCAGGTGCAGGGCTGCGGTGCACAGCATGGCTGGAAGGAGTACGTGCGCGGCAACGAGTTGCTTGTCAACACGATCCCTAAGGTGCAGTTCACCCTCATCTGCGCCGATGAACATGTCGACGGCATTGTCGAGATTATCTGCAACGCCGCTCGCACCGGTGCCGTTGGAGACGGCAAGATTTGGGTCGAGCCGGTCGAGGAAGTCATCCGCATCCGCACCGGCGAACATGGCCCCTCTGCGGTGTAGGACAATCTTTCGCCTGACGGGCGTGCCTCTCCTTCGTCTACAATATCGTGCAGACGAAGGAGAGGCACGCTCATGATCAAGATGTTTGCGAGTGACTTAGACGGAACGCTGCTGAACGCTCTGCACGAGGCAGATGGGACCATCCGCCGTGCCATTCGCGAACTGACCGAGGCTGGCCTGCATGTGGTTCCCGCGACCGGACGCTCGACGCTGCCGATCGGCGAGCATGGCTTTACGGGGCTGGCGCTCGATGCCTGCTGCTCTAACGGCTCCATCGTGCGCGACAGCCATGGCGAGGTGCTCAAGACCTGGACCATCGACCCACAGGTCACCGAGGAGCTGCTCAAGGCGTTCCCGGACATTTGCTTTGATTGCTCCACGCCCGATGGCATGTTCTCGAGCGGTTCGTTCGAGATGCATCAGGCGGGCTTTAAAAAGGACAGCCCTATCAAGCGTATCGTGATGCGTGGCATGCGTGCACGCGGCGGGTATCACGAGGAGCAATATTTCGACCAGTCGATCGGTGACATCCTGCGCCACGATGTGTGCAAGATCAACTGCCGCGTGACCTCGCCCGAGCTGGAGCGTGACCTTAAAGCATATTTGGCCGAGCGATCGGACCGCGTGGTCAACGCGCCGTTCGATCCGGTGATGTTCGAGATCACGGACGTGGCGTGCAACAAGGGCGAGAGCGTGGCCTGGCTGGCGGGCTACTACGGTATTGCCGAGGACGAGGTCGCGGTCTACGGCGACGGCGGCAACGATATCGCCATGCTCAAGCGTTTCCGTCACAGCTACGCGACCAAAAACGGCAGTGACGCGGCCAAGGCCGCCGCGAGCGTGACCATCGGCAGTTGCATGGTCCACGCCGTTCCCAAGCATATGCTCGCCACCATGCGCAAGCAAAACTCCCGCACCGTCATCGAATAATGTGGCAAAGGGATAGTCCCTTTGTCACATGGGAGATGCCGGCTTTTGGCGTATAGGACTGTTACGCTTTCGCCACCAACAAATTTCGAGTTATTCGGCCTGTCGGAGGTCGTTAAATGGCTAAAGATGCCCTCGCAGGAACATTCATACCTCTAACGGTGTTTGATTCGGTGACGTAAGTGCGCAAATGGGCATGTATGCGCTCAAATAAGGACAAAAACTTTCAGATAATCCCGGTGGTGCATTTATGCAGAACCAGCAGCGTGGCCGAATAACTCGAAAAATGTAGGTAGCAGTTCGGCGACAAGCTCGGGTATGGCAAAGGAACTGTTCCTTCGCCATACCCGAGTCCCGATCTTCTGAAATGCGAACAAACATTCGCATATCTAACTGCGCTTTGATAGAATTGATACTGTTGGTGGCAGTTCCATGTGCCGGGCAACGCCCTCCATCTGATGGGAGGTGATGCCCATGACCGATCTGATTGATTTCGTGAGACTTCTGACCGCTTTGGTCTCGTTCTCCACGGCGCTCGTCGGGCTTTCCGAGGCACTCAAGCAACGTTCGAAGCAACGTAAAAGGGGTCGCCGCCGCTAAGGCGTTGACCCCTTAATCCAAGCAACGGCGCTGCCCAGCTTTCCAGAACTTGGGCTGCCGTCGACGCTATTCTACCCACGAATGACATTTTGAACAATCGGCAATGCCGCTCCAAAAGCCAGGCACAACTGGCACAACCTAGGCGGTCGCTGAATGTGACAAGGGGGCAGTCCCTGTCACATCCAAAATATTGCCTTTACGTGTTGATGCACACGGTGTGCAATAATACTCGCACTGTGCAATAGCGCACAGTCTGAGTAACAAGGAGGACGCTTGTCCCAGCTCGAGAAATGCGACCGCCGGTCCCTTCGCTCACAGCGTGCCCTTCGCCAGGCGCTTGCCAGCGAGCTTGCCGAAAGCGGCGACCTTTCGCGCATTAACGTCGCGTCGCTCACCGAGCGCGCTGGCCTTACGCGCCGCACGTTCTATTCGCACTACCGCGATATCCCCGACTTTATCAATCAAATCGAGGACGGCTTGCTGGCCGAGATCCGTGAGCGCATTGAGCTCATCACCGCAGCTCAGCTGCCCGATCTCTATCACAACATCGATGAGCTCGAGCCGGCACCCGGTTCGGTTGAGTTGCTGCGCTACCTTGCGGCCAACCGCGATTTAATCGGATCGCTGCTGGGCCCGGGCGGCGACCCCGCCTTTATTAAAAAGATCATCGATACCGCACGCGAGGCCGTGGTGCCGCGCGCACAGACGGGCATTTTGGGCTTGGCGCTGGGCACCTTCTTTGACTACTACGTCACCTATGTCGTGAGTGCCGAGGTCGGCATGATCCAGCGTTGGTTTGAGCGTGACCTTTCTGAATCGCCCGAGACCATGGCGCGCATTATGACGGTTATCGCCTTTGTGCGCCCCGGCGACCTGTATGGCCAACCCATCGATATCAACGTGCCGGAATACGGCATGAAGCTATTGAACCTGCAGCTCGAGGACGCGGTCGACACCACCGCAACCGTCGAGTCCAACAACTAAGAGGAGAGACAATGAGCAAACTCGTCGAGGGCATTAAAGACCGTGTGGTCGCTGCCGCACGCGAGGCCGCGCCCGCCGTGGTGGACGCCGCGCAGAAGGCCGCGACCGCGGCTGCCGAGAAAGTTGCCGAGGCAGTTGCCGATGCCAAGAACGTGGCAGGGGAGACGTCCGTCGTCAGCGAGCCCGCCACCGCCGCTGAGCCCGTAGCCGCCGCCCAGGCCCCCGAAGGCGCGATCTTCAACCCCGAGAACGCTCGTGGCAATCTGCACCTGGGCATCGACGTGGGCTCCACCACCGTTAAGCTCGCCGTGCTCAACGACGACAACCAGATCGTCTACGCCAAGTACCAGCGCCACCACACCGACGTCCGTGCCTGCGCCCGCGACCTGTTCGAGGGCGCTGCGACCGTGCTGCCGACGGCCCAGATGACCTGCGCCATTACCGGCTCGGGCGGCCTGCTGCTGTCCCAGTGGCTCGACCTGGAGTTTGTCCAGGAGGTCATCGCCAGCAAGCGTGCCGTCGAGACCCTCATCCCGGCCACCGATGTCGCCATCGAGCTGGGCGGAGAGGACGCCAAGATCATCTACTTCGACAACGGCATCGAGCAGCGCATGAACGGCACCTGCGCCGGCGGCACGGGCGCGTTCATCGACCAGATGGCCACTCTGCTGCACACCGACGCCAGCGGCCTTAACGAACTCGCGGCCAACGCCACCACCATCTATCCCATCGCCAGCCGCTGCGGCGTTTTTGCCAAGACCGACGTCCAGCCGCTGCTCAACGAAGGTGCCCGCCCCGAGGACGTGGCTGCCTCCATCTTTCAGGCTGTCGTGACCCAGACCATCTCGGGCCTGGCATGCGGCCGTCCCATCCGCGGCAACGTCGCCTTCCTGGGCGGCCCGCTGCAGTACCTCTCCGAGCTGCGCCACCGCTTCTACCTCACGCTCAACCTGGACGAGGAGCACCGTATCGTGCCCCAAAACGCTCACCTGTTTGTGGCGAGCGGCGCCGCCATGGCGCACGAGTCCAACAAGCTCAGCACGTTCCCGCAGCTCATCGAGGCTATCGACAGCCTGGGTGACACGCAGGGTGCCGAGGTCGAGCGTCTGGATCCGCTCTTTGCCACCGACGAGGACTTTGCCGAGTTCAAGACCCGCCACGACCAGGAAGTCGTTCCCAAGGGCAAGCTCGACGGCTACACCGGTCGCGTGTTCATCGGCATCGACGCCGGCTCCACCACCATGAAAGCCGCGCTCGTGGGCGAGGACGGCCAGCTGCTGCATACCTGGTACGGCAACAACAACGGTGACATCCTAGGCACGGCCAAGGTCATCATGGCCGATTTCTACAACCACATCCCCGCCGGTTGCACCATCGGCCACGTGACCACTACGGGCTACGGCGAGGCGCTGCTCATCGAGGCCCTTAAGGCCGACTCCGGCGAGATCGAGACCGTCGCGCACCTGCGCGGCGCCAAGGCGTTCCTGCCCGGCGTCGAGTTCATTCTGGACATCGGCGGCCAGGACATGAAGTGCCTGCGCGTCAAGGACGGCGTTATCGAGCACATTATGCTCAACGAGGCCTGCTCGTCGGGTTGCGGTAGCTTTATCGAGAGCTTCGCCGTCTCTATGAACATGGACGTGCGCGCGTTCGCCGACGCCGCTATCCATGCCAAGGCCCCGGTCGACCTGGGCAGCCGCTGCACGGTCTTTATGAACTCGCGCGTCAAGCAGGCGCAAAAGGAAGGCGCCACGGTGGGCGACATCGCGGCCGGCCTGTCCTATTCCGTCATCAAGAATGCTCTGTTCAAGGTCATTAAGCTGCGCGACCCCAAGGAGATCGGTAGCCAGGTAATCGTCCAGGGCGGCACCTTTATGTCCGATGCCACGCTGCGCGCGTTCGAGCAGCTCACCGGCGTCCATGCCGTGCGTCCCGACATCGCCGGCTGCATGGGTGCCTATGGTGCTGCCCTGCTCGCCCGCGATCGCGCCGGCGCCGATGGCACCTCGACCATCCTTTCGGCCGAGGACATCGCGCACCTCACCGTGACGCAAAAGCATGTCCGCTGCGGCCGTTGCTCCAACAACTGCCAGCTCACCGTCAACGACTTTGGCGGCGGCAGGCGCTTTATCACCGGCAACCGCTGCGAGAAGGGCGCCGGCCACAAAAAGCAGAAGACCGAGGCCCCCAACCTCTTCAAAAAGAAAAACGATCTGCTGTTTAACCGTGAGGTGCTGAGCCCCGACGAGGCCCCGCGCGGCACCGTCGGCATCCCGCGCGCACTCAACATGTACGAGAACTACCCCTTCTGGCATGCGTTCTTTACGCGCCTGGGCTTTAGCGTGCAGCTGTCCGACCAGTCGAGCAAAAAGACCTACCAGGCGGGCATCGAGTCCATGCCGTCCGAGAGCGTGTGCTATCCGGCCAAGATGAGCCACGGCCACGTGATGAACCTTATTGACCGTGACGTCGACTTCATTTGGATGCCGTGCGTGCGCTGGGAGCGCAAGGAGGACCCGACCGCCGGTAACTGCTACAACTGCCCCATCGTCATGAGTTACCCCACGGCGCTGGCGCTCAACATCGATGAGATCCGCGAGCAGAACATCGAGTTCCTGTACCCGTTTGTGCCCTATCACGACAAGACCGAGCTCAAGCGCCGCCTGTACCAGGTGCTCGCCGTCGACCGCGTGGCCGATGCGCAAGCCGGTCGCGGTCGCGTGCGCGGTCCAAAGATCACACGCTCCGAGGTCGATGCCGCCGTCAACGCTGCCTTTGAAGCCGATGCTCGTTTCCACGAGGACATCCAGACCATGGGCGAGGAGGCTCTTAAGTGGGTCGAGGACCACGGCGGCCATGGCATCGTACTCGCCGGCCGTCCTTACCATAACGACCCCGAGATCAACCACGCCCTGCCTGAGCTTATCTCGAGCTTTGGCTTTGCGGTCTTTACCGAGGATTCGCTCGCGCACCTGGTGAAGCCCGAGCGTCCGATTCGCGTCGTCGACCAGTGGATGTACCACAGCCGCCTGTACGCCGTCGCCCGTTTTGTGACGATGCGCAACGACCTGGACCTGATTCAGCTCAACTCTTTCGGCTGCGGCCTGGACGCTCTGACCACCGACCAGGTGCAGGAGATTCTGGAGGCCAGCGGCAAGATCTACACCGTGCTCAAGATTGACGAGGTGTCCAACTTGGGCGCCGCGCGTATCCGTATTCGCTCGCTCATGGCGGCGCTCAAGGACCAGGAGGCCGAGCGCTTGGCCGAGGCTACGGCCGCGGGCGAGACTTACGAGCAGGGCGATGCCGCGCCGGTGGCGCCCTCCACGGACGCTCCCGCGTTCGCGAGCCGCAAGTACACGTTCGAGGCGCAGCGCGAGAGCGCTTCGACCGCGTGGCCCAAGGTGCCCTTTACCGAGCAGATGCGCGAGGAGGGCTACACCATCCTGTGCCCGCAGATGGCGCCGATCCACTTTGACCTGGTCAAAGAGGTGTTCCGCGGTGCTGGCTACAACTTGGAGCTGCTGCCCTCGACCGATCACGACGCCGTCGAGGCCGGCCTGCGCTACGTGAACAACGACATCTGCTATCCGTCGATCCTGGTGACGGGCCAGATTATGGAGGCTATCGAGAGCGGCAGGTACGATCTGTCCAAGACGGCCGTGGTTATCAGCCAGACCGGTGGTGGCTGCCGTGCCACCAACTACATCGCGCTCATCCGCAAGGCCCTGCGCGAGAGCTGCCACCCCGAGATTCCGGTGATCTCGCTTTCGGCCGTGGCGCTGGGCGAGGACAACCCCGGCTTTAAGATTACGCCGGCGCTGCTTAAGCAGGCAGTCTACGCGGTGCTCTTTGGCGACGTGATGATGCAAATGCTCTACCGCTGCCGCCCGTACGAGGCCACGCCCGGTGCCGCCAACGCGCTCTACGAGGAGTACATGGCGCGCGCCCGCAAGCTGGCGCCCAAGTTCAACCGCCACAACTACACCAAGCTGTGCCGCGAGGCCATCTGCGCGTTCGACACTATGCCGCTCGTGGGCGAGGGCACCAAGCCGCGCGTGGGTGTGGTCGGCGAGATCCTGGTCAAGTTCCACCCTACGGCCAACAACCATGTGGTCGACGTGATCGAGCGCGAGGGCTGCGAGGCCGTGGTGCCGGGTCTGCTCGACTTCTTCCTGTACTCCATGAGCAACGCGGAGCTGCAGAAGGACGAGCTGGGAAGCTCTGCCACTACGCGCGCTGGTATGCAGGCGCTCATCAAACTCGTGGACTGGATGCGTACGCCGGTGGAGGAGATGCTCGAAAGGTCCCGCCGCTTTGAGGCTCCCGAGCGCATCGGCACCATGGCCGACAAGGCCCGCACAGTGCTTTCGGTGTGCAACAACATGGGCGAGGGCTGGCTGCTCACGGCCGAGATGCTCGACCTGATCGACCACGGTGCGCCCAACATCATCTGCACGCAGCCTTTCGCGTGCCTGCCCAACCACGTGGTGGGCAAGGCCGTGATCAAGGAGCTGCGCCGCCAGCATCCCGAGAGCAACATCGTCGCGGTGGACTACGACCCCGGTGCGTCCGAGGTCAACCAGCTCAACCGCATTAAGCTCATGATCAGCGTGGCCAAGGAGAACATGCGCGCCGGTAAGGGCTTTAAGCTTGAGAAGGTGGCGCCGCTCGCGATGGACGAGGTCACCGGTCAGATGCGTGCCCACGATGGCTGTGCGAGCTGCGGATCTGCCAGTGAGGAGGCCGTTGCATCGGTCGCCAAGCGCCTGGGGCGCGGCATTAAGAAGTAGCTGGTCTGCTATGGGCTAGATATGAGACAAACGGGTGGTAGCCGTAGCGGCTGCCACCCGTTTTTACTGGACATATGTTGCGCAAATGACCTTGCTACGGCCTTCCGTGGGCTTGTCCGATTTTTGGGCAGGTTCGGGCTTTGAGGACAAGCTGCTGCAAGCCCAGGGCGATTTTTCGCTCAACGCAGGCCAGCACAGTGTGACCTATCTGCCAAACGACGAGACGACCGCTATGGACTGCCCATCGCCACCTACGAGATGGAAGCCGAGAAGTACATCTACCGCGTGTACAAGTACGAGCTGTAGGGCCGCGCTCAGGTTTGACCAATGGAGTATGAAAACACGCCGTTCGCCGATGCCCCCTCCGCGAGTGGCGGCCATATGGTTTGATGTCAGAAACATATAGTTGTCGCCAGCCTGCTGGCGACGTTCCCCCTGATATCGGAGGTTCCAGGTATGTTTCACGCTCCGTTAAGCAACTATCGGCTGGGCTAACATGGGTCGCCGTGCCATTTCGATAGCCCTTGCAGTGGTCTGCCTAGCTGTGCTCTTGGGCGCTACAGGGCTGTTTGCTATAAGCCGAGAAACGTCCTATATGCAGGAATGCGCTTCCGAAGGGTTTGCCATTGACGGTTACTATCGGGACGACAAGACGAGTCTGGAAACCCTGGCCTTTCTTGAAGAGGATAACCATCGGTGGCAACTGGTCGACAAAGACGGCAGCTGCGTTGGCGGGCAGTTTAAGCGTACGGATGACCCCAACATCCTGATAATAAAGAAGGAAAACGGCGAAGAATTCGGCACGGTTCACGTTGCGTATATATCGCGCCGACGCAATCAGGGGCAGATTTACCTAATTAGAAATACTGAGGTGACCCGATTTTATCTTGTGAGCACCGATCCGGCGTTTACGGTGGAGTCTGGCGATGTCGATCCGGACAGTTGATTCACGGCAATAAAACAGCGAGCGGGGCTCGGGTGTGAACTGCACCCCGCAATTTGCTCGTGTCCGTATCGCGTCTGCGCCTCGTCGTAACTTGCGTCCGTGCGAGCATTCATCCCGCGCCGGCATCACTTCACATCGAACTCCACGCGATCGAGCTCGGGCACATTGAGGTCGATGAGTTTGCGGGCGACACGGCGGTCGTGCGCCCCAAGCGCCTCGCCTGTCGTCACATGGGCGACAATCTCGCGCTCGACGATGCCTTCTTCGTCCCCTTCGGTGGCCGAGGTCTCGACGGCGACGGTGTAATCCTTAAAGCCCGGCAGCACCGCGGCAAGCTCGCGTGTGGTCTCGGTGACGCCGTAGCCGTCCTGCACGCCGGCCTGCGCCGAGCCAATGGAACCCGCGGTCATAACGATGCAGGGGATGGCAAAGATCACCGTGCCCACAATAATGCGGCGGCGCACTTTGCGTGACAGCTCGTTGACCTCAGCGTTTTCCTCGGCGGTCACAATGCCGTCGCCGTTGAGGTCGCGCTTGAGCGGCACACGCAAAAGAAGCAGCACGGCTTCGGCGGCCAGTGCGATAAAGACCACGTTGATGCCAAACTCGTAGAGCGCCGAGAGAAACAGCGACCCGCTTGCGATGGCGATGCCATAGCCCGCCGCGCACAGGGGCGGCATGAGCGCGGTCGCCACGGCCACGCCGGCGATGAGCGTGGCGGGTTCCTGGTCGCGCGAGTTGCCCAGGCCACCCGCAAAGCCGCCCGCGAGCGCGACGGCAAGGTCCCATATGGTGGGTGTCGAGTTGTCGATGATGGCCGCCGTGGTGGTGCCAAGGGGCGAGAGCTTAAAGTACAGCGTGGACGTGACCAGGCAAAAGACCATCTGCAGTGCGAGGCTGGCAATGGCCTCGACGGTGATCTCGCGGTCGAGCGTTGCAATACCGTATGCCATGGCAAGGACCGAGCCCATAAGCGGGCAGATGAGCATGGCGCCCACGATGGCAATGTCCGAATCGATATCGAGGCCGATGCTTGCGATGAGCATGGCGATGATGAGGATACACAGGTGAGAGCCAGTCAGACGCGCCCCGTTTACAAAACGCTTGCGGATCACGTGATAGGGCGCGCGTCCCTCGCGAATGTTGAACGCGCGCTTTAAAAAGCGACCAGCCTGCTCGGCAGCCTCACTATGGGCTGGGCGGATGCCGTGGCGCCGGTGATGGCGTTCGCGTAGTCGCTTGATCTGTTGTTTGTCGAGTTCCATGTTCACCTCGTTCCAGCGCGGTACGCGCAACGCGCCCGTTGTCCTAACTCTACACCGTGGCGGGCGGGGTGTCTGTTGGATGCGGAATCCGATAGGGCGGATGACGCGGGAGCAAATGCAAATCACAGGCTCAATTCCATCCCGCGAGAATATGATGCACCAGCTCCTTCAAATGTGACGAAACTGTGAAGCACGAGAGCGTGAATTTCAAAAAATACGCTGGTCGCCAATGTTGCGCAACAGAATTCAAAAATCGACAGCTACCGTTTGATACGTATGGATACATCCGTGTCAAAGGGAGAAAGCCATGGCAAACTACAGTCCACAACACTTTGAGCCTCGGGCCAAGACTGTCAACGTCAAGGGCGTTGCCAACCGCGCCGTCGCAACCGTTTTGACGGCGGGCCTCATCGCTCAGCCGCTCATATCGCCGCTGGCGGCAATCGCCGCACCGTCAACCGATAACGGCGATTCTGTTCAGGGGGGGGGTAGTTCTGTAGAGAACACCGTTGCCGCCGGTAACCAAGTGGTCGTAAAGACGGCTGCCCAGCTGGCCGAGGAGTCGGCAAAGCAGCTCAAGGACGCTCAGGCCGCCTACGATGCCGCCCAGAAGAACGCCGATGCGGCGGGCCAGTCTCAAAAGCAGGCGCAGCAGCAAAAGAATCAGGCCTCGCAGGCTGTGAGCGACAACGAAATCGAGCAGAACGCAGCAGAAGTCGCCGCGCTCCAGGAGAAGATTGACGAGCTCAAAGCCGCCGTCGAAAAGACCGAGCAGCAGCAGAAGAAGCTGGGCGACCTGAACGATCAGCTCGATCAAGCCAACAAGAGTGTCGAGGATAAGACCCAGGCGCTCAAGGACGCCAAGGCAAAGCAGGATGAGGCCAAGAAGGCCCTCGACGATGCCCAGGCCAAGCTCGAGGCCATGGATATGGACGAGTACGAGGCCGCCAAGAAGGCCGTCGAGGACGCGCAGACAAAGCTCGATGACGCCAATAAGGCCGTTGCTACTGCACAGGCCAATCTGGACCAGGCCAAGGCTGCCGAGGCTAGCGCCCAGCAGGAAAAGAAGGACACTGAGGTCGCTCTGACGACTGCCCAGGCCAAGAAGCAGGAGACTGCCGCTGCGCTCGCAGCCGCAACCACCGCGCGCGATAACGCCCAGCAGAAGTTCAACCAGGCGCAGGCCGCGCTCGATGCTGCCGTCTCGGGTACGGGCGTTGACCTGAGTGCGCTTGAGGCCGCCAAGAAAGCTGCTGCTGGTGAGCTCAAGACCGCGCAGGCGGAGCTCAATGCCGCGACGGATGCCGACGCCACCGCACAGACAAATCTGCAGGCCGCCCAGGCTGCCGTCGCTGCCGCGCAGGAGAAGGCCAACGCCGCCAACGCTGCCGTGGCATCTGCCCAGTCTGCATACGATGCGGCAAACAAGGAGTACAAGGACGCGGCCAGTAAGCGTGACGCCGCGAAGACGGCATACGAGCAGGCCCAGCAGACCGAGGCCGACAAGAAGACCGCGTACGATAAGCTTGTCGAAGTTCGCAAGCAGAAGCGCAGTGAGTGGGAGGCAGCCTGCGCTGCTTCGAACGCCGCGGAAAAGGCTTATGACGCTGCTAATGTCCAGGTTGAGGCTCTTGAGCAGCAGATTGCTGACCTCAAGTCCAACATGACCGTTGACCAGGAAGTCATCAATAAGGGCATGCTCGGCTTTATGGCCTACATCAGCAACAGCAGCGATTTCACGGCTATGCAGAAATCGAACGCCAAGGACGCAATGGCTACACTCACCGGCGCTGACGACAAAGCCGAGTGGTATGACGATTACGTCGATCAGGACATGTCTCGCGACACCAATCCGCTTTCCTTGGAACAGCTGCGCAACGCCCTGACATATCTCGACACCCAGAACAACCTCCGCAAGGCGAACGGTCAGTCGGCGCTCAGCGTCAGCCTCCGCATGACCGCAGCAGCTGCACTCAACGCCTCATATTCATCGAATATTTGGGATCACTCGAACTGTTACTTCGATAATGCTGAGAATCTCGCAGGTGGTGGCGGTGCATATACCGGTGGTGAGACCGAGGATACCCTGGGCTGGCCCTACACCGGTCTCTACACTCAGGAGAAGGTTAATTACGAGAATTGGATTAAAAAGTACGGTGTGGATAGCGAGGCCGGCAAAGATCTCATGGCTCATCGCTATGATTCGTACTATATCTACCAAAACTATTACGATGTGTACCACGG
Source organism: Collinsella aerofaciens (assembly GCA_048233475.1). Classification (GTDB taxonomy): domain Bacteria; phylum Actinomycetota; class Coriobacteriia; order Coriobacteriales; family Coriobacteriaceae; genus Collinsella; species Collinsella aerofaciens_CM. Next base: position 19,278 of record DBFANS010000011.1, on the reverse strand, counting down.
TACAAAAGATAAGAATGGCAATCAAAGAGGAGACGCCTGCGGGCACTATCTCAACATTATCGATTCCGCTACGGTGGCTATCGGCATCGCGACCGGTAGCGGTAAGAACACCGATTCCGAGGTAACCATATTCGATTACAGCGCTGATGACACTCAGGCTGATTTCACTGTTTCCGAGTTCAAGAAGCTCGTCAACGACTACATCGATTCTGCCTATAACGCTGGCGGCACGCAGGCGCAGAAGGCGCAACTCAAGGAGCTCCAGAGCAAGCTCGCCGAGGCGCAGAAGACGCTGGGCACGGCCGATACGGCATATCTCGCTGCTCTCAATAATCAGAAAGGCGCACAAGACGCCTATACCGCAGCCGACACGAACGTGAACACCGCCAAGGGCGAGTACGAGAAGGCTAAGTCCGGCACCGCCGCCGCGAAGACGGCATACAACGCCGCGAAGGACGCGCTCGGCGGAATCGACATCGAGTCCCTCAAGCAGAACCTCGATGCCGCCAAGTCCGAGGCCGCTACTGCCCAGGCAGCTCTCGATAAGGCAAACGCCACGCTTGCTGACAGCAAGACGAAGGCAGCCGAGGCCGCTGCTCACAAGGCGAAGGCTCGCAGCGCCCGCGATGCCGCCAAGGCAAAGTCCGAACAGGCCAATGAGGCGTATGACAACGCCACGGCTTCGGTCAAGGACCTTGCCGCCAAGCGCGATGCCGCCCAGGCGGACCTTGCGAATAAGCAGGGCTCGCTTGACGATGCCAAGAAGGCCGACGACACTGCCCAGGCTGGCGTTGACAAGGCTCAGGCCGCAGATACGCACGCCGCGACCGCTCTTTCGGACGCCAAGCAGGCAGTTGCCGCCAAGAAGCAGGCCCTGTCCGACGCACAGGAGAAGGCCAAGGCCGCCGAGGGCGAGCTGGCTACCGCGAACAAGGCCTTCGAGCGCTTCGCCGGCGCCCAGAAGGCGGTCGACGACGCCAAGGCCACCTATGACGCTACCGTCGCCGGTGTCGCCGATGCCCAGAAGCAGCTCGAGGCCGCCAACGGAGCCGTCGTCGATGCGAACTTCGAGATCGTCAAGGCCAAGGCCGAGCTTGCCAACGACGAGGCACTCAAGGCCGATCTTGAGGCTGTCGACCACAAGGCATCCCTTGCCGCGGGCACGACGGGCAACGAGAAGCTGGTCAAGCTGAACGCTGCCTACGCTCGCTATAAGGCTGCCGTCGATGCCGCTGCTGGTCTCAAGGCTGCTCTGAGCGATGCCGATGCCAAGCTGTCCGATGCCAACGACGCCTATGCCGCCGCGCTTGCCGAGCTTGGCGATGCCAAGGATGCCCTGGCTGCCGCGCAGGCCGAGTACGACAAGTATCATCCCAAGGCCGAGCCGCAGGCCAAGCCTCAGGTTGCGCAGGCTGCTGCAAAGGCCCCCGTTGCCAAGAAACAGGCTGCGCCTGCCGCGCTCGCCCAGACTGGCGACAATTCCGCTCTTGCGGGCGAGGTGTTCGTCATCGGCGGCATTACGCTCGTTGCCGCGGGCGTGACGCTCGGCGATCGCCGTCGCAAGCAGATGTAGCGTTTCGAGCGTAGTTTCTGCAACGAACTTCAATTCATAACGGGACCGTCTCGTTAGCCAAACGATAAGGCCGGCGCGCTGTTAAACGCAGTGCGCCGGCCTTTCTTTGTTGCGATATCAAAAAGCCCGGTCGGCAGCCGCAAAAGCTGCCGACCGGGCAAGCCGTAGGCAATATGGTTGCTGTCGAGCAGCTGCTCGACTTAGCCCAGCAGGCTCAGGCCAACAGAGACAAACGCCAGGATAACGCCGACGATGGACTCGCCGCCGAGCAGGCCGCTGGCAACGACCAGACCCTGTTCCTGGAAGGCGGCGTCCTTGGCAGCCCTCTCCTCGTCAGAAAGACCAGCGGTGGCGTCGCGGTGGGCGGACCACTTGTCGTAGGCGAGTTTGACGCAGGAGCCCAGGAATGCCGTGAGTGACATGTAGAACGGCAGGTACACGCCCAGGCCGATCATCATGGCCGGAATGCCGAGCCAGTACATGACGATGCCGGCGATAAAGCCGCCAACGAACCACGGCACGCTCGGGATGCCCGAGACCATGGTGGCGACGACGCTTGCCTGCGCGGCAACAAAGCTCTTGTCGGGGCCAAAGGCGTCCGGGCCATAGGCGGTGACGAGCGCGACCATGACAGCTGCGGCGACCAGGGCGCCCACGATGCCGCCAATGGCTTGGCCGATCCACTGCGCACGCGGGTTGGTACCCAGCACGGCGCCGGCCTTAAAGTCGTTCATGACGTCGCCCGCAAGGCCGCACGCCACGGCAACGATGCCGGCGATAAAGAACAGCTTGACCTGAGCAATCTGCGCGAAGGCAGCCACGATGAGCATAACGATGAGGCCAAAGATCTCCATGGGGTCGATGCCCGTCTGGCCGCAGCTCTGCGCGCTCATGATGGTGGTGACAAAGGTGAACAACGTGACGATGACGGCCGGAACGGGGCCAAGGTCGAGCACGATGGCGATGATCACGGCGATGGCGGCAGCGCCCAGGCCGATGATGCCGGCGTCGAGCTTAAGGGAGCCCGAGATGAGCGACTGCTCGTCGGTGTCGGTGGAGCTGTCGGCAGCAAGACCGCGGACGATGCCGGCGACCTGCGGCAGGATGTCCTTGAGGACGACGGCGACGCCAAAGCCCATCATGAGGCCCATGCCCAGGGACTTGACGATGCCCTGCGCAGTTATAACGTCGAACAGACCGGCAGCGGTGCCGCCCACGATGATGCCAAAGTTGCCCAGCAGGGCGCCGGCAAACCAGAAGGCGACGGGGGCGAAGCCCACGAGGAAGCCGACGGAGAGCAGCATGGGCGAGTTGTAGATACCAAAGGTCACGCCGGGGATGTTGAGCGTGCATAGCATACTGGGCACCACGCCCAGGGCGTCGCGCAGCACGCTATAGATGCCGGCGATGGCCATGGAGCCAAAGAGCTGCTTGCCGGTTTTGCCGCCGGCCTCGGTTGCGCGCAGGGTCTGAGCTGCGGCGTTGCCGGTGGGGAACTCAAGCGCGGCGTCCACGATAAAGTGACGGTGGATGAGCGCGGTGGCCAGCAGGCCCAGGATGGTGCCGGCGAGTGCCACGATAAACATGTCGAGCCAGCTGATCTGGTCGGCATATCCCAGCATCCAGGCGCCCGGGATGGTAAACGCCAGGCCGCCGGCGACCATGGCGCCCGCGGACATGATGGTGTGGGTGACGTTGGCCTCGTTGAGGCTGGCATTGCCCATGAGCTTAAGGAAGAACAGCGAAATGACGGCAGCGAAGACGATCGGCCAGGGGAGAGCGCCCATCTTGAGGGCGGTGTAGGCCGAGCTTGCCGTGATAATCACGCAGCCAAGGACGCCGATGACGACGCCGCGCAGCGTGAGTTGCCCGCGCATCGAAGCGCGGTTCGAGGGATTGCTCATATAGAACTCCTTTGCGTATATCCGCTTCCCCCGGGAGCGCCGCTACGGATACGGCGCGGGAAGTCGGGTTACCAAGGGCCGCCGCGTGAGCTCGCGCGCGACCGCGCACCAGTATAACCGCAAGCTAGTCATTTCGGGATGACTGGTTTAGGTAGGCGATATACTGCTGGGCAGACGAAAGGAGCGCCGACGATGCTTAATGGGTGCGCATATATATTGACGGTCGACGTGGGCAACACGTTCATTCGCTTTGGCCTGTTTGCCGAGGATTCGGCCGCGGCGCAGGAGTGCCCGCTTGCGACGTGCGAGATCACGACGCCGTCGAGCATTACGGCCGACGAAGTGCGTATGCGTCTCGCTCAAGTCATGGCCGCGCTGGCAGCCGATGCGGGCATGCCTGGTGTGCTCGTTCCCGCGGGCGCAGTGCTGAGCTGCGTGGTGCCGGCGCTCGAGCGCCCGTGGAAGGCGGCTCTTTCCCGTACCTGCACGGGGCGCGTGCTCACCGTGGGGCCGGGCCTCAAGACCGGCATGCCCGTGCACTACGACGACCCGGCCGAGATCGGCCCCGACCGCATCGCCGATGCCGTGGCGGCCCGCGCCGTCTACGGCTCACCGTGCATCGTGATTGACCTGGGCACTACGACCAATATTGAGGTCATCGATGCGCGCGGTACCTTTGTGGGCGGCGTCATCGCGCCGGGTCTGGCGCTCGGCGCCCGCTCGCTCTCGGCCGCTGCGGCGCGCCTACCCCAGGTTGAGCCCTCGGCACCCACGCATGTCATCGGCCGCAACACGCGCGAGGCGATGCGCTCGGGCGTGGTCTTGGGCGAGGTGGCCCGCATCGACGGTATGCTCGACATGGTGCTTGCCGAGATGCGCGCGACCAAGGCGGCGGGGGAGGGCGACGTGCCCATCGTCATTACCGGCGACGATGCCGAGGCACTCGCGTCGCTGGTCGGCCATAGCCTGACGGTCGACGACGCGCTGACGCTGCGGGGTCTCGCCGAGCTCTACCACATCAACCAAAAGCCCCGCCGCGTGTAAAAGTGAGGGCGCCGGTGGGACAAACGCCCTCACCTTTCACCTGCTACAATGGGTCAAACTATTGCGATTACGGAGGTGTCTGCCATGTCGGACGATCTTCATCAAACTTCGTCAGGCAAGCGCCTGGACGTCATTAGCTGGGACGAGTTCTTTATGAGCGTGGCCATCGCCGCGCAGCGCCGCAGCAAGGACCCCAACACGCAGGTGGGTGCGTGCATCGCCAACACCAACCACCGCATCCTTTCGGTGGGCTACAACGGTACACCCTCGGCGCTCAACGACGACTTTTTTCCGTGGGGTACGAGCGACGACCCGCTGCAGGACAAGCACAACTACGTGGTCCATGCCGAGGCCAACGCCGTGCTCAACTACCGTGGCTCGCTCAAGGACCTCGAGGGTTCCACGGTCTACGTCACGCTGTTCCCGTGCCATGACTGCGCCAAGATTTTGGCTCAGGTGGGCGTGGGCGAGGTTGTCTACCTGGACAACAAGTACGCCGACACCGATGATGGACGCATCAGCCGCCGCATCCTCGACTCCTGTGGCATCAGCTACCGCCAGGTCATCGTCGATGTCCAGATTGGTACCGGGGGACAGGCTCAGCAGTAGTGCGTGCCAACGCTAGCTGGCGGCAAAACAGCCAAAAGAGCCCCGTCCCAAATTGACTACTCGTGAAAGTCGCGTCTGCGCGCATGGACGGCTCGTGAGCGGGTACATGGCTGTAGTAACATAGCTTCTGTCCGCGGGCGTGCCCGCGTTATTGTGAGAAAGGAGCCCCTGTGGCTGTTAACGAAGAGCTGCTTAAGAAGGTTCTTGAAGAGATCCGCCCCAACCTGCAGGCCGATGGCGGCGATATGGAGTATGTGGGCGTCGACGACGAGGGTGTCGTCAAGCTGGAGCTGCAGGGCGCCTGCGCCGGCTGCCCTATGAGCGCACTGACCCTGTCCATGGGTATCGAGCGTATCCTCAAGGAGCATGTGCCCGGCGTTACCCGTGTTGAGCAGATCAATGCCTCCGGCGAGACCGACGATCTGTACGACGAGTACGCGCCGTTCTAAGATCCGAAAGCTGCGGACGGCATACTCCGCATAGACGTTACGCCCAAATATGCGGCTGCGAGCGCAAGGCCCGCGGCCGCATTTGTATGTAGGGAGCAGGGGGACCGATATGCTCAACGACCTCTACCATATGCTTGATCCCGTCGCCATTTCGGCGGGGCCCATCACCATCTACTGGTACGGCTTGGCCTATGTGGTCGGGGCTTTGCTCACGGCGGTCGTCATGTATCGCACGCAGTGCCGTTGGGGTTTTGACATTACGGTCGACGACCTGACGAGCGTCGTGGTCGGCGTGGTCTTTGGCCTTATCATTGGCGCCCGCCTGTTCTACGTCATCTTTTACGGTGATGGCTACTACTGGACGCATCCGCTCGAGATCTTTGCCACCAACGAGGGCGGCATGAGTTTTCATGGTGGCCTGGTGGGCGGCATCATCGGCGGCGTGCTCGTGTGCCGCATGTACAAGCTCGATGCGTGGACTTTGGCAGACCTCGCGGTCATCGGTGCTCCGCTGGCCCTGTGCCTGGGGCGCTGCGCCAACTTTGTCAACGGCGAGCTGTGGGGCAAGCCGACCGATTTGCCCTGGGGCGTAATCTTTGGCGGCACCGCGGGCGATATGCCGCGCCATCCATCCCAACTCTACGAGGCATTTCTCGAGGGCATCGTGCTCTTCTGCATTTTGCAGGTGCTCAGCCGCAAAAAACCGCTGCTGCCCCAGGGTACGTTTATGGGTGTGTTTGTGATGGGTTACGGCATCGTCCGCTTCCTCATTGAGTTTGTGCGCGTGCCCGATGCCCAGCTGGGCTATCTGCTGGGCGGCGTCATCACCATGGGTCAGCTACTGAGCCTGCCACTCGTGATTGCGGGCCTGGCGCTCATCATCTTTGCCCTTCGTCGCGACCGTCCCCAGCGCATCTACCTCGACGTCTAGCCACCACATGCCACCGCAAAGGGGCAGGCACCTTGGTGGTGGTTTTGCCGGGCAACGATGACAGAACCGTAACGTTTCCCCAGATAAAACCTGTCAAAATAAACCTGTCCCTTTTTGGCAGGTTTCTAGAAAGGCTATTCGGACTGTGAAGGATTCCGACCTCTCCGCAACGGCTGCGCGTGACGCCGCCCGCATCGTTTGGTTTAAGCGCTATCCCGCCAAGCAGACGCTCATCGCATTTTTGCTCGCGCTGTTGGCGACCACGGCGTTTTCCATCGATCCCGCCCCGGTGTCGAGCAACGCAGTCTTGGCGATTGACCCCAAAGCCTCGGGCATGCTGTACGTGTGCTACGAGGTGCTCCTCTCGTTTGCCGGCCATACCGATGCGGTCATGCTGCTTGCACTTGCCTGCCTGCTCACCTTGCCGTTTCGCTACGTGTTCTTTGGCCGTGGCGACACCTGGCGTCCATCGATCATTCTGCCGTCGCTGTTCTTCGCCATCTGCATGGTGTTCGGCCGCAGCTACGATCTCACCGACTCGGCCGAGATCGTCCTTGGCGACAAAGCCCGCATCATCTGCGCCTGGATTGGCGGCGCGGGCTGGATGCTCTTGGCGGTCGTTGCCTTCTACCTTGCCTTTGAGTGTCTAGATTGGCTGAGCTCCCGACGCATCCCGTTTTCCGAAGCGCACTTTGGCCGCGTATGGCGTGTGACTCACGCCGTGCTCTCGGTCCATCCCTTTGCCGGGCCCTTCCTGGTGCTTATGATCGCCTGGGCGCCCACGCTCATCGCTTCGCTGCCCGGCCTTTTTATGGGAGATACGGGCGCGCAGATTCGCCAGTGGTTCAACTATCCCAACGGCACGAGCGACTACCTGCGCCTACTCAACCCCAACGTGCTGCTCAACGGGCATCATCCCGTAGTGCACACGGCCATTATCGGCTCGTGCGTTCAGCTGGGGCTTTCGCTGTTCAACAGCGCTAACGCGGGTCTTGCCATCTACACCTGTGCTCAGTTCATCATCACGGCTGCCTGCATGGCCTATTCCATTTCGTCGCTGCGCAAATTGGGCGTGAGCCTGCCGGTTCGCGGTGCGATCCTGCTGTTCTTTGCGTTTATGCCGATGTTCTCTAACTACGCGGCGTTGCTTACCAAAGACGTGCTCTTTGCCGACGCGTTTTTGGTGCTGCTGGTACAGACCGTCAAGCTCGTGGCATGTGGCTTGCCCCGTCGCGATGCCAATGCCGAGCGTGCGGGCGAACAGAGGCCCGTGCTCTTTGCGCGCCACGACTGGCTGCTGCTCGCTCTGGGCGCCATGGGTTCCACGTTTCTGCGCAACGGCGGCCTGGTGTTTCCCCTGGCGGCATGCGTAATCGCGGCGGCGTTTTGCGCATGGGACGCGCATGTGGCTCATCGTGCAGCCAAGCAGGCTGGTGCTGCGCCTTCGGGCGGCATCCCGCGTTTCCGCTGGGTGGGAGTTCTTGCGGTGCTTGCACTCTGCCTTGCCTCTAATATGTACTTCACCAAGGTCTTTATGCCAGCGCACGATATTACGCCCGGTTCCAAGCGCGAAATCCTTTCGATTCCGTTCCAGCAGACGGCTCGTTTCGTCCAAAAGCACGACGGCCTTAACTCGGGCGTCAACCCCACGGTTAAGGAGGACGGCACCATCGTGGAGGCGCCCTGCGACGGTTTGGTAACCGATGAGGAGCGCGCTGCGATCGATCGGGTGCTCAAGTACGAGAACCTGGGCCGCCGCTACAACCCCGACAAGTCCGACGCCGTCAAGAACTGCTTTAACGAGTACGCCTCGCAGGAGGACATCGATGCCTATTTTGAGGTATGGGCTCAGATGTTTAAGAAGGATCCCGAGTGCTATATTTCGGCGCTTATCAATAACTACTATGGTTATTTTTATCCGAGCGCGCGCGATGCCTGGGTCTACAGCACGGCGCGTAGTGCCGAGATCATGGCGCGTCCCGACAACCTCAAATACTTCGACTTCCATCCGGTTGACAGCAACGTGGTGCGCTGGTGCGACCACCTGATCAATCTGTACCGTGTGGCGGTGCAGCGCATCCCGTTTATTTCGCTCACCATGAGCTCGGCCACCTATGTGTGGATCATGATTGCCGTGGTGGTCTACCTGCTGCGTCGTCATTCATGGCGTGCGCTGGCGATCTGGGTGCCGCTGTTGGGCGTACTCGCCGTGTGCCTGATTGGCCCGTGCAACGGCTCGACCTACATGCGCTACCTGTATCCGGTCATCGCCTGCATGCCCTTCGCCGTCGGCGCCACCGTCACCCGCAGCGACTTCCTCTGGTCCTAACTTGGTGCATTGAGGTCAGGTTTCTTTGCACCAAAGGGGCCATCATCACGACGCCTTCATTTTGGGGTTTATCTCGCAGGCCAGTAGGTATATCATAACGACGTTTGTTTATATTGCCCGAGCATCTGCGCTGGGCTTTAGGTCGAAACCGATAGGAGACACGTATGTCCGGACACTCTAAGTGGGCCACAACCAAGCATCGTAAGGGCGCGCAGGACGCCAAGCGTTCCGCCCTCTTCTCCAAGCTCAGCCGCAACATCACCGTTGCTGCCCGTCTCGGCGGTGACCCGCTGCCCGAGAACAACGCCAGCCTCGCCGCTGCCGTTGCCAAGGCCAAGGCTCAGTCCATGCCTAAGGACAAGATCAAGTCCGCTATCGACAAGGCTTTTGGTTCGGGTGCCGATGCCGCCGTCTACGAGAACATCGTGTACGAGGGCTACGGTCCCGCCGGTGTCGCCGTCTACGTCGACTGCCTGACCGACAACCGCAACCGTACCGCCGCTGATGTCCGTTCCGCCTTCTCCCACGCTGGTGGCAACCTGGGCACCTCCGGCTCCGTCGCCTTCCAGTTTGAGCGCAAGGGCCAGATTGTCGTCGCCAAGGAGATCTTGGACGAGAACGCCAAGAAGGAGACCATGATCGCCAACGGTGCTGCCGGCGACGAGGATGAGTTTATGATGGCGATCGCCGAGGCCGGTGGCGAGGACTACGAGGACGCCGGCGAGGAGTGGATCGTCTGGACTACTGCCAACGAGGTCATGGCTGTCTCCAAGGCGCTCGAGGAGCAGGGCGTCCAGGTCAAGGGCTCCGAGACCACCATGGTCCCGACCACCCCGACCGAGGTCTCCGGCGCCGACGCCAAGAAGGTTCAGCGCCTCATCGACCGTCTTGAGGAGCTCGACGACGTCCAGGATGTTTACAGCACCATGGACATGACCGACGAGGTCATTGCTGCCCTCGAGGAGGAGTAGCGTCCGCACGGGTTAAGCCGTGCATATCTGGGCATAATGAAGCGAGCATGCAAGCCTCGTGGAATAGATGAGCCGGATCCGCGTGCGTAGAGCACCGGACCCGGCTCTTTTATAATGATGCGAACCGTTTTGCATTTCGAGAGCCGAGATTTGAAGGGAGCGCCGCGTGCGCGTACTCAAACGAGCCCTAGCGATCGTGTATCTTGCCGCCACCATCGTGGCGCTGGGTACGCTTGTCTGCCAGTTTTGGGGGCCGTATACGTATCGCTTTATGCTGCTGATGCGCGACCCCATGCCGCGCATTGTTGTGACGGCATGCGGCGGAGTTGTGGCGATTGGCGTGCTGGTAAGCTTCTTCCGCCTGATGTTTGCTCGTCGCGAGCCGTCCTGTGTGCATCCGGCGGGGGAGCGCAATATCGAGGTCACCCTTGCGGCGCTTTCTTCGTGTGCCAGGGCTGCTGCCGAGCGCGACGACCGCGTGATGGTCGAGCATGTCGAGGCGCGCGTGCAGGGCTCCGACGAATCGCGCGTCCGTTTTAAGGTCGACGCCATCGCGCTCGACGACCGGGATGTGGCCTCCCTTGCGGCCGCGATGCAGCAACGTATCGAGGAGGCCTGCGACACCATGCTCGGCACGCCGGGCACGACTGCGCGCGTTCGTTTTTTGCCGTCCAAGACTACCGTCCAGACCGTGGAGGTTTCCGGTGAGTGATACCAATCAAGACAAGACCGTCCGCACTCCGCGCCTGACTATCGATCAGAGCGCTGCGCCGGCTAGCGAGGTCGTCGATCCCAAGGTGGAGGGTACCGAGTCGCATGACGCGGTCGCCAATGATTTTGATGAGGCCATGGGTCTCATCAAGGGTACGGGGGCAGCCATCTGGAGCTATGCCGTCCGTCATCCCAATACCACGCTTGGAGCCGTCGCTGGTTTTGTGCTCGCCGTGCTGGTGCTCACGCTCGGCCTGTGGGATACGCTCGTCATCGCATTCTTTGTACTGATCGGTGCCGTGATTGGCCAGATCCGTGACGGCGAGAACGGGATCGTCAACTTCTTCGGTCGTCTGTTTAGCGGCCGCTAGCATGTATTCGACCGCCGCGTGTGCGGTGGGCATAAGGAGGAACCATGGCTTTTAACACAAAGGTCGATGTGGCCGATACCGAGCTCGAGGCAGACGAGACCGTCGCCGCCGAGGCCGAGGACGTAACGCTCGAGGACGAGGCACTCGTCGAGGCCGAACCCGCCGACGATGCGGACGAGGATGATGAGGAAGTGGACGAGTCCGAGGATTCGCTGACCTATTCCAACGGCGTGATCGAGAAGATTGTCGCCATGGCCACCCGCGAGGTGCCGCACGTCCTGGGCATGAAGGGCAACCTCATGCACTTTGTGCAGGAGCAGTTTGGTGCCGAGAATCTGACCAAGGGCGTGACGGTCGAGGTCACCGATGACAACCGCGTGGTCGTCAACATTTCCGTCATTATCGAGTACGGCGCCTACGCGCCCGCGATTTTCGACGACGTTAAGGCGCGCGTGACCGAGCGTCTGGCCGCGATGACCGGCCTTGAGGTGGCGGGCGTCAACCTGCGCATCGAGGATGTCATTACCCCCGAGGAGTACGAGCACCGCACCAACCAGCACGAGTAACCTACCAAATAGGATGTTTATTTTGGCAGGTTTTATCTGCGAAAACGTTAAACGGCCGGCCGCGCACGCAAAAGCGCGACCGGCCGTTTTTATATGTCCCCGATGTAGGCATGCCGCTCATCAAATGAGGGGTTGCAATCGTCGCGTTCCGCGTTACCCTAATGGGCGCATTGTTTCCAAATTGTTAACGAGGGGTTGCCGTAATGGCTGACGAGCGCGAAACAGAAAGCCAGGCATGGGCGATTGAGACTGCCGCGGCAGAGGCGGCATCGCGAGCTGCCGAGGAGGTGCATCGTCCTCCCGTGGTGCCGATGGAGCGCGTGGTTGATCGCGCCGATATCGAGCGCGGCGAGCGTGCCGGCCAAAAGCGTAGTCAGGAGCCGGACTTCCCGCGCTTTTTCGCCGAGCTCAATCTGGGCCTGATTCTTACGGCCTTTGCCATCGTTGCGTTTAAAACCCCTAATCACTTTGCTTTTGGCGGCACCTCGGGCGTGTCGGTCATTCTGTCCACGCTGTTCCCGACCCTGCCCGTCGGCGTCTTTATGTGGATTATCAACGCGGTTCTCGTCGTCTTGGGCTTTATCTTTTTGGAGCGCAAGGCAATCCTGTGGAGCGTCTTCGCCTCGTTTGCGCTGTCCGCCTATGTTTCGCTTTTTGAGCTCTTCATTCCGACCGATGTCTCTCTGACGGGCGATATGTGGCTCGACCTGTGCTTTGCCGTGATTCTGCCGGCGCTCGGCAGCGCCATCGTCTTTGATATTGGCGCCTCGACGGGCGGCACGGACATTCTCGCTATGATCCTCAAGCGCCGCACGACGCTCGAGATCGGCCGCGCACTGCTGTTGGTCGATATCGGCATCGTGGCCATCGCGGCCTTTTTGTATGGCCCGCGTGTCGGTCTGTATTGCGTACTTGGCCTGTTTGCCAAGACGCTTGTGGTCGACAAGGCCATCGAGAGCATTCATCTTCGTAAGGTCTGCACGGTCATTTGTTCCGAGCCCCTTAAGGTCGAGGAGTTTATCGTCAAGCATCTCAACCGTACGGCGACTATCAGTCGCGGCTACGGTGCCTTCTCGGGCAAGTGCGTGACGGTAATCATGAGCGTGCTGAGCCGTCGCGAAGCCGTACAGCTGCGCCGCTATGCGCGCGAAGTCGATCCGGGTGCCTTTATCACGATCGTCGACAGCTCCGAGATCGTCGGCAAGGGTTTCCGCGGCACGAACTAGCGCGGACACACTCATCAAACAATCGAAAAGCGCCTCGCGCGTTGCAAATACGTCATCTAAGAGTATTTGTCCTCACATTGGGTGATAATGATGCCAAAGACATCGTTTGCGATCCAGGTGATTCGCTCTAGATACGAAGGGATGATTTCGATGTTCTGTTCGCAGTGTGGCGCTCCTATGGGCGATAACGACAAGTTCTGCGGCGTGTGTGGTGCCCCCAATGCCGGTGCTGCAGCTTCCGCCCCTCAGGGTCAGCCTCAGCCTCAGCAGTTTGTTCCTCAACCTGTCGCGAACGCGTCCAAGGGCTGCACGGCTCAGGCGTTTGAGGATATGACCAAGACTCCGGGCGTGCTGCAGCGCGTGTGCCAGATTGCCTTTTTGCCGGCGCTTATCTGTGTCGTGTCGGTACTCGTGCTGTTCATCCCCGTTATCGGCGGTATTGCGGCTGCCATCGGCTTTTTGGCTGCCTACGTGGCGAGCGTGTGCGGTTCGGGCTTTGGCATCGAGTGGGGTCGCGACCTGTCGCTTAAGATCGATGACGGCATGGGTCGTCCGTTGATGCGTTCCACGTCGTTTGGTCTCGGAATCTTTTCGAGCGTTATTTCGGTCGTGCTCGAGGTTATCGCTGCCATTCCCATTATCGGTGTAGTGCTTTCGCTGGTGGAGGGCGTGGTCATTGGCGCCGCGGGCTCGTATTCTTATTACGGCTCTTATGCGCTCGAGGCTGCGCTGTTTGGCTCGCTTGGCCTGCTTGTCCTGGCGCTAATTGCCTCGGCGATTCTGGGTGTCTTCTTTAAGATGTTCGCCGACATTGCCGTGATGCACTTTGCGGTGACCGGGCGCGTCGAGAGCGCGTTTTCGCTCGATAAGGTCTGGGCGGCCTTTAAGCACAACAAGACCAAGCTGTTCTGTGCTTCGTTCCTTCCCGAGTTTTTGACGGGCCTGGTTTCCAACGCCATTACGTGGATCTTGACAGCTGTCTTTGGTGCCATCGCCGGAATTGGCGCGTACGGCTATTACTATCGCCCCACGGGTATCGAGGCGATTGTTACCGCCGGTGGTGTCACGCTCGTATTGTTCCTGGTGCTGATTGCATTCGTCACGGTGTTCCTTACGGTCTTTGGCAAGATGCTCAAGCACCGTGCCGTTGGCTATTGGGCTGCACGTTATGCAAGCGAATGGGCCGATGAGGACAAGGACGACGTTTTGACTTTTGTGCTCCCGGGTGAGAAGAAGCCTGCTCCTGCGGGATTCAATCCCACGGCAGCCACTGGTGCTGCGCCTGCCCCGGCGCCCGCGCCTGCACCTGCCCCGGCACCCGCGCCTGCCCCTGCCCCGGCACCTGCTCCTGTCCCCGCACCGGCGTCCGAGGCGACGCCTGCGGAGCCCGATTGGGATGCCGTTGCCACGCCGGCGGATGAGCCGGGCGATAATCCTGCTGCCGAAAACAATCAAACCGAATAGCCGGTCGAGGCGCCCTGGGCAACTGAGCCCGGGGTGCCTTTTTCTACTGCGAAAGCAAGAAAATGCCTGGGAAAACGGTTGCAGCAAAATTTCTCGGAAATTGGTCAATGTTGCGCAACAACGTCGCGGCTATTGTTGAGAACGTAGACGTGTAAGGTTTGAAGGCGTGCGACGCCTTAGGAAAAGGAGAGGCTCATGTTCTGTCCCACTTGTGGTTCTCCCATTTCGGATGATGCCAAATTCTGCCCTGTTTGCGGATCCGCCGTTGGTGCCGCTTCTGCCGCTGCGGCCCCGCAGCCCCAGCCCGCTCCGGCCCAGGCTATTCAGCCCGCGCCCCAGCCTCAGCAGCAGTACACCGGTCAATACGCCCAACAGTCCGCATCCGCTCCGATGGGCTATGACCCCATTAAGGCTGACCGCAGCCTGATCGGCTGGCTGCTGCTCTCTCTTGTGACCTGCGGTATCTATTCGTTCTACTTCCTGTATTGCTTGGCACGCGACGTCAACACGTTGTGTCAGGATGACGGCGATTACACGCCGGGTCTGGCGGAATTCATCCTTCTATCGTTTGTGACCTGCGGCTTCTACGCGTACTACTGGTATTACAAGATTGGCAACCGCCTGCAGGCCAACGCTCCTCGCTACGGCCTGGTGTTCCAGGAAAACGGCACCACCGTTCTTCTGTGGCAGATCTTCGGCGCGCTCCTGTGCGGCCTTGGTCCCATCTTCGCTATGAACATCGTCATCAATAATACCAATGCCATGGAAACGGCTTACAACACTCGCCTTGGCGCTCGTGCCTAACAATAAGGGCGGCGTGAACAGCTTCCAGGGACATAGGGGCACGGCAGAGCTCCTTCGCCGCGCCCTTTTTTGCACCGGCGCGCTCTTTGTCGCCTGGCTCGCGCTCTACCTGCTCGACATTGGCTGCATTTTTCGATTGATGACGGGCATTCCTTGTCCGGGATGCGGCATGACGAGGGCGTGGCTGGCGGCGCTGCGCCTCGATTATGCGGCTGCCTTTGCCTACCATCCGCTGTTTTGGGTGGTGCCGATTGCGTTTGTGCTCGCGTTCGTGCGCGAGGAGGTGGCATCGAGCAAGCTAAAGCGTGGTATCGACATTGCGGTCACCGTGTTGTGCGTGCTGGTCGTCGTCGTATGGATCGTGCGCCTCGTCAATCCGGCAGATGCCGGTCTGCTCTTTGGCGGCTATGCGCCCGCCGGAGTTCCCGACGATATCATCCACCTCGAACCCCCACGCTGGCTCACCATCCTTCGCTCTTACCTGGCGTGACGGAGGACGCGCTAGAAAAACGGTCGACACATAAGCGGGGGCGAACGTTGAGATAACGTCCGCCCCCGCTTTGCTTTAGCCAGGCTGTTATGGATGGGCGTGACGGCTACTCGTCGCGCTTTTCCTCGTGGCGAGCGGCAGCCCGCGCATCGTGGATGCCCTTGATTGCAGCATGGCGGGCGGTGCGAGCATCGTGCATGGCGTCGCGCGCCTCAGCGGCCGTGGCCTTGGCAGAGCGCAGCTTGGCGGCCAAGTCGGGGTTGGTCTCGGCAACCGCGGCGATCGTGGGGCCGTCGAGCTCCTCTTGCGTGGGCTCGGCCAAAAAGTCGATAGCATACTGGGCGGCCACCATGGAGCCCTTTGCCAGCACGGTCTCGTCGATCTTGTAGAAGCAGGAATGTTGGGCGTACGTGGCGCCAATCTTGGGGTTGCGCGTACCTACAAAGGCGAGCACGCCCGGTACGCGACGCAGGTACTCCGAAAAATCCTCGCCCGAAAGCGTGCCGCGATAATGGCCTTGGCCGGCGGGGCCCAGACACTTAATTACAGCCTGACGGCAGCGCTCGCTCGAGGCGGCGTCGTTTTCGACCTTGTAGTTGGCGATGGTGTAGTCGGTGAGCTCTGCCTCGGCGCCCAAGGCGGCCGCGGTATGCTCCACGATGCGGCGCATGAGCTCCGGCATTTCCTCGTGGGTCGAATCGCCGTAGGTGCGCACTGTGCCGGCGAGGTAGGCCGTGCCGGCGATAACGTTGCGCGCGGTGCCGCCGTGCAGCTCGCCGACGGTGATGACGGCCGGCTCGTAGGGGCTGATTTCGCGCGAAACGATGGTTTGCAGGGCGTTGACGATCTCGGCGGCAACCATGACGGCGTCGTGACCTCGCTGGGGCATGGCGCCATGGCACGAGGTGCCGCGGACGTCGATGCGGAACCAGTCGGTATTGGCCATGCGCGGACCGGGCTCGCAGCTCACGGTGCCGGCGTCGACCTCACTCCAGATGTGCGCGGCGTAGGCGCCATCGACGCCGTCGAGCACACCCGTGCCGATCATGAGCTTAGCGCCCTGGCCGTTTTCCTCGCTGGGCTGGAATACGATGCGGACTTCGCCGTGGATGTCGTCGGTCATATGGCGCAGGATTTGCAGCGTTCCGAGCATCATGGCGATATGGCAGTCGTGGCCGCAGGCGTGCATGCAGCCCTCGTTGACGCTGGCGAACTCCTCGCCGGTCTGCTCGGTGACGGGCAGGGCGTCGATGTCGGCGCGCAGCAGGATGCGGCGGCGTGGCGTGCCGTCCTCGCGGTAGGCATCCGGCGCGGTACCGCGAAGCGTTGCCACCAAGCCGGTCTTGAGCGGACGCTCGTAGGGGATATTCATGGCGTCGAGCTGGTTGGCGATGTCGGAGGTCGTGCGCTCCTCGGCAAGGCTCAGCTCCGGGTGCTTATGGAAGTGCCGGCGCTGCTTGATGATATATGGTTCAAACTCGGTAGCGATATCTTTGATGGCTGCGGTGACGTCGTCAGCCGCGCGAGCCTCGGTCGCCGCCATAATCTGCTGTGCCTTGGTCTTCGTCATGGTCGATTTGCTCCTTGCTGGGTTGATCGCAAAATCGTACAGGCTCTCTCCAGTATGCCACCTGCCGCTAGGGCTGGTAAAGTTGCCGTTTGCCGCTTGGGGTTTTGTTACAAGGGCGGGGGAGTACACTCGGGGGTGTTGAATTTCCTGCCAGAGATGGGGATGCCCATGCAACATATCGATCGGATTATCCGCTCCAAGAACGTCTTTACCGCGCAAGACGGCATCGATACCACCCGCGAGCTGGCGATTGCCATCGCAGGCGACCGTATCGTCGCAGTCGGTGCGCCCGATGACGTGATCGCCGCCGCTCCTGCCGCTACGTCGGTTATCGACTACGGCGAGCAGTTTGTCTGCCCCGGTTTCCATGACGCTCATCTGCACTTCTTCCATACCTCGGTCGGTTCCTCGCCGTACATGCTCATGGATATGGGCACGTCCGAGGCGGCGCTGGTGCAACATGCGCTCGAGTTTTCCCAGGACCTGCCCGACGACGCTTGGGTTGTGACGCAGGGCTGGCGCGACTACCGTTGGGACCCGCCCGAGCATCCTACCAAGGCGTCGCTCGATGTGGCATTCCCCGATCGTCCCTGTGTTATGTATTCGGGCGACGGGCACACGCTGTGGCTCAACAGCCGCGCACTCGATGCACTCGGCGTCACGCGCGACAGCGAGCCACCAGCGGGCGGTAGCTACGACAAGGACGCAAACGGCGAGCTCACGGGTATTGCTCACGAGGCGGCTGCCATGCAGCTGCTACCGCGCTGCCTTGAGTGGCTGGGCGAGGATCGCATCGCAAGCGCTTACGCCGATCAAATGAGGCGGATGGCCGAGCAGGGCATCACCTCGATATGCGATATGTCGCTCATGCCCATGCCGGGCTGCGATTTTATCCGCGACGACGTCTACGACAAACTGCAGGCAGCCGGCAAGTTGGGCATCCGAGCCCATTTGTTTCCCACGCTGCTGGATGACCAATCGCGCTTGGAAGAGCTGCAGGTACGTTACGCGAACAACGCGCTGCTTTCGGCGCCAGGCTTTAAGCAGTTCTTCGACGGCGTGTCGAGCGAACACACGGCCTATCTCACCGAGCCCTATACCAACCCGCGCTTCCCGGGCGATCAAGGTCGCCTGACGGTTCCTGCCGAGCGCATGCGCAAGCTGGTTCTGGCGGCCGCGGAGCGCGGCCACACCGTGCGCATCCACGTCATCGGCGACGGTGCCATCCATGCCGCGCTCGATATCTTTGAGGAGGCCGCCGAACTGTACGGCCTGCCCCAGCACGGTCATAACACGCTCGAGCATCTGGAGAACCTCTTGCCCGAGGACATCGACCGCCTGCGCAAGCTCGACGTGGTTGCCTCGAGCCAGCCCTGCCATATCACGCTCGACCCGGGTGGTCCGGAGCGCGACCTGGGCTTGGAGCGCAGCCGCATCATGTGGCCGTTCGCAACCTATAAGCAGCGCGGCATTCGCCAAGCCTTCGGTACCGATAGCCCCATAACAGCTGTTACCAGCATGAACGTGCTCTACACGGCCATCACGCGCCAGGACCCCAAAAGCCACTGGCCCGAGGGCGGCTGGCTGCCGAGCGAGCGCATCGATGCGGCCACAGCTCTGCGCAACTATACCCTGGGCAGCGCGTACGCAGCGGGCGACGAGCAAAACCTCGGCAGCTTGGAGCCCGGCAAGTATGCCGACCTGGTAGTCCTGGACCAAAACCCGCTCACCATCGACCCCCAAGAACTCCAAGCCACCAAGGTTCAGGCCACCTACCTGGCAGGTAACTTGATTTACGAGCGCTAACCCCACATCCACACCTCAGTTGCGGTGAAATAGTCCCTAAAAGGGGGTGCGGACAGAAAGTTGGACCGTGAAGCGGTTCGGACTGGAGGTTCGCATGTACAGCAGGGAGAAGGTCGAGCTCTTCCTCCTGGCGACGGAGGACGGCATGGGGCCGACCGCCGCCGCGAAGTTCGCGGGGGTCACGGTGGGCGCGGCCAAGAAGTGGGCGACGGGCCACCTCCCGCACAGCTACACCGGGGCGCGCTGTAGAATCGGTGCGAGGAAACCGCGCCGGAAGGAGGCCAGCTTGGGCCCCGACAAGTCGATCTACGCCCCGCCCGCGACCGGCCCGCTCGCCGGGCTCAACGAGGACCAGATAGAGAACCTGCTGCTCAGGGCGGTGTTGGCCGACCTAAAAGCGGAAGGGTGGGACCCGGCTTCGATCTCGAACAGGAGCAAGTGCGAGCTCGGCGAGAGATTG
>DBFANS010000010.1:0-20274 GCA_048233475.1 Collinsella aerofaciens | reverse complement strand
TTAGGGAGGCGTGGAAATCGGCCGCCGACATCGACTCGCTCTGCGACTCCCTCGGAATCTCCCCATATCTCGACAAGCCGACCCGTAAACTCTCGACAGGAATGAAGCAGCAGGTAAAGCTTGCCATGGCGATAGCGACCGGTTGCCCGTACCTCATCCTCGATGAACCGCTGAACGGCCTCGATCCGGGAAAACGGAAAACCTCCTGCGACGCGATGCGCAGCGAAGTGGCGCGGGGACGCAGCGTGCTCATCTCAAGCCATCTGCTCGACGACCTGGCAGACCTCACCGACTCGTTCTACTTCATCGAGGCCGGCACGCTCGTGGAAAAGACCGAGTCGTCCTCGCAGACGCTCAAGCAGGAATACCTCGATACATACGAGGGAGGTGAATGACATGATAGGCAAGAGCTATGCAAAGATAGCGATTGTTGGCTTTGTCCTTTGTCTTGCAATGGTGCTATGTGCATCATTTGCGAGGTTTAGGTCCGAGCAGTCGTTCATCGATGGCGCTGAAAACGGTTTTGGCATAGACGGGATGTATGTCAACGATGGCGCGACCAAGCCGTCTATGGCGATTCTTGCAGGCGAAGATATGGAATGACAAATCTGTAATGACGATGGCTCTTGCATGAGTGGTCGTTTGGCCGCAACGAGCGACCCGAATTCGTTCGATCTTCTCGACAATGATGGATCGGATTGCGGTTCAGTTCACCTGTCGTATGCATCACGAGACGGGATGGACGGCATTCTCTACGTCTCCCATGAGACTGGCGATTTCAAGATGCGCAGGACTAACCGAGTGCCGGCTTTTATCGAGGAGTGAGAATTCCCGGCGGTCTGCCGATCAGGCCGCCGGGGTATCGAACCCCGCATTCATCCGTACACACACGGATGAATGCGGGAAGTGTCCGGATGAAGTTGATAATCAAGGAAACAATGCCGTTCTGCCTGGGACGGCTTTAGTCTGGACTTTAACTACAACATCGCGATCGACACTTATCAGCTCGCGCGACGCGCATGGCCAAATCTCGGACGCTGGTGCATGGAGGACCTTCGAGATTTACTGTACATCCAAAACGACGACGCACGCCGCGTGCTCGCCGACTGCGAAGACGAGATGGCTGTCTACAATGCGATCAGAAACAGCGTGAAGTCCGGAGAGCTTTCTGTGAAACCGCCGCGCCGTCGCGCGAGCCGACCGGGCAACCCGGGCAATCTGGTCCCGGCTTTCCCGGTCGTATTCCTACGATATCGCCCCTAAATCACCAATGTGTCAGATAAAGAATGATGCAATGGCTGTGATCACGCCTACGGCGGACGCAACGACTGCGCCTTTTTTCCTCTCCTTTAGTCCGACGATTAGGGTTGCCGTAAAGTAAAGGGCGGAAATGCAGTCTATGGCAAGCAAAACGAGTTCCTTGGGCGGTTTCAGCAAAAGGTCGCTAGCAAAGAGTAATGCAAGCAGGGCAAAGCCGATTGTGGTCAAGTATCTCGATTGGTTTTGCGACAACATGGCAACTTCCTTTCAGAACATGCAAGTGAAAAGTCGGTACGATGTCATTGCGGTTGCAAAAAAGCCGCCGCCAGGACCGGTTGTCACGAGACCGGCGATAACTTCAGCGGTGCCAGCAAGGTAGGGATCGCGCAGGCAAGCCTCCTCCTTCGCGTTCAGCTTGACCTTGTGAGGGACGGGGCGGTTATTTGCAGATCCGTGAGAATCGCACCACGCCTTGGAATATGAATCCGTGCAGCGCCCGCGCTCAAAAAAGGGATATATCGTAATTTTCGTCGTAGTTGTCTCCGACGTAGATATCGCTGCTCTCGGCGGGAGATCCCTCGTCGGCATGGGCTGCCGCAACGGGCACAAATGGTGTCATGACAAGGGAGAGGCAAAGAGTTGCTGAGACGATGGAGGGTAGGCATTTCTTCATGGCCGGCTCCTTAATCTGGCCTTTGATAGTTACTCGATGTCGCCTCCTTCCGCTTTATACCCGTTGTATTTGGCGTATTTCTTTAATAAGGCAAGAGGTTCTTCCAGTCAAAGGTGAAACCCGTCACAAAGACAACCGATAACGTTGGCGGTAACTGGGGCGGTGCCCCCTCGGCGACGACCGACAAGGTTTTTCTGCTCTCGGCAACCGAAGTATACGGGGATATGCAATCCGACGGCATCCAGTACGAGTGCTACAAATCCAAGGGCGTGACGGGGTCGAACTATTCCGGTGCATCAGGCTATAGCCACTGGACTCGCTCTGTGAGACCGCGCAGCTCCACGTACTTTCGCTATGTTCAAAGCGGCGGTATTTGCTACAGCTACAGCGCGACGGACTCGTTTTATGTTCTCCCCGCTTTCTGCTTCTGATCTCTTTTAGCGCAAAGCCCTCGCAATCCTGCGAGGGCTTTTCTTTTGGCAATTGCTCGACCGATTCGTGGCTTGAAACATAAATAATCGAGTTAAGGAGACATGGGGTCATACAGCGGCTCTTAGAGCGCCTGCCGTACTCCCCCGCCATTACTTCTGCGACGTCCTAGTATAGAGCCCATCCTAGTTGGCATTTCGATGCAACAGCCCACTTGTCCACCGATCAAGTGAACTACTGGAATAAATATAGCGACACGCTTGTTCGTTACAGCGGCTATATCTGTGTAAATCGCCGCGATAAATTCAGCCTATACTCGGCTGTATACCAGCTACGCGTATGTAGATTCATACCGCGTTAATAAATCGGCTCAAACGTGTGCAAAATGCGCAAGTAGCCGCAAAAAGCGATTATCGCGTAGGTAGATTTTTGGCACCCTGTTGCTTAACCAAAATTAAGCAATTGCTTAAAACAAAAAAGGTCAGGCACTAGGTGCCTGACCTGCAAACTTCTGGTCGGGACGACTGGATTCGAACCAGCGACCCCTTGACCCCCAGTCAAGTGCGCTACCAAGCTGCGCCACGTCCCGAAGCTTTTGTTTGTTGCTCTGCTCTCGCTCGCAACAGGAAGTATATTAACCCGAAACTTTGGACTTGTGCAAGAACTTTTTTAATTATTTTTGAGCAAGTCCAAAATTGTATCTGCGAGCTGGGGTTTTGTCAGCACGGGAAGTTCTTGAGTTCCTGTTGTGCTTACAATCCAGGCCTTATTGGTGTCGGTTCCAAAGCCCGAATCGGCGCGCGAGACATCGTTGGCGACGATCGCATCGCAGCCCTTGCGGGCCAATTTACGCTCAGCGTACTCCACGACGTTATCGGTCTCGGCTGCAAATCCGATAACACGGCGCTCGCCCTTCTGGCGCGAGAGCTCAGCCAAAATATCAACGGTCTCGACGAGCTCGATGCGATCGAGGCGTTCGTTGGCCTTTTTGAGTTTATGGTCCGCCGGGGCCGCAGGTGTGTAGTCGGCGACAGCGGCCGCGCAAATGGCCGTATCGGCCGTCTGGAAGGCGCTCAGCGCCGCCTGGAGCATCTCTGCGGCGGTCTGCACGCGCACACACTCCACGCCGCGGGGAACATCGAGCGATGTCGGTCCCAACACGAGCGTGACCTCGGCACCGCGGCGTGCGGCCTCCCCCGCCAGGGCGATGCCCATCTTGCCCGATGAACGGTTGCCAATGAATCGCACCGGGTCAATTGGCTCGTGCGTGGGGCCGGCGGTGATGATGATACTTTTGCCTGCTAGGTCCTGAGGTGCCGGGTTGAGTACCTCGCAGACGGCCTCGACGATGTCCTCGGGCTCGCTCATGCGTCCCGTGTCCACGTCGCCGCAGGCAAGGTAACCGCTGCCGGGTCCCACCACATGGACACCGCGCTCGCGCAGCGCGGCCATGTTGGCCTGCGTCGCCGGCGCCTTCCACATGCCGTTGTTCATAGCGGGTGCGATCACGATGGGTCGCGGCGTCGCAAGCAGCGTGGTGGAGATGAGGTCGTCGGCGATGCCGGTGGCCATCTTGGCGATGATATTGGCCGTCGCGGGCGCCACGACCACCAGGTCGGGTTCCTGCGCCAGCGAAATGTGGTGGATGGGGTCGGAGGGATCGTCGAATAGGCCCACGGCAACGGGCTCGTTGGTGAGCGCACGGAAGGTGAGCGGGCCCACAAACTCCGTGGCATGCTCGCTCATAACGACCTTGACGCGCGCACCGCGCTTTTGCAGCAGGCGCACGATATTGCACGACTTATAGGCGGCGATCCCGCCGGTAATGCCCAGCAGGATCGTTTTTCCCTCAAGTTGCATTGAATTGTTGGATGCCGCCGTCATCGCTAGGCTTCCTTGCTCGGGAGTACCAGGAGGCGGTGGCAGTATGGGCAGTGCGTAATCTCGCTACCGTCGTGGTTGAGGTCGCTCATGGACGATGCCTGCAGCGCGGTGTGGCAGACCGTGGGGATGTTGCCCTGGATGGTCTCGACGGCCAGGCCGCGGAACTGCTTGAGCAGACGCTCGTAGTCGGTGAGCACGTCGGCCGGCAGCGTAGCGGCAAGCGCGGTGCGCTCCTTGGTGGCGGAATCAATCTGAGCCTGCAGGTCGGCGGCCTTGGCGCGCGCGGCCTTGGTATCGGCCTTCACGCCCTCCTCAAACTTGGCGATGATTGCCTGCGCACGGGCCTCGCGGTCGAGCGCCTCCTTATGGGCGATGACGACATCCTTGCGGGTGTGCTCAATCTTGTCCAGACGCTTGGCCAGGGTGGCGAGTTCATTCTCCAGGTCCTGAACCTCGCGGTAGTCGGAGCCGTCGACGTGGCGCTTCTTGGCAGCTTCGATGGCGTTATTGGTCTGAATCTCGGTGGTGTTGAGATCGTCGAGCTCAATGTCCAGATCCTTGCGCTGGGCGTAGAGCTTGGTCATCTCGGACTTGAGCTTCACATAGGTCTTGCGCTTGGAAGCGAGCTCCTTGAGCTCCGGCATATTGGCAAGTTCGCTCTTGTTGCGGGCGAGCTCCAAATCGATCTGTTGCAGCTTGAGTAGCGTAGCGCCGGCGCTCATAAGTTCTCTCCTTTTGTCACAGTCCACCATTGGCAAGGGTTCAGTATTTTAATCGCATGACGGGGGTTGACCCCGGCGTCAACTGCAGAGTTCATCAATATATCAACGAACGGCTCCTCAGAGCGGTCGTGGCCGAGCAAGATCACCGGCAGCCCGCGCAAGGCAAGGTCTTGCGCCACGTGGTAGCCCGCCTCGCCGGTTACGATGACATCTGCGCCCGCGGCGATGGCGAGCTCTCCAAAGTCGCCCAGGGAGCCGCCTAAAATAGCGACGGTACGGCATGCGTGCTCGGCTTCGCCCCACGCACGCGGGTCGCTGCCGAAGGCCGTGGCAGCACGGGTGGCAAGATCGCGCAGCGTGCACGGGTCGTTGAGCGTTGCAAGCGCGCCCAGGCCGGTGGTCTCGGGGTCGTCCACGTGCTCCAGTGAGCTCACGGGTGCGGCACCCAGCAGCTCGCTCAGGCAGATGCGGGCTTCTTGCGAGCGGTCCAGGTTGGTGTGGAGCGAGATAATGCTCACCCCGCAGCGGGCAGCTTCGTAGAGGGCCGCGCTGCACTGGGGTCGTGTGGCATCCGCCGGGCAAAAGGCCTCGGGTGCCTTGATGTATATGGGATGATGCGTCAGCAGCACGTTGGCGCCGGCTTCTTGGGCGCGGCGAACATTAGCCTCGGTCGCATCGAGTGCGCAGGCAACGCCGGTGATCTCCGCGGCCGGATCGCCAACGGAGAGTCCTACGTGATCCCAGCCCTCGGCGTCCGCTTTGGGATAGCGTGCCAGCAGCGCGCGCTCAAGCTCGGCGACGATCATGCGGCACCCACGATCGAGAGCAGCGTCTGGGCGAACTCGTCCAGATCGCTCGGATTCACGCGGTCATCAAAGGAAATGCGCAGTGCGCCCAATGCCTGCTCGCGACCGATGCCCATCGCGCTCAAAACGTGGCTGGGGTCCATACTGCCGCTCGAGCATGCCGAGCCTGCCGATACCTCAAAGCCGGCGGCGTCGAGCTTGATGATGAGCTCCTCGGAGTCCATGCCGTCAATGTAGATCGAAACCATACCCGGCAGACGATCGGCCTGCGCGTAGTCGCCCATCGTGGCGTGAATGCGAGGATGGGCCGTAAGCGTGGCGTAGAGCTTATCGGATAAGGCCTGTAGCGTTGTGCGCTCCTGGGCCACATGGGGCGCCAGCGTGCGGGCGGCGGCGGCAAAAGCCAGCTGTGTACGCAGGTCCTGCGTGCCCGCGCGACGTCCGGCTTCCTGTCCGCCGCCAAAAATGCGGGGGCGCAGTGGCGTGCGGGTCTTAACGTAAAGCGCGCCGGATGCCACAGGACCGCCAATTTTATGGGCGGCGACGGACATGGCATCGACGCCCAGCTCGGCGGCATCGAGCGGAATGTGCAGATACCCCTGGATGGCATCGGTGTGGAACAGGGCGCCCACGGTATGCGCGGCCGCGGCAAGCTCGCGGATGGGCTGCACCACGCCGGTCTCGTTGTTGGCAACCATGATGCTCACGAGCGCCACGTCGTCGCCTAGCAGCTCGACAAGCGCGGCAGGCTCAATGTAGCCCGCGCGGCAGGGCTGCACCAGGTCGACGGTAAAGCCGGCGGCACGCAGCAGCGGGAGGTTGTCCAGAATCGAGTCGTGCTCGATGGCAGATACGATCACGCGGTTACGCATGCGATCGCGCTGACGAGCGCCCTCGGCAAGACCGAGCAGCGCCAGCTGGTTGGCTTCGGTGCCGCCGTTGGTAAGGATGATCTCGGACGGGCGAACGCGTGCGCCAAAGCTACGGGCGATCTCGCGACGGGCGACTTCCAGGCGTGCGGCGGCCTTGCGGCCAAGCGAGTGCAGCGAGTTGGGGTTGACGCCGGCAAGCTCGCTGTCGTCGTACTCGCGCTGCGCAAGGAGCGCCTCGGCGCGCATAGGCGTCGAGGCGGCGTAGTCAAGATTCACGGGTATGCGGTTTTGACCTGCGGTCATAAGGGTTTATGCCTCCTGTGCGGCCTCGTTGCCCAGCTTCTGCAGCAGCGCAACCTCGGCAGCGGGATCTTCGGACTTAAATACGGCGGAGCCGGCCACGAGCACGTTGGCGCCTGCCTTGACGACCTCGGCAATGTTCTTGGAAGAAATACCGCCGTCGACCTCGATGAGGGGCGACACGCCGTGGCGCTCGCACATGGCTTTGAGCTCGTGGAGCTTATGCAGAGTGCCCGGGATAAAGCTCTGGCCGCCAAAGCCGGGGTTCACGCTCATGAGCAGCACCATGTCAACAATGTCGATGATGCTATCGAGCACGCAGACGGGCGTGGCGGGGTTGAGCACCACACCGGCCTTGACGCCGCGCTGCTGCAGATGCGTGAGCGTGCGGTGCAGGTGCGTGGAGGCCTCGTAGTGCACGGTGATCATATCGGCACCGGCATCGGCATACCAATCGACCGTCTCGTCGGGATTCGACACCATCAGGTGCGCGTCGACCGGCACGTCGGTGGAGCGCTTGACGGCCTTGAGGATGTCAACGCCAAAGGTGAGGTTGCCGGTAAAGTGACCGTCCATAACGTCGAAGTGCACGTAGTCGGCGCAGGCGATTTTGTCGAGCTCGCCCTTGAGGTTGGCCATGTCGGCCGAAAGGACGGACGGAGCGATTTTGATGGAACCCATGGTGGAAGCCTTTCTGCGTTAGTCGGTGAGTCCGTAGAACTCTTGGGAGGGTACGCGGTCGGTAAGAATCTCGAGCGCCCTATCCAAAGTAACACCGTTGTAGAGCGTTTGCTCCACGGCAAAGGTGAGCGGAATGTCTACGCCCAGTGAACGGGCGAGTTCGCTGACGCTGCGGGCCGCGACGGCGCCTTCGACCACCATATGCGTGCGCGTCTGATACTCGTTGAGTGACACGCCGTGGGCAAACTCGTAGCCAAAGGTGCGGTTGCGCGAATGCTCCGAGGTGCAGGTGGCAATGAGGTCGCCCATGCCGGCGAGTCCCATGCAGGTCATAGCTTGACCGCCGCGGGCGTGCACCAGACGGCTGATCTCGGCCAGGCCGCGCGTCATGATAAGGGCAAGCGTATTGTCGCCGGCACCGGTGCCGGCGGAGATGCCGCACACGATGGCGATAACGTTTTTCATGGCACCGCAAACCTCGACGCCGGTCATGTCCTGCGACAGGTAGATGCGGAAGGCCGTGGATAGGAGCAGGTCCTTAAAGGTCTCCCCTATCTGCGGATCTTTGCTTGCGATGACGGCGGCAGAAAGTCCGCCGCGGCAGATTTCCTCAGCATGGTTGGGGCCCGAGAGCGCCGCCACGCGCGACTCGTTGCCGATCTCGCTGGCGATGACCTCGCTCATGAGCAGGCCGGACTCGGGCTCAATGCCCTTGGTGAGGCACAGAACCGGCGTCTCGTCCGCGATGTACGGCGCCGCCTGGTGGCAGACGTCGCGCAGGTGCGTCGAAGGCACGGCAAAGATGATCGCATCGGCACCGTCGAGCGCCTGGGCGAGCTCGGTCGTTGCCACCACGTTGTCCGGCAGCTCGTAGCCCACCAGATAGCGAGGGTTTCGGTGCTCGCCGTTAATACCGGCGGCCGTCTGCTCGCTGTGGGCCCACATGGTCACGCGCTCGGCCCGCGCGGCGGCAAGACCCGCGACGGCGGTTCCCCAGGAGCCGGAGCCAATCAGCGCAACATTCATGACTCTCTCCTACTTATCGTCGGGCTCGGTGACGCGCTTGGTAAACGAGAGCTTGGACTCCTTACCCGTCATGAGCTTTTTGATGTTCGCACGATGGGCCCACACCACAGTAATGCCGATCAGCGCCATGCAAAACTTAAGTCCGAGGCTGCTGTACGGAAAGACCGCGCAGGCAGCGATGGGAAGACCGATGGCCGCGGCAAGCGAGCCCACCGACACAAACTTGGTGATGGCGACGGCCACGATAAACATGCCCAGCAGCGACAGGCCAATAGGCCAGTACCAGGCGAGGATGACGCCCAGACCAACTGCGATGCCCTTGCCGCCATGGAAGTTGAGGTAGGGCGAGAAGATATGGCCCCACACGGCTGCCAGGCAGATGACGCCGAGCATCCAGTCGCCGGCGGCACCGGGGGCCATAATGCTCACGGGGAAGCCATAGCCCAAGTCGGCAATGAGCGGACGCGCGATAAGGACGCAGATGGCGCCCTTAAGGCAGTCGAGCAGCAGCGTGAGCGCGGCCACCTTGGGGCCGGCCACGCGCAGTGCGTTGGTGGTGCCGATGTTGCCGGAGCCAGCCTTGCGAATGTCGGTGTGGTTGAACACGCGGCCCAGGATCAGTCCAAACGGAATCGCCCCGATAAAGAACGAGACCACGGCGCAGATGGCGGTCAGCAGAATCGGACTAAGCATCCTTTTGCTCCTTCTTCCTAAAGAAGAGTCGAATGGGCGTGCCGGCAAAGTCGAAGGTCGAGCGCATACGGTTCTCCACATAGCGCTGGTAGGTGTCGTTGACCAGGTCGCTGTGGTTGACGAAGAACGTGAACGTCGGCGGGTTGACGCCCGTCTGGGTCACGTAGTGCATACGCAGGCGGCGCTTGCCGTCCACCACGGTATGACCGAACTCGCGCAGGTCGGTGAGGAACGTGTTGAGGCGTGAGGTGCTAATCTTCTGCGAGCGCGTCTTCTCGGCAGCGTCTACCATCGCCCAGATCTTCTCGACGCTGCGGCCGGTCAGGGCAGAGATGCGCAGGTACTGGGCCCAGGGAGCCATGACGCCCAGACGGCGGTCGATGGTCTCCATGCAGGCCTCACGCTTACGGTCGTCGTCGAGCAGATCCCACTTGTTGAGCAGCACAACGATGGCGCAGCCGCGCTCGATGGCCAAGCCCATGACCTTCTGGTCCTGCTCGGTGACGCCCACGGAGGCGTCGACGACGAGCAACGCTACGTCGGCGCGGTCGATGGCGCGCAGGCCGCGGACCATGGAGTAGTACTCGATGTTCTCGTACACGGTGCTCTTCTTGCGGATGCCCGCAGTGTCGACCATGCGGTAGTGCTTGCCGTTGCGCTCGACGACGGTGTCGATGGCATCGCGCGTGGTGCCGGCGATGTTGGACACGATGGAGCGGTCGGCGCCCAGGATGCGGTTAAACAGCGAGGACTTACCGGCGTTGGGTCGGCCGATGATGGCCACGTTCAGCGCATCGGGGAACTCGTCGGCGATCTCGTCCTCCTCCTCGGGCAACAGGGCCACGATGTCGTCGAGCAGGTCGCCCGTGCCGTGACCGTGCAGGGCCGAGAGCGGCGTGGGCTCACCGATGCCGAGCGAATAGAACTCCCAGATGCTGTCGTTCTCACGATCGGGGTTGTCGAGCTTGTTCACCAGCAGAAAGACCGGCTTGTCGCAGCGCTTGAGCATGCGGGCGACCGACTCGTCCTCCTCGGTGACGCCGGTGCGGCCGTCGACCACAAACAGGATGACGGCGGCTTCCTCGGCGGCGGCGAGGGCCTGGTCGCGAATGGACGTGGCGAAGACGTCATCGCTCTTGAGCGGTTCGATGCCGCCCGTGTCGACGATGGTGAACTCGCGGCCGTTCCAATCGGCCGTGTGATACGAGCGGTCGCGCGTGACGCCGCGGGACTCGTGGACGATGGCGTCCGAGGTCTGGGCCAGGCGGTTAACGAGCGTGGACTTGCCCACGTTGGGGCGTCCGACGACGGCGACGATAGGTTTCATCTGCTCTCCTTTAATGGGTGGGGTCAGTGGAAGTGTTAGAGTCCGCGGGCATAATGCCAAGGATATGCTCCAGGGTATCGAGCAGCTCATGCGGCATGGTCGACACCACATGAACCTCGGCGCCGCGACTGGTAAGGCTTGCGAGTAAATCGTCACGATGATACTCGTCAAGCGTCATGCCGTCAGCGTTGAACATGAGCTTAGGCACAAAGAGCATAACCCCCGACAGGTCCTGCGGCAGCTGCTCCAGAATGTCACACGCGACGATGAGGCCGGTCACGTCCACGTTGCCGCCAAAGTAGCGGTTCTTGATGGCCGTGACAGTGCCGGCGAGACCATGCGGCGACTCCACAAAGCGGGCCACCGTGTCGCGTGCGCTGGCGCCCGAGAGGCACAGCAGGTTCTGGTTGCGCTCGGCAATGCCAGCGCGGACGCGGGCCAGACGCTCGGCGTCGGTAGCCAGCACGTCGTCGGTCTCGTCCAGATATGAGCGGATCATGCCGATGCCGTCGTAGTACTGCGGGTAACCGTCGTAAAAGTCTGCCTCGGGAGGATCGATGCCGGCGTCCAGATAGAACTCGTCGCTCATCTGAAAGGTGTGGCGGCCAAAGCGCTCATAGGCGCGGTCCTGGAACGGTCGGATCATGGCAATGGTCTCGCGCGCTAGCTCGGGCTTGTCGCTGTAGGACCAGCTAAAACGGTTCTGATGCTTGGTAAAACCAAGCGGCACAATGCCCAGGCTTGTGATTTGCTCGTGCTCCTCGCAAAAGCGCAGGGTCTTTTCCAGCTCCTCGCCGTCGTTCATGCCGGGGCACAACACGATCTGCGCGTGAATCTCGATGCCGGCGGCCATGATGGCCTCGAGCACATCCATGCCGCGCTGGGCGTTGCGGCCCATCATGCGTCGGCGGACATCGGGGCTCACGGCGTGGACCGACACGT
Organism: Collinsella aerofaciens; assembly: GCA_048233475.1. Lineage (GTDB taxonomy): Bacteria > Actinomycetota > Coriobacteriia > Coriobacteriales > Coriobacteriaceae > Collinsella > Collinsella aerofaciens_CM. Next base: position 8,659 of record DBFANS010000010.1, on the reverse strand, counting down.
TCATGGGGCTCATGTTGCGTTGGATGACGTTTTGCACGTCCTCGTCGGTGAGGTTCGTAAGCGTGACGAAGTTGCCCTGCAAAAAGCTTAGGCGATAGTCGTCGTCGCGAATATAGAGCGTGGAGCGGCCGCCCTTGGGCAGCATCGTCATAAAGCAGAACACGCAGGCATTCACACAGGTACGCATGCCGTCGAAGATGGGACCATCGAATTCAAGGCCCCAGTCCTCTCCCGGGAAGCGGTCGAGCTCGACGGGGGTGACGCTGTTGTCGCGCGGGTCGAAAACCTCGAGTTCGACGCTGTCGTCGTCGGCCTCCCAGAGCCACACGATCATGTCGGTGAGCTGCTCGCCGTTGACCGTGAGCACGCGCATGCCCGGCTCGATACCCACATCCCATGCGGGCGATTCGGGACGCACGTTTTTAACGAGCGCGCCCACACCCGGCTCGGGGTCGCGGCTGCGCCCGTAATCGGCCACCTCGGCGGCGTATGCGGGTACGGTCTGGTCCATGGTTAGCGGCAAAGCTCCTTGATGCGCTCGACGGCGCGCTCGATGTGTTCTTGCGGGGTGGAGGCTCCGGCGGTGATGCCGATGTGGCGCGCCTCGGCAAACCAAGCGGCCTGGAGCTCGGAAGCTTCCTCGATGTGATACGTGCGCTCGCAGGCGTCTGCGCAAATCTGCGCCAGGCGGCGGGTGTTGCCCGAGTTCTTGCCGCCCACCACGACCATGCAGTCGCAGCGGTTGGCAAGTGTGGCTGCTGCCTGTTGACGCTCACTCGTGGCGGCGCAGATGGTGTTGATCACACGCAGCTCCTGCACGCGCGGGGTGATGGCAGCCACGACCTCGGCGAGGTTCTGCGCGGTCTGGGTGGTCTGCACGACGAGGCCCACCTTGCCCTTGACCGGCAGCGCGTCGGCGTCGGCGGCACAGCTCACGACCTGCGCATCATTGCCGGCGTGGCCTAGGATGCCCTCGACCTCGGGATGCCCCGGCTCGCCTACGACCACCACGTGGTAGCCTTCGCGCACCAGGCGCTCGGCCGCCACATGAACCTTCTTCACGTAGGGGCAGGTGGCGTCGACCACGGTAAGGCCGCGCTCGCGAGCGGCGTCAATGACCTGCGGCACCACGCCGTGGGCGCGGATAATCACGGTGCCGGATGTGGCGTCGTCCAAGGTGTCGGCCAGACCGACGCCTGCCTCATCAAGCTCGCGCACCACGATGGGGTTATGGATGAGCGGACCCAAGGTATGGACCTGAGTGCACTCCCCTGCCTGCGGCGCGGCGGCCAGCGCCATATCGAGCGCACGCTGTACGCCATAGCAAGTGCCGGCGTGGGCGGCGATCTCGATGGTAGGCGCGATTGCCTGGTTGGACGCAGTCGCGGAGGTGTTCGTCACGTTCTCGCTCATGGCTAGAACCTGCCCGGATGCTCGGCGCACAGATCGTCTCGCATGGCGTAGACGCGGCTCATGGCCTCGGACTCAAACCATTCCAGGCGCTCCGTGCGCTTAAGCCCGGCCGGTGCGTCAGAAAGCGAGACGGCCTTGCCGGCGCGGATCCAGCACTTCTTGGGACGCATGAGCTTTTTGCCCGCGGGCGTGATGTCGGACCAGCCGCAGATGGCGAGCGGGTTCACAGGTGCCTTTCCCATCTGGGCGATGAGCGCAAAACCGCCGTGGACCTCGGGCTTGATCTCGCGCGAGCGGATGCGCGTGCCCTCGGGGAAGATCAGGACGTCCTCGCCGCGCTGCAGCGCATGCTGAGCGGCGCGCAAGCACTTCATATCGGCAGTACCACGCTCCACGGGGATGCCGCCAACGCGGCTAAAGGCCCAGCGCACAATCTTGCTCTTGGCGAACTCTGACTTAAAGATGGGACGAATGCGGCGACCGCCAAAGAACAGTGCCGTCTCTACAGCCAGGAGCTCGGCCATCGAGGTGTGGTTGCAGATGACCACGCTGCCGCGGCCGTCCTGGCGCTCAAACAGCAGATCGGCATCCTCGACCTTCCAGCGCCACATGAGCTTGGAGAAGGCCCAAAGGATGGCCATAACCACGACGACGGTGCCGCGGATGAGCGCCGGGAACTCGGCGTAGGGGGCGTTGTAATAGTCCTCTGGCGTCTGCTTAAACAGGCGCATGGGCTACCTCCTTTGGTTGATGAGGTCCTCGATTATCGAGACGACCTCGTCGATGGTGTGGGCGGTGGAGTCGACGTGCACGGCGTCCTCGGCGGGCACGAGCGGGGCGACCTCGCGGCTACTGTCGAGCTTGTCGCGCTGCTTAAGGGCGTCGAGCGTCTCATTGACCTCGGCTTCGAGCTGCTCGGACGTGAGCGGCTGGGCGTCGTTTTGGTGACGCTGCAGCACGCGGCGACGGGCGCGCTCGCGCGGGTCGGCGGTCAGGAATACCTTGACCTGCGCGTTAGGGAACACGACGGTTCCGATGTCGCGACCCTCGGCCACGATATCGCGGTCCTCTGCGGCACGGCGCTGATGGATGAGCATGGCGGCGCGCACGCCCGGGTAGGCCGAGACCTTGGACACGTTAGCGTCAACCTGCGGGGTACGAATGGCGGCCGATGCGTCCGCGCCGTCGATGGTCAGGCGCGTGTCCTCGCCGGTACCGTTGGTAAAGCGGATTTCGATCTGCTCGGCGAGGGCATCGATGGCTGCCTCGTCGTCCAGGTCGATGCCGCGGTCGAGCGCGGCGAAGGTGACGGCGCGATACATGGCGCCCGTGTCGAGCTTGTTAAAGCCAAGCTGACGGGCGATCTCCTTAGCGATGGTGGACTTGCCGGAACCGGCGGGGCCGTCGATGGCGACGATCATGCAATGCTTCCTTTCGATGGGTGACGTGCTGGTATGGTTCGCGGGCGTTGGGGCGCGGCGAGTTGCCTAGCCCGTGTAGCGCTCACGGTAGGTGTTGCGCTTGGGTGCGGAGCCGTGGCTGCCGTGGTGACGCGTGCGGCTGGCGGTGTTAGTCGCCGGCGCGGTGCCGCGTTTGGAGCTGGCCTGCTTGGGCGGGATACCGCCGTCCTTGAGAATCTGCACCTCGCGGTCGGTGAGCTCGCGCCACGAGCCCTTGGCCACGTCCTTGAGCTCCAGGCCGGCAAAGTTACAGCGATGCAGGCGAATCACCGGGTGGTGGATCTTGCTCAGCATGCGCTTGACCTGGTTCTTGCGGCCCTCGCGGATGATGACTTCAACGGCGGTGGTCCCGGGCTTAACGCCTTGCGGGGCCACGGCCTCGGCTTCGCGCGCGTTGATGACACGGCAGATTGCCGGCTGGCACAGGCCGTCGTCGAGCTCGATGCCGCGACGCAGCGGTTCCAAATCGCGATCGGTCAGGGGGCCGTCTACCAGTGCCTGATAGGTCTTGTAGACATGCTTGCTGGGGTGCAGCAGATCCTGCGAAAGGTCGCCGTCGGTGGTAAAGAGCAAGAGGCCCGTGGTGTCGCGGTCCAGGCGACCCACCGGGAAGAGCCCCGGAAAGCGGTCGCGCGGGACCAGGTCGGCCACGCAGGGGCGCTCCTGCGGATCGCTCATGGTGGTGAGGTAGCCGGACGGCTTATAGAGCATCAAGTACACGGCGCCCTGGTTGAGCTTGACGGGCATGCCGTCGACCTCGATGTGATCGCGGTCGACATCGACCTTGGTGCCCAGTTCGGTCGCGACCTGGCCGTTAACGGTCACGCGGCCGGCGGTCATCAGGTCCTCTGAGCCGCGGCGGCTCGCCACGCCCGCGCGTGCCAAAAAGCGCTGCAGGCGCATGGTGTGCGGATAGACGGGCTGGGCGTCGGCTGCGGGTACTGCGTTGCCCATGGCGCGCGTCTCCCCTACTTCGTTAGTCCTCGTCATGCAAATCCTCCGAGGTCTCGTCGACGACCAGGGTCTTCAAGTCCTCGACTGCCTCAACATCTTCAACATCGGTATCAAGCAGCTCACGCTCCTCGTCCAGGTCCTCGGCCTGCTCCTCGAGCGTGGACTGAATGCTGCGGCCGCTCAGACGCTCGCGGATAAACTGTCGAGACTGCTCATCGGGGGCAAACTGCTCCAGGTCGGGCAGATCGCGGGTGGAGCGCAGGCCGAACTTTTCCAAGAAGGCGTTGGTCGTGCCGTAAATGATGGCCTGACCGCGCTGGGGGTCACGGCCGAGCTCGCGCACCAGACCCTTGTCCACGAGCGACGCGATGACGCCGTCTGAGTTGACGCCGCGGATGCCCTTGACCACCTCGCGTGTCACGGGTTGGTGGTATGCGATGACGGCCAGGGTCTCGAGTGCCGCCTGCGAAAGTTTTTGCGTGTCCCAGCTCAGCACGTAGGCCTCGACCACGTCGTGGTAGGCGGGGTTCGTAAACAGGCGCCAGCCGCCGGCGACCTCGCGCAGCTGAAAGCCGCGGTTGGCCTCCTCGTACTCAACCTTGAGCTCGGCGAGCAGCGCCGCGCACTCGCCGGGGGCGATATCCAGCGCGCCTGCCAGCGCGGGCGCGCTCACCGGGTCGCTCGACACCAGCAGCAGTGCCTCGAGGGCGCCTTTGAGGCTGTTTGCCTCCAGCGTGGAAAGGGTTGACATGGTTGCGGCTCCTATTCGGTGAGCTCGGGGCCCTCGCCGGGCACATAGGCCCCGGCGCCCTCGACGCGGTTGATGCAGATGGTTCCAAAGATTTCGTCCTGGCTCAGCGTGAGCGAGCCGCGCTTGGCAAGCTCAAGCATGGCCAGGAAGGTGACGACGAGCTGTTCGGTGGTGGCATCGCCGTCCAGTAGCTCGCGGAAGGTGCAGGTTTGGTGCGCCATGGTAAAGCGGTCGACCGAGGCCACGGTCAGGTCAAGCGGCACGCGATGTGGCGCCACGTGCTCGGCCTCCAGCAGGAAGGTCTGGCGCTTGCCGTCCAGGTCGGCACAGATGACGGCCAGGCCGCGCAGGGTGATGCCGGCAAGGTAGTCGGGCATAAGCCCCAAGAACTCGGGGTCGGGGCCGGCCACGCGCGGATGCATGCGGCTTTCGGCCTGCATGCGGGCACCGAGGGCCGCAGCCGCGCCCTTAAACTGCTTGTAGGCAATCAGGCGCTGGATCAGGACCTCGCGCAGGGCGTCGCCGTCGAGCGCGCTGAGCTCCTCGAGGTCTTCGTCGAACTCGTCATCGTCGTCATCGGCTTTGCGCGGTGTCTCCTGGGGGACCAGTGAGGCGGCCTTGATGTCCAAAAGGGTTGCCGCGACCAGCAAAAAGTCGCTCGCCACGTCTAGGTCCAGCGCCTCGATACGCTCGGCCTCGGCAAGGTACTGGTCGGCCACCTCGCTGATCGAGATGGCGCCGATATCAACTTTTTGGCGGGTTACCAGCTGCAGCAGCAGGTCGAACGGTCCGCTGTAGACCTGCGTCGACACGCGATACGACATCTTCGACCTCCTTTGACGGCGCCTTCGCGGCGCGGTTTGGGTGCATGTTACGACCGTTTTGCACGGTCGACCTGTTAGTTTACCTTAGATGGCGGCGATTGCGAAGTTAAGCAGCTGCTCAGCGAGCGGATACACGGTAACGTCGAAATAGCGACCGATTACGTCGATGCCGGTCCACATGGGCAGCAGGTACAGCACCAGGATGAGGATGGGCATGGCGTATTGCTGCAGGCGGTAGTAGTTGGCGAGCGCCTTGCCCTTGAGGAAGGGCACGATGATCGACGAGCCGTCGAGCGGCGGGATCGGGATGAGGTTGAAGAACGCGAGTGACAGGTTTACAACGATAAACGTGGCGCCGAAGTTCATGATCTGTGACGCTACGGCAAAGGACATGCTGGTGTAGAGGTTGCCGTACGTTGCGTGAATGAGGGCGGCCGCGAGGCACGCGAGGGCGATGTTCGATGCGGGGCCGGCCACGCTCACCAGGACCTCGTCGCGCTTGGGGTGTTTGAGGTTGTCGAGGTAGACGGGCACGGGCTTGGCGAAGGCGAACACCGGGCCTCCGGCGGCGAGCATCAGCAGCGGCAGGAGGATGGTGCCAAACGGGTCGATATGGTTGAGCGGGTTGAGCGAGACGCGTCCGCGCGAACGGGCCGTCTTATCGCCGAGCGCCCAGGCTGCGGCGGCGTGCGCGCTCTCGTGGATCACGATGCCAACGATGACGGCAACGGCACTGGCGAGCAGGTTCATGATGTAGCTGCTGGACATAACGCTCCCCTAGCGGACGCGGCGCGAGGCGCGCGTGAGCAGGTAGTCAATTACAAACAGGATCACAGCGACGATAGCATAATCCAGGCGGAACACACCGCCAAAAGGCGACGTGATGACGCCGTAGCCGGCGATGGCGCTCGGCAGTGCACGCGAAAGCTCAACGACAAAGCCAACGATCTGCAGCTTGGCGGTGAGGCCGCTAAAGCACAGCAGCACGGTCATCGCGCTCATAAAAATGCCGCAGATGCGACAGGCGGTGGCGATGATGCTCATCGCCACGGCAGCGGCCTTACGAGAGTTCACGCGCGGTCTCCTCTTCGATCTGGGTGGAAAGCTCCAGCCATTCGTCCTCGAGCTTGGGCAGCTCTTGCTTAAGGCCGTTATATTCCCCCAGCGCGGCGTTGAACTTGTCTTGATCGGCATAAAGCTCTTCGCTTGCCATCAATTCCATAAGCTCGTCATAGCGGGCGCGCTTTTTGTCGAGCTCCGTCTCGATCTTCTTGAGCTGGTTACGCACGCCCTTGAGCTTTTTGTTGAGCGCGGCGCGGGCCTGGGCCTCGGCGCGCTTTTGCTCCTTGGTCTTTTTGCCCTCGGCGGGCTTGGAGGCGGTGGCGGGGGTGTCGGGCTGGGCCGCGGTGACCTTAGCGGACTTGGTCGCGGCCGGTGCGCTCTCCCCTGCCGCATCGGCCGCGGCGCGGGCTGCGAGGTCCTCGCGCTTGTAGAGGTAGTAGTCGTAGTCGCCGTCGTAGACCGTGACCTTGCCATCGCGGATGTCAATGATGCGGTTGGCCACAGCGCGTACCAGGTGCTCGTCGTGGCTGATCAGCACGATGGTGCCGGGGAAGTTTTGCAGGGCGTTCTCGAGCATGTCTACCGAGTCGATGTCCAGGTGGTTGGTGGGCTCGTCCAGGCACAGGAGCGCCTCGGGGGCCACGAGCATCTTGGCAAGCGCCAGACGCGCCTTTTCGCCGCCGGAGAGGACACGGACCTGCTTCTCGATGGAGTCGTTGTCGCTAAATAGGAAGGCGCCCAGCAGGCTGCGCTGCTGCGGCACGGTCCACTTGGGCGTGACGGTGTCGATCTCTTGCAGCACGGTGTTGGACTCGGTCATGCCTTCGAGCGCATGCTGGGCGTAATAGGCCACGCCCACGTTGGTGCCCAGGTCGCGCGTGCCGGTAGTGGGCGGCTCCAGGCCGGCGAGGATCTTCATGAGGGTGGACTTGCCGGCGCCGTTGGGGCCGACGAGCGCCACGTGCTCGCCGCGGTAGAGCTTGAGGTCGATGTCGCTGTAGATGTGCTTGTTGCCGTAGGACTTGGACACGCCCTCCAGGCCCACGACCATGTCGCCGGAGCGCGGCGGGTCGGGGAACTTAAAGTCGATGTGCTTGTGGCCCTCGGGCAGGATGACGAGCTCCTTTTTGATTTGCTCGATCTTGCGGATGCGCTCCTGAGCCTGGGCGGCCTTGGTGGGCTTGTAGCGGAACTTGTCGACGAAGACCTGCATGTGGGCGATGTCACGCTCCTGCGCGGCACGCTTGGCGCGCATCTGCTCAAGGTTGTCCTCGCGCTGCTTGAGGTAGCTGCTGTAGTTGCCGGTGTAGGTGGTCACGCGGCGGTTCTCGAGCGCGGCGACGTGGTCGACGCAGGCGTCCATGAAGGCGCGGTCGTGGCTGACGATGAGCACGGCGCCGTCGTAGTTGGCAATAAAGCCGCGCAGCCACTGGACGCTCTCGAGGTCTAGGTGGTTGGTGGGCTCGTCGAGCAGCAGCAGGTCGGGGTGGCGCAGGAAGAGCTTGGCGAGCGCGATACGCATCTGCCAGCCGCCGGAGAACTCGGAGCACGGGCGCTCAAAGTCGGTGACCTTAAAGCCCAGGCCGGACAGGATCTTGCGGGCGTTGCTCTCGAGCTCGTAGCCGCCCAGATGCTCAAAGCGGTCCTGGACCTGGCCGTACTCGTTAAGGAGTGCGTCGACGTCCTTGCCTTGCTCGGAAAGCTCGGTGATCTGGGCCTGCAGCTCGTTGGCGCGCTCGCCCATGCGGCGGATTTCCTTGGCGGCGGCCATGACCTCGGCGAGGATGGTGGTGTCCTTGTGCTCCAGGTTGGTTTCCTGCTCTAGGTAGCCTACCTGGCAGTCCTTGGCGTACTGGACCTGGCCGGTGTCGGGGCTGTCGATGCCCATGATGATCTTGAGCATGGTGGTTTTGCCGGCGCCGTTGGGGCCCACGAGCGCAAAGCGTTCGCCGGGGTTGATCTGGAAAGACGCGCCGCTAAAGAGGACGCGAGCGCCGAAGCTTTTTTCGATCTTGTCGACCAGGAGGATCATGGTGCCGCCTTTGACCTTGTGTGCCTATATGAAAAAAGGCCCCAACTTGCGTTGGAGCCTCATTCAATGCTCGGGTGGAGACGAGGGGGATCGAACCCCTGACCTCTTGACTGCCAGTCAAGCGCTCTCCCAGCTGAGCTACGCCCCCGTGCGAAGAAGTACT
>DBFANS010000009.1:0-8623 GCA_048233475.1 Collinsella aerofaciens | reverse complement strand
CCCCGCCCCACTACTCCACTCACCATATATTGCAAAACACCCCCAAGCATATGTTCGAAAACACAATATGTTGTGTTTACAGCAACGGCGGGATGCCACCTGTAGAACCACGCCCGCGAACCTCAACCTTCAAGTTGACCTTGAGGCGATTTTTACGTCCCTTTACACGCCGTTCACATCGCCCCCAAACTCCCCCGCCCACGGTACACACGGCCCACCACCGCGTCGGTGTCTGGCAAAAAATGGGACGGGCCCCAGATTGCCCATGCGCGCAAAAGTGCGTATCGGCAATCTGGGGCCCGTCCCATTTAATATTTATAAATATGCAGGTCAGCGAGGTGCTAGCGATGTGCTAGCGGATGCGCCGCCAGATAGACCTCGGTCAGTTGCGTTCGGTCGACATGCGTGTAGACCTGCGTGGTCGAAATATCGGCATGGCCCAAAATCTCCTGCAGCACACGCAGGTCGGCACCGCCCGCGAGCATGTGGGTGGCAAAGGAGTGGCGCAAGGTATGGGGATGGAGCCCCACCAGTCCCACCTGGCGCCCGTAGCGCTCACAGATGGCATGGATGCCCTGGCGCGACAGACGGCGGCCGTTCTTATTTAAAAAGACCGCCGAGGTCTCGGTTCCGCGGGCATGGGCCGCCAAGCGAGAACGCCCCTCAGTTACATAAAGCGTCAGAGCTCGCGCCGCGCTTCCTACCAGCGGGGACAGGCGTTCCTTCGAGCCCTTACCACGAACGAGCACAAAGCCATCGTCGATATGGATATCGCCCACATCGAGCCCCACCAACTCGCTCACACGCAAACCGCATCCGTAGAGCACTTCCAAGATGGCATGGTCGCGCAAGCCCATCTCGCCCTCGGGGAAGTCTTGATCGAGCAGCGCCGAGACATCCTCCACCGATAGATACTCCGGCAAACGCTCAGCCTTTTTAGGCAGGCGCAACGCCGCCGTTGGATTTTGGGCCACAGCCCCATCGCGCACCAAAAAGGCATGTAGGCCCTTCACGGCCGCAAGCGCACGCTCCACCGAGGCATCGGAATAGCCCCCATCGCGACGGTCGGCGACAAAGCCCTCCACGACCTGACGGGTCACCTCTTCAAAAGACACAATACCCGCCCGCTCCAGATAGGCGCAGTACGTCGTCAGGTCACGACGATAGGCCGCAATCGTGTTGCGCGCCAAACCCCGCTCGACCGCGAGGTAATCGAGATACTCCCCCGCCGCCACGGCGAGCGACGAGGGAGTAGCTTCGGTATGTTCCTTATTCGCCGGCACCCTTAGTCCGTAGCGAGGTTCATGGGCGTCACCTGCAGACGGTCGACACCCTCGTGCTGGCCGATCGAAGCGCGCACGAACTCGCGGAACAGCGGCTGCGGGTTGGTCGGGCGGCTCTTGAACTCGGGATGAGCCTGGGTTGCCACATACCACGGATGCACGTCGCGCGGCAGCTCGACCATCTCGACCAGGCGCTCGTCGGGCGACAGACCCGAGATAACCAAGCCGGCGTCCTCGAGCTGGTCACGGAAGGCGTTGTTGAACTCAAAGCGATGACGGTGACGCTCGTAGACGAGCTCCTCGCCATATGCCTCGCGAGCAAGGGTATCGGCGGCGAGCTTGCACGGATAGGCGCCCAGGCGCATGGTGCCGCCCTTCTCGGTCACGTCCTCCTGCGAGCTCATCAGATCGATGACACTATACGGCCCATCCGGATCGAACTCGGAGGAGCTGGCACCGGCAAGGCCAACGACATTGCGGGCAAACTCGCACACGGCGACCTGCATACCCAGGCAAATGCCCAGATACGGAATCTTGTGCTCACGGGCAAACTCGGCCGCGAGGATTTTGCCCTCCAGGGCGCGCTTGCCAAAGCCGCCGGGGACCAGGATGCCCGAGGCGTCGCCCAGAACCTCGGAGACATTCTGCTCGTCGAGACTCTCGCCGTCGACCAGCTGGACGTCCACATGGCGATCGTAGAAGACGCCCGCATGGTGCAGGGCCTCGATAACCGACAGGTACGCATCGGGCAGCTGCGTGTACTTACCCACGACGGCGATCTTCACCTTGTCGGTGTGATGGTTGGCGTGATTCTGTTTGCGCAGGAACTCGTTCCACTCGCTCATGTCGCGCTCACGCGGATCCAGACCCAGGCGCTCGCAAATGCGCAGGTCAAAGTCCTGCTCGGCAAGCAGCTGCGGAACATCGTAAATGCTCGCGCAGTCCTCGTTGGTAAAGACGCAATCGGTGTCGACGTCGCAGAAGCTTGCGATCTTTCCGCGGATAGCGTCATCGATATGGTGGTCGGAGCGCAGCACGATGATATCGGGCTGGATGCCAAAGCTGCGGAGCTCCTTGACGGAATGCTGCGTGGGCTTGGTCTTGACCTCGTGGGCGGCGGCGATATAGGGAACGAGCGACACGTGAATGTAGCAGACGTTCTCGGGGCCGGCCTCCTTGCGGTACTGGCGGATGGCCTCGACAAACGGCTGCGACTCGATGTCGCCGATCGTGCCGCCCAGCTCGGTGATGACTACATCGGAGCCGGTCTGCTCCTCGATGCGGCGGAACTTGTCCTTAATGGCGTTGGTGACGTGGGGAATCACCTGCACGGTACCGCCCAAAAAGTCGCCGCGACGCTCACGGGCGATCAGGCTTTTGTAGATGGCGCCGGTCGTAAAGTTGGAATCGCGGGTCAGGTTCTCATCAATAAAGCGCTCGTAATGACCCAGGTCCAGGTCGGACTCGTAACCATCCTCGGTAACGAAGACCTCACCATGCTGGAAGGGGCTCATGGTACCGGGGTCGACGTTCAGATACGGGTCGGCCTTCTGCATCGTTACTTTGTAGCCACGCGACTTGAGCAGACGGCCCAGCGAGGCCGCGGTGATACCCTTGCCCAGAGACGAAACCACGCCACCGGTTACGAACACATGCTTGGTCATATTGAGTTACCTGCGCTTCCCGTAGAAGTTGTTTATCCACATCTTACGGGTCTTCATTGTAATACTCGCGCCGCGGACCGTTCGCAATTTTTCTCGCGTGAGATTGCATTTCTCAATCTTGAAACAAAACGCCGCCCGGTTTCCCAGGCGGCGTCGCTATGGCAAGGGTTACATGCTGCTATCGATCAGCAACCTCGTCCTCAAGCATTTCTTGAACGAGCATGCCGGTACGGACGCCCTCAAGATACCACTCGCCACGTTCGGTGAGGCAAATGCCATTTGCAAGCTGACCGCCGTCGTCGCTATAACGCGAGACGACATCAATCATGCCTTCGGAATCCAAGCGATCGATTGCGGCGCGGGCACGATACGGCGAAACCCCCACGCGCTCGGCAAGCGTTTTGCGCGAGAAACCATACGGCCCGCCATTGTCTTCAGTTTGCTGGTCGATCTCCATCAACACCAGCACCTCGACACGCTTCATATCGTTGACACTCGCACGACCCTTGCCCGCCATAGCAGCCTCCTCAAACCGAGCACGAGCATCTAACGCGCCGTGCGCGACCGACACACCTCACGATGGCAGGTAATATCCATCATGCGGCATCCCGCTAAGGATGAAACAGTTACGGTTATTGTATACCGCTCAAATTGTTTCTAGGCAGGTAAACAGCTATTTTTCGCCGAAATAGGCGCTTTATTGATCAAAAAGCCGTACCGGGCGCTAACCCGATACGGCCAAAATGCAATGCAATTACCGCGGTGCTTCAAACTTAGCGATGGAAGAAACCGCGGCGCTCAAACTTGGGCTCGCAGCACACGTTGATACCCAGTTTGCGCAGTACCGTCTCGTCCGTCGGCGAGATAATCACGCTAAAGAAGGCATCGCAACCGCGCAGCTGCTCCAGGCCCGAAAGGACGCGAGCGGCCGTCTCACTCGTGGCCGAGGTGATCGACAGCGCCATAAGCGTCTCGTCGGTGTGGAGGCGCGGGTTTTTGCTGCCCAGGAAATGCGTCTTGAGCTTGCTGATGGGCTCGATCGCCTCATCGCTAATGACCTCGAGCTCAAGGTCGACGCCCGAGACATGCTTGAGGGCGTTCATAATGAGCGAACTTGCGGCGCCCAGGCGCGTGGAGGTCTTACCGGTCACCACGGAGCCATCGGGCATGACCATGGCACCCACGGGACCACCCGTCAGCTGCTCCCTGGTGAGGGCCGCTGAGCGCGCCGGTGAGTAGTTCTTATCGATGCCGGCTTTCTTCATAATAATCTTGAGACGGTCGACTTGCTCATCGCCCACGCCGGTACGGCGCACATTTTCGACCGCGGTAAAGTAGCGGCGGACGATCTCCATCTTGGAAGCGTCGCGGCAGGCATCGTCATCGGTGATGGCAAAGCCGACCATATTGACGCCCATGTCCGTAGGGCTCTGGTAGGGGCTCTTGCCCAGGATCTTTTCCATCAGGGCACGGACTACCGGGAAGGCCTCGACGTCGCGGTTGTAGTTGACCGTGGTCTTGTTGTAGGCCTCAAGGTGGAACGAATCGATGATATTGGCGTCGTCGAGGTCAGCCGTGGCGGCCTCGTAGGCAATATTGACCGGATGCGTCAGAGGAAGATTCCAGACCGGGAAGGTCTCGAATTTAGCATAGCCGGCGGCCGTGCCATGCTTGTGCTCGTGATAGAGCTGAGACAGGCAGGTGGCAAGCTTGCCCGAGCCAGGACCGGGGGCAGTGACCACGACGAGCGGTCGGGTGGTCTCGACAAACTCGTTCTTGCCGTAGCCATCGTCGGACACGATCAGATCGACATCGTGCGGATACCCCTCGATGGGATAGTGCAGCTTGGCGGGAATACCGAGCGCGTTCAGGCGGTTGCGGAACACATCGGCAGCAGGCTGGCCGGCGTACTGGGTGATGACCACAGCCGCGACGGCAAAGCCGTTGCCGCGGAACAGGTCAACCAGGCGCAGCACATCCTCGTCATAGGTAATACCGAGGTCACCACGAGCCTTGTTTTTCTCGATGTGGTTCGCGTTGATTGCGATGATAACCTCGACATCGTCGGCGATGCTCTTGAGCATGCGGAACTTGCTGTCCGGTTCAAAACCCGGTAGCACGCGGCTCGCATGATAGTCATCGAACAGCTTACCGCCAAACTCCAAATAGAGCTTGCCACCAAACTGCGAGATGCGCTCCTTAATGTGAGCAGCCTGCAGCTCGATATACTTCGCGTTGTCGAAACCCTGGCGCATATATGGCTCCCGTCCCGTTTCCATTTAATGTTCTAGGCGATTATAACGGAGCCCGCCCTCCCCGATACCCAGACCATCAACAGGCACCAACCAAACACGCCCACCGCAACCACCGGGGACCCGGGGTAGATCATTTGGGACGGGAAACAAGGCACTCAGCACCAACAATGAAAACGTCACAGGCAGAGCCAAAGCCAGCGAACGGGCACCAGAGTAGGCAAAGCGCCCTCTGCACCAACAATGGCAGCGCCGCAGGTGGAGCAAAAGTCAGCGAAAGCCCGCCAGAGCGAGCAAGGTGACGTGAAAGAGGAGGGCATAGGCCTTTTGGCCATGCCCGACGATTGAACGTCAGATTGCCGCTCTGGCGGGCTTGCAGCGTCGAGTGGTTCCGGCGTTTGGTAAAACGCCGGAACACAAGAGCGCCCCCTCCCGCGCACGGAACGGAAGGGGGCTAAAGGTAGGAGTCTACCGGTGGGTTGACCCCACCGGACAGACGATGACCAGGTGATCCTTTACAGGATCGTCAAGGTTTCCGTGGGGTACCCGTTGGGTACTTAGATCAACACGCAGGCGACGGTCAGGATGACGGCGCAGACGACGGAGAGCGCGACGATGAGCTTAAGGGCAAACTTGAGCCAGGTCGTCCACTCGATCTTGGCCAGGGCGAGACCGCCCATGATGGCGCCGGAGGTCGGGGTGAACAGGTTCACGACACCGATGGCGGCGGAGAAGATCATGACCATGACCTCGGGCGAGAAGCCGAGCTTAACAGCCAGCGGTCCCATGATGGGCATGGAGACGGTGGCCATACCGGAGGTCGAGGGGATCAGGAAGGACAGGCCGAAGTAAACCAGGAAGCTCATGGGAGCGAAGATCACGCCGGACAGGCCAGCCAGGGCATTGGCGGCAGCGTCGAGGACGAAGACGTCGAGGCCGGTGTTAGCCATGAGGACGGAGATACCACGGGCGAGGGCGATGACGAGAACAACGGACATCATGTCGGCAGCGCCGGTGATAAAGGTGTTAACGATCTGCTTCTCGGACAGGCCACCGATGATACCGATCAGGATAGCCATGAGGAAGAACCAGGTGGAAGCCTCGTCGAAGTACCACTGGCCAATGGGCAGGCCAGTGATCAGGGCAGACCAGCCCTGGACGACGGCGTTACCGTCGGCGTCGTAGACAGCGCCAGCGTCGAAGAAGTTGGCGACGCCCTCGTTGAGGTCGGCCAGCGGAATGAAGCCGACGATCATGACGACGAAGGTGAAGGCGAAGGCGATCAGAACACCCTTCTGACGACCGGTGAGCTTGACCTCCTTGTGGACCTCGGAAGCAGCCTTGCCGTGAGCCTCTTCGGCATCCTTGAGCTCCTGCATCGACAGGATGGTGGAACCCTTGTCAGCCTTGACCTTCTTGGCATAGTTCATCACGAAGACGATGGACATAGCGGTAGTGACAATCCACAGGACGGCACCGAGGCCGATGATGATGGACTGATTCACGGCAATGTCAACGCCGGTCAGAGCGTCAACGGCAGCGCCGACGGCGAACGGGTTAACCGTGGAGCCCAGGCAGCCGCAGCCAGCGCCGAGCAGGACGGTAGCGGCGCCGACCATCGGGTCGAAGCCGGCAGCCATCATGGTAGCGGCGAGCAGGGCGTAGAAGGGAACGGTCTCCTCGCACATACCATAGGTGGTACCACCGAGGGAGAAGATGAGCATCAGCACGGGAATGAGCATGATCTCGTTGCCCTTAAGCTTCTGCACCAGGACGGCGATGCCGTTGTCCAGAGCGCCGGTCTCGGTCATCATACCGAGGAAGCCGCCCAGGATCATAACGAAGAGGCAGACGGGCAGAGCGTCAGCGAAGCCCTTAATCGGGGCGGTGCAGAAATCGCTCAGACGGGCGGCAGTAACCGCGCCGCCGGACGTGCCGGAGACGATAACGGTAACAACTGCAACAATTGCCAGCAGAGCTAGAAGAATGGTGAACGATGAAGGCATACCGCGCTTTTTCTTAGCGGTCTCAGTCATGGTTCTCATCCCCCCTTCATAAATCATTTAACTTTCTCGCGCGAAGCGGATTTTCCGTGCCGTGCCCACCGCCCGACGCAAGATATTTACCAGACAAAACTGCTCGGGGTGAGCAGCAATACACCCCGAGCGAGATGCTAGATGCTCTTACTTGAGCGTGGCGTACATGACAGCCTTGATGGTGTGCATGCGGTTCTCGGCCTCGTCGAAGACCTTGGAAGCGGGGCTCTCGAAGACCTCGTCGGTGACCTCCTGCTCGGTGATGCCGAACTGCTCGCACTTCTCGGCGCCAATCGTAGTGTTGGTGTCGTGGAAGCTGGGCAGGCAGTGCAGGAAGATGGCACCCGGGTTGGCCATAGCCATGACCTCGGAAGTAACACGATACGGGGTGAGCTGAGCGATGCGCTCGGCCCAGACCTCGTCGGGCTCGCCCATGGAGACCCACACGTCGGTGTAGATAACGTCGGCACCGGTGACGCCGTCCTTGACGTCGGTGGTCAGCTTGATGGTGCAGCCGTTGGCCTCGGCGATGGGCTTGCAGGCCTCGATGACGTCGTCGGCGGGCATGCACTCCTCGGGGCCGCAGGCCACGAAATTCATGCCGAGCTTGGAGCAGACGACCATGAGGGAGCGAGCAACGTTGTTCTTGCAGTCGCCCATGAAAACGAGAGTCTTGCCCTTGATGTCGTAGTTGAAGTTCTCCTGGACGGTCAGGATGTCGGCGAGCATCTGGGTGGGATGCCACTCAGTGGTCAGGCCGTTCCACACGGGCACGCCGGACTTAGCAGCGAGCTCCTCGACATCGTCCTGGGCAAAGCCACGGAACTCGATGCCGTCATACATGCGGCCGAGAACGCGGGCGGTGTCCTCGATGGACTCCTTCTTGCCCATCTGCGACGAACCCGGATCGAGGTAGGTGACGCCCATGCCCAGATCCATGCCGCCGACCTCAAAGGCGCAGCGGGTACGAGTGGAGGTCTTCTGGAAGAGCAGAACGATGTTCTTGCCCTCGAGATAGCGGTGCGGAACGCCAGCGCGCTTCATGTCCTTGAAGTTCTTGGAGAGCTTGAGCAGGTACTCGATCTCCTCGGTGGAGAGGTCGAGAAGCTTGAGGAAGCTACGGCCGGAGAGGTTAACACCCATGGTTCGATTCCTTTCGAAGAAATGAATTACGTAAGTATTAGTGTTGCCCGTTTAACGGGCGAAGCCGGTGCGGTTGTAGGGGGACCGCACCGGAAACGGAAAGACTTAGAGGTCCTCGCGCCAGAAGGGCATGCTCATGCAGCGCGGGCCGCCGCGGCCGCGGGAGAGCTCGGCGGAGGGCACGACGAGAAGGTCCAGGCCCTCCTTGTACAGCACGTCGTTGGTGACGGTGTTGCGGGCGTAGA
>DBFANS010000008.1:0-35186 GCA_048233475.1 Collinsella aerofaciens | reverse complement strand
CGCGGGGCATGGGGCACGGGCGGGCGCTCAAGGCCGTCGCGAGGAAGCGGCTCAGGGCGATATACGCCGTGATGCGCGACCGGGTGCCCTACCGGGAGTAGCCCCGACGGTTGACAAAACTATAGGAACACCCAATGACTACCTTTTGGCAAGTTTGAATCAAGGCGACGCCGATGTTTTGGTACCGACAGACACTATGACCCAATCCGAGGGCACTAAAAAGATAGGAGCCCCCGCTCGTGACCGCGGGTCGGGGCTGCGACAATGATGTTGAAGTGCCATAGGCGCAGCCGCGCCGCAACGAGGTTGGGAGGCTCCCATGCCAAAGTATTCTACCGCGTTCGGGATGGACGTCCACCTGAGGTCGACCACCGTCTGCGCCCTCGACGCGGACACCGGCGAGGCCGTGACGAGGAGGTTCCCCGGCAACCCCTGGGGCGAGATCGCCGGGTGGATGGATGGGTTCCCCGGGCCGTCGCTCGCGGCCTACGAGAGCGGCTACCTCGGCTTCGCCCCGCAGCGGGAGCTCGCCGGGCTCGGCGTCGAGTGCGTCGTCGCCGCGGTCTCGAAGATCCCCAGGTCGGCCGCCGACTCGGCCTCCAAGAACGACAGGAACGACGCCGCCAGGATGGCCAAGGCGATACTCGCCCACGACATCTCCCCCGTATGGATCCCCTCCCCCGAGGTCGAAGGCATCAGGGACCTCGCCGGCGCCTACGACGGGGCGACCGCGCGCCTGGCGACCGCCAAGCAGCGGCTGCTCGCCTTCCTCGCAAGGCGAGGGTTCGTCTACGGCGGCACCACGCCCGCCGGCAACCCGAGGAAGTACTGGACCTACGACTTCCTGAGGTGGCTCGACAAGGTCAGGCCGGAGGACGATGGCGGGGTTCGGACGCTCGCCGCCCTGAGGAACGAGGTCGAGGCCGCGGCGGAGGCCCGGGCGGACCTGCTCTCCGAGTACGGGGCCGCCGTGGATGCCAGCCCGATCGCCGCGGAGGTGGCCGCCCTCCAGTCGATCAAGGGCTGCGCCTTCGCGCTGGCCGCGGCCTTCTCGGCCGAGGTCGGCGACTTCACGAGGTTCCGTTCCGGAAGGCAGGTCACGGCCTATTTCGGCCTCGCGCCGAGTCAGAGGTCGAGTGGCGACTCCGTGCGGCTCGGAGGCATCAGCGGTGCGGGCAACGCGCTCGTGAGGAAGCTGGCCGTTGAGGGTTCATGGTGCTACGCCGCGGCACGGCACCAGCCGAAGCTCATGCCGAGGGACACGGGCGTGCCCCTCGAGATAAGGATGCACGGGAGGAAGGGGTCCGAGCGGCTCCTGCGGCGGCGCGAGGAGATGCTCGCCCGCGGCGTGCCCGCGGCGAAGGCCAACGCGGCCACCGCGGCCGAGCTCGTGAGGTGGCTCTGGGCCCTCGGCATGATGTGCCGGGAGGGCGCGGAATAGACATAGCCCCCGTCCCGGCGAGCCGGGCGGCCTTCGGGGATAGATACCCCCTATTTCGCTGTGCGCGCGGAGCCCTCCGCATGCGCCTCGACAGACTTGGGGAACCCCGCCGAAGGAATGGAGTGCGGGCCGACAGAACGGTATCCGCGGATATGAGACTGAGCCGAAGGCGTCGACGACATGCCGGGGGCGGACCGGGACGGGTTCAACGGCAGGCCCCGCCGACCGATTGCAAGCGGTCGGCGGGGCCATTGTGGCTCTTGACAGCGGATTGGGTCATATGAGCGAGCGGGCCGCATTTGAGACAAGGTGACGTGAAACGAAAGGGCGCTGACCTTCTGGTCGCGCCCTTGAAGTTGAACGTCAGATTGTCCAAATGCGGCCCGCGCAGCGTCGGCCGGTCCGCCGTTCGTTAGAACGGCGGAACTAAATCAACTTGAAACCCTTGCGCTTGCCCACGGAGAGGGTGTCGCCCAGCTTGAGGGCGCTGGGATCGATGTTATAGCTCTTGGGAGCCACGGCCTTGCCGTTGATCTTGACACCGCCGCCGTCGATATCGCGACGGGCCTGGCCGGCGCTCGCCGAAAGACCCAAGTCCTTGAGCAGGCCGGCGAGGTAGATCTGGCCCTCGTCGTTAACAGTCAGCTCAACGTGCTTCTCGGGGAAGTCGGCGAGCTGGCCCTCCTTGAACACGCGGTCGAACTCGGCCTGAGCCTCGTCGCCGGCACCGGCGCCGTGGTAGGTGTCACACAGGTCACGGCCCAGAGCGCGCTTGAGCTCGTAGGGGTCGGCAGAGCCATCGGCCAGGGCAGCGTCGATCTTGTCGACCTCGGCCGGAGTGAGCGAGCTCGCCAGGCGGTAGTACTTGCCGATCATCTCGTCGGGGATGGACATGGTCTTGCCGAACATATCCTTGGGCGCGTCGGTCAGACCGATGTAGTTGCCATAGGACTTGGACATCTTACGTACGCCATCGGTGCCCTCGAGCAGCGGCATGGTGAGCGCGATCTGCGGCTCCATGCCCATCTTCTCCATGAGCTCACGGCCGGCGAGCAGGTTGAAAAGCTGGTCGGTACCGCCCATCTCCACGTCAGCCTTAATCATGACCGAATCGTATGCCTGCATCACGGGATACAGGAACTCGTGCAGGGCGATCGGCGTCTGGGACTGGTAGCGCTTGGTAAAGTCATCGCGCTCAAGAATGCGGGCGACGGTGAACTTGGAGCACACCTGCAGCAGACCGGCCAGATCCATCGACAAGATCCAGTCGCCGTTGTGCACGATGGTGGTCTTCTCGGGGTCCAGGATCTTCATGGCCTGGCTCACGTAGGTCTCGGCGTTAGCCTCGATCTGCTCCTGAGAAAGCTGCGGGCGGGTGGAATTCTTGCCCGAGGGGTCGCCGATCAGTGCGGTACCGTTGCCGATGATGAGGGTGACGTTGTGGCCCAGGTCCTGGAACTGACGCATCTTGCGCAGCGGCACGGCGTGGCCCAGGTGCAGGTCGGGGCTGGTGGGATCGACGCCGAGCTTGATGTTGAGGGGCTCGCCCTTCTCAAGCTTCTTGCGAAGGTCGGCCTCGGGGACGATCTTCGCAGCGCCCGAGGTGATGATACGCATTTGCTCGTCAACAGACAGCATTGGGTATCCTCCTTTTGCTATAGCACCCTCGCCGAAAACGGCGGTGCTGGAAGTCCATAAACTCTCATATGATAACAAACTGACGCGACGCAGCACCTACGACAGGAAAATCCTCGTCCTGCCGCATGCGTCGATGGCAACTGGCAGACGTGTACCGTCACGCTCGACCAGATAGCGCACCTGCCGACGACGCAAGCAGTCGCGGCAACGGACCTGTCCCGTCGCATCGGTGGCACAGACACCCTCGGCGGTCAGCAGGCAGTGCTCGCACACCATAAGCTCGGGACGGGCGGCGTCGACCGGACCCAAGACGCCGGGTTCAGCGGCCAGTTCGGCAATACGCTCCGCATCATTGCCGAGCAACTCGGCCGGCAAGTACACCCGCCCCGCACCGAGTCCGCGCAGCCAGGTAAGCGTGGCCCGATTCGCGCAGAACACCGGCGCCGCCACGTCAAACGTCACGCCCAGCTCGCGAGCGATCACCACCTGTCCCAGGCTGCGGCAGACGACACGCCTGGCACGCTGCATCAGTGAGCGGGTCCAGTCAGCGTCACCCGTGCGGCACACTTCGTCAAGCACCACAACGGCGTCGGACAAATCGAGTTCTCCGCGCGGGTCGGCATCCATCAGCTGCCAAGCAAAAACCATGCGAGCGGGAACCGCGCACTCCACCAACTCCGTCGACGCACCGCCATCCACCGCAACGCCCTCAAAGGGCAGCACCTCAACGGCACGCGCAACGGGCGCAATCGCATCCGCCTCGGCCCGCATGCGCTCCAACACCGCCGCCGTCTGATCCAACACGCCGGCGCTGCGAATCAGGTATACCTCGCAGCCCGCGTCCACCTTACGCTTGCAATGCACGACGACGCGCTTCCCCGCTGCGGCATCCACCGGGCAGGGCACCTGCGGCCAGCGCTTGGGCACATCGGGACGCGCGTCGACACCCGGATAGAACCGAATCTCGAGCGTGTCACCCGCCGCCACGGCGGCGTCGAGCTCAACGGTCACCTCTTCGTGGCCCACAGCGACCAAACGCCCCACGCGCACGCCCTGGTTAATTGCGCGCTCAAAGCTCATCAGCTCGGCACCCGAACGCCCTCGCAGGTACGTATCGGTAAACCCACGGTTAAACGACCTCCCCAGCTCGCGTTCAAGCTCTTCCACGGCGTCGGGGTCCCACGCGCCGTCGCGCAGCATATCGAGTGCCCGGCGCCACACCCGCACCACGTTGAATACGTAATCGGGGTTCTTCATGCGCCCCTCGATCTTGAGCGACGCCACGCCGGCATCTACAAGCTCGGGCAGATGTGCAATACCCAGATAGTCGCGCGGGCACAGCAGGCGATCTCCCTCGACGGCGACAACGCTCTGTCCCGCCTCGTCCACCAGGTCGTACGCCAGACGGCACGGCTGCGTGCAGTCGCCGCGCATCGCCGAGCGCCCACGCCGCAGGGCCGAAAACTCGCACGCCCCCGAATAGCCGATGCAAATCGCACCGTGGCAGAATACCTCGATGGGCACGCCCGTGGCACATAGCGCCGCAATCTCGTCGACCGCCAGCTCGCGTGCCGTCGTCACGCGCTCGACTCCCAGCTCATCGGCGGCAAGCCGCACGGCGCCTTCGCTATGAACGCCCGCCTGCGTGGACAGGTGAATCTCGACCCCGGGAATCGCCGCGCGCAGCGCGCAGGCCAACCCGGCATCGGCGACAATCAGAGCATCGGCGCCCAGCTCCAGTGCATGAGCTCCCAACGCCACCGCGTCGGACAACTCATCGTCAAACACGAACACGTTGAGCGTTACGTACACACGCACGCCATGAGCATGCGCCACGGCACAACCGCGCGCAAACTCGTCATCCGTAAAGCCATGAGCGCTCACACGGGCGTTAAAGCCGCCCAACCCCGCATAGATGGCATCGGCGCCCGCGGCGATGGCCGCAAGCATCTGGTCGAGCCCGCCCGCCGGCGCCAGCAGCTCGGGCAGCGCCGCACCGGCAGCATCCAATCCAGTCTTGTGTTGTCCGCTCGGCCCCATCGTCCGAATCGCCATCGACAAACTCCTTACCAAGGTATGCATTCACTCTGAAAAATGCCGTCTTCCAGCATACACGAGGCCTCGCGCGCCCCGTTTGGTTTATCGTGTAATAACTTATGTCCATCCTGCCCCGACGGCACATCCGCCGTCCGGCACGACATACCTGGAGGTCAATATATGGGTCCTCGCCAACGACAGGGACGCAGCCGTTCAAAGACGCATGCCCTGCCCATAATCCTGCTCTCGTTTTTGGGCTTTTTGCTTATCGCGGGCGTGGCATTTGGCATCGGCATGGTCGGCAACGTCAACCGCTGGCTGTCCGATCTGCCCGACTACACCGACGCCAACGCGTATCTGGTGAGCGAGCCCACCGAGATCGTCGACTGCAACGGCAACAAGATCGCGAGCTTCTACACGCAAAACCGCAAGTCCATCACCAAGGACGAGGTCTCCCCCTACGTGCTGCAGGGCACCGTTGACGTCGAGGACGAGCGCTTCTACGAGCACGGCGGTATCGACCTGTGGGGTATCGCGCGTGCTGCGGTGGCAACCCTCGGCGGCGGGCACGAAGGCGCCTCGACTATCACCCAGCAGCTGGTGCGCAACACCATCCTGCAGGAGGAGCAGTTCGACTCGACCATCGAGCGTAAGGTGCGCGAGGCCTACATCGCCATCAAGATGGAGGACATGTACTCCAAAGACGAGATCCTCATGATGTACCTCAACACCATCTATTACGGCCACGGCGCCTACGGCATCGAGGCCGCAGCCGAGACCTACCTGTCCAAGAGCGCCGCCGACCTCACCCTGAGCGAAGCCGCGCTGCTCATCGGCCTTCCCAACTCGCCTTCGCAGTACGACCCCACGGTCAATCCCGACCTGGCGCTGTCTCGCCGCAACAAGGTCCTCGACAACATGCTGCGCCTGGGCCACATCACCCAGGAGGAGCACGATGCCGCACAGGCCGAGCCCATCACCCTCAACGTGACCGAGATTTCGGGCAGCGGCGTCGACGTATACTCACAGCCCTACTTTGTCGCCTATGTTAAGCAGCTGCTGGAGCAGGAGTTCTCGACCGACGTGCTATTTAAGGGCGGCCTGACCGTCAAGACCACCATCGACCCCACGATGCAGCAGGTGGCAGAGAATGCCGTCCGCGAGCAGCTCGACACGCTCTCACTCGACGGCCTGGACATGGGCATGGTCGTCGTCGACCCCAAGACCGGCTACATCAAGTGCATGGTGGGCGGCTACGACTACAACGCCGACGAGAACCACGTAAACCATGCCACGGCCAAGCGTCCCGTCGGCTCCACCTTCAAGGCCTTTACACTGGCAACTGCCATCCAAAACGGCATGAACCCCAACGTCACCCTCAACTGCAACTCGCCGCTCAAGGCCAAGGGCACCACGACCGAGGTCCAAAACTACGCCAACCATAGCTATGGCAACATCACGCTTAAGCAGGCGACGGCATACTCCTCCAACACCGGCTACATCCAGGTGGCGGAAGCCGTCGGCAACAGCAAGATCATCTCGCTCGTCAAAAAGCTCGGCATCGATCCCGCCAAGGACAACATCGAGGACGTTCCCGTCATGACGCTCGGCACCGGCTCGATCTCGCCGCTCGAGATGGCCGCCGCCTACGCGACGTTTGCCAACGGCGGCTACTATCGCCAGCCGATCGCCATCACCGAGATTGACTCTCGTACCGGTTCGGTGCTGTACCAGCACACCGACAATCCCTCACAGGTACTTACCGAGGGCGAGGCCGCCGCGGTCACCGATGTTCTGTCCGGCGTCATGAAGGGCGGCGGTACGGGTGCTGCCGGCGCCCTGAGCGTCAACCAGCCCTATGCCGGCAAGACGGGCACCACCGACAACACCACCAACCTGTGGTTCTGCGGCTATACCCCGCAGCTGGCGTGCGCCCTGTGGACCGGCTATTCCGCGGGCGAGATTCCCATCCAAAAATACGGCACAGACCTGCTGGGCGACAGCACCAACCTGCCTGTCTTTAAGCGGTTTATGAACACCGTTCTGACCGGTACCGAGCGCGAGGAGTTTGCGACCGGAACGGCGCCCACCTACAAGAACAACAGCGTCTGGAAGTTCTACGGCACCAACAACGCCAAGAAGACGGAGAACGACGACAAGGACGAGAACGAGGACGAAGAGGAAACTACCACAACGACTACCACGACGACCACGACCACCGAGACCACGGGTGGCGACACCACCGGCGGCACCGGTACGACCGGTGGCTCGACGGGCGGCTCAACTGGTGGTTCGACCGGCGGCGATGGCGGCACGCCTACGCCTACGCCTACGCCCACTCCCGACCCCTCGCCCACGCCTGACGATACGGTCGGCTAGAAATCATCCGGCCATAAGCAACAAGGCCCCCGAGCAGCTTATTAAACTGCTCGGGGGCCTTTTAGTTTAAAGCGACCTGGTGGGCGGTCTTTATACCGGCAAACAAAAAAGGGGGTACCGACCAACGTCGATACCCCTTACAAGCCACTATGTCACGCACACAGTGCCGAGCGCACGACCCGCACGCCTACTTGCGAGAATTGCTCAGCTTATTGATCAGCGCCTCAAGACGCTCGCCGTCCTCGGCCGTCTGGGCAATAACCAAAATCGTATCGTTGCCGGCAAGCGAGCCAAGCACATCGGGCAGCTCTGCCGCATCAACGGCGGCGGCGATGCCGGAAGCCGTGCCAGGCTGAGCCTTGATCATAACCAGATTATCGGTGCGCAGAACGCCCGTTACGAGCTCGGAAACCATACGCTGCAGGTGCAGGTCCTCTGCCAGAACATAGATGCCCTCAGGGAGCTTACGCAGCCCCATATCGGCAATATCGCGAGAGACAGTCGCCTGCGTGCAATCAAAGCCCATAGCGCGGAGCTCATCGACCAGCACGCGCTGCGTGCGGACGTCCTTATTGCGCACAATATCTCTAATGGCATCCTGGCGCCCATTGCGTTTTTTAGCCATACAAACCCTCTCTCCAAAAGATGGCGGAGACAATCAATCAGTGATTGAATAGTTTAACGCTATTTGAAGGCTTTTGTGTATAAGAACGCATTTCGAAACAATTCTATGCAAATTTGTTTCGAGATGAGCCGTTTAGGCGGTTTTTGCGCCCGTCCGGTTAAGAAAAGCTGCCAGATGCGTACACATCACGCAGCGCGCGGGCTTGGCGCTGGCGATCGGCCCAAACAACAGACCGAGCCCCCGATGGTTATCCTTGAGCGCGGCGACCATCTGACGGGTTCGAGGCGCCTCGAGCATATCACGCATACGGGCGGAACGCTCGATTGACGACACCCCATGCGGGCTCAGACACAAATTCTCGATGCAGGCGACCAGTCCGGCAAAGTAGAACTTTTGGGTTGCCAGCTTGAGCCGACCACCGCTATCTGCTTCCGAGAGTGAGTCCGTAAGCTCGTCGAGCGCCCGGGTGTCATCGGATACCTTGGCATACATGGTGGGATCAAAGGCATCTGTAAGCTTAGGTGCCGCCGCGTGGAAACAAGCGTCGCCGCATCCGGAGACGCGCTGCGCCCGCGAGAGCGAGCACGCCATAAACCCAACTGTGCGAAACGCCTTGTCGTACAAAAGGCATGCCTCAAACAGCGGACGGCTATACATCACGCCAGAGGCCTGAACGACTAGGCCGCCTAAAATCAACTGGGACAGCCCGGTCACCATCGAAGATTTGCTATCAATGGAAATATGAGCAGCATCCAAGACGCGCGAATGGCGCTCTCGATGTGCATCATAGCGGTCGAGCGACACCGTGGGGAGCACTATGTCTGCCGTAGTATCGCACGCGATATCGACCATCTTGGAAAGGGACTGCGGAGCAAACCACTCATCGGCGTTCATGGCGATGATTTGAGAGCCGCGCGAGGCAGCAAAACCGGCACGAAGACAAGCGCCGCGCTTCGCGTCCTCGACGTCAATCAAATCAATATGGATGTCCCTGTCGGCAGCAACTTGAAGCGAATGGCGCACACCGGGCGCAGCATCGCGGCAGACAACGACAATCTGCAAATCGTAGAGGTCTTGGTTCTGGATACTCTCGAGCGCACGCATCGCATAGCTGGGCGAACCTTCTACCACAAGGATCACCGAAAGTCGCGGATGCGAGCCACGTCGAACCAAGTTATCCGTCCTCTCGACAGCAGTGAATCAAACTGTCGTTCATGGTACACCCCGGCAATAAAAGCAATGAGACACCGGTTGTATTGCACGCCAAGAACAGATGTTGCACACGCGCAGCCCACAGATGACAGGTGCCGACGCACGACGCGCCGAGCCCTCCCCTAGTCGAGCACGACAAGCTCGGCGGGATCGTAATCCACGCCCATAAACGTAAGGCCGCAGGCAGGAGCCGTGGGGCCCGCAGCGGTACGGTCGCAAGCATCGATGACCTCGCGCATCCACTCGGGTTCACGGCGATGCATGCCAATCTCGACAAGCGTGCCCACGATCGTGCGGACCATCGAATGCAGAAACGCATTGCCCTCGATGGTAAACGTCAGGATGTCCTCGCCAAACGCAACCTCATGGCCAAACTCGGCACGCATCACGCAGCGGTGCGTGGGCTTGCCCACGGCAGACGCCACCTTGCAAAAGCTCTTGAAGTCCTGCTCGCCCAGCAGCGCGGGACAGGCCGCAGACATCGCCTCAACATCCAATGGGTAGCGATGCCACCACACCGCACCGCGCGAAAGCACAGGGCGCGCGTCGCGATCGGCAATACGGTACGTATACGTACGGGAACGCGCATCAAAGCGTGCAGAAAAGCCTTTACGGGCCCTGTAGACCTCGTTTATGGCGATATCTTTGGGCAGGAGGGCATCCATAGCCCTCAGCCACCTACGGCGCGTAAGGGCGAGCTCAGCGTCCGTTACGGGCACGCTGATATACTGAGCCACGGCATGCACGCCGGCATCGGTACGACCTGCGCACGTCAGATCGATCGGACGGCGAAGCAGCGTCTCGATGGCTCGACGCAGCTCACCCGCAACCGTCGTCTGTCCCGGCTGCTCGGCAAATCCGCTATACGACGAGCCATCGTATGCCACGCGGAAAACGAGCGTGGCATCGAGCTCTGGAATCGAATTGAAATCAGACGGCGCGGTCATGGGCGCTCCCAACAAACAGGCAATGGCATTTCGACAAAAAAAGAGGGGTACGCGAACGTACCCCTCGAATATAGCCTATGCAGACGGATTGTCTACTCAGCGGTCTCCTCAGCAGGAGCCTCCTCGGCAGCCTCGACCTTCTTGGGAGCAGCGGCCTTCTTGGGGGCCGGAGCAGCCTTCTTGGCCTTAGGCGTGCAAGGCTCGGTGACGAGCTCCATGATAACGATGGGAGCGTTGTCGCCCTTGCGGTTACCGAGCTTCATGATGCGGGTATAACCGCCGTTGCGATCCTGCCACATACCCTGGGCAGCCTTGTCGAAGATCTCGGCAACGAGCTGCTTATCGCCGAGCTTGGCGATAGCCAGACGACGAGAGTGCAGGTCGCCCTTCTTGGCCCAAGTGATGATCGGATCGACGACCGAACGCAGCGCCTTAGCGCGGGTCTCGGTGGTCTTGATGCGGTCGTTCTCGAAGAGGGCCTTAGCAAGGCTCTTCTTCATGGCCTTGGTGTGGCTCGCATCGGTGCCGAGCTTCAGGCCCTTCTTAACGTTGTGACGCATGGTCTAGTTTCTCCTCAAATATGCGAAGCATTAAGCCTTCAGGCTCAGGCCCATGGACTCAAGCTTGTCCTTCACTTCCTCGATCGACTTAACACCGAAGTTACGGATGTTGAGCAGATCGTTCTCCGAGAACTCAACGAGCTGACGGACCGAGTGAATGCTGGCGCGCTTAAGGCAGTTGTAGGAACGGACGGAAAGGTCCAGATCCTCGATCTGCTTGTCCAGCTCGGCGTTGTCGTTGGTGACCTCGGGAGCGAAGATCGAAGCCTCCTCCTCGACCTCGGGGGTCTCGGCAAGGTTCATAAAGGCGGCCATATGCTGGTTGATGATATTGGCAGCCTGGACCACGGCGTCGCGCGGGGCGATGGAGCCGTTGGTCTCGATCTCGAGGACAAGGCGGTCGTAGTCGGTGTGCTGACCGACACGGCAAGCCTCAACGAGCTTGGCGCAACGGGAAACCGGCGAGTACAGCGAGTCGACGTGGATCACACCGATGGGATCGTTGTCGCGCTTGTTGGCCTCGCCAGAAACATAGCCGCGGCCATAGCCGATGCGCATGCTCATGGTGAGATGGCCACCCTCGGTGAGCGTAGCAATGTGCTGCTCGGGGTTGACCAGCTCAAACTCGGACGGAATAAAGAAGTCCGCACCGGTGACCTCGCAGGGGCCGTCAACCGAAATGGTGGCGGTCGCCTCGTCGGTCGTGCCGAGAGCCCTGAAGACAAGACCCTTGACATTCAGGACGATGTCGGTGACATCCTCGACCATGTTAGGGATGGTCATGAACTCGTGCTGCGCGCCATCGATCTGAATAGCCTCGACGGCGGCACCCTCGAGCGAGGACAGAAGAACGCGACGAAGGGAGTTACCCAGCGTATCGCCGTAGCCACGCTCGAGCGGCTCGACGGAGACACGAGCAGACGTCTCGTTGATCTCTTCGACCTGAACCTGAGGCCTAATGAATTCTGACATGTATTACCTCCAGCCTCAGCAGCCCGGATGGACTACTTAGAGTAGAGCTCGACGATGAGCTGCTCGTTGATATCACCGCTGATCTGCTCACGCGTCGGCAGAGCGAGCACGTTACCAGACAGTTTCTCGATATCGACCTCGAGCCAGCCAGGGACCTCAAAGCGCTCGGAGGAAATCAGAGCCTCCTTGATGGGGAGAAGGTCACGGAACTTCTCGCCGACAGCGACGACGTCGCCGGCCTTGACGCGGTAGGACGGGATGTCCACGCGCTTGCCGTTCACGGTGAAGTGACCGTGACGGACGGACTGACGAGCCTCTTTGCGGGTGCGGGCGAAGCCAAGACGGAAGACGACGTTGTCGAGGCGAGACTCAAGAATGATCATGAGGTTCTCACCGGTGACGCCGTTCATCTTACGGGCCTTGTTGAAGTAGCCGTGGAACTGCTTCTCCAGAACGCCATAGATGAACTTGACCTTCTGCTTCTCGCGCAGCTGCATGCCGTACTCAGATTCCTTGCGACGGCGCTTGGGCTGACGGATAGATTCCTTCTTGCTGCTGTAACCGAGCTCAGCGGGATCGATCCCGAGCTGACGGCAGCGCTTAAGAACAGGAGTCCTGTCGATTGCCATATTGATACGATCCTTTCAGTTACACGCGGCGACGCTTCTTGGGGCGGCAGCCGTTGTGCGGAATGGGGGTCTTGTCCTGGATGCTCGAGACCTCGAGGCCAGCAGCCTGGAGGGAGCGGATGGCGGTCTCACGACCGGAGCCGGGGCCCTTGACGAAGACGGAAACCTTCTTCATACCGTGCTCCATGGCCTGCTTGGCAGCAGCCTCGGCAGCCATCTGGGCAGCGAACGGCGTGGACTTACGGGAGCCCTTGAAGCCCACCTGGCCAGCCGACTTCCAGGAAATGACGTTGCCCTGGGGATCGGTGATCGAAACGATAGTGTTGTTGAACGTAGAACGAATGTGAGCCTGGCCCACGGAAATGTTCTTACGGTCCGCGCGCTTCAGACGGGCAGCGCGAACGTTCTTCTTAGCAGTAGCCATCTATCTAGCGCTCCTTATTTCTTCTTCTTAGCACCGATCTGACGCTTCGGGCCCTTGCGGGTACGAGCGTTAGTGTGGGTGCGCTGGCCGCGGACCGGGAGGCCCTTGCGGTGACGAAGGCCGCGGTTGCAGCCGATGTCCATAAGGCGCTTGACGTTCTGGTTGCGCTCACGGCGGAGGTCGCCCTCAACCATGATCTGGTTCTTATCGATATAATCGCGGATGGCGTTAACCTCATCCTCGGTGAGGTCCTTAACGCGCGTATCCACGTTAACGTTGCACTCGACGCAAATCTTCGTCGCAGTGGTGCGGCCGATGCCGTAAATGTAGGTCAGACCGATCTCAACGCGCTTCTCACGCGGGAGGTCGACACCATTAATACGGGCCAACGTAGTCTCCTCTCTTAACCCTGACGCTGCTTATGACGGGGATTCTCGCAAATGACGAGGACCTTGCCATGGCGCCTAATGATTTTGCACTTATCGCACATCTTCTTGACCGAAGGACGTACCTTCATCGTTCTTCCTTTCGGTAGCGCTCAAACTACTTCCCTACTATCTACTCGCCCAGCCGCAGGCGTTTAAAACTATGGCTGGTCTTCACACGCAAACCGACCGTAGGTTGAGCTAAGCCTGCAGTCGGAAAAGAGCGTGTATGCGTGCCGCTATTTGTAGCGATAGGTGATGCGGCCGCGGGTCAGGTCGTACGGGGAAAGCTCCACGACAACCCTGTCACCGGGGAGAATACGGATGTAATTCATTCGGATCTTGCCAGAAATGTTGCACAGAACCGAATGACCGTTCTCGAGCTCGACCTTAAACATGGCATTGGGCAGCGGTTCCTTTACCGTACCCTCGAGCTCAATTGCGTCTTCCTTCTTCACAAGCAATCATCTTTCTCTAGAAAACGACAGCGATTGAGTATTCTACAACACGTATGCACGCATCGTAATAACTTCGTAATGGCTCCACAACTAAGTGGAACTTGTTACATTTCTCCGCCTTGGAGCGAACACCAAGCACCTTGCGCATCCGTGGTGAGAATCACCGGGCCGTCATTGGTAATGGCGACGGTGTTCTCGTAGTGCGCGGCGGGCAGGTGGTCGTTGGTCGTGACGATCCAACCGTCGGAGCCCGTGCTCACATGGTTGGAACCCATCGTAACCATCGGCTCGATGGCAATGACCATGCCGGCCTGGAGGCGAACGCCCCTCCCCTTCTTTCCATAGTTAGGAACGTTGGGGTCCTCGTGCATCACGCGGCCAATGCCATGGCCCACATAATCGCGAAGCACGCCGTAACCGTGAGACTCGGCGAGGGACTGAACGGCATAACCGACGTCCCCGATATGGTTACCGGGAACAGCCTGCTCGATGGCAGCCTTAAGGCAATCGCGCGTGATCTCGCACAAAGCCTTGGCTTCGGGCGTGGGGGTGCCGACGAAAAACGTCCAAGCGTTATCGCCGACCCAACCGTCGACAACGGCTCCCGTATCGATGGAGATGATATCGCCATCGCGCAGGATCATGTCGGGGTTGGGAATACCGTGTACCACGGCATCGTTAATCGATGCGCAAATGGTTCCGGGAAACCCGCCGTAACCCTTAAAGGCTGGGATGCCACCATGCATGCGGATAATCTGCTCCGCGAGCTGATCGAGCTCAAAAGTCGAAACGCCGGGGCGCACCATGGCTCCAACGTGGCGGAGCGCCATCTTAGATAGCGCTCCTGCCTTCTTCATCTGCTCGATTTGCGTTGCAGACTTAATCTTGATCATAGACCGAGAGCCTCTTTGACATCCCCGTACACGGTCTCGCGAGCCTGGTCACCGTTGACCGACTTGAGCAGACCCTGGCCACGATAGTAGTCGACGAGCGGGCTCGTGGACTTCTCGTAGACGTCGAGACGGTTCTTGATGGTCTCGGGCTTGTCGTCGTCGCGCTGATACATCTCGCCGGCGCACTTGGGGCAGGTGGCATCGGCAGCAGTGCCGGTGTAACCGCAGGCGCGGCAGGTGCGACGCGAAGACAGACGATCGATGATGACCTCGGGGGCCACATCGACCAGAAGGGCGCAGTCGATCTCGCGACCCATGGCGGAGAGCTCGGAATCGAGCGTCACGGCCTGGGCGGTGTTGCGCGGGAAGCCGTCGAGGATGAAGCCCTGCTGGGCGTCATCGGCGGCAAGGCGCTCCTTGACAAGGTCGATCACGAGCTGGTCGGGAACGAGCTCGCCAGCGTCCATGTACTTCTTAGCCTGAATACCAAGCTCGGTGCCACCCTTGACGGCAGCACGCAGCAGGTCGCCCGTGGAAATATGGGCGACGCCAAACTCGGCGACGAGCTCCTGTGCGACGGTGCCCTTACCGGCACCCGGAGCTCCGAGCAATACGAGGTTCATGAGCAATCCTCCTCTAGCCTATTTAAAGAATCCATCGTAATCATACATCTTGATCTGGCCTTCGAGCTTATCGACTGTGTCGAGCACGACGCCGACCATGATGAGGATGGACGTGCCGCCAAATGCCTGGATCAGATGGTTACCCGTGAAGGAGAAGATGATCGAAGGCACGATGGCGATGAGCGCCAAAAAGACAGCGCTGGGAAGCGTGATCTTGTTGAGCGCGTTCTTGATGTAGGCCGCGGTAGCCCTACCCGGACGCACGCCCGGAATAAAGCCGCCCTGCTTCTTAAGGTTGTCGGCCGTGTCATCGGGGTTGAACACCATTGAGGTGTAGAAGTACGCGAAGAACACGATGAGGACAACGTTAAGCACCCAGTTGAGCCAACCGGTCGAAAGCGCGGAGGCAACTGCCTGGATCCAGCCGATGCCGGGGAAGAACACGGCAATCTGAGCCGGGAAGTACAGCAGCGCCGAAGCGAAGATGATCGGCACGACACCCGCGGTGTTGACCTTGATGGGCAGGTAGGTGGTCTGGCCACCCATCATGCGACGGCCCACGACACGCTTAGCGTAGGAGACCGGAATGCGGCGCTGGCCGCGCTCAAGGAAAACAATCAGCGGGATAACCAGCAGGATGATGGCGCAGATGATCACCATGGTGATGATGCCACCGGCATTGCCCTCGGTGCTGGAGAAGATCGCCTGCGGCAGACCGGCCATAATGTTCGCAAAGATGATCAGCGACATGCCATTGCCGATACCGCGCTGGGTGATGAGCTCACCAATCCACATGATCAGCATGGCGCCCGCGGTGAGCGTGCCGACGATCATGAGGTCGAAGATGATCTCGGGAGCGCCGGCGCCAGTAAAGCTGATGCCGAAGCTCTTAAAGAGGAAGAGGTAACCCACGGAGTTGAGGATTGCCAGAGCCAGGGTAAGGTAACGCGAATACTGCGTAATCTTGGTCTGACCGACCTCGCCCTCGCGGGCAAGCTCATGCAGGGAAGGCACAACGGCCTGGAGCATCTGGAGGATGATCGAGCTGGTGATGTAAGGCATGATGCCCAGGGAGAACACCGAAACATAGCTCAACGCGCCACCAGAGAAAAGATTCAGGAGGGCCATAGCACCTGCGGCGACCGAATTGTTATCGGTCGAGAAAAGGCCCAGCATCCCCTGGAAGGGAATGCCGGGCACAGGAACGTGCGCACCAATGCGGTACACGACGAGCATAGCTATGGTAAAAAGAATCTTTTCGCGCAATTCTTTGATGCGGAAAGCATTCTTAAGACCATTTAGCACGGCAGCTCGACCTTTCCGCCTGCGGCCTCGATCTTGGCCTGCGCAGAAGCGCTGACCTTGTCGACCTTGACCGTGAACTTCTTGGTGAGCTCACCATTGCCGAGCACCTTGACGGGCTCGAACTCGCTCTTGGTGATGCGAGCGGCCTTAAGAGCGGCACCGTCGATCACAGCGCCGTCCTCGAACTTGCGCTCGAGACGCTCAACGTTAACAGCGGTGTACTCGATACGACGGGGGTTGCGGAAGCCCGGAAGCTTGGGCAGGCGCATAGCCAGCGGAGTCTGGCCACCCTCGAAGCCGGCACCCTTGGTGCCGCCAGAGCGGGAACCCTGACCCTTCTGACCGCGGCCAGAAGTGGTGCCGTGACCCGAAGAATTGCCACGGCCGACGCGCTTGCGGTTCTTGGTGGAACCGGGCGCGGGAGTAAGATCGTGAAGCTGCATTTGCTACTCCTCTACAATCTCGACAAGGTGCTTGACCTTGAAGATCATGCCGCGGACGGACTCGTTGTCAGCAATCTCGCGAACCTCGCGGATCCTGTGGAGACCGAGGGCACGGACAGTACGGACCTGGTCCTGCTTGCAACCGTTGGTGCTGCGGACCTGCTTGATCTTGATGGTGTCAGCCATGCTTAGTTCTCCTTACCGACGAACATCTCGGAGACCGTCAGACCACGGCGAGCCGCGACGTCCTCAGGGCTGGAGAGCTCCTTGAGGCCCTCGACGGCAGCCTTGATGATGTTGAGGCCGTTGTCGGTACCGAGGGACTTGGACAGGACGTTCTTGATGCCAGCAAGCTCGAAGAGGGGACGCACAGCGCCGCCGGCGATAACGCCGGTACCCTCGACAGCGGGCTTGATGATGATGCGGCCGGCACCAAAGTGACCGAGAACCTCGTGCGGAATGGTGCCCTGATCGGTCACCGGCACGTGGAACATGTTCTTCTTGGCATCGAGAGACGCCTTGGAGATGGCCATGGGCACCTCAGCGGACTTGCCCATGCCAACGCCGACGTTGCCCTTGCCGTCGCCAACGACGACGAGAGCGACGAGGCTCATGCGACGACCACCCTTGACGGTCTTCGACACGCGGTTGATGTAAACGACGCGCTCCTCGAACTCGGAGGCCTCGCGCTGCTGCTTCTGATTACGAGCCATGTGCTACATACCTCCTAGAACTCGAGACCGGCGGCACGAGCACCGTCGGCGAGGGC
Organism: Collinsella aerofaciens; assembly: GCA_048233475.1. GTDB lineage: Bacteria > Actinomycetota > Coriobacteriia > Coriobacteriales > Coriobacteriaceae > Collinsella > Collinsella aerofaciens_CM. The sequence continues at coordinate 17,406 of DBFANS010000008.1, read as the reverse complement.
CTTGACGCGGCCATGGTAGATACGGCCACCACGATCGAAAGCGACCTTGGTGATGCCGGCCTCGATGGCACGCTTGCCAACGAGCTGACCGACCTTCTCCGCAGCCTCTTTGTTCGAGGTGTGGGTGCCCTTGAACTCGGCCTCGAGGGTCGAGGCGGAGACGAGCGTCAGGCTGGAGCCCTTGCTGTCGTCGATGATCTGGGCATAGATGTTGGCGTTGGTACGGGTCACGCGAAGACGCGGACGCTCGGCGGTACCCGAGACCTTGCCGCGAACACGACGCTGACGACGCTTGAGGCCTTCCAGCTTCGCCTTATGCTTGTTCATACGTAAACTCCTAAAAAGGTTGATCTTGCCAGCACCTAACGGGGTGCTGGTCTTATGCGAGTAAGTCGGTTACGACTACTTGGCGGCCTTACCCAGCTTGCGGCGGATGTGCTCGCCAACATAGTGGATACCCTTGCCCTTGTAAGGCTCGGGAGGACGATGGCCGCGAATCTCAGCGGCGATCTGACCGACCTGCTGCTTGTTGATACCCTTGACGTTCACGTGGGTGTTGTCGGGAACCTCGAAGGTGATGCCCTCGGGAGCCTCGACGATCACAGGGTGCGAGAAGCCCAGGGAGAACTCGAGGTTCTTGCCCTTCTGCTGCACGCGGTAACCGACGCCGGCGAGCTCGAGCTTCTTCTCGAAGCCCTCGGAAACGCCAACAACCATGTTGTGGATGAGGGCGCGGGTGAGGCCGTGGCGGGCACGGGTCTCACGCTCGTCGTCGGGACGGGAAACGGTGAGGACGTTGTCCTCGACGTTGACGGTGAGCTTCTCATAGACATCGAGCTCGAGCTGGCCCTTGGGGCCCTTGACGGAAACGTTGTTGCCGTTGACTGCCACTTCGACTCCGGCGGGAATCTGGACAGGCTTATTACCGATACGAGACACGGTGATCTCCTTTCCTTCTACCTACCGACCGAATTACCAGACGTAAGCGATGATCTCGCCGCCGACGTTGTGCTTGCGAGCATCGCGGTCGGTCATAACGCCATGGCTGGTGGAAATAATGGCGGTACCAAGGCCACCGCGGACGCGGGGCATGTCGGCAACGCCGGTGTACTTACGCAGGCCCGGCTTGGAAATGCGGCGGATGCCGTTGATGACCTTAGCCTTCTTGGGACCATACTTAAGCGTGATGTGCAGAGTCTTCTGGGGCACGGTGTCCTCGACATCGTAGCCCTCGATGTAGCCCTCCTCGTGCAGAACACGAGCGATCTCGACGAGCTTCTTGCTGCTCGGCATGGAGACCGTGGCCTTGTTCACAGAGTTAGCGTTACGGATGCGCGTAAGCATATCTGCGATCGGGTCTGTAAGGTTCATACAGATTCTCCTTCGTTCTTGATGAACACGTGCTCTTGGTTCTTCGCCGCCCTTAACGGCAAAGCCTATTTAGCGCGTTTTCCCTGTTCCAAACTGATGCTTGAAACGCTGGTAGTGACTTACCAGCTGGCCTTCTTAACGCCGGGAAGCTCGCCCTTGAGTGCAAGCTCACGGAAGCAGACACGGCACAGGCCGAACTTGCGGTACACAGAGTGCGGACGGCCGCAGCGCTGGCAGCGCGTGTACTCACGAGTAGAGAACTTCTGCTTGCGATTGCACTTGACGATCATCGATGTCTTAGCCACTTATATCCTCCTCACATAGAGTATTGTTCGCCCCAAGCGCCGCCCCCTTGTGGGAACGGCGCTTATAGGGCAGGTGAACCTATTTCTTGAACGGGAAACCGAAGGCGTCCAGAAGGGCCTTGGCCTCCTCATCGGTGTTGGCGGTGGTCACGAAAGTGATGTCCATACCACGCTGGTGATCGATGGAGTCGAAGTCGATCTCGGGGAAGATGAGCTGCTCGGTGACGCCCATGGAGAAGTTACCACGGCCGTCGAAGCTCTTGGCGGAGATGCCGCGGAAGTCGCGGATACGGGGGATCGCGACGGAGGTCAGACGATCGAAGAACTCCCACATACGGTCGCCACGCAGAGTAACCTTGCAGCCGATCGGCATACCAGCGCGCAGGCGGAAGGTAGCGATGGACTTGCGGGCACGGGTGATCATCGGCTGCTGGCCGGTGATGGCGCGCAGGTCGCGCACGGCACCGTCGATGGCCTTGGAATCGGTAGCGGCCTCGCCGACACCCATGTTCACGACGATCTTCTCAAACTTGGGGATCATCATGACGTTCTCGTACTGGAACTTTTCCTGAAGCTGCTGCTTGACCTCGTTGTTGTACTTGGTCTTCAGACGCGGCACATACTTCTCTTCTGCCATTGTTCACTCCTTCTTGGGGTTTTAAGCACGGGGCGTGGCCACGGTGGGTTGTCCTCGTGCCTCCTGGCTGCATCCGCGCCGCTCATGGCATTTCGCGGTTTGGACTCGACGCAGCAGGAGCCGACAAAACAATCGGTACTATACGCGCATTGGGTGCGTATTTCCAGAAAAACCTCGTCTGCCTGCACAACTCCACAACTCCCCCGCACAAATGGGTCCCAAAAAGCAGTTGCGGTGAAATAGGGACTGTTGGGCGGCCTAACAGGCTTAAACAATCCGTATTTCACCGCAACTTATTGGTGGGGATGCGATTAGCGCTTGCGGGGGACGAGTTTGGTACGGCGCAGGTGAATCATTTCGGCGGCGATGGAGATGGCGATCTCCTCGGGGTCCTCCGCCTCGATGGCAACGCCGATCGGCAGGTGCAGCTCGTCGATCTGGTCCTGCGTAAAGCCCTCCTGCTCCAGACGGGCACGCACAAAGGCCGTCTTGCGACGCGAGCCCAAGCAGCCCAGATAGGCGGGTTTGGCACGCATGGCCTGAATCACCACGTCGATATCGGACTTGTGACCCGCCGTGGCGACGACCACCAGGTCGCGCGGGCCGATGGGGCACTGCTTGCTCAGGCTCTTGTAGTCGACCAGACGACGGTCGTAGACACCGGGCACCCAATCGGGGGTCAGCGTGCCGGGGCGGTCGTCGCACGCCACGACGGCAAAGCCCGCCGCCGTAAGCACCCGCGCCGTCGCGGCGCCCACGTGGCCGCAGCCAAAGATATAGGTCAGGCCCTCGGGGCAGAGCGTCTCGATGTGCGCCGCGGGAATCTCAGAGGCCGCGTTGGTGTAGGTGACCTTACTCCCCTCCTCCACCAGCGAAAGCCCGGGGCAGCCCGCAATGGTGCGGCGCGATTCCTCGCCATGGTACTCGGCCACATCGCCCTCGAGCGCGCTCGCGATAAACGGTTCAAAGTCGATGACGAAGTCGCCGATGCGCCGATAGGCCAAGACGTCGGCAACCGACTGGAGCAACGGTACCTTGGTCGCGTCCAGGTGCAGATAGCACAGGCAGATGGCTCCGCCGCAGATCATGCCGGTATCGGAGTTCTCGCCGCCCATGGTGTAGCGGACCAGACGCGACTGTCCCGCGCTCAGGAGTTCGCGCGCCTCATCCAGCGCAAAGAGCTCAATCTTGCCGCCGCCGATAGTGCCCGCCTGGCCACCGTCGGCAAAGACGGCCATCCAGGCGCCCACGCCGCGCGGCGACGACCCCGCCGTGCCGGCCACGACCACCAGCTCGCACGTCTCGCCAGCACGCAGGGCGGCAAGCGCCGCATTCACAACATCGAGCTTTTCCATTGCCGCCTTCTATCCTCTAAAGACACCGGTGAGCATGGCGAGTGCCTCGAGCACACCGCCGCCGACCGACGTCGCCTTGTCCGAAATGTAGTTGATATAGCTGGCATCGCCGCGCGGATCGACATCGGCGCATTTAAAGCCCTCAGTCACCTGCACGCCGTTCGCCAAAAGCCCGCGCAGACAGCCATCGATCTGCGTGCACATGGGCGAATCGCCCGCGTAGCCAATCACGTCTCCGGCGCTCACGATGTCGCCGATCGCGCGGTCGGACCGAAACACGCCGGCGGCGGGGCTGTGGATAACGCGCTCTCTACCATAGCCAGCGATAATGCCCGGCACGCCCGTGTTGGGTTGGGGCGAACCCTGGGTAATGACACGGCCCAGGAAATGCCCGCGCATGGTTTCGACCACGGCGTCGCAGTCAACCGGCGCGGTAAAGCCCGGCCCCACGGCGATGACGGCAGGCGCCATGTCGCGCGTGGTACCCAGGTTGCGCTTAGCCAGAATCGCGTCGACCACGGCAGCGGGTTTCAGCTCGCCGAGCATCTTGGCCTGGGGGTCCACCACCACGGCGACGTCTCCAGCCTCGGTAATTGCAAGCGCCTCTGCCGGCGTCTGTGCCAAGCGAGCGCGAATGCCCTCGACCTCGACCTCGCCCAAGCGAATAGCCTCGCAAAAACTGATTGTGCGGCGGATGCACGTGGGAACCGCGATATCGGCCATGACGACCGACACGCCGGCGCGCACCAAGCGAGCGGCGACGCCCGTGGCGATATCGCCGGCGCCGCGAACATAAACGAGCATTCCCGGGGCACCTCCCTGTGCTACGGTTTGAGCAGAGCAAAAGCGGTTCGACCGCTACTCTGATGATTATTTATTATCACAGTATTATACGGCGGTGAACAGATGGAAACGGTTAGCGGCAATCTTGCCTCGACGCTCAGGATCGAGCCGGGCATTACCGCGATTATCGGCAGCGGTGGCAAGTCGACCTTGCTAAAGACGCTCGGCCTTGAGCTTATGCGCGCTGGCGGCCGCGTGCTCCTCTGCACCACCACGCGCATGTTCCCCGTCGCCGGCGTGCCGTGGGACGGGTCGAGCCGTCGCCTGGACGCCGCGCCCTGGAAGCCAGGTGCCTCACACGCCCTAGGCTGCACCTGCGAGGCCTGCGCGGGGCTTGTGCGGGGAAGCATCTGCCAGACAGGTGTCTTGGACCCCCAGACAGGCAAGTTCTCCTCCCCTGCCGAGCCGCTCGACCAGCTGGCGCAGCGCTTTGACTACGTCCTGGCCGAGGCGGACGGCAGCAAGCGGCTCCCGCTCAAGGCGCATGCCGCCTGGGAGCCGGTGATCCCCTCTGGCACGGCCAACGTCATCTGGCTCGTCGGCGCCTCGGGGCTCGGCAAGCCCATCAACGAAGCTGTCCACCGCCCCGAGCTCTTTTGCGTGCGTTGCGGCTGCGAGCCCACCGACACTGCCACGCCCGAGCGCGTCGCCCAGGTGCTCAATTCCGAGATGCAGGCGCTGAAACTCAGCACCGCACGCGTCATGCTCAACCAAGTCGACACGCTCAGCGACCCCACGATGGCCGACCGCTTCGAGGCAGCCCTCGACCGCCCCCTCATCGCCAGCAGCCTCAAGTAGCCGGCCCCATCTCGTCAGTTGCGGTGAAATACGGACTGTTTGGCCGCCCGACGGCCGCAAACAGTCCGTATTTCACCGCAACTGAGGAGGGGACACGGCATCTTTGCTGCTAGCGGGGGACGTAGCGGCCGGGTTGGGCTCCGGTGGGCTCGCCGTCGCGTGCCACCAGCACGCCGTTCACAAACACGACCTTGGCGCGGCCATGTGCCCCAAAACCCTCGAGCGGCGTGTAGTCCACAGCTTGATGCTGTGTCGCGGCACTGATTGTCCAGCGCGCTTTGGGATCCCACACGCACACATCGGCATCGGCGCCCTCGGCAAGACAGCCCTTGCGCGGGTACATGCCAAACACGCGCGCCGGGTTCTCGCTCATCAAGCGGCACAGATCCTCGGGTCCCAGCTGTCCCTCAAAGCTCGTGGCAATCGCGACGGGACGATGCTCCACGCCGGGCCCGCCGTTGGGAATCGCGCGGAAATCGTCGCGCCCGCGGTCCTTTTGCCCGTGCAGGTTAAAGCTGCAATGATCGGTCGCAATCGTATCGATCTCGCCGGCCACAAGCGCCTCGCGCAGCGCGGCACGGTCGCCGGCATGGCGCAGCGGCGGGCTCATCACGTACTTGGCGCCCGCAAAGCCGTCCTCGCCCTGCTCCAGATAGCAGGTGTCGTCGAGCATCAGATACTGAGGGCAGGTCTCGACATAGATATTCTTCTGCCCGCGCGCCTTGGCCGCACGAATGGCCTCGAGCCCCAACTTGGTCGAAAGGTGCACCACGTTGACTGGGGCGTCGCCGGCCAGGTGCGCCAGATACAGCAGGCGGCTCACGGCTTCGGCCTCACACACGTCCGGGCGGCTGAGCGCATGCCCCTCGGGCCCATGAATCCCCTGCTCGTACACGCGCTTCTGCAGCTCATTCACCAGCGTACCGTTCTCGCAATGCACGCACAGTATGCCGCCAATACGCTTGAGCTCCTCGAGCACCTCGAGCGTCTCGGCATCGTCCAGGCGCAAATGATCGTAGGCAAAGTAGGTCTTAAACGACGATACGCCCGCCTCGCGCATAGCCGAAAGATCGGCGCGGTTGCGTTCATTCCACTCGGCGAGTGCCATATGAAAGGCGTAGTTGGCCGTGCAGGTTCCGTCGGCACGGCGATGCCACTCGGCCAAGGCATCGGGCATGGTCACGCCGCGATCAGCCGTCGCGTAGTCCACGATGGTCGTCGTACCGCCGCAGGCAGCCGCGCGCGTGCCGGTCTCAAAGCTATCGGCCGTCCAATCCATGCCGGTCCAGCACTGCATGTGCGTGTGGCCGTCGATAAAGCCGGGGAATACCCAGCAGCCCGCGGCGTCCTCGACGGTATCGCCCTCGCCCGGCTCAATCGCCGCGGCGATCCGCACGATCTTATCGCCATCCATGGCAAGATCGGCGCGGCGAAGCCCCTGTGGCGTCACGAGCGCGCCGTTTTTGATGATGATCATGTTGCTCCTTATTGATTAATACAGTTGGCCACGCGATCAAAATACGAGCAGGCGGCAATATGCTCCGTTATGCGTCGCTGTCCCTTGACGGTATCGACGTCCCACAGCTCGTAGGCACGCGCCTCGACCAGCGCAACGTCGACGCGACCTTTGAGAATCGAGCCCCCGCCGTCCTTGCCCTCAAGACACATAAGTGCATCGAACAGTTCCGCCGGAAAGAGCACCGGGCTCGAAGGCTCACCGTTGCACGCAAGACGCACCGGATGTTTGCGGCCACGCTCGTCAAATGCACGAACCATAGCCTCAAAAGAATCCGAACTCACGAGCGGCTGGTCGCCCGGTAAAAAGAGGCAACCTTTCCAGTTGCGTTCGACTCCCCACGAAAGGCCCGCACGGACGCTTTCGCTGCGCAGCTCGCCATCGTGCAGCACGCACGGGCAATGCTTGTCCTCGCAAATCTGGGCGACCTCGGGCCAACGCGTCGAAACCACAACGTCAAAGCCCCGGGGAACCGAATCGATGGTCCGGGCAATCAGCGGCTCGCCATAGATATCGGCGAGCATCTTGTTGGAGCCAAACCGCTTGCCCTCGCCCGAAGCCATAATGACGCATCCAAGTTTCATGGTGATACCTCCCCTGAAACCATCGTACCCATAACTCGCGCCGCGGGCATCCACATCGAAAGCGCTTATCCCGCACGCCCGCGATGCAAAATAGGGGCACCCCGCCAGTTGGCAGAGCGCCCCCTTTACATGGCTTACCTCAGCCCGGCTTTAGGCCTGGAGCCAACGGGCGGTGTTGCGCTCGTCGAGGGCCTTGAGGGTAGCGGCGGGATCGGCAACCTTCTGCAGGAACATCATGGCAGCGATGGCATACGGCTTGTAGCTGGCCTCCTTGTACATGCCCACGCGGTGCATGTCGAAGACGTCGGCGTTAACCTCGCCGTGCTCGCAGGAGACACCGGAGATGTCGGCGGGCAGCGGGTGCATAAAGATGGTGTCCTGGCCGTTGGCAGTCTTCTCCATGAGCTCGGTCGTGGAGCACCAGTCCTGATGGGTGGCGTTCTGGGCGAGCAGCTCCTTCTCGAGCGCTGCGATGCCGGCGTCGTCGCCCTCGGCGTACAGGTTGGTGCGCTTCTCCATGGCGGCAAACGGAGCCCAACTCTTGGGGATCACGATGTCGGCGCCCTCGAAGGCCTCGGCCATGGTGTTGACCTGCTTAAAGGTGGTGCCGGACTCGGCGGCATAGCCCTTGGCGCGCTCGACGACCTCGGGCATGAGGTCGTAGCCCTCGGGGTGAGCCAGGGTGACGTCCATGCCAAAGCGGGGCAGCAGGCTGATCAGCGACTGCGGGCAGGACAGCGGCTTGCCGTAAGAGGGCGAATAGGCCCAGGTGACGGCAACCTTCTTGCCCTTGAGGTTCTCAAGGCCGCCAAACTCGTTGATGAGGTAGAGCATGTCGGCAGAGGACTGCGTGGGGTGATCGGAGTCGGACTGCAGGGAGATGAGCGTGGGACGGTGATCCAGAACGCCGTCCTCGTAAGCCTGCTGGACAGACTCGGAGACCTCGGCCATGTAGGCGTCGCCCTTGCCGATGTACATGTCGTCGCGGATGCCGATGACGTCGGCCATGAAGGAGATCATGGTAGCGGTCTCGCGGACGGTCTCGCCGTGAGCGATCTGGGACTTCTTCTCGTCCAGGTCCTGCAGCTCAAGGCCGAGCAGGTTGGCGGCCTTAGAGAAGGAGAAGCGCGTACGGGTGGAGTTGTCGCGGAACAGGGAGACGGCCAGGCCCGAGTCGAAGATCTTGGACGAAACGTTGTTCTCACGCAGCTCGCGCAGGGCGTCGGCGACGATGTAGAGAGCCTTGAGCTCATCGGTGGTCTTGTCCCAGGTGTGCAGGAAGTCGCTGCCGTACATGCCCTTAAAATCGAGGCCGTTCAGCTGCTCGACGAGCTCGGTAAACTTGACGTCCATGGAAATGTCCTTTCTAAAGATGAAAGATCGCAATGAGTAGACGTGCTCCGGCATGCGCGTGTGGCTAGAACATGCAGAGCGCTATGACGAGGACCCGCTACCGTTGAGGAAGCATGGGAGATAACGACCGCGGGCCCCAAGTCAACAGGAGGCGCCGGGGACACGAGCGGCCCCCGGCTCAACAAAATCGAGGAATGGGACTAGTCGATCTTGTTGTTGGTCAGACCGGCGCGGAACACGGTGGCGTCGCCATCGGCCTGGCTCGGATCGTAGAGGTTCAGGGCAGCCACGTACATGGCAGCAGCGGTGACCAGGTCGTCCTTGTAGGTGACCTCGTTGGGAGCGTGAGCCTGAGACTCGGCACCCGGGCCAAAGCCCACGCAGGGGATGCCGTAGCGGCCCTGGATGGAGACGCAGTTCGTGGAGAAGGTCCACTTGTCGCACAGCGGGCGACCGGTGCGCTTGTCCATGCTGGGCTCGCAGCCGATGCGCTCGTCACCAAACATGGCCTTGTGGGCGTCGACGAGGGCCTTGACGTGCGGAGCGGTCTCCTTGTTGATCCACGTGGGGAAGTAAGCCTCGGTCTCGTAGACCTCGCCGGTCCAGGACGGACGGTCGTACATGTACATGGAGACCTTCACGTCGTCGCCGTACTTCTTGGCGGCCGGCAGGTTGCGGATCTCGTCCAGGCAGGACTCCCAGGTCTCGCCGGCGGTCATGCGACGGTCGATGGAGATGGCGCAGGAATCGGCCACGGCGCAGCGGCTGGGGCTGGTGTAGAAGATCTGGCTGACGGTGCAGGTGCCGCGGCCCAGGAAGCGGGCATCCTCGAAGTGCTCGGGGTTGTACTTGGGGTCGAGCATCTTAACGAGACCCTTGATGTCGGTCGACTCGTCGCAGCCGTTGTTGTTGAGGGCGCGGACGTCGGCGATGATGTCGGCCATCTTGTAAATGGCGTTGTCGCCGCGGTCGGGAGCGGAGCCGTGGCAGGAGGTGCCGTGAACGTCGACGCGGATCTCCATGCGGCCGCGGTGACCGCGGTAGATGCCGCCGTCGGTGGGCTCGGTGGAAATGACGAACTCGGGCTTAATGCCGTCCTTGTTGTAGATGTACTGCCAGCACATGCCGTCGCAGTCCTCTTCCTGGACGGTGCCGACGACCATGATCTTGTAGCCCTCGGGGATGAGGCCCATGTCCTTCATCATCTTGGCAGCGTAGGTAGCAGAAGCCATGCCGCCCTCCTGGTCGGAGCCGCCGCGGCCGTAGATGATCTCGTCGGTCTCGTAGCCCTCATAGGGATCGGCGTCCCAGTTCTCGATGTTGCCGATGCCGACGGTGTCGATATGGGAGTCGATGGCGATGATCTTGTCGCCCTCGCCCATAAAGCCCATGACGTTGCCCAGGCCGTCGACCTTGACCTCGTCATAGCCAAGGTTCTCCATCTCGGCCTTGATGCAGGCAACAACCTCACCCTCCTCGCAGGACTCAGAGGGGTGAGAGATCATAGCGCGCAGGAAGCGAGTCATATCAGCACGATGAGACTCAGCAGCAGCCTTGATAGCGTCGAAATCGAGTTCTTTAGCCATTGTTCATAACCTTTCAAACGAAGGAATCTACCTGTGAGGTGGCGGAGCGATACCTATTTACTCCGCCCCAACGATTAGCAAGTGGGGTATTCGCCTTCCCAAACAATTCGACGATACTGGTCGGGGTCCGTGTCGCCCTCGGTGGAGAAGCAGAGCACGGAGCTCGTCTTGTCCAGGCCGATGAGCTCCTTGAGCTCGGCGTACTCGGGATCGAGCATGAGGGTCTCGACCAGGCCGGTGGTCACAGCGCCGGACTCGCCGGAGATGACGCGCGGGTCGCCCTTCTCGGGAGCGCCCAGGGTGCGCATGCCGCGAGCGGTGACCCAGTCGGGGCAGGACACGAAGGCGGTGGCGTGGTTGCGCAGGATATCCCAACCCAGAATGTTGGGCTCGCCGCAGCACAGGCCGGCCATGATGGAGGGCATGTCGCCGTCCACGATGCGCGGGTCGCCGTCGCCGGCGGCAGCGCCCTTGTACAGGCAGGCGGCCGGAGCGCACTCGACCACGACAAAGGTGGGCGGGTTATCAGGATACAGGTTGGTGAAGTAGCCCACCACGGCGCCGGCCAGCGAGCCTACACCGGCCTGGACAAAGACGTGCGTCGGGCGATTGATGGCCATCTCGCGCAGCTGCTCGGCAGCCTCGGAAGCCATGGTGCCGTAGCCCTCCATGATCCAAGACGGGATCTTCTCGTAGCCCTCCCAGGCGGTGTCCTGAACGATAACGCCGCGCTCGCAGGCGTCGGCCTCGGCGGCGGCCATGCGCACGCACTCGTCGTAGTTGACCTCTTCGATGGTCACCGTGGCGCCCTCGGCGGCAATGTTATCGAAGCGGGGCTTGGTGGAACCCTTGGGCATGTGCACGACAGCCTTCTGGCCCAGCTTGTTGGCAGCCCATGCCACGCCGCGGCCATGGTTGCCGTCGGTGGCGGTAAAGAAGGTAGCCTGGCCAAAGTCCTCGGCCAGCTGATCGGAGGTCAGGTAATCGAAGGTGCAGTCGGCAACGTCCTTGCCGGTCTCGTCGGCAATGTAGTTGGCCATGGCAAACGAGCCACCCAGAACCTTAAAGGCGTTGAGGCCAAAACGATAGCTCTCGTCCTTAACGCACAGGTTGGACAGGCCCAGGCGCGCGGCCTGGCCGTCCAGGCGGGCAAGCGGAGTGACGGTGTACTGGGGGAACGACTGGTGGAAGGCGCGGGCCTTCTTCACGTGGTCGAGACTCATGATTCCCAAGTGCTTGTCATCGCTCTTGGGCATCGTGTTGCCCGCCCACTGGATCTTATCGGCCATACGGTGAACTCCTTAAGTCCTCTCTTGCCGGCCCCGCATACGCGTTTCAGCCCGATCCCATTCACACGGCTGAACTTTTATGTGGATGCCAAACAAAAAGTTTGTTAGTAATGTTCTATCACACTTTTTGATTGGCATACCTAACGAATTGTTTGTTGCCGTAATCGGTACTTTTTCGCCGCCGAACGGTCACACAACGCAGCGACGCTTTCGTTATTTGCGAACAGGTGTGGTTTATGGCACAGTGAGCCCAAACTAATTTTTAGGAAGGCACCCATGACCCCCGCACAGATTGAGTTTTACAAGCGCCTAGCACACGGCCTGGCGCTCCAATTTGGCCCCAACTGCGAAGTCGTCGTCCACGATCTGGAAACCGAGGACGTGGACCACTCCATCGTAGTGATCGAAAACGGCCACGTCAGCGGGCGCAAACTGGGTGACGGCCCCAGCCATATCGTGTTTGAGTCCATGCACGAGGGCACCACCGACGTGCACGACCGCGAGCCATACCTCACCAAAACCACCGATGGCAAGCTGCTCAAATCGTCGACGATCTTTATCCGCAACGACGAAGGCAAGCCCGTCGGCATTTTGGGCATTAACTTTGACATTACGCTCATGAAGGCTTTTGAGCGTTCGCTCGACGCCTTTACCGGCACCGGCGGCACGGGCTATACCGAGCCCGAGCCCATTACCAAGAACATCGGCGACCTGCTCGAGGACCTGCTGCACGAGTGCGAGCAGTTTGTGGGCAAGCCCGCGGCACTCATGACCAAAGACGAGCGCATTCGTGCCATTGGCTACCTCGACCGTCGCGGCGCCTTCCTCATTTCCAAGTCGAGCGAGCGCGCCTGCGAGTTCTTTGGCATCTCCAAGTACAGTTTTTATAGCTACCTCAATGAGGCCAAGGCGGCGGCCGGCGACAAGTAGGCGCTCGCCTGGATTGCCCCTCCCCTTTTGGGCGCGAGTTCTGGAAAGCACGAATCCAAGACCGAGCCACTTGGGAAGTTCCATATAATCGATGTCATTAGTATTTCGAAAGGATGGAACAGAATGGCGTTGAGCAAGGCATCATGCACCGGTCGCGGATTGATTCCGGCAATTGGTGGACATGTGCACCGCATGTTCGATGAGGGTGAAGACGACCTGTTTTCGCTGAGCCTTGACGATGTGATGGATGATCGCCCGTGGACCGCCGACGAACTCATGGGCGGCGGCGCGGCTCGCCCGTCAAGCCCCAATCCCGCACTTGCGCCTAAGACCGCATCTGCGCCGACTCCTGCGCAGTCGGCTGTTTCGACGCCCGCGCCTACACCCGCACCCACTTCGGCGCCCACGCCCGCTCCCCGCCCCGCAAGTGACCCATCCGAGACGGCGGCATTTCTCGCAGCAGCGACGCAGGGCAAATCGGCCGACAGCACTGTTATGTACAGCGCCCAGCAGTTGCCTGTTCCTGCGGCACGCAAGCCTCCGGTCGCAAGGCTCGATGAGCCCGTTGCCCATCAGGTTGCCTACGATTCCTGGGCTGCAACCGATCTGGATGAGACCTCTACCGGCATGCCGGCGCTCGACGTTCCAGTTAACCCGCTTTTTGCCGCCAACACGAGCGCCGCAGACTATGAGGGCGGTACGGCATATTCCGATTATTCCGATGGCTATGCTGGCAACAGTCGCATCGAGACCGAGGACTATGGCACCGCGTCGAGCGATTATCCCAACGATCCGTACGCTGCCACGCCCGCACCGGAATATGACCCGGAGGCCGCGTCCGCGCCGGCGTATACCAAAAGCACGGGCGAAGAGCGCTTCGCCGATTATTACGCCGAGGAAAAGGCACTGCGTTTCTCGGAATTTCCGCAGGCAGTCAAGGTTGCCTTTATCGCCATTATCATTGCCCTGCTCGGTGTCATTGCATTTGAGGGATTCCAGCTGTTCCGCGGCCCCACCCAAGCGGAGTCGGAGACCCAGCAAAAAGAGGACGATAACCAGTACCTGGACATCAACACCCTCAAGGGCGACCCCAACGACGAGGACGACGAGTAACAGATGCCGAAAACTGAGGGCCGTAAACCAAATCAAGCGACTCGCGGGATTGTGGGGGCGTAGACGGGCGAATGGGCCATCGACGATTTTGAGCTGGCAAGGGCCGGGAATTAGATTCCCGGCCTTCAACCTAGCACTGCTTTATGAGATCGAGCACCGCAGGAATGTCATCGGCGTTCCGAAGCGCAACGTAAGTGGGTAAGCCCGGGCCAAATCCGCCCTGTGCGCGTTTGTCCTGACACATGTCCTCTGGATCAATTAGGTCGTCCACGCTCTTTGCCAGGCCAACGGCGATCCAACCACCGTTGCTGGTCCTGCCTTCTAGCACGGCATGCAGTTTTCGCTTGCCCGACCTGAGTCCTACATAGTACTTGGCTATATAGGACTCCCACGAAGGATTACCACTCAGAACAGACTCGCGCACCTCATCGAAAAGCTTCTGGTTGAGTCCACCTTCGGCAAAAGTGGGGTGATTCTCCTGCAGAGTCCAAATAGGCGCCTCGTCAGACTCCCCGCGAGAAGGACGGTACTTGTCGACGACGTCTGCCGGGAGGTCGGGATACTTCCATATCTCGCACGCTTCTTTCGCCAGCTCGTCCGCGCGCTGCCCAATCTCTTCCTCACCCCATTTTTCATGCGAGACAATCGATTTGTTTAGGTAGAGCGGGCTGCACTTAAATCCGACGTCAGGCAGATTGAGCTTGTCCGAGAACGACCGGTTTGAGTACTCCTGGTTGTAGCCCGTCAGCGTAAGATTTCCCAAGTTGTTGCACAGCCTGTCGTGGACGTCTTCCCAGTTCTCACCAAGCGATTCCTTCCAGCCGTGCTCATCATCAATCGTCTGGGGCATGATGTGCTCGATCTGGTAATCGTCGGCTGAGATGGACTCCTTCGGGTGGTGCCAGTTCTCCATGCGTTCCAGGTAATAGCGCTTTTTAGAGAAGCGGTTGTAGCAGTCACGCGCCTTAAACTCCTCGACAAAATGCTCGTCTGTCGGAAAGTATGCGGTCATACCGCTGCTGTGGATAAGGAGCATCGCCGTAACGTACTCCTCGATATCGTCCTGCTGCTCGAGATTGCGATACATGCCGGCAAAGAAATTATTTAGGCCCGTGGTAAGTCTGCCGCAAACCGCTCGCCTGAACAGAAACGACTCGATAGTCTCGCAGATACGTAAAAACGCATTGCGGTCTAGTCCATTCCCCTCGTAAACCGAATAAAGCAACATTAAGAGGGGCCTTATCTGCTTCACGTCGAGGCTTACGATTCTGCCGAACACTCGGCGCAGTCCGTCGTCCTTCTCCTTACCAAGGAACAGACTGGCGTATCTATGTGCATACCCGCGCAGCTCCTTAAGCAGGCCCTCGGTGTCACCATCGTAGTCGTCGGCGAAATAGCGCTTAAACTCGTAGTAGGCCTCGTTCTCCTTCGGCATCCTATTGGGAACTTTAAGCCACAGCCAGTACCAGATAAATGCATTGAACTCGTCCTCGCCGCCTTTTCCGAACAAGCACTCGAGTGGATGCCAATAACCCTCATAAAGCTTGGTCTGTTCGTCGTTGGGAAGCGACATTAGAACGTAGTTACGGATGAGGTCAATGGGTGTGAGCGGCTTGCCCTTGGAGTTCATGGACTCAAATATGAGCTGGGCATTATCAACGCCAGCGGTGAGCTTAGTGTCGATGACCTGCACGCGGTTTAGCCCCGCCCAAAGCCTTGCCGGGTCAAATGATTTACCACGCATCTTCTCGCGGAAGAACGCATGGTTCTCGACAATCCGATCCGATTTTTCATCTGGCACGGGAGCCCCAGACACGATGGAGAACAGCGTCTCTTTATCGTCCTGCGAGAGCACCAGCTTGTAGCGTGCCAGACCGTTGTAGTCGTCATCGTTAAAGAGGTAATTTTTCCTCAGCGCCGAGATTTTGAGGTCGCCAAGGAAGCCAGCCTTGTCGGGGTTGCTCTCCAAATAGTCAGCCAAAGCTGCAATCATCAACGAAAACGTCGTCATGCGCTGCTGTCCGTCAATCAGAAGCACGCGCAAAATGCTCGTGGCAGAGCTCTCGGACTCGGGGATATAAAGCATTGACCCCACGAAGTGCGATACGCCATCACGACCCGCTCGCATGACGTCATCCCAAAGCACCTCGCACTCTTTTACACTCCACGAGTAAACTCGCTGGTACACGGGAATGACGAACTGCATCTTCGCCACGCCCATAAGGTCGAGTAGATTTGCCTCGGTTGCTTTCATTTGCGATTGTCCCTTTTTCCAACATCAATCTCAGGAATCCTACTTGAATTTCTCAACCAGCAGCTGCCCGATGGCGCTCATCATGGCGCGATACTTCTCACTGTCCTCAAAGAGGCTGGTAAAGGAGTCCGTGTTCTCCACATAGGCGCGGCGAGCCTCCTCATCGAACACCTTGGGCAGCAGGCTTGATTCGAAGACCTGTCTGCCGTCGCGACGGATGGTGTCGGCGACCTGCGGGTTTTCGGCGATACGCTTCCACAGCGTGTCGATAACCACACGATCTCCCTCGGTGAAGTTGCCAGCCCACTGCTCGTTGAACTTATCCACGAGCACCTGCAGCGGGTCGCGCTTCTTATCGGGCGTCACGGTCTTGGCCGCGCCACCGGGATCGAGCACGCCGCCGCCAGGCTCAAGCGAAATGCTGCCCTCGAACTCCTGCTTGAGCTTGTAGAAGCGCATCTCGACCTTGTCGTCCACAGCCTCGACGGGGATCTTCTCGACCTTGAGGAGGTGGCGCAGATAGCTTAAATACACGTATTCCTTATGCAGGTCTCGGTCAAACATGCGCACGATCTGGGTGATGTAGGTGTACCACTTGCAGAAGCTACGCACCTTGCGACGAACCTGATAGCGTTCATCGTCGTTCAACTCGTTATAACGCGCGACCGCCGGCTTCAAAACGGC
This sequence comes from Collinsella aerofaciens, assembly GCA_048233475.1. Taxonomy (GTDB): domain Bacteria; phylum Actinomycetota; class Coriobacteriia; order Coriobacteriales; family Coriobacteriaceae; genus Collinsella; species Collinsella aerofaciens_CM. The sequence continues at coordinate 788 of DBFANS010000008.1, read as the reverse complement.
CGCGAGCTTACCCTGCACGTTGCTCTGCGATTTACCCTTGCCATCGGTGAAGACTATCTCGGCAGCGGCCTCAATGTCAGACTCGTCATAGAGCCCGTAACCGCGAATATCGGTCTGCACCTGATAGAGGAGGTCGGTGTTAATCTGCTCGGAAAGCGACGTCTCGGTGTAGAAGCGTTCGAAAGCCTTCTGGATGTCCTCGGGCTTGTTCACGAAGTCGAGGATGTAGGTGTCCTCCTTGTCCGGGTGGATGCGGTTGACGCGGCAGAGCGTCTGGACGGCCTTCACGTCCTTGAGCTTCTTGTCCACCACCAGCGTGTGCAGCAGCGGCTCGTCAAAGCCCGTCTGGTACTTCTCGGCAACAACAAGCACGTCCCCATAGTTGTGGAACTCGGCCTTCGTTTGGCTCTCGGCGACGCGTTGTCCATCGTGGCCGACGTTGATGACCGGCTCGGTGTACTCGGGACCGTCGGGGCCGTCAGCCGGGTCGCTAATGGCGCCCGAGAACGCCACCAGCACCTCGATATCATCGTAGCCCTTCTTCTGCATGTAGCGCTTGATCTCGTGGTAGTAGCGAACCGTCGCGAGGCGCGAGGCCGTGACCACCATCATCTTGCCCTTGCCGCGGATTTTGGTACGTGTCACATTGACGCTCCTATTTGGCAAGGTGTTTTTTAGAATCCATTTTGCGCTCGGCCTCGAAGGCCTGCCTGTCCCAATCGAGCGGAAGTCCGGCCTCGACCCATGCCTCGTAGGCCCTCCTTATGGGCTTGAGCTCCCTTTGGCCC
>DBFANS010000007.1:0-26946 GCA_048233475.1 Collinsella aerofaciens | reverse complement strand
TGGCCCGGGCAGTCGACGTGAGCGTAGTGACGCTTCTCGGTCTGGTACTCGATGTGGGCGATGTTGATGGTGATACCGCGGGCGGCCTCTTCCGGAGCGGAATCGATCTGGTTGAAGTCGTACTCCGGGTTGACATCCGGGTACTCCTCGTGCAGCACCTTGGAGATGGCTGCAGTCAGGGTGGTCTTGCCGTGATCGACGTGGCCGATGGTACCAATGTTAACGTGCGGCTTAGTACGCTCGTACTTTTCCTTTGCCATGTGTTTGTCCTCCTGGACGTCTCGTAGTAAGCCTTGAACTCACTTCAAGGCACTCGCTACATTTTACTGGGTTTGACGGGTTTGTGCCACTTTGGAGCCCGAACCCAGTCAGCGCTACAAAATACTAGCGCTGACTGGAGACAGTTTCCACTTCAGTGGCAGCGCGTGTCACTCGCCGCGCTGGGCCTTGATGATCTCCTCGGAGACGTTCTTCGGAACCTCAGCGTAGGAGTCCATCTGCATGGTGAACATTGCGCGGCCCTGGGTCTTGGAGCGAAGATCGCCGATGTAGCCGAACATCTCGGACAGCGGGACCTTGGCGTCGATGACCTTGACACCGGTGGAGTCGGTCATGGACTGGATGGAACCACGACGTGCGTTGATGTCGCCCATCACATCGCCCATGTACTCTTCCGGAGTACGCACTTCCACGGCCATGATCGGCTCGAGGATGACCGGCTTGGCCTTCGGGGCAGCTTCCTTGAAGCACATGGAACCTGCGATCTTGAAGGCCATTTCGGAGGAATCGACGTCGTGGACCTGGCCGTCGGTGACGGTAGCCTTGACGCCAACCACCGGGAAGCCGGCGAGGATGCCGGATTCCATGGCTTCCTGCACGCCAGCATCGATGGAAGGAATGAATTCCTTGGTGATGTGGCCGCCGGTGACTTCGTTGACGAACTCGTAGGTCTCGCCGTTCTCGGTGTCGAGCGGCTCGAAGTTCATCAGGACCTTTGCGAACTGGCCGGAACCACCGGTCTGCTTCTTGTGCGTGTATTCCTGGTTCATGACGGCCTTGCGGATCGTCTCGCGGTATGCAACCTGCGGGTTACCGACGTTGCACTCCACCTTGAATTCACGACGCATACGGTCGACGATGATGTCGAGCTGCAGCTCGCCCATGCCGGAGATCAGGGTCTGGCCGGACTCTTCGTCGGTCTTCACCTGGAAGGTCGGATCCTCGTCGGACAGCTTCGCCAGAGCGATGCTCATCTTCTCCTGGTCGGCCTTGGTCTTCGGCTCCACGGCCACCTCGATCACAGGATCCGGGAAGGTCATGGATTCGAGGGAGATCGGGGACTTCTCGTCGCACAGGGTATCACCGGTGGTGACGTTCTTCAGACCCACGAAGGTGTAGATGTTGCCGGCTTCGGCGGCATCCACCGGGTTCTCCTTGTCGGCGTGCATCTGGAAGATCTTGCCGACGCGTTCCTTCTTCTCCTTGGTGGAGTCGAGGACGGTGTCGCCCGGCTTGACGGAACCGGAGTACACGCGCACGAACACGAGCTTGCCGTAGAACGGGTGGGTGGAGATCTTGAAGACCAGTGCGGAGAACGGATCATCGGTGGTCGGCTTGCGGTCGATCTCGATGGACTCGTCCTGCGGGTCGAAGCCGACGATGGACGGAACGTCCTCCGGGCTCGGCAGGTAGTCGACGACGGCGTCCAGCATCGGCTGCACACCCTTGTCCTTGAAGGCGGAGCCGCAGAGCACCGGGTAGGCCTCACGGTTGATGGTGAGCTTGCGGATGCCGGCGCGGATCTCGTCCTCGGTCAGTTCGCCGGACTCGAGGTACTTCTCAAGCAGCTCCTCGTCGGACTCGGCGACCTGGTCGAGCAGCTCGGAACGATACTGCTCAGCCTTGTCCTGCAGGTCGGCCGGGATGTCGGTGGTGTCGTAGTGGGCACCCAGATCGCCGGAAACGTCGTTCCAGACGTAGGCCTTCATGCGGATAAGGTCGACGACGCCGGCGAAGTCGTTCTCAGCGCCGATCGGCAGCTGGACGACCAGCGGGGTCGCGCCCAGCTTGGTCTTGATGGTGTCGACGGAGTAGTAGAAGTCAGCGCCGAGCTTATCCATCTTGTTGATGAAGCAGATACGCGGAACGCCGTACTTGTCAGCCTGACGCCACACGGTCTCGGACTGCGGCTCCACGCCTTCCTTGCCATCGAACACGGCGACAGCACCATCGAGCACACGCAGGGAGCGCTCCACCTCGGCCGTGAAGTCCACGTGGCCAGGGGTATCGATGATGTTGATCTGGAACTTCTGCTTCTCGTCATGGGTCTGACGGTTCCAGAAGCAGGTGGTAGCAGCGGACTGAATGGTGATGCCGCGCTCCTGTTCCTGAGCCATGAAGTCCATCGTCGAGGCGCCATCGTGGGTCTCGCCGATCTTGTAGTTCTTACCGGTGTAGAACAGAATACGCTCGGTGGTAGTGGTCTTACCGGCATCGATGTGAGCCATGATGCCGATGTTACGGATCTGGTTGAGATCATTGAGCACGTCTAGTGCCATGATTGTTCCTTAACTCTCGTTCTCGACTAATTACCAGCGGTAATGAGCGAAGGCCTTGTTGGCCTCTGCCATCTTATGAGTATCCTCGCGGCGCTTGACAGAAGCACCGAGGCCGTTGGAGGCATCGAGGATTTCGTTGGCCAGACGCTCAGCCATGGTCTTCTCGCGACGGGCGCGGGAGAAGTCGGTGAGCCAGCGCAGAGACAGCGTGTTGGCGCGGCCCGGCTTCACTTCGACCGGGACCTGGTAGGTAGCGCCACCGACACGGCGGGAGCGAACCTCGAGGGACGGACGGATGTTGTCCAGAGCGCGCTTGAGAACGGCGACCGGCTCCTGGTCGGTCTTCTCCTTGACCATGTCGAGAGCGCTGTAGACGATGTCCTCGGCGATTGACTTCTTGCCGTCAAGCAGAATCTTGTTGATGAGCTGTGCCACAACGGTGGAACCGTAGATCGGATCCGGCAGCAGCTGATGCTTCTTGGAAGGTCCTTTACGTGACATATCTCTTACTTCGCCTTCTTTGCTCCGTACAGGGAACGACCCTGCTTGCGATCCTTCACACCCTGGGTATCGAGGGCGCCACGAACGATGTGGTAACGAACACCCGGCAGATCCTTGACACGGCCGCCGCGAACGAGCACGATGGAGTGCTCCTGCAGGTTGTGGCCCTCACCCGGGATGTAAGCAGTAACTTCGATGCCGTTGACAAGGCGAACACGGGCAACCTTACGAAGAGCCGAGTTCGGCTTCTTGGGGCTCGTGGTGAAGACGCGGGTGCACACGCCGCGCTTCTGGGAGTTGTGCTGCAGAGCAGCGTTCTTGGACTTCTTGGGCACGGAACGACGGCCCTGGCGAACCAGCTGGTTAATAGTAGGCAAAGCGTACTCCTTCTCGAATGATTCCAGCTTTCTGTAAAGTGCAACGGCTTGAATCGAGGGGTCAGCATCCCCCTACGAAACACGCAGTTCGATAGGATACGTGCCGTTAGCTGTGCCGTCAACAGACCACGCCGCCGGGCGTATCCCAAAATTGGCACATTTCCGCAAAGCCTACACAAAAGGAATCCCCTCCTGTGCGCGGGGGTGGATTCCCGGGCCGGGCGGCACAGGGGTTAAGTTTGCTGCTCTACAGTCCTGGCTCGCACGGAGGCCACATTAAGTGGCCTCCGGCTCGTGCGGAACTCGCGACAAACTTAACCCCTGTGCCGCCCGGCCCGGGAATCCGACGTGCTCGTCGGGGCAACGTTACCTTCCAAAAAGGGACAGATTTATTTTGGTCGGTTTTATCTGGGGAAACGTCGCGCTCCAGCGGTGATCTGCTCTCATCTGTCGCATGGAAATCGGCGGCGTTTTCGGAAGTATGCGGCAAATTTTGAACTTGCTGAGCGCACAAGGGTTTTGCGATAACAAACCGGCAGGTAGAACGCTTGAGCATATGCGGTGTGGTCGGCCTATCGGGATTTTGCCGCATACTTCCGAAAATCGGACGAATGTCGCTCGCTTTAACCGCCCATTTAACGCAAAATGGGCCGCCTCCCCTAGTAGGAAGCGGCCCCAAATCTTACGAATAGACGATGGTAAAGGGTACTTCTGTTTCGGTCTCTCCTGTTGATGTGTACCTCGTGCCCTCAAGGGTTACCGAGACCACTTGATCGACATTGATCAGTTTTGTCGGCACCGAGATGTTCTCTCCACTATTGCGCGTCATCGAGACATAGAAATTGTACGCGCCCGCAGCATCGTCTTCGATAATCTGCTCCGATCCATCCTTGTAGGTAACGGTCAACTTTTTCGTGACTGCGTCAATGCCCAGATCGTCGATGTGCGTCTGGATGGAAAACGGGCTGATCTCGAGAGGCGAGTCATCGGAGCGGAGTTCCTTTGTATCGACGTACGCTCCAACGCTAAACTCGGGCGTCGATGCCTCGAACAGCTTCGCGTCCTCACCTTCGCCCTCAGTCCAGCAGATATTCCAGGTGACCGCATGTCCCAAATCTCGCTCGCGATTCCACGAGGCAAAGTACATCGTGCCATTAATGACCGTGTCGCTTGATGTGTCCTTATCAATTGTGCAGCGTGTGTCAGCCCATTCCTCGCCGAAGTTCATGCTGGGTGTACCGATGCCTTGTTCTTCTTCACCATAGAGAACAAGTTCGCCTGTCTCTGCTGCCGGCTTGTAGTAGTTAACGCCATTTGGATTGGACAACGTAAACGTCACGGCTCCGCAGCCGTTTTGGTCAATAGCCATCTCATGGATATCAAGCGTATAGCCGTTACCCTCGACGGACAGATTAACCTCCTGGACTGCACCCTCCAGGCTTTGGGGCGCGATGCCATCACCAAACTCTCTGGTGTAGGTATATTTAGTTCCCGATGAGCCTCCGTTGGTCCAGGTAATGGAATCCCCATTGCCGTGGTTTCCCCAGGCTGAGGCAAAATAGCTGGAATTGACAACGGCGTAGGCGACCCCTCCGGTCGCCAACACTCCGGCAAGACATCCGATTACGGCAACATACAGAGGTTTCGCGTGACCCTTTCGACGAAGCGGCTTTCCAGCCGCAGCATCAATAACACGGTCGGCAAGATCGCTATCGGCTTGGATGGACTCGAAGGCCTGCTTGATTTGATTGGATTTCACGGTCGCCCTCCTCTAGGATGAATTTGAGCTTCGATCGACCGCGAGCTAAACGCGTTCGAACGGTCGCGGCTGGTACATGCAACAACTCGGCAATCTCTGAGGTCGAAAAGCCCAGATAGTAATAGAGCACGATGGGAACACGGAATCGCTCCGGAAGTCGCATAACGTCTGACAGGACCGCCTTGGTCTCATCCTGCGCTGTCGAAAACGACTCGGCCAGGTTCTCAATATCCTCCACACGCCTCCATGGCTTTCGAAAGAGCGATTTACATTCATTGATCGTGACCCGGATAAGCCAGCGGCGAAGATGCTCCCAACTCTCAAAATGTCCATCGCTTTTAAGCAGCTTAAGAAAGACATCCTGGGCAACATCGTCGGCGTCGGCACAATCGCGCAGGTACGTCAATGCGATCCGAAACACGACATCCCGGTGATCTTCGACCGCCTGTCTAAATGCCTGTTCTTCCATAATCACCTCCCGGTGACGTTAATGATTCTTGCTGAGGCCCTCACCATAGATACGCTTTGACCGAACGAAATGTTTCAAATTCAAGCAGGAATAACCTACCAAAAAAAACTCTGCCCCTTATTGGCAAGGGATCGACGGAACGCAACAGGTTGAGCATACGCAAGCGAGCGGCCCCCAGAGCGTACAAGGTGGCATGAAAAAGGCAGGGCATTGACCTTTTGGTCATGCCCTGCCTTTTGAATGACAGATTGTAGCTCTGGGGGCCGCGCAGCGACGGAGATCGCCGCCGTTCGTTAGAACGGCGGAACTAGTTACTCCTCGTCGTTGTCCTTGGCCTCTTCGGCGTCGTCGGTGTCCACGAGCTGGTTGAGCAGCTCATCGAGAGAAGCCATGTCCTCGTTGATCGCGCCGTTGGCGGGAGCCTTCTTGTCGTCGATCGGGGCGCCCAGGAGCTCCTCGTCGGCGTCGGCGTGATGCGTCGGAGCGGAGGTACCCAGCAGGATATCGTCCGGACCGTCGGGGCTAAAGACCATCTGCAGCAGCTGCGAGAGGTCTTCCTCGTCGGCAACGTCGTCGTTGTTCTCGAGGATGTAGAGCAGATCGTGGGCCTCGAGGCCGTCACGGAGCTCCTCGATCGCCTTGGCACCGATGCCATCGATGCGCAGCAGATCCTCCTCGGACTTGCCAACCAGGTCGCCAACCGTCTCGATGCCGACCTCGCTGAACTTGTTGGTCCAGCGCTGCGACACGCCCAGGTCGTCGAACAGGTACAGGCGAGCCTTCTCGGCGGAGATGGTGTGGCCGTTGCGGGTGAACGAACCGTCAGCACCGCCGAACTCGTCGTAGCCGGCCCAATCGAGCTGCTGCGGGAGCTGCTCGTCCAGGTCCTTGAGCTCCACAGGAGCCCACTCGGGCAGCGACTTGGCGTTGGGCGAAGCCGGGCCGTCGATGTCCACGTAGCCGTCGGCCGTACGATACGTCAGCTTGGCGTTGGCGTACGGCTTGAGGCCGGTACCGGCCGGAATCTTCTTACCGACGATGACGTTGGACTTAAGGTCGAGCAGGTGGTCGACCTTGCCCTCGATGGCAGCCTCGGTAAGGACGCCAGCGGTACGGATGAACGAAGCGCTCGACAGCCAGGAGTCGATGTTGGACGCGACCTTGAGCGTACCCAGGATGACGGGCTCGGCCACGGGAGCCTGACCGCCCAGACGGGCAACGCGCTCGACCTCGTCAGCGAACTCGTAGCGGTCGACGTACTGACCAAGCAGGTACTTGGAGTCACCGGGGTTGGTGATCTGAACGCGACGCAGCATCTGACGTGCGAGCACCTCGATGTGCTTGTCGTTCAGGTCGACGCCCTGGCTGGTGTAGACGTCCTTGACGCTCTCGACGAAGGTGTGCATCGTCGACTCGATGTCGGTCAGCTTGCGCAGGTTGCGGAAGTTGACGAAGCCCTTGGTGATCTGGTCGCCGGCGCGAACCTCGCAGCCGTCCTCGATCTCGGGCATAAAGCGCACCGAAGCGGGGACGCGACGCTCGTCGAGGACACGGGTGTGGTCCTCGGAGTCAGTGAGCGTCAGCACGTACTCGGACTTCTCGGGCTTAATCGAGAGGTGACCGGAGTACGGAGCCAGCTCGGCCTCGCGACCCAGGATCTTCTCGTTGACGTTGCCGACGATATCGAACATACGGCTGACCGTAGGCAGACCCTGCGTAATATCGTCGACGCCAGCGACGCCGCCGGAGTGAATGGTACGCATCGTAAGCTGCGTACCGGGCTCGCCGATGGACTGGGCGGCAATAATGCCGACCGCGGTACCGATGGCGACCGGACGACGGGTGGAAAGATCCCAGCCGTAGCACTTCTGGCACACGCCGTACTTGGAGCGGCAGGTGAGCAGCGCGCGAAGCTTGACCTTCTTAAGGCCCGCATCGACCATCTTCTGGATGTCGGCGACCTTCTCGATGTAGCCGTCCTGCTCAAAGAGCACGGTGCCATCGGGAGCCACGACGTCCTCAATGAAGCAACGGCCGACGAGGTCGGTGTTGAGGTCGGTGGTGCCGGGGATGATGAGGTTGTAGGTGACGCCCTCGTGCGTACCGCAGTCCTCCTCGCGGACGATGACGTCCTGGGCCACATCGACCAGACGACGGGTCAGGTAACCAGAGTCCGAGGTGTGGGATGCGGTATCGACCAGGCCCTTACGGGCACCGTAGGTCGAAATGAAGTACTCGAGCGGCAGCAGGCCCTCGCGGAAGTTCGCCTTAATGGGAAGGTCGATCGTCTCGCCGGACATGTCTGCCATCAGGCCACGCATGCCGCCGAGCTGACGCAGCTGGGTCTTAGAACCACGGGCGCCGGAGTCGGCCATCATGTAGAGCGGGTTCTCCTCGTCGAACATGTCGAGCATGAGCGCTGCAACCTTATCGGTACAAGCGGTCCACTCGTTAACGACTTCGATGTGGCGCTCCGTCTCGTTGATGAAGCCCTCCTCGAAGTACTCGTTGATCTGGTCGACGTTGGCCTGGGCGCGGTCGAGCAGCTCCTGCTTCTCCGCAGGGATGAGAGCGTCCCACACCGAGATGGTGAGGCCGGCGCGGGTAGCGTAGTGGAAGCCGGAGTACTTGATGGCGTCGAGGATCGGGCCGACCTTGGCCTCGGGGTAACGATCGCAGCAGTCGGCAACCAGCTTGGCCACATCGCCCTTGACCATCTTGTAGTTCATGAACTCGTAGTCTTCGGGCAGGCACTGGCGGTTGAAGATGATACGGCCGATAGAGGTCTCGAAGCGCGCGGTCTTGTTACCGGTGACGTCGTAGTCGACAAACTCGTTCTTGCCGTTCTTGACGCGGAAGATACGGGTGCCGTCCTCGTTGATGACGTTGGCGTCGGCAGCGGACACGCGGACCTGGATCTTGGCCTGCATGTCGACCTCGGAGCGGCAGTCATAGGCGTGCAGCGCGTCGTCGAAGCTCGAGAACACGTGGTTCTCGCCCGGCAGACCCTCGCGAACCTGGGTGAGGTAGTACACACCGATGATCATGTCCTGCGAAGGGATGTTAACCGGCTTGCCGGATGCCGGCGAGCGCAGGTTGTTCGCAGAGAGCATGAGCACGCGGGCCTCGGCCTGAGCCTGGCTGGACAGCGGCACGTGGACAGACATCTGGTCGCCGTCGAAGTCGGCGTTGAAGGGCGAGCAGACCAGCGGGTGCAGGTGGATGGCCTTGCCCTCGACCAGCACCGGCTCAAAGGCCTGGATGGACAGACGGTGCAGGGTCGGTGCACGGTTGAGCAGCACGACGCGGCCGTCGATGACCTCTTCGAGGATGTCCCACACAAAGGTGGCACCACGGTCGATAGCGCGCTTGGCGCCCTTGATGTTCTCGACCTTGCCAAGCTCGACCAGGCGCTTCATGACGAAGGGCTTGAAAAGCTCCAGCGCCATGGTCTTGGGCAGACCGCACTGGTGCAGCAGCAGCTTGGGGTCGGTAACGATTACCGAACGGCCGGAGTAGTCGACACGCTTACCCAGCAGGTTCTGACGGAAACGACCCTGCTTGCCCTTGAGGGCCTCGGCGAGCGACTTGAGCGGGCGACCGCCACGGCCAGAGACCGGGCGACCACGACGGCCGTTGTCGAACAGGGCGTCCACGGACTCCTGGAGCATGCGCTTCTCGTTGTTCACGATGATCGCGGGGGCGTCCAGGTCGAGCAGGCGCTTGAGTCGGTTGTTACGGTTGATCACGCGACGGTACAGGTCGTTGAGGTCGGACGCAGCGAAGCGGCCGCCGTCGAGCTGGACCATCGGGCGCAGATCGGGCGGAATGACCGGGATGACGTCCAGGATCATGTTCGCGGGGCTGTTGCCGCCCTTCAGGAAGGCGTCAACGACCTCGAGGCGCTTAACGGCCTTCTCGCGCTTCTGCTTTTGGGAGTCCTCGTCGGCGATGATAGCCTTGAGCTTCTCGGCCTCGGAGGGGAGGTCGATGGCAGCGAGCAGGTCGCGAACGGCCTCGGCACCCATACCACCCTTGAAGTACATGGAGTAGTAACGGGTCATCTCGCGGAACAGCGGCTCATCGGAGATGAGGTCGCGCTCGGTGAGCTTCATGAAGGCGTTGAAGGCGTCCGTGCGGAGCTGCTTATCGTCCTTGCACTCTTCCTCGATGTCGACGATGCCAGAGGCGATCTCCTCGGGGGTCAGCGGCTCCTCGTCGGAGAACTCGTCAAAGTTCTCGGGGTTGCCCTGCTCCTTGAGGGACTCGATCTGGCGGGCGCACTCGGCATCGATCTCTTCCAGATCGGCGGCGAGCTCCTCGCGCAGGTCGTCAGCGTCGGCCTCGCGAGCTTCGTAGTCGACCTCGGTGATGATGTAGCTGGCAAAGTACAGAACCTTCTCGAGATCCTTGGACTTGATGTCGAGCATACGACTCATCGGGAAGCTCGTGGGGCTCTTGAAGTACCAGATGTGGGACACGGGAGCGGCGAGCTCGATGTGACCCATGCGCTCGCGACGAACCTTGGCCGAGGTGACCTCGACGCCGCAGCGCTCGCAGACGATGCCCTTAAAGCGGATGCCCTTGTACTTGCCGCAGGAGCACTCCCAGTCCTTGGCGGGACCGAAAATCTTCTCGCAGAACAGGCCGTCCTTCTCGGGCTTGAGGGTACGGTAATTGATGGTCTCCGGCTTCTTGACCTCACCGTGCGACCAGGAACGGATCTGGTCGGCGGAGGCAAGGGAGATCTTTACCGAGTCAAAATCAGTAGCTTCGAAATCTGCCACAGTCAACTACTCCTTATCAGTGGTCGTGGCGGCGACAGCCTCGGGTGCCTCGGCGGTCTCGGCATCCTGGGCCTCGACGTCGGTGTCAACGCCGGCGAGCGCAGCCAGGTCGTCGAGAGCAGAGGTTTCCTCGGCGGTCACAGGGGCGGAGGCGTCCTCGTCGGCATCGTGCATGGGCTCGATGTCCAGTGCGAGGGAACGGATCTCCTTGACGAGAACCTTGAAGGACTCGGGGATACCCGGAACCGGGACGTTCTCGCCCTTGACGATGGACTCGTAGGTCTTGACGCGGCCCACGGTATCGTCGGACTTGACGGTCAGGATCTCCTGCAGGACGTTGGCAGCACCGTATGCGTACAGTGCCCAAACTTCCATCTCGCCGAAGCGCTGGCCGCCGAACTGAGCCTTGCCGCCCAGCGGTTGCTGGGTAACCAGGCTGTAAGGGCCGGTCGAACGGGCGTGGATCTTGTCGTCGACCATGTGGCCGAGCTTGAGGATGTAGGACGTACCCACGGTAATAGGCTCGCGGAACTCCTCGCCGGTGCGGCCGTCGAACAGGCGGGTCTTGCCGCGCTCGTCAAGCTGGGTGACAAACTCGGGGCGCATGTGATCGCCAAAGGCAGCGGTGGCCTTGTTGAGCATGTTCTTGTTGGCGCGACGGATGACCTCGGCGATCTCGTCCTCCTTGGCGCCGTCGAAGACGGGCGTCGAGACGAAGAACGGACCGGGGACATACTTGTCGGAGTCGGCATCCTCGGTATCCCAACCGCAGGCAGCAGCCCAGCCAAGGTGGCACTCGAGCAGCTGGCCGACGTTCATACGCGAAGGAACGCCCAGCGGGTTGAGGATAACGTCGATCGGGGTACCGTCAGCCATGTAGGGCATGTCCTCGACCGGCAGAACGTTACAGATAACGCCCTTGTTGCCGTGGCGACCGGCGATCTTATCGCCCTGCTGGATCTTACGACGCTGGGCGACGTAGACGCGCACCTGCTCGTTGACGCCGGGGGCCAGGTCGTCGCCGTTCTCGCGGCTAAAGCGGACGACGTCGATGACGCGGCCATAAGCGCCGTGAGGCATCTTAAGGGAGGTGTCGCGAACATCGTGAGCCTTGGCACCGAAGATGGCGCGCAGCAGGCGCTCCTCGGCGGTCAGAGCGCTCTCGCCCTTAGGCGTGACCTTGCCGACCAGGATGTCGCCAGGGCCGACCTCGGCGCCGATGCGGATGATGCCGTCCTCGTCGAGGTTGGCAAGCATGTCCTCGGAGAGGTTCGGGATCTCGCGAGTGATCTCCTCGGGGCCGAGCTTGGTGTCGCGGGCGTCGATCTCGTGACGGGTGATATTGATGGTCGTCAGCAGGTCCTCGGCCACCAGGCGCTCGGACACGACGATACCGTCCTCGTAGTTGAAGCCTTCCCACGGCATGTATGCCACGGTGAGGTTCTGACCCAGTGCGAGCTCGCCATGATCGGTCGAAGGACCGTCAGCCAGGGGCTCGCCCTGCTCAACGGTGTCACCGACGCGCACGAGCGGACGGTGGTTGATGCAGGTGGACTGGTTGGAGCGCTGGTACTTGGCCAGGTGATACTCGTCCATGCCGCCGGCATGCTTGACGATGATCTTGGCGGCGTCGGCAAAGATGACCTCGCCGGCGTTCTTGGCCAGGGTGACCTCGCCGGAGTCCAGAGCGGCGCGACGCTCCATGCCGGTACCGACATAGGGAGCGGCAGGGTGAACCAGCGGCACGGCCTGGCGCTGCATGTTAGCGCCCATCAGCGTACGCTTGGCGTCGTCGTGCTCGAGGAACGGGATCAGCGTGGCTGCGACGGAGAGCATCTGACGCGGCGAGACGTCCATGTAGTCGACGTCCTCGACAGGCACGTCGGCGGGAGCGCCGAAGGAGCCGTCGAAGTCGCGGGTACGGGCGATCACGGTGTGCGGGCGGACAAGCTTGCCCTCGGCATCGGTCGTGATGAACTCGTTGGTCTTGGGATCGAGCGGCGTGTTGGCCGGCGCGATGACGTGCTTCTCTTCCTCGTCAGCGGTCATCCAGTCGATCTGGTCGGTGGCAACGCCGTTCTCGACGCGACGGAACGGAGCCTCAATGAAGCCGTACTCGTTGACGCGAGCGTAGAGGGCGAGCGAGCCGATCAGGCCGATGTTGGGGCCTTCGGGGGTCTCGATCGGGCACATGCGGCTGTAGTGCGAATTGTGAACGTCGCGGACGGCCGTCGGCACGTTGGTGCGGCGGCTGGAGCCCGACTTGTGGCCGGCAAGACCACCAGGGCCGAGTGCGGACAGACGGCGCTTGTGGGTCAGACCGGTCAGGGGGTTCGCCTGGTCCATGAACTGCGAGAGCTGCGAGGAACCGAAGAACTCCTTGATGGAGGCCACGATCGGGCGGATGTTGATGAGCGACTGCGGGGTGATCTCGTCGATATCCTGGGAGCTCATGCGCTCGCGGACGACGCGCTCCATACGGCTCATGCCGATACGGAACTGGTTGGCGACGAGCTCGCCGACGGTACGGATGCGGCGGTTGCCGAAGTGGTCGATGTCGTCGACCTTGAAGCCCTGCTCGCCGGCAGCGAGGGACAGGAGGTAGCGCAGCGTCGCGACGATATCCTCGTCGGTGAGCACCGTGACCTCTTCCTCGGTGGTGAGGTTGAGCTTCTTGTTGACCTTGTAACGACCGACGCGGGCCAGGTCGTAGCGCTGCGGGTTAAAGAGCAGACCCTCGAGCAGGCTGCGGGAAGCGTCCACGGTGGGAGGCTCGCCCGGGCGCAGACGACGGTAGATCTCGATGAGGGCGTCCTCGCGAGTGAGGGCGGTGTCGCGCTCCAGGGTGCGCTTGATCACATCGGAGTTGCCGAGCAGCTCGATGATGTCGTCGTTGGTGACGGCGATGCCAAGGGCGCGCAGGAACATCGTGGCGCTCTGCTTGCGCTTACGGTCGATGGAGACCATGAGCTGGTCGCGCTTGTCGACCTCAAACTCAAGCCAGGCACCGCGGGACGGAATGATCTGGACCTTGTAGATCTGCTTGCCCGAATCCATCTCGGAGCTGTAGTACACGCCCGGGGAGCGGACGAGCTGCGAGACGACGATACGCTCGGTACCGTTGATGATGAAGGTGCCCTGATCGGTCATCATGGGGAAATCGCCCATGAAGACGAGCTGCTCCTTGATCTCGCCGGTCTCCTTGTTGGTGAGACGGACGTCGGTCAGAAGCGGAGCCTGATAGGTCATATCCTTCTCGCGGCACTCCTCGACGGTGTGCGCGGGGTCGCCGAACTGATGCTCGCCGAAGGTAACCTCGAGAACATGGTTCTGGCTCTGGATGGGGCTGGATTCCTTGAACGCCTCACGAAGGCCCTCGTCCTTAAAACGCTCAAAGGATTCCCTTTGAACAGAGATAAGGTTGGGGAGCTCCATGGCCTCCGGGATTTTCCCGAAGCTGACGCGCTTGCGCTCAGTGGCAGTGTATGCGTAGGTCACCAGGTTTTTCCTCCTTCACGGAAATGCTCGGTGGGTTGGCGAGGCATAGCTTCGCCAGTTATCGCAACCTAATAGTTTATCAGGTACCGACCGTTGGGCAAGAAAAGCCTTGACGCGATTGAGTTTTTGGAGTAGCAAAGTTTTTCGACGGAAAAGGTGCAGGTAAATAGGTGTGCATCGAACATCTGTTCATATAATTTCTGTGAACAGAGTTGCTGGTGCGCGCCGCTGAATGGCGGAATGGCGGCGAGGGTTGATCAGGCGGAAACTGTATCCCGTTTTGAGGCCTCAAACTGGGTCGCAGTTTCCGATTGAGCCCTGTCTGGGAAACTGCATCCCGTTCTGAGCCGATATTCCGGGTCGCAGTTTCCGCTAGGAGCCTCAGCCGGAAAGCGCATCCCAGAATTCGACCGAAGGGTGGGACGCGCTTTCCGGCAGGATGCGACAAAGGGACCGCCGCTTTACCACATCCGTTTGGCAATGTTGCGCAACAGATTCTTCGAATCCGGCATGAAGATACTGGATAGTTACCTATAGCCTAAAGAAAGGATCGCTATGTTTAAGAGCATCCGAAAAGGCGGAAGGATTGCCGCAGTCACAATCGGCATCGTAGCGGCGCTGGCCCCGCTGGCTACCCCACCCGCAGCATTAGCAGACGGCCTGCCGACACCGGAGCTGGAGAAGTCGCTAACTGTCGACGTCGAAGGCCAAGATTCGAGTGCATGGCTCACAGACGACGGCAATTATGCCATCATCGACGACTGTGACTATGATCTTGACGATAACGATAATAATGTATATTACGGTTATTCACGGCTTGATCTTAAGAGCGGCGAAGTCACTCCTATCGACATACCGAAATCCTGTCTATCCGATGTTCAGAGTACTTGGAACAACAAGTATCTTTATTGGCTGGAGGACGGCAAGGTCATCGTCTATTCCGTCGAAGATCAACAACGGGCCGCTTACTCTATACCCATAAAGAAATTAGAGGCCGGCAGCATCGACCTTAATGAAGACGGAAACAGCTTGACTGCCTATTGTTCGAATGGCAAATACGGGGATTTTTGCGTTTTCAATCTGCGATCAAATAAGAAAACATTTACGTACAAGTTCGAAAAAGACGATGTGAATGCCGTCCTCTCAAGGGATGGAAAGCGTTTGTATGTCTGCTCGAATCGAAAGCTCAAGATAATCGACATTCCCGATGGCTCCACGTCAATTAAAGAGATACCAGGCAACGCCCAATGCAATGGGGTAACTAGGGCATACGGGTCCGATAAACTACTCATAGGGACTGCCAGCGACGATGACGATTCGCCATATACGATCTATTTCATGGCGGATTACGATGGCAACATCGATAAAGTAGCCGACGGTAATAAAATTTATATCTACAATTGGGGAGAGAATTGGGGGAAATATTTTCTAGCCCTTACCGGCGAAAACTACGACACTATTGTTATTGACCCAAACACCGGGAAGCAAATTCGATATTTAATAAAAAACGACGACGAGGACTGGACTGATAATTACGACATCTCGAGAGACGGCAATATCGTGCTGGCCTCGATCTCAAACGACAGTTCAACCGTCATTCGCCTCATCGATACCCAGACAGGCCAGAGGGTCGACAGTAAAACTAAATCGGATAGCTATTGCTTCCCCGAGTTCGTCGATAACGACCAAAAAATCTACGTGGACTATTCCGATACCGAAGACCCCACGAAGATGCACATCGACGTCTACAAGTCGAATATCAACTATAGCCCGATCGAGAAACTCATCTTCTTTGCCCAGGACAACATGCCAATCGTTGTTGGCGGTGGGATTGCGGCTGTCCTGATGATCATCGGCGGCATCGCAGTCGTTTGCATCCGTCGCAAAAAGCGCGCCGCAGCTCAAACAAGCATCGCTGGCACCGCACCCAAAGCAAAGAAGCATAAACGCAGCCGCCACAAGAAGTATGCCCAGCAGGGACAGGTCGCTCAACAGTCTTCTGCTGGTTCAGCATTTGATACACAATGGCAATCATCAGGGGAGCCCCTCGCGGTCATGCCCCAGCAGCCGGTCGCATCTTCTACCCCGAAATTCTGCCGCCACTGCGGCACCCCGCTCGTGCCAGAAGCCAAGTTCTGCCCCAAATGCGGCCATCCGTTCGAATAGCATCTGACAAGCAAACCCGCAGCTAAATCGGGCCGCCCCTCACGGGACGGCCCTTTTGCTCGGAAGACCAGCGAACGACACCGTCATGAACGAGCGCCAAGTTGTTCGTGACAGATCAGGCGGAAACTGCGGCCCAGTATTCAGCCAAATAGCGGAATGAAGGTTCCGGACCCGCAATCGTAGCTAGCATAAAAAAACGGGTGCAGACCGAAGTCCGCACCCGTAAATGTCGATGCCCGAAGAATTACTTGCGCATCAAGCCACCGCGCTCGTCGATGGCGTCCCAGAAGGCGCTGGCAAAGCGAGGATCGCTTGCGGCCATGAGGGCGTTGGTGGCCATCCAGCCAGACGGGGTGCCGGTGTCGTAGCCCGAGAGCGGGTCGATGACGACAGCGTACATGGCCTCGCGGTCGAGCGAGCGGGCCATGGCGTCGGTGAGCTGGATCTCGCCGCCCTTGCCGGCCTGCTGGTCGGCGAGCAGGTCCATGACCAGCGGGCTCAGCAGATAGCGGCCGACGATGTACAGGTTGGACGGAGCCGCCTCGGGAGCAGGCTTCTCGACCAGACCGCCGATGCGCCAAACGGCACCGGGCTCGTCGTCGGCAGCATTCTCGAAGCCCTCGAGCGAGCCAACGCGATCGCCGGCGATGACGCCATAGCGGCTGACTTCCTCGGGAGCGCACGCGGCAACGGCGATAACCGAAGCGCCACCGTGCTCCTTGGAGACAGCAAGCATCTTGTCGCAGATGTCGCGGTTTGGCACAACGTAGTCGCCCAGAAGAACCAGGAAGTTCTCCCCTGCCACGGCGTCGGCAGCAGAGCGAATGGCATGACCGAGGCCCTTGGGCTCGTACTGATAACGGAAGTCGACCGGCATGCCGCCCGCATGGGCAACAGCATCGGCGTAAGCATCCTTACCGCGCTCGCGCAGCAGATTCTCAAGCGAACGATCGGGCTGGAAGTAGCTCAGCAGCTCGGGCTTACCAGGAGAGGTAACGATGATGGCGTCATCGACCTCCTCGGGGTCGAGCGCCTCCTCAACGACATACTGGATGACCGGCTTGTCGAGCACCGGCAGCATCTCTTTGGGCGTGCACTTAGTGCCAGGCAGAAAACGCGTGCCAAGACCGGCGGCGGGGATGATTGCCTTCATGTTATTCAAGGATCCTTTCGCAGGCGCAGAATGCGCCCTGTGCGTGCGGCACGGCGGCCGCAGACCAAATTGCGATACCGAAGTATCTTACCGCCGGAGACATACGTCGCCGTAAGGCAAACGCAATTCTTCAGCAGGTCAACGCAAATTATTGCGCGAATGGTGCAATTTTATCGCCCAACGGTAGCGATTCCAAAGCGCCGCAAACGACAGCAATTTGCATACCGAGCCAGCAAAATAGAGGGGCCAAAACAAAAAAGACGGGGCTCGCAATGCGAACCCCGTCTGCAAAGAAATCTGGCGAGAAAGCCTGATTACTTGAGGGTGACAGCAGCGCCAGCAGCCTCGAGCTTCTCCTTGGCAGCCTCGGCGTCCTCCTTCTTGGCACCCTCGAGAACAGCCTTGGGAGCGCCCTCGACGACCTCCTTGGCCTCCTTCAGGCCAAGGTTGGTGAGCTCACGGACGGCCTTGATGACCTGGATCTTGTTGTCGCCGAAGCCCTCGAGCACGACGTCAAACTCGGTCTTCTCCTCGGCCTCAGCAGCGCCAGCAGCGGGAGCGGCGACAACAGCGGCAGGAGCAGCGGCGGAAACGCCGAAGGTGTCCTCGATAGCCTTGACGAGCTCGGAAGCCTCGAGAAGGGTCATTTCCTTAAGAGCATCGATGATCTCATCGGTGGTAAGCTTAGCCATTTCTAAGTCCTTTCGGTTTCCGTGCGAATGCACGGAGATCAGTTAAAACACGGCGCGAATGCGCCAGGGGTGCGGCGTTGCCGCCGCGGGTGAAAACAGCAACTAGGCTGCCTTCTGCTCGGAGACCTGCTGGATCGAACGAGCGAGACCAGAGGAAACGCCGTTGACGCAGACAGCGATGTCGCGAGCGAAACCGGAGATGAGACCGGCGATCTGGCCGAGAAGCTGATCCTTGGTGGGCAGCTCGGCGATAGCCTTAACATCATCAGCGGAAACGGCCTTGCCGTCGGAGATACCGCCCTTGATCTCAAGGACGCCCTTGGACTTAGCGGAGAAGTCCTTAAGGGTCTTAGCGGCCTCGACCGGCTCGGTCTCGTAGAACACATAAGCGACGGGGCCGGCGAGGATCTCGTCGAGCTCGGGCTGCTCCTGGTTCTTGAGAGCGATCTTGACCAGGTTGTTCTTGTAGACCTTCATCTCGGCGCCGCACTCGCGAAGCTGATGACGCAGCTCCTGAGCCTGCTTAACCGTCAGACCGTTGTAGTTGACGACGAACAGACCGGCGTTCTCGGCGATACGGGACTCGATCTCTGCAACCTTGTCGATTTTGTACTGCTGGGGCATGAATTACACCTCCTCGAATTCTTTCCGGGCACGGTCCGCCACAAGGACGTGACGGGGGCATGTCCAAAAAGAAAGCCCCCGCGCTGCATGAGCGACGGGGGCGAGAAGACATATCTACTCGACCACCTCGGCTGGCGGGATATCCCATTAAGCTCGCGGGCGATGCCCGTTTGCACCGGCTGTCTCTGGCAGCGGATTCGTGCGTGAACCGAAAGTATTATGGCGGGGACCCCGGCGTCGGTCAACGGGCGCGAGGATTCGTACACAAACCCTGCATACGCTCCGGTCCGAGGGGCCGGAGCAGCGGTAACTTTGCTGCAAATCCTCGTGTCCGTTGAGCGACGCGCCCCACGCATAACCCTTGTGTCGGTAGGCTGATGTGTTGCGTCCCTGATGGCTATAGGGTTGAGACGAATGTGAATAGGCGGCGGAGACCTTCGTCCAAATCTTGGTCGGAGACGCAGTAGCTTAGGCGGATGTGGCCTTCGGTGCCGAAACAGTCGCCCGGGACTAGGGCTACGTTTGCTTCTTTGATGGCTTTGATACAGAAGTCTTCGCTGGTTAGGCTGTACTGTTTGATGCTGGGGAAGGCGTAGAAGGCGCCGGCTGGTTCCACTACGTCGAGGCCCATGGCGTTTAAGGCTGCGAGCACGCGCTTGCGGCGGGTTCGGTAGACATTGAGCATGGGGGTCGGGTCGACGGTGAGGGCTCGGGCTGCGGCGTCCATCTCGAAGGAAACGGCGCTCGATACTAGGTATTGGTGGGCCTTTGCGATCTCGGCGATGACGGGGGCTGCGGCTGCGAGCCAACCCAAGCGCCAGCCGGTCATGGCCCAGGGTTTGGAGAAGCTCTCGATAACTACTGTCTGATCGCGAAGCTCCGGGTGTCGCTGGGCAAAGCGCTCGTAGCCGTCCACATAGACGAGGCGGTTGTATACGTCGTCGCAGACCACGTAGATGCCCGCCTGCTCCGCTACGCGCGCCACGGCGTCGAGCGATGCCGCGTTAAGAATGCAGCCCGTGGGATTGTTGGGCGAGCAGATAACGATGGCCTTGGTCGCCGGGGTCACACAGGCGCGAAGCGCTTCCTCGTCAATCTGAAATTGCGCGGGCTCCGTATCCAAAAAGACCGCCTTAGCGTGGTTGGCCACGACGATGCTCTCGTACAGGCCAAAGGCCGGCGTGGGGATGATGACCTCGTCGCCGGGGTTGAGCATGGCCATAAACGTAGCCGACAGGGCCTCGGTCGCACCATCGGTCAGGATGACCTCATCGGCGGAAAATGCCAGGCCCTCGTCACCCATATATTTGGACAGTGCCTCGCGCAGGGCGGGACGGCCGTTGTTGGGCGGATAGTGCGTGTCGCCGCGGTCGAGCGAGGCCGTCACCTCGGCGCTAATCACATCGGGCGTGGGAAAATCGGGCTCGCCAAGCGCAAGTGCGATGCACCCCGGGTGCTGGGCGGCGAGCGCATTGATCCGACGGATGCCGGAGGGCTTGAGCGTGGCAAGCGAGGTGTTCATGGGCAGACGCATGGCGTTCCTTTCGTAAGGGTTGCACTAGGATAGCGCGGCGGAGCGCCACCAGACGGTGTAACCTAAACGGAAACCAACCGGAAAGGAGGCGGCATGGAGACGACCGCACGCGGCGATGTACCAAAAACGTTGCAAACCATTGCGTATATCAGCATTCCCAATAGCGCCGATCTTGAGTTTTTGCTCTGGGACCTGCAGGATGCCATCGCCGCCTATGCTCAACTTTCTGGCACCGCGCTCCCCCGCCCGGTTGATTTGAAGGCGGATGATGCCGGCAGCGTTGTGGACGGCATTGTATTCGCTGTTGAAGATGTGCTCGATGGCGAGGCGATGGCCGTCGTTGAACGGGCGCTCGAATGTGTTGAAGGCGCAGGAACACGCGTCTATGTGGTTGTTCAAGCCGACTGTAGGAGTTCCGAGCAGGCGCACACGGTCGTTGGCCATCTGCACGAAGTGTGCGAGCGTCGAGGACTGTCGTGGTGTGGAGGCGTCATCGTCTGCACCGGCGCTAGCATCGCAGCACTTCGCCGCTCTCCGCGTATGGGCCTCTTGCGTCGGCCATTTTCGGAAGCGATAGATAAGCTTGTGGGCGCTGTGCGCATGGGCTGCTCCATTGAACATGCGCAGCTGCTTGGCGGTGGCAATGCCGGTAGCGTCGATGCCGACGGCATGGTGCGCGTCAAGCCCGCGCTGCCCGCACCGATCTGGCATGCCATCATGAAACGCCTCAGCACCCGCGCCCAATCAGATATCTAAATTACAGAGCGCCCCAGTCAACGGCCTCGCGCCAGCGCTCGACAAGGCGTTCCAGGCGCCATGCCGCATTGGCGGGACTAGTCGACGGCAGAACGATGGCCGACAGCCCCGTGCGTTCTTGTAGATAGCGCTTGAAGAGCCGACCAGCTGTACCACCGTTGCATATCACCTGCTCAATGGGAGCTGCGCCGGTAATGCGCTCGACATGCGCCGGAACGACGTTTTTGATGCTGGCGTCGCTTGAGCCCTTGATGTCACAGCCCTCGATTACATCCCACAGGGCCACGCCGCCGTTCAGCAGCATGGCCCGCTTGGCGGCAATCGAGGCATCGAGCGTCGCGGGCTCACCACTTGCCAAAGGATTGCCCTCGTTGGGCGGCACGGGCACACCGAGGCACGCGGCCATCACGCGCCAAAAGCGGTTCTGCGAATTGCCGTAGTAGAAGGCATTGGCACGCGAGAGCACCGAAGGAAACGACCCCAGCACCAAAACGCGCGAGTGCTCGTCAAACACGGGCTCAAACCCATGCTCAATATGCTGATAGCCTTCGTCGGACGCCGCCATGGCCTAGGCCCTCAGCAGATAACGCACCTCATAGGGTGCGAGTTCAAGGGAGCCCGGCAGCTCGACCGTGGGCGCACCGTCGGCAAGCAGGTCGACGAAGGAGCCGTTGAGTTCGCCGGCTCCAAAGGTATAGGGCTCGTTCACAGCATTGACCGCCACGAGAACCGTCGCGTCGTCGCAGGCGCGCTCAAACAGCAGCTGCTTATTCTGGATCACCACGTTGCGATAGGCACCGTAGTTGAGAGCACGGGCCGCTGCGTCGTTTGCCGAGCGCAGGTGCGCGAGCTGTTTGATGAAGGCCGTCAGCTCGTTGGGCGCAGGCTCATCGAGCGCAGGTCGCAGCGCCCAGTCGCCATCGGGGCCGCCCTTTTCGCCAGGAATCCCCCACTCGCTGCCATAGTAGACGCACGGAATGCCCGGCATACCAAAGAGCATGCCGTAGGCGGGGCGCAGGCAGGACTTGTCCGTCAGGATGCTCGCCAGGCGCGGCACGTCGTGGTTGTCGACAAACGACAGCAGATGCTTGCCGCGATAGATGCACCAGGGGTCGCCGCCAAACTGACGGTGCAGCGAGTGCGCGATCTCGAACATATTAACCGAGTTAAAGCTGGAGTACAGGCCCTTGTAGCACTCGTAGTTGGTACAGGAGTCGAGCATCTCGTCGTTGACGATCTGGTTGTAGTCGCCGTGGAGCGTCTCGCCAATCAGCACAAAGTCGGGCTTGAGCTCACGGGCAAAGCCATGCAGACGACGCATGAAATCGCGGTCGAGCATATAGGCAACGTCCAGGCGCAGACCGTCGACGCCAAAGACATCGGCCCAACGGCGCACGGACTCGAGCAGGTAATCGACCACAGCGGGATTTTGCAGGTTGAGCTTCACAAGCTCAAAATGGCCTTCCCAGCCCTCATACCAAAAGCCATCGCCATAGCAGGAGTCGCCGTCAAAGCTAATGTGGAACCAATCCTTGTACGGCGAATCCCACTTGCGCTCCTGCACATCGCGGAAGGCCCAAAAGCCGCGGCCGACGTGGTTAAAGACAGCATCGAGCACCACACGGATGCCATGGGCGTGCAGCGTCTCGCACACGGCGGCAAAGTCGGCGTCCCCACCCAGGCGGCGGTCGATATGGCGCAGACTGCGCGTGTCGTAACCATGGCTGTCGGATTCGAGCGGCGGGTTGATGAGCACAGCGCCAACGCCGAGTTCCTGCAGGTAGTCGGCCCATTTGGCAATCTTCATGATGGGCGCATCGGGGTTGGGCGCGGCGTTGGCAGCCTGGGCGAGTTCATCCTCGGCGACGGGGGCGGCGTTTTCGCGCGGAGCTCCGCAAAAGCCCAGCGGATAGATCTGATAGAACGTCGTCTCGTATGCCCACATAGCAACCTCCCGGTAAGCGCAACACAACGACATCCATTGTATGCCCGGCTTGTATCCTCTTCCCCAAAATAAGTTGCGGTGGAATAGTTCCTGCTTGGGCCTTCAGAGGCCTTAAACAGGAACTATTCCACCGCAACTGATGAGGAAACGTGATTAGGCGACAGGCTTTGCGCGACGAATGGCCGGGAACATCACCGTGATGGCGAGGATGACGCCCACGACGGCAATCGCCCCGCCCACAAAGCCGATCCAGGCGATACCGGGACCCGAAACCACGGCTCCGCCGATCGCGGTACCCGTGCCGATACCGAGGTTGAACAGGCCCGAGAAGATCGACATGGCGACGGCCGACGAATCTGCCGGCGTGTGCTTGATGAGCTCGGCCTGAAACGCCACGTTAAAGGCCGTGGCGCAGCAACCCCACAGTGCGCAGACGGCAAGCACTGTCACGAGCGACGATGCGGCCGGCCCCATGAGCAGCAGGGCCACCGGCACGCCGGAGAGCGTGATAGCAAGGAACGGAAAACGGTGCCCGTCGAACAGGCGGCTGAACAGCCAGCTGCCCACCAAGCCGGAACAGCCAAACGCCGTCAGCGTCATGGTGATGGCGCCCGCATCGACGTGCGCGACCTGCGCCAGGAAGGGCTCGATATAGCTGTAGCTTGCGTAATAGCCGGTCGCCATGAAGACCGTGACTGCGTAGAGCGCGATGAGGAGCGGGTTCTTGAGCAGCTCGGGCAGCTGTTTGACGGTAAAGCGCTCACCCGCCGGCATGGCCGGGAACACCGCTGCCTGGTAGACGACCGCGATGGCTGAGAGGCCCCCGACCACGGCAAACGTCATGCGCCAGCCCACGGCCAAGCCAATGGCGCGACCGAGAGGCAGGCCAAAGATCTGCGCGATGGACGAGCCCGTGGCGATCATGCTGATGGCGAGCGCGCCGTGGCGAGTGTCGACCAGGCGCGAGGCCATAATCGAGGCGACTGACCAGAACACGGCATGTGCGCAAGCGACCACCAGGCGCGCGCAGACCAGGATGGGATAGGTCGGCGCCACAGCGGACAGGAACTGACCGAGCGAGAACACGGCAAGCACGCCCAGCAGCATCCGCTTAAACTCGAAACGCGAAGCGAACACCATGAGCGGCAACGACAGCAGCATGACGCCCCAGGCATAGACCGAGATCATGATGCCCGCCTGGGCCTCGGTGAGCGAGAACGACGCGGCGATATCAGTCAAAAGGCCGATGGGCATAAACTCCGACGTGTTGAACACGAACGCACAGCAGGTGAGCCCGACGAGTGGGAGCCACTGCCTGAGCGTGATGCCGTCTTGCCTTGCCTGAGTCATATATAACGTCTCCAATCGTTTTGAGCGGAGGCGATTATATAGCAACGGCCCCGCATCCGTCAGTACAGAAGCGGGGCCGAAAACAATTCGATACACAGAGGTTGCGTCGTCAATTCATAACTAAGCCAACCCCAGCAATATGCCCGCCGAATGCACGACAAACGCCACGATCCAGGCAACGGCGACCTGAAACGCGAATACGGCCACGGCATAGCGCGCGCCCAACTCGCTCTTGACAGCGCCGATAGCGGCCACGCAAGGCGGGTACAGCAGCGTAAAGACCAAGAACACGTAGGCGGTAAACGGCGAAAACATGGTTGACAATGCCGCGGGCGAGGTTGCACCCAAAAGCACCGTGAGTGTCGAGATGACACTCTCCTTGGCGATAAGTCCGGTGACGAGCGCCGTCGAGGCGCGCCAGTCGCCAAAGCCGAGTGGGGCCAACACCGGCGCGATGATGCTACCCAGACCGGCAAGTAGACTCTGCGACTGATCGGCGACCACATTAAAGCGAATGTCGAACGTCTGAAGGAACCAGATGACCACGGTAGCGGCAAAGATAATGGTAAAAGCCTTGGTAATAAAGTCCTTGGCCTTATCCCATGCCAGCATCACCGTCGTCTTGACGCTCGGCAGGCGGTAATTGGGGAGCTCCATGATAAACGGCACCGGGTCGCCCTTAAATGCCGTGCGGTTGAGCACCAAAGCCGCGATGCAGCCGACCACGATACCGATCAGATAGAGCGAGACCATGGCGGGAACCGTCGCCTGCGGGAAAAAAGCCCCGCACAGCAAGCCGTAAACCGGCAGCTTGGCTGAGCAGCTCATAAACGGCGTGAGCATGACCGTCATCTTGCGGTCGTGCTCGGATGGGAGCGTACGGGTCGACATGATAGCCGGCACGGTGCAGCCAAAACCGACGAGCATGGGCACGAAGCTGCGGCCCGACAGGCCAAAGCGACGCAGCACCTTATCCATGACAAAGGCTACGCGTGCCATGTAGCCGGAGTCTTCCAGAATGGAGAGGAACAAGAAGAGCACGACGATAATCGGTAGGAAGGTCAGCACGCTGCCCACACCCGTAAGTACGCCGTCGACAGCCAGTGAGCGCACCACGTCGTTGGTTCCGAATGCCTTGAGGCCCGCATCGGCCGAGGCGATGATGGCAGCGATACCGTCCTCCATGAGTCCCTGCAACGCCGCGCCAATCACGCCAAACGTCAGCCAAAAGACGAGGCCCATGATCACCAGAAACGCCGGAATGGCTGTGTAACGACCTGTCAGGATGCGGTCAATCTTGACGGAGCGCACGTGCTCGCGGCTCTCGTGCGGCTTGACGACGCAACGCCCGCACACGTCGCCGATAAAGCTAAAACGCATATCGGCCAGCGCAGATAGGCGGTCGGTGCCGGCCTCGCCCTCCATCTGGGTAATGATGTGCTCGATAGCGTCGAGCTCATTGCGATCCAGGTGAAGCGCCTCGGTTACCAGCTCATCGCCCTCGACCAGCTTGGTCGCCGCAAAGCGCACCGGAATGTGCGCCGTCACGGCATGGTCCTCGATCAGGTTAGCAATACCGTGGATGCAGCGATGCAGCGCACCGCCGTCCGGGCCGTCGGGCGCACAAAAGTCCAGGCGACCAGGGCGCTCGCGGAACCGTGCCACGTGCAGGGCGTGGTCCACCAACTCGCCGATGCCCTCGTTGCGGGCAGCGCTAATGGGGACAACGGGCACGCCCAACAGGCTCTCGAGCAGGTTGACGTCCACGGCGCCGCCGTTGGCGGTCACCTCGTCCATCATGTTGAGCGCGATGACCATAGGACGGTCAAGCTCCATGAGCTGCAGTGTCAGGTACAGGTTACGCTCGATGTTGGTGGCGTCAATGATGTCGATGATGGCGTCCGGGCGCTCGTCAAGGATGAACTGACGGCTCACGACCTCTTCGCCTGTGTACGGCGACAGGGAGTAAATGCCAGGCAGGTCGGTAACGCTCGCCTCGGGATGATTACGGATGGTGCCATCTTTGCGGTCGACCGTCACGCCGGGAAAGTTACCGACGTGCTGGTTGGAGCCCGTCAGCTGGTTGAATAACGTGGTCTTGCCGCAGTTTTGGTTGCCGGCGAGGGCAAAGTGCAGCGGCGCGCCCTCGGGCACGGCCGTCTTTGCCGCACGGGGCGAATACGTCCCCTCGCCCAGAGCCGGATGCTCCGTCGTGCCGATTGCGGCGTTAGCGCGCGGGCCGGTATCGGTGTCGTGAATACCCACGAGCTCGATGCGAGCGGCATCGTCCTTGCGCAGTGTCAACTCGTAGCCACGCAGGCGGATCTCGAGCGGGTCACCCATGGGGGCGTACTTCATCATGGTGACTTCGGTGCCCGGCGTTAGGCCCATGTCCAAAATATGCTGTCGGAGTGCCTGATCGTCCGATGCCACCGATGCGACAACGGCGTCCTTTCCAATCTCGAGTGTATCGAGCTTCACGTCCGTGTTCCTCCCCCGGCGCCCACAGGGCGTTGCATTTATGTTCACCTTGGCTAACCGTTTGCCACGGCTAACCAATTTAACCATGCATGATAGCGCGAACACACAACGATGTTCAATCAGCAAATTGGCGCAATGGGGACAGGCAGGAGAGTTCCTTGATTATCGACTTCATCCGAACACCTCCCACATTCATCCGCACATGTGCGGATGAATGTGGGAACCCGATACCCTGAGGGCCGGATCGGCCGGCCCCGGGAGATCGGAGGACGCCATGTCCGGAAAGAAGAAAAGGG
>DBFANS010000006.1:0-23136 GCA_048233475.1 Collinsella aerofaciens | reverse complement strand
GGGGAACTGCTTTTGTTCAATGCCGAGCGCCTGCATAATGTCGCGCACCATGCGCTTTGAGTCGTCATCGTCGTAGATGGTGAACTGCCCGGTGTAGCCCAGCAGGTCGGCGTCCTCGCGCAGCATGCGCACGCACATGGCATGGAAGGTGCACACCCACATGCCGCGGGTGCCACTGGGGATGAGCGCTGCCAGACGCTCGCGCATCTCGGCCGCGGCCTTGTTGGTAAACGTGATAGCCAGGACCTGCCAGGGCTTAACGCCCAGGTCGCCAAGCATATGCGCGATGCGGAAGGTCAGGACGCGGGTCTTGCCCGAGCCGGCGCCGGCAAGGACCAGCAGCGGGCCCTCGGTGGTCAGGACCGCCTCGCGCTGGGCGGGGTTCAGGCTATCGATATCGACGAGCGGCTTGGCGGGTTTGGGCGCCGGAGCCGGGGCATCGTAGATGTCGAGCGGAACGAGCTCGGGTTCCGGCGCAGCGGGGGCGGTGTACACATCGAACGGCACGGGTTCCGGCGCGGGCGGCACGGGTACCGCAGTGTTCTTTTCCCAGGGCAGGGGCTGGGTCATGGGCGACTCCTCATCTGACGGACGGCGCGCCTGCGGGCAGCGCCATAGTTTGAGCCGTACCAGTATACCGAGCCGCACGGACACCGACGCAAATCACACCACGACTCCGTGCGGCGCCGTCAGGCCCACCCCAGCAGATTTGGTGCAATGGGGTCAGGTTGCTTTGCACCAATCTATTGACAATCACGGAACCGCCGATGTCATGGCAACGGTAGCGAGCGGCGGCCAGAGCGAACAAATTGGCATGAAAAGGGGGCGGCATAGACCTTTTGGCCATGCCGCCCCCCTTGAATAACAAGTTGTCGCTCTGGCCGCCGCGCAGCGTCAACCAAGTTACAGGCCGAGCATCGGCTCCAGGACAAAGAAGTAAGCGAGCACTACGATGCCCAGGATGATGCGGTAAACACCGAAGCACTTAAAGTCGTGACGACGGACGAATCCCATGAGCCACTTGATGGCGATGAGCGAAACCACAAAGGCCACAACGCAGCCCACGCCCAAGATAGCGACCTCGTTGGCGCCGAACGTGCCGCCCTTGATGAAGTACTTGACCAGCTTGAGCGCACTTGCGCCAAACATAACGGGAATAGCCAGGAAGAACGTAAACTTGGATGCCACCGAACGCGTGCAGCCCAAAAGCAGGCCACCGATGATGGTAGAACCGGAACGAGACGTACCAGGCACCAGCGAAAGCACCTGGAAGCAGCCGATACCCAGCGCAGTCTTCCAACTCAGGTCCTCGAGCGTGGCGATGGAGCCAAAGTCCAAATTCTCGTCATCGTCCTCATCCTCAGCGGTAGCCGCGGCGGGCGCCGCAAAGTGCGCACCGGCGGGACGTCCGCCCGCCACCACAGCACGCGAACCAAACGAACCGGCAACGGCCATTTCCTCGCGCTTGCTCGCGCGCCAGTTCTCAATCACGATAAACAGTACGCCGTACACAATGAGCGCCAGCGCCACGACGGGAGCATTGTAGAAATGCTCCTCCATCCAGTCGTTGAGCGGCAGACCGATCGCCGCGGCGGGAATGCAGCCGAGCACAATCTTGCCCCACAGCACCCAGGTGTCGCGACGGCCCTCCTTGCCCTTGCTGGGAGAAAACGGGTTAAGGTCGTAGAAGAACAGGACGCAGACAGCCAGAATGGCGCCGAGCTGAATCACGACCAGGAACATATTCCAGAACGTCTCGCTCACGTTCATCTTGACGAACTCGTCCACCAAGATCATGTGACCCGTCGACGAAACAGGCAGCCATTCGGTGATGCCCTCGACCAGGCCCATGAAGGCAGATTTTAGAAGCTCGATGATATCCAAAGGGACCCCCTCGTTAGACACCCGCCGATATTGTTCTGCGGACGGTGCGGGCGATGTCCCATTATCAACCGTTGGCGGCACGCCTGTGCCTACCCTTACCAAAAAACTCGCCCGTTCACAGAATTGCGAGCGGTCAAATTCGAATCCTTGGGTATAACTGCAACAAGATAAAGTGTCCGGCGGCCAACGCGCCCGCGCCCGCCCGACGCACGAGCCCCACGCCCGTGCGATAGACCAAGGAGGAAACCATGAACGAGGGCTATACCAAGGTATTTGTTTCACTCGACGGTACTGAGCAGCAGGATTTTGTGCTCGCACGCGCCATCAAGGTCGCCGCGAACAACGGCGCTAAGCTGATTATCGGCCACGTCATCGACTCCACCGCACTCGAGAGTGCCGGTTCCTATCCGGTCGACCTGGTCAACGGCTTGGAGGAGGCCTTTAACAACTCCATCGCCAAGCAGCTCGAGGAGGCCAAAGCCAATCCCGACATTCCCGAGGTCGAGGTCATGATTCGTACCGGCCGCATTCGTGAGACGCTCAAGGATGAGATGCTCGACGTGGTCAAGCCCGATCTGGTGCTCTGCGGCGCCCGCGGCCTGTCCTCAATTAAGTACGCGCTACTGGGCTCGATTTCGACGTTCCTGCTGCGCAATACGGACTGCGACATCTTGGTCGTGAAGTAGCGTTGCTCCCACCGGCCGCGGGGTCTGCGGGGTTTCCACGGGCACGTCCTCGCCGCGTTGCGGCTGCGGGATGTGCCCTTAGGAAACCCCTCCCGGCCCCGCGGCCTTCGCAGCCTTCCTTCAACGAGTTGTCTGATAGAAAAAATGGCGTGCCGCCCCGTTTGGGGCGGCACGTTTTGTTTGAGGCGGCACGTTTTTGTTTGGGCGGGCGTCTGCCGCGTGCGTTACTCGAAGTATTGGAACTTGTTGGTTGAGAAGGCAAACGTTACGACGAAGCCTTTGCCGGAGTCGGATGCCGCGGTAACTTCGATGCCCATCTTGGAGCACAGGCGCGCTACCAGGTAGAGGCCGATGCCCGTTGCGCGCTTGGTGGTGCGGCCGTTGTCGCCGGTAAAGCCCTTCTCGAACACGCGCGGCAGGTCGGCCGCGCTCACGCCGCAGCCGTTGTCCGCGACGGTAAGCTCGATGCGCTCGCTTGCCAAGCCCTCGTCCAGCAATGCACCCGAAAACACGATCTTTGCGCCGTCCTCACGCGCATATTTAATGCTGTTCTGAATGAGCTGGCCCAGGATAAACTCGAGCCACTTCTCGTCGGTAAACACCTCAAAGTCGAGGTTCTCGCACACCGGCGCCACGTGCGCCGCGATGAGCTCGCGCGCGTTGGCTTTGATCGCGCCCGTCACCAAGGTCTTAAGATCCCAGCGACGAATCAGGTAGTCGCGCTCCACGACTTCCGAGCGCGCGTAGTACAGCGCCTGATCGATATAACGCTCCACGCGAGCCAGCTCGCGACCCAGGTCATCCACACGCGACAGGTCGTCTTCGCCGCCGTCCAGGTTTTCCAAAATCAGGTGAGCCGCCGCCAGGGGCAGTTTGGCCTCGTGGACCCAACTCTCGATATAGTCGCGATAGTCATCGGTCTGACGCCGGCCTTCGGCAACCTCGTCGCAGGCAGCTTTGCCCACCCGGCGCAAGACCTCGTACTCGAGCTCGCCCTCGGCATAGGTCGGGCATTGCACCATCTCCTGCACCCATGCGGGACTCTCGAGCTCCTCTGCCGCACGCTCCAGCTGGCGCAGAAAACGACGACGACGCGCGTACTCGATCACGATGCCGAGCATACCGAAGATAAAGGACACGCCGACCGCCACGACCACGATAGAAACGGGTGCGCCGGCGACCGTCAGCACAAAGCAGCTCAGCAGCACGCCGCAGGTCCACACGGCGACGGGAAGCAGCGCGTCTTTAAAGAACTTGGCAAACGACATAGCCGGCCCCTAGACCGAATAGCCCTGGCCGCGATGCGTCGTCAAATACCCCTTGATGCCGATTTTTTCGAGCGTGGTGCGCAGGCGGTTGATGTTAACGGTAAGCGTGTTGTCGTCCACGAAGGCATCGGAGTCCCACAAGTCCTGCATGATGGCCGAGCGCGAAACGATCTTGCCCGCACGGCTCAGAAGCAGCGAGAGGATACGCAGCTCGTTTTTGGTGAGCTCGGTGCTAGTGCCGGTTGCCGTATTGGTGACCATGGAGCGGGCGAGGTCGAGCTCCAGTCCCTTGTGGACGAGCGTGCTGCGCTCGCCTGCCGCCGCGGTGCGACGCAGCAAGGCATTGATGCGCGCCACGAGCACACGGGCGCTGTAGGGCTTGGGAACAAAGTCGTCCGCGCCGAGCGTCATGGCCATGACCTCGTCGATCTCGGTCGCGCGCGACGTGAGGACGATGATGGGAACCTCGGATTCGCGGCGAACCTCGTGGCAGATATGCTGGCCGTCCTTGACGGGAAGCGTGAGGTCGAGCAGCACCAGGTCGGGCGCGGCGGCGAGAATGTCGCGCGAGACGTGCTCGAACGATTCGCAGGCCTCAACCCCAAAACCGGCACGGGCAAGGATGTCGGCAAGTTCGCGACGGATGGGCTCGTCATCCTCAACGATATAGATCAGCGGCATGGGTTCCGCTCCCCTCTTGGTTGTCTTGCCACCATTATGGCTGCGAAACTGCAGGTGTGCACCGCGCGCGGTGCCAAGGTGACAGAACTGTTCGCGAGCGGGGGCATTTTGTCCGCCTCGCACTCGCAGCGGTGGCGGGGACCAAAATGATTCTTTAATCCCCGTCCCAGAAAATCATTTAGCGGCGGGCGCGGAGCTTTTCGTAGCCTTCGGCGAAGAAGGCGACCGTAGCGGCGTCGGCCTCGGCAGCGTCCGTCTCGGTTGCGGGAACCACGCCGTGCTCGTCGCTCACTAGGAACAGCGCGCCCTTAAGCTGCGCGGGAATGTCTACGCGCGTGACCGGGATGCCCTTGGTCTGGGCCAGCTGCTCGATGAGCGTCGCCGTGCCGCACAGGCACTCGTCCGCCGGCGCCACAAAGGCAAGCTCGCCGTTGTTGACGGCGGCGAGCAGCTCGGGCGCCACGCCGGTCTCGTCGGCCTCGGAGCGGGCCTCGGCGGAGCGGGCACGCAGCGCCTTGGCCGACGTATCGGCGAGCGGCTCGTACTCCCCCACCGTCATGGCGGCGTTGCCGTTGATGTCGATCACCAGCATGAGCACGCCGTCGCGTGCGGTGTAATCGCCCTCGGCAAGTGACCACTCAACGTGCTGTTTGGCCCAGCTGAGCATGTTATGGGTAAGCGGCTCGCCCTGCACCAGGCGCTCGGACAGTGCGCGAATGTGGCGGTTGAGCATGGGCACCTTTTTGTTGGACATGCGCCAACGGCAGACAAGCGCGGGCTTGTCGAGCGTAAACTTCTCGACCGCCTCCTGATTGGCGCAAAAGTCCTCGTACGCACGCTGATCCTCAGCATTGCCAAACAGCTCGGCATCATCAATCTGGGGCATGGTTGTACCTTTCGTGTTAGTCATTCCGTCCTCTTATACCAAAAAGACGGCCCTCCAAACGGAGCGACCGTCTTTTGCAGAGATTATTTTGACGATATGGTCAGGCGACCAATCAGCTTTATGGGATAGAGCAACATCCCATAAAGGGTTTTCCAAGTGCCCGAGATTGCCCCGAAAGAGGAGCGCCGCGTACTAAATGTACGCAAGCGACGGTTTGAGGGGCAAGGTCGGGTGCTTGGGAAAGCCTCTAGTGCCTAAAATGTCTGGCCCCCGTGAAGACCATAGCAATATTGTGCTCGTTGCAAGCCTGGATGCTCTCGTCGTCGCGCTTGGAGCCGCCGGGCTGGATGATGCAGGTCACGCCGTGTGCAGCAAGCACGTCGACGTTGTCGCGGAACGGGAAGAACGCGTCGCTTGCACAGGCAAAGCCGCCCTTCTCCACGCCCTCGCGCTCGCAGAAGTCCTCGGCGCGCTCGCAGGCAAGCAGCGCAGAGTCAACGCGGTTAGGCTGACCCGGGCCCATGCCAATGCCGGCCTTGCCCTTGGAAACCAGGATGGCGTTGGACTTAACGCCCTTGCAGACCTTCCAGGCAAACTCGAGCTCGGCCATCTCGGCGTCGGTGGGCTTGCGGTCGGTGGGGAACGTAAAGGTCGCGGGATCCTCGGTCACGTGGTCGACTTCCTGCACCAGCATGCCGCCGTCGATGGAGCGCAGCTCCACCTGGGCGCCGTGGTCCACGCCGCCGGTGGCCAGCACGCGCAGGTTGGGGCGCTTAGCCATGCGCTCGAGCGCCTCGGCAGTGTAGCTCGGGGCGATGATAACCTCGACGAACTGCTTGTTCTGATCGGCAAAGTGCTCGACCAGCTCATAGGGAACCTCGCGGTTGCAGGCGATGATGCCGCCAAAGGCACTCTTGGAATCGCAGGCGAAGGCGCGGTCGTAGGCAGCCGTGATGTCCTCGGCAACGGCAGAACCGCAGGGGTTCTGGTGCTTGAGGATCACGCAGGCCGGCTCGTCGAACTCGCGGACCAGGTTCCAAGCGGCATCGGCATCCAGATAGTTGTTGTAGCTGAGCGGCTTGCCCTGGATCTGCTCGGAGCCAACGAGCGGGAACTGCGAGCTCGCGGTGTTCTCGCAGCCCTCGGCAAAGCGGTAGACCGTAGCCTTCTGCTGAGGATTCTCGCCATAGCGCAGGTCGTCGACCTTCTCCAACGAAATCTCGAGCTTGGCAGAGGTATCCGCCACGTCGCTTGCCTGGGCGGCAAGCCAACGGGAGATAGCCGTGTCGTAGGCGGCGGTGGTCTGGTAGACCTTCACCTGCAGGCGACGACGGGTGGAAAGCGTGGTGCAGCCACCGGTCTCGTGCATCTCGGCCAGGACGGCATCATAGTCGGCCGGGTCGGAAATGACGGTAACGCTCGTGGCGTTCTTGGCGGCAGAACGCAGCATGGAGGGGCCACCGATGTCGATGTGCTCGATGGCGTCCGCGAAGGTGACCTCGGGGTTGGCGACGGTTTTCTCGAACTCGTACAGGTTGACGACGACCAGGTCGATCAGCTTAATGCCGTGCTGAGCGGCCTCCTGCATGTGCTGCTCGGAATCGCGGCGGGCCAGCAGCGCGCCGTGAACCTTGGGGTGCAGGGTCTTAACGCGGCCGTCCATCATCTCGGGATAGCCCGTGAACTCCTCGATGGGGGTTACGGGAACGCCCGCGTCCTCGATGGCACGAGCCGTGCCGCCCGTAGAGATGATCTCGACGCCAAAGTCATCGACCAGCGTCCGTGCGAAATCGACGACGCCCGTCTTATCGGTAACCGAGATCAACGCGCGTGCGATCTTCACATCAGATCCCATGCAGTCCTCCTGTCTGGTACGCCGCCGTGCTCTGTGAGTCGGTGATACGTCGATCTGCAGCGCTCGCGCAGCGGCATTGAAAATACTGATTTAATGTAGCGCATCGAGCGCATCGATGCACCCCGCAACGGACGCATGTGCAGAAAAAGTTTGCACGCGGAGGGGATGGGCACAGCACCGGGCACGGTGAGTTCATGGAACACAGGGGCACCATAATTAGATGCCAATGGCGTGGTAGAACTGTGCTCGATATGCATCCGCAAAAGAAAGAGGCACCATGGTCTCGCGGGTTCTCTACCGACCGTTTGATACCGAAGACTTCGACGCCATCGCGCTGATTCTGCAGCAGCTTTGGCATAACAATTCGGATAACGATGAGTACAACCGCCTTGAGGCCGCGTGCGACCTCGCCTACTGCCTTTCATCGTCGACGTTTTCACAGGTTGCCGTAATCGACGGTCAGGCGCGTGGCATTTCGCTCGCGCGTGCGGGACAAAGCTCCGGCGCCACTATCAACGAGCATTGGATGGATACCGAACGCGCGCTGCTATCGCAGATGCGTGAGCTGGAGCCTGATGCCTGCGCCGAGTATCTCTCGTTTGTGCGCGCAACCATCCGAACCAACAATCGCCTGCTCGAGAGCAGCCCGTTGCCGCACGACAACGAGGTCACGCTGCTTGCCGTGGATCGCGATGTCCATGGCCTGGGCGTTGGCACGGTTCTGCTCGATGCCGCGATCTCGCACCTGTCCTCGCTTGGAGCGACGAGGGCGCACCTGTACACCGACTCCAACTGCTCGTGGAAGTTCTACGAGCTGCACGGCTTTAAGCGCACCGCCACGCACCGCGCCAACCGCGAAGAGCGCCGTCACGACATGCCGCGCGAAAGCTTCCTCTACGAACTCGACCTAACAGCCTAGCCTCGGCAGCCACACCTGGTCATTTAAGTCTGTCCCCAATGAGTGGCATAGGGGGTTTGTAGATAGCCGTGGTCAAAAAACATCAAATATGAGTACTGTTACCTTTTTAGTAGCAGCGATTTGGGGCATTTTTGATGCTTGCAGGCATGACGACCAGCTGCGCGAGCTGACGTAGCTCCCCAAATGTTCAATAAAATGGGCTCCTAACGAGAAGTACTCTCATTAGGAGCCCGTTATTATGTGCAAACATATGTGACCAACGCAGCAACAGTACTCATATTTGGCATTTTTTGTCCACTGCCCCTTGCGCGAAAGTCCTCAACGGAAAGTTTAGCCCGTTTCGATGCACAAAAATGGGGTGGATCTTCCCTGGCAACCGCCCAGAAAGATCCACCCCAAAGCAAGCGCTCGCTAGAACGTTCCGCCGCCGCCTCCGCCGACGCCGCCACCGCCGCCACCGGAAAAGCCGCCGCCGCTACCGCCGCTCGAGCTATCGGAACTCGAAGCCAGCTCGCGGATGGTCTCGTGATACACATCGTTAAACGAATCGAGCGGAGACTCGTTGCCGTAGTGATGGTAATACCACCAGTAGCAGGGGTAGTTGTCGTAGAAATCGTCGCTGTTGCGCAGGTCCGCAGGCACGGCCTCGGCCAGCTGTCGCAGCACTTCTTTCGAAACGCCCAGGGCAACGCCCATCACCAGCAGTTTGTTCCACAAGATCAGGTCGCTGGGGATGGCCTCCTTCAGGCGCGTAAAGTCCTCGAGCCAATGCTTGAGCGCCTTGCAGCGAGCCGCCACCTCGGCGCCCTCCGGCGTGTAACGGCGGAAGGTGCAGCTCAGGACAAAGCCCACAATCGTGACGGGGATCGAGATCATAGCGGCACCGACGTTGGCGTCCGCAAAGTCGGTATAGAACAGAGAGCCCAAAATGCCAAAGACAATGATGATGCCAAGAACCAGGCCGGCCACCATCGCGATAGTGCCATCCGATGCAATAAGCTCGCGCGCCTCCAGCTTGGCCTTAACTGTGCTCTGATAGTCCTCGAGCTTGTCGCCAACAGATGTGGTGCGCTCGCTAGCGTACTCCTCCAGCTCGCTAAACGTGCGCGAACGGACTCCGTCCTTATCGGGCTTAACGCCGGCGAAGAAGACCTTGAGCACATCGCGATCGATGCCGTCCTTCTTGGCAGCCTTCCAGGCCTCGTCGGTCACTGTGATGCGATACGTCTGCTCCTCTTTTTCGCGACGGAGCAGACCCTTCTTCTTGGTCTCGGTCGCTTCTTCCAGCTTGATCACGCGGTCGTCGGTCAGCTTCATCAGCGTGGCGATATATGCCTGATCGGGCACGTCGTTCCAGCTCATAAGAGCTGCAAGCACCGCGGGATGGTCGACCGAGGGCACATCGCGGAAGTACTCGTCTTGGAAGAGCGGCTTGGGCTTGGGCCTGCGCAGCTTGATCATCACAATCACGCCGGTATAGGCAACCGCCACAACAACACACACCACGGCAATCGCGCTGGCAACCGCACGCGCGTGCTCACGGCGGGCGTTAGCTTCGTCGGCCCATTCCTTCTCTTCGCTCAGGATCGTTGACATGCGCTCTTCGCCCGAAGCGGCAAGCTGCGGCACCCAGTCGCTAGGGAAGGCGATGCGTGCCTCGGCAAATTCGCCCTCATGCACGCAGGGAATGGTATAGGTGACCATGGGCTCGTCCGCATCGAGCGATACGTCGCCCGTCAGCGGTCCGTGGCCCCATGCGCGGAAGTTATCGCCCTTGACGGCAGCCGTCCCGGCAGCGGCATTTGCGAAGTACACTTCCATCTCGACGTCATCGGAATCCGCAGACCAGCCGTCACCCACGAACTTCCAGTAGAGCTCGGCGGTATCGGCCCAGTTCATGACCGCACCGGTCATGGTGTAGCTCACGTAATAGACCGCGCTTTCGCCGCTCTCGTGAGGGCTGAAAACCTTAATCCTTACGCCGTCACCGGTCTGCTCGACCGTGTAGACGCCAGAGTCGCCCTTGTTCGCGCTATCGACTTTGTTAAACGCGGTGTCCTCTTCCTCGACGCTCAGCACGTCGACGCCCGCCGCGCCGCCCTGCTGGTTGGTGCCCGCATTGATCTCCCAAAACACGCCGTTGATATCGTCATCGAAATCGAACTGGCGTCCCTCGACAACGGTCAGCGAGCCATCGGCCTCGACCGTGGCGCTAATGTAGGTTTGAGTCATGGAATAACCGTCGGCGTGTGCGGCGGCGGGCAGTAGCAGCAATGCAAGCGCGACGAGTGCGCAGACGGAAGCAAATCGCGCAAACAGGCGGCGCTGCCGACAGGTTTTGGCAACGGGGGCGTTCATAGGCACATCCTTTGTCTGTGATACCAGCAACGCCATTGTCCCACGTTTACGGGCGCACATGACGAACATCTAGGCCAGCGGAGTATCAAACGGGACGAAAGTCACGCCCGCGGCCGGCACCTGGGGACGTTCCTTATCTGCCGGCAATCTGGGACACTCCTTGGCATAGCCCGCTCCGGCAATAGATACCACTTCATAGCTCCATCACAGGTGTAGCGGCTTTGTGTGGGCGCGGCACGCGTTGATTGAGCCGCCAACCGAGGGGCATAAAGCAGTTGAGCGAAAACGGTTTGCCCCTTTGCCGTTCGCTTGAGGATTATGTCCCCCTTTTCCGCGGAGACCCCGGCAGTTGCGAAGAGCTGCCGGGGTTTCTGTCGTTTGAGGGGGTTGGCTGGCGGGCGCGATCGAGCTGTCGAGTCGGTGCCTCCCCCACCTCCCGCGCTATACTCGTCCGCATGGATATCAACGCACGCAACATAGCAACACACGCCGCGGACGCACCGGCAACGGCAGAACCCACCCCCGTCGTGGGCCGTTTTGCCCCGTCGCCCTCGGGCCGCATGCACCTGGGCAACGTGTTCAGCTGCCTGTGCGCGTGGCTTTCGGCCCGCAGCCAAGGCGGCAGCATCGTACTGCGCATCGAGGACCTGGACGATCGCTGCAAGCGCCCGGAACTTGCCGCTCAACTGATTGACGATCTGACCTGGCTGGGGCTTGAGTGGGACGAAGGCCCCTACTACCAGCACGATCGCCTAGACCTGTACGAAAGCGCCCTGCACCAGCTGCAAGACGTCGGCCTCACCTATCCCTGCTTTTGCACGCGCGCCGAACTCCACGCCGCGAGCGCACCGCACGCGAGCGACGGCACACCCATCTACCGCGGCGCCTGCCGAGGCCTTTCTGCCGAAGAGGTTGCCCGCCGCAGCATCCTGCGCGCTCCGGCCACACGCCTGCGTGTGCCCGCCGTCGACGACCTCGCAGACGATGTGATCGAATTCGTGGACCGCACGTATGGTGCCCAATGCGAGGCGCTCGCCACCGAGTGCGGCGACTTTTTGGTGCGCCGCAGCGATGGTGTTTTTGCCTATCAGCTGGCCGTGGTGGTCGACGACGCTGCCATGGGCGTCACCGAGATCGTGCGCGGATGTGACCTGCTTGGTTCCACGCCCCGCCAAATCTACCTGCAGCATCTACTGGGACTGCCCACGCCGCACTACGCGCACATCCCGCTGCTCATGTCACCGGACGGACGCCGCCTTTCCAAGCGCGACCGCGATCTGGACCTGGGCGAACTCCGCGCTCGCTTTGGCACGCCCGAGGCGCTGCTGGGCTGGCTCGCCGGGCAAACAGGCATCGCGCCGGACACCACGCCGCGCTCTGCCGAGCAGCTGGTCGAGCACTTTAGCTGGAATGTCATCCGCGCGCACCGCGAGAACATCGTTATGGATGAAAGGACAGGCATGCAACAGACGACAGCCCACCCTGACGAGCACCTCGATAGCGACATTGCCAAAGTATCAACAACCCATCTTTCGCCAGAGGGGTTCGATGCGTTCTGCGAAATACTTGACTCTCCCACGCCTAAAGCTGCGAAAACGTTGCTCGAGCGCAAGCCAGCTTGGGAGTAAATCCCTTAACAAATCGGTTTTGGTTCGTCACGAAGCTCATGCCTCCGCGCCTCTACGCAACATCCCAGGGCTGGAGCTCGTCGCCCAGGCGGACGATGCAATCGTAGAGCACGGTATGGCGCTCGGCCGGGTTGGCATCCCGATGAAAATGCCCGTAGTACCAGCGCTTGTAGTCCAAGCGGTCTTCCAACTCATCGAAAAATGCCGTAAGTCGATCAACCGCGGGGCAATTCCAGCCGGGCGCTGGATAAAGCGTGGGCAAAAGCATGCGCGTAGAGCAGGTGTGGGTGATCACGTAGTCGACCTCCCAGCCCATTCTGTCGAGCTTTGTCCGCGCCTCATCAAAGTTGCGCTCGTCCGGCAGCTCCTGCGGCCACCAGCTGGAATAGGGAATGCGGTATTCCTTATCCACGCTCGTGGCGCCGCCCATGGTAAAGACCGTTGAGCCGTCGAGCTCAAAAACCTCACCGCGCGTCAGGCGCCGGATGGGCGAGGTGTCCGACAGGCGCTGCGTCAGCCCACCGTGCCACAACTCCATGGGGCGCTCCGCCCAGTGATCGAAACGCTCGTGATTTCCGTCGACAAACAGCACCGTATAGGGGCGCGACTCCAGCCAGGCGATATCGGCGCACTCCTCGGCAGAGAAATCCCACGGAAAGCCAAAGTCGCCGGCGACGATGAGATAGTCGTCGCTCGTCAGACTATCCCCGAGCTCCCAGTCGCGCAGCTTTTGCATGTCGGCACCGCCATGGACGTCGCCCGTCACATAGACCGTCATCGGATCACCACTTCCCTCTTGTAAGCTTCGAGCTCGTGCTCGATCTGTTCGTCGCCCGTAGCATTGACCCACCGCGGCCACTTAACGCAGCACACCGGATCGTCTACCTGTGCAAACCACGTCTTAAGTTCCTCCAAGCTCACCGGCGCGTAGCTGTTAGCATCCACACCCACGTCATAGCGCAGCAGCCCCTGTCTAAGGTTGAACTTGTTGTATGCGTCGCCGCAGCTGTGGATATGCCCGTGCAAATGCCAACTGCCGTGCGACATGCCCTGCCAGTCGACCATGGGATAGTGGCTCAGCACGATTTTTTGGCGGTCGATCTTGAGCACGCAAATGGGCGGCTCGACGATAAAAGCATCCGCTACCGCAGACTGCGTCCAGTCTTTGTCGTGGTTGCCGGGCAGTAGATGGACGCGCTTACATGCAATGCCTTTGCGCAGCTCGTAGGCGTTTTGGACCGTCATCTTAAAGCTAAAGTCGCCCAAGATGTAGAGCTCGTCATCCGCAGCGACCTTGCTGTTAATGTTAGCGGCCATGGCATCGTTCATCTGCACAACAGTCGACCAAGGCCTATCGCTAAGCCGAAGCATGTTCTCGTGTCCAAAGTGAGTATCGCTGGTAAACCAGATCATGGGAACCTCCTATTGCTGCGGGGCATCCATCCCTTAGGGCTTACCCCTCGTTCTTCCATCCAAACGGGTCAAATACCCAAAAAATCAGATCGAGCACACCGCCGGTCATCATGGCGCCGGCAAGGGCAATGGCGACGTGCAGAGAACCGGCGCTTCGGAGCACGTCGAATGGCCCCAGAACAGCCAGCAGCGCGACCGCTGCGCCGGCTGCGCACAACGCAAGGCACGGCCCCGCGTCCTTGACGCACTTCTTTGCGAGATGCTTGGTGTTGTCACTCATCGATATCGAACTCCTTAGAGGGTCGCTGTTCAGATGCATGCCGCCGCGACGGAGCATGACGACAGGTTAAGTGTCACATGTCGTGCGGACACGTTTGAGTTACCCTACAAATTATTGGATTTGATAAAATGTAGGGTAATTACTCGGAAGGGAGGCTCCGTGTCCGTCTTAGAAGATGTCCTAGAAGAGGAATATGCACGCTCTAGTCGCCTTCTGGACCTCATGGAACAGGAAATCGGTCTCCTTCCAAAGGGCAGCATCCGCATGCGAAACATAAAGGGTCACGAATACTGCTATCTCAACTATCGAGTTGGCGACAAGGTCAAAAGTGACTATGTCCCTGCTAAAGAGGTTGATGAGCTGCGAGCCAAAATCGAACGCCGAAGGGCTCTTGCGGCCGCCATCAGAGAACAGAAGCAATCTCAAAAGCAAATCATACGTGCGTTGGGGAGGGTGCCGAATGTTGACTGAGCAGCAACGAGCCTTCTTAAAAGTACTCGACCTAGTCGAGGAAGCAGGGTGCATCGACCACGTTATCCTCATCGGGTCCTGGGCGGAATTTGCCTACAGGCAGGCAATCTCGCTGCCAAAGTGTCCATAAACCCACAGAACACCCTAAGCTCAAAGCCTACCCATCAAGAAGTCGACTGCAGAGACGATTTTGATGCTGTCGATGTCGGTCGGATGGCTCCCCCGGCGAACGATAATGATCTTCTCATAACCACCGGTGATCTTCTCGAGCGACCTGAGCTCAAATGGACGCAGCTCGCGCTTGCGCGTCGCCTCCCCGTCAGTCGACTCTGTAACTTGGATGTCACGAAAGGCAATCAGCTTCTCGAGATATCTCGATTTTCAAGAACCGTCCAGCCGCTCATCACTCGCCCCAATTTGCAAGTTTTTCTCATGGGATGATAAGAACTTGCGATTCTTGCAAGTTTTTCTCACGTTATGGCACGATCTTGCATGCTCACCGCGGTCCATTTGCAGCCGGATTCTAATGAGGCAGCAGCCAGCAGCAGGCAACGTAATTGACGGCACAGACCGGCTCTTCGTAGTCACCCCTCCAGAGGCGCTAGACAAACTGTCGTGAAGCATCTCGTTTACAAAAGGAGAGTCGGAGAGTTCAAGAACGCAAGGCTAGTCTCTTTGGTAAAGATGGGGATGTTGGTAAGCGGGCGAATAAGAAACTGCTTAAGCATCGGAAAATGTAGGGTGAGTTATTTCATAAAACATGGCAGCCGTATGGCGAAGTGGGAATCCTAAAGGGAGGCGCGACAAGGCACGACTCAAATGTCTCAACTGCGAATGCGGGCGCACTAACACGCTCGCGGCGGAATAGATATCGACGATGAAGGCCAACGCCGGCGCGCACTCCAGCACCTCGCCAACATAGAACAAAACCAAGTTCGAGCTCACTCACTTCAGCAGAGCGACGGCAAGGTGACCTATTTTATTAATGCAACTCGATCAAATAATCAATGCCCAAAAGAAGTAGAACCTCAGTATAGAATTGCCTACCGACGTTCTTTCTCGACCAACAGTTGACAAAACTCGCCGACATCCATCAGCCAGTTTTGCTGTTCAGTGGTATATGAGCCAAATACAGGACGAGGCACAACCAGTTGAAGATTATGTTCACGCATCGAGTCTGTATATTCGGTGCTCACCGCCACATCGAGCGTGATTAAATGCTTATTCTCAATTCTATTCGCCTCTTCCAATACTTGACGCCAGCGTTCTTTTACAGTCGTCTTTGCACCAAGCATAGTCAGTTTCTCGACAGGATATAGCTGATTTTTATAGGCATCAATCGACGGCATAATGAAATCCGGCCTTGATTTGCCCTCAGTATACGGCTGAGCAGAATAGCTTATGCCCCATCCCTTAAACAAGTACTCAAGCTGATGCTCGAACGCAGTCCCCGCACGCGATTTCCTTCGCTGGAAAGCCGACATCGTAGTCCGCAACACGCCATCAACATCAAGGTCGTTCCCTAAA
The DNA here is from genome assembly GCA_048233475.1 of Collinsella aerofaciens. GTDB lineage: Bacteria > Actinomycetota > Coriobacteriia > Coriobacteriales > Coriobacteriaceae > Collinsella > Collinsella aerofaciens_CM. The sequence continues at coordinate 7,280 of DBFANS010000006.1, read as the reverse complement.
TAGGGAGCCAAATCACGCTCAAGGAGATGCCTCTCGAAGACCTTAAAAAGAACTTCTTCTCGCTCATAACAATCAAGAAGGCACTTATCGGGTTCGTTTATCCAATCAAGCTCACCCAAAGTCGAAATTGAATACCTCGTAAATTCAATCCCTTTGGGGAAAGAGTCTCCGAACTTTTCGACCATTTCGTCCAAATACGCAACAGCCGATGTGGGAAGCGAAACCTCGATGCCGATCGCTTCAAGAATAGACGCGGCGATTGCATCTATGCGCCTATCATCCGCAGTTGATCGCGAAAAGCCGCTATCTTCAACATCGTTCAAGCCGAAAAGCCATCTCAACTGGCACTCAGCATTTGACCCCTGTCTAGCAAATACGATCAAAAGGCCATGCTCGTCTGAAGGTGCAATGACCATCAGGTCACCGATTCTCGAGGCTCGTATCGCTTCGCTATCGTTGTAATAGAGCCTGTATTCTGTCCTAGTCGGATGCTTCCTGCGCGCGTCGTACCAAGTCGTAAACCCGTGATCAAACAAAGGGTCTGCATCGTCGCAAAGAAATACGAAGGTCGTCGGTATATTTCTTATATCATCGTCGCCAAACAGGGAACGGAGCTCCGCAGTTCCGTTGAATTCATGCTGGTTGCTGCGTTTTCTATCAATATCAACAGCAACGAGTTTCTTCGCAACCGCGCCGTCAAAATAGCTACTCAGAACTCCGTAGTCCATCGAAATACGCTCCCATCATCAGCTTGGCCACTGCTCGCACAGCCGGTACGGTGACAGAATTACCAAATTGATGATATGCCTGCGTATCCGAAACCGGAATAATGAATTGATCGGGGAACCCTTGAAGTCGGGCACATTCACGCGGAGTCAGCTTGCGAGGGTTCTTCCCCTCGCCACGTGAAACAAGAATCTCACTTCCGTCCTTGTGATAGCGTGCTGAAAGCGTCCTTGTCGTGTCATTGGGGCCAACCGTGCTATAGCCAAAGCCATTGCCTGCCGCCTGATGCTTTTCCTTATATGCACGCAAATAAGCCCACAGTTTGTCGGAAAGAACGTATCGATCATCAGGAGCATCTTCAAGAATCTCCCCGACGGTGTGCCCACCGCCCCCAAGCTCTAGTTGGTCCCAATCAAAATTAGTTTTTTTCTTAAAGCCAACAATGTAAATGCGCTCACGATGCTGGCAAGTCCAATTCTTGCTATCAAGAACCTTGTAGTGCACATCGTAACCAAGCTCGTCCTTAAGGGTCTGCATAATAATCCTGAAGGTCTTGCCACGATCGTGACTCGTTAGGTTTTTAACGTTTTCCAGCAGGAAAGCATCAGGTTTTTTGTCGCGAATAATACGAGCTACTTCGAAAAATAATGTCCCCTGCGTCTTGTCTTCAAAGCCAGTAGCACGTCCCATCGATTTTTTCTTTGAAACGCCCGCGAGCGAGAATGGCTGGCACGGAAATCCCGCCAATAAAACGTTAAATTTTGGAATGTCGTCCGAACGAACGTCATGAATGTCCCCAGCTGGCTGATCACCGTAATTCATGCGGTACGTCTTCTGTGCATATTTATCCCACTCACAAGAAAAAACGCACTTGCCACCAAGTTCTTGGAACGGCAAGCGAATGCCACCGATACCAGCAAATAGGTCAATGTAAGTGAAAGGAGCGTCCTCCCGATCACCCTGCGCAAAGGGCGCCTGATAACCTAGGGAGCGTATAAACGTGAGCTCCGTAGCAGATGGACTGGTCTCGCCAGTCTCCCAACGCCGGACGGTTCTATCACCATTAGGTCCCATGCCAAGAGCGGCGGCGAACTCCTTCTGAGTCAGCGCGAGCTCCTTGCGTTTGGCAGTTATCTCTTCCCTAACGTCTTTCATGCTATCCAATCGGAACAAACTACGGACGGATTGTCCGCTAATTGACACAGCGTTATCAAGATTAAACGCGATTCATGGCAGTTGCAACACTTTGTTGCAACGCCTTTCAACGGTAACTGAGATTAACGTGTCGCACGGACAAACAATTGCCCCAACTTGCAACTAGCCAACATCAGGCCTGCGTATTCAGTCACAACCTAGAGCTATCAGCAAAGGCGCCATCAACTCGCGTCGTTTGGCGGTTTTAGAGTTCTCTTCCACGAGTTCTTTCAGCCGCTGCGTATCGAGCCCACGCCCAAGCGCGTCGTGATAGGCATCGATGATTAATGAAGGATCCTCGCAATCGAGGCAAAGATCGACAAGCGTGCGCTCGGGTTTAGTTACCGGCAGCCCATCGAGCCAGGCGATGTCCTGCTCAGCGATCTCGCGCTTTGCAAAAGAAAGGGATTCGTTTCTCGTATTGATGCGCATAGGCGCGGTCATCCTGTAGGGGGACAGATAGAAATCACCCATTTGCTGTAGGTTCGCCGCAGTCGCACCGCTCACGGCAATGCCATCCCACTGGCGCTTTCTCTCCCACGCGCAAAGAGAAGGATTGGTGAGCTTCCAAAAAGCGTTGAGCTCGTCGGTGCCTCGGCGTTGCGTTCCAGCCATCCGGTAGGCGCCGTGGCATATTCGTTCAAGACGCCCCGCACGGCATGAGTGTGCCAGCGCATCTCGAGAGATGCCCATGCGAGCCGCTTGGGCTGTGGTGAACACGCCCTCGCTCTCGGAAAGCTCACTTATCGCCGTTATGTTGCTAAAGTACTTCATGTCGCAATTGTAGGATATTTTCATACTTTTGCAACGTGCTTTTGATTTCTGGTGATCAGTTCGCCTTGTTTATCCCATTTCTGACGCCGCTTTGCTACCGTCACCCCATCCCCCGCTATCGAGATCTGATACTTTTCCCACCGCCGCGCAAAAACTCATCCAACATTAATCTTGGCTCAAGAATCGCTTAATCTATAACCTGCACTATAGAGTTCGACCAAGGGCGGCGGCGCCACGCAGGCCTCCGAACGCAACGCTCGCGCCCGGGCAGATCGCCCGGCGTCGCGCCCATCGAACGAAAGGACAGGTCATGGACGACCTCGAAAAAGTTGAAACCATCCGCACCAAGTGCAACGTGAGCTACACCGATGCCAAGGCCGCGCTCGACGCCGCCGACGGCAACGTTTTGGACGCCATCATTTGGCTCGAGTCGCAGGGCAAGACGCAGACCACATCGGCGCACGCCGCCACCGAGTCCGCGCCAGTCGATGAACCCTCGGCCGAGATGGTCGCCGCGCAGGCCGCCTACGAAAAGTCGAGCGAAAAGACCGACTTCTCCAAAAAGATGGACAGCGTGTGGGAGTACCTCAAAAAGCTCTTCCGCCTGAGCCTGGACACCAAGTTTATCGCCACGCGCCGCGATGCGATCGTCCTCAACATCCCCATCCTTATCCCCATCATCGCCCTGTTTGCCTGGGGCGCCACGATATGGCTGATGCTGATTGGCCTGTTCTTTGGCATGCGCTACCGCATCGACAGCGACGGCGACGTGCCCGGCAGCATCAACAACCTTATGAATCACGCTGCCGATGCCGCGGACGACATCAAGCAAAATCTCAACGACGACAAGTAATCGCAGACGGGGGCACGCATGGCACGGATCTTGATCGTAGAGGACGAGGAGAAAATCGCCCGCTTTGTGACGCTCGAGCTGGAGCACGAGGGCTACCAGGTGGAACACGCCGCCGATGGCCGCACTGCCGTGGACCTGGCGCTGGAGCGCGACTACGATCTGATTCTGCTCGACGTGCTGTTGCCGCAGCTCAACGGCATGGAGGTGCTGCGGCGCGTCCGCAAGCACAAGGATGTGCCGGTGATCATGGTCACCGCGCGCGATGCCGTGATGGACAAGGTGGCCGGGCTCGATGCCGGCGCCGACGATTACCTGACCAAGCCGTTTGCGATTGAGGAGCTGTTCGCACGGATCCGCGTGGCGTTGAAGCGCTCGGAGGCCGTGCGGGCGGCTTCGGGCGTTGGCGGCGTTGGGGCGGACGTAGCGAGCGGCACGGGCGTCGGCGCCGCTGCGATACCCCCGGTCAGCGACTCGGCCCAGGCTTCCGCCTCGCCCTCCCCCGCTACGCTCACCGTTGGCTCAGTCGTGCTCGATCCCGGCCGCCGCGAAGTCACGGTCGGCGGCTCGCCCATCGCGCTCACGGCCCGCGAGTTCGACGTCCTCGCCCTGCTTATGGCGCACGCCGGCACCGTGCTCACGCGCGAGCGCATCGCGCACGAGGCGCTGGGCTACGAATACGTGGGCGACACCAACAACGTCGACGTGCACATCGCGCACCTGCGCGCCAAGATCGAGGACGCCGGCGGCGCCCGCATCATCCAGACCGTGCGTGGGGTGGGCTATGTCTGCCGCGCGTAACGCCGAGGCCAAGCGCGTCACATCCATCGCCCGCGCCATCAACTGGAGCTATATGTGGCGCCGCTTGATGAGCTACGTCTGGCTCGATCTGCTGCTGATGGTGATTGCGGCGGCGATCCTCGTCTATGGATACAACCAGATGCTGCCCGACGGCGCGTTTACCGCAGGATGGATCCCCGGCGTCGCCGTTCACGGCATGTCGCTGGCGCCTGCGCGCGGCTGGGACCTGGCAACGCTCACCTATACCGTCGAGCTTGCGCGTACCACCAAGACTTTCCCCCTCGCGCAGGACCTCGTCACGCTATGGCCTCTCTACCTTGTCGTTGTGGGCTGGCAGGTCATCAGCGTGCTCAACATGCTCGGCGGCGCCCGCCGCGTGCGCCGCACCATGGCGCCGCTCAACGATCTGGCCCTGCGCGTGGACGAACTCGGCCGCATGCAGCTCTCCGGCGGCAAGATGGAAACGCTGGAGCAGGCCATCGAGCGCGCAAGCGTCGACTCGCCGAGCGTCACTACCGGCGACGCCGACCTGGCAAGCATCGAGGTTGCACTCAACCGCCTACTGCGCCAGATGCAAGAGGCCAAACTGCAGCAAATGCGCTTTGTCAACGATGCGAGCCACGAGCTGCGCACGCCCATCGCGGTGATTCAGGGCTACGTAAACATGCTCGATCGCTGGGGCAAAGACGACCCGGACGTGCTGGCAGAATCTATCGCGTCCCTCAAGGCCGAAAGCGAGCACATGCAAGAGCTCGTGGAGCAGCTGCTGTTTTTGGCGCGCGGCGATGCCGGGCGCACGGTCCTGCGGCGCGCAAATACCAACCTTGCCGCACTGGTCGACGAGGTATGCGAGGAATCGCAGATGATCGATACCGAGCACACGTATCGGCTGGCCTTTGACGCTGCGCTTGTCAGCGACCCGCGCTGCGACGCGCCCGTCGACGTGGCGCTCGTGAAGCAGGCTCTGCGCGTGATCGTGCAAAACGCCGCCAAGTACTCGGATGCGGGAACGACCGTCACATTTGGCGTAGCGCCGGATGCGGGCGCGGGCACGATCGACATAAGCGTTGAGGACGAGGGCATCGGCATGAACCAGGAATCCGCAGCTCACGCGTTTGAACGGTTCTACCGCGCCGACAATGCACGCGATGCCGGCGCACAGGGCTCGGGTCTGGGGCTTGCCATTGCCAAGTGGATCGTCGATAGCCATGGCGGCGTCATTGGCGTGACCTCAGTCGAGGGCGTCGGCAGCCGCTTTACGATTCGCCTGCCGCGCTAGGAAGCCCCTCGGCATAAATAAAGGGATAGGGCCACACGGCCCTATCCCTTTTTGCTAGCTATGGCAGCTTGTGCGCTACTCGCGGCACAGATGCACGGCGAAACCGGCGAACTCGCGCTTAAAGTACACGAGTTTGGTGCTACCGTCGGGCAGCAGCGCGCGCGACTCTTCGTTGACCTCGAGCCCGCGCTCGGCAAACCACTTCTCGGCCGCATCAATGTCGTTGACGGCAAAGCCGATGTGGCCCTTGGTGCCACGACCATTCTGCTTCATGACCTCGACCAGCGAATCGTTAAAGTACGAAACCGGGGTCTCGATAACGGGCAGACCCATCATCGTCGAGAACAGCTCCGCGATCTCCAGGGCGTCTGCCGGGTCGGTGGCGTTAATGCCCACATGGGCAACGCGCATGCCAAAGAGCTCGACCGGATTGGCGTTCTGCTCACTCATGCAGTCAGCGCCTACTGAGCCATGACGTCAAGAACGGCCTTCTCGGCAGCGACGCGGTTCATGCCGGTCATGAAGGGCACGCCGCTCACGTACGGGCAGGTAAGGCCCTCGGGGGCAACGGTGGTGGCGATCAGCAGATCGGCGCCCTCGTCGCAAACGTCCTTGGCCTCGGAGATGGCGCACTGCACGATCTCGTACTTGTCGGCGTAACCGTTGGCGTCGAGCATGGTGGCGACCTTCTGGGCAACGAGCGTGGAAGTAGCAGCGCCAGCACCGCAAGCCAAAACAATCTTCTTCATAGGTAATGTCTCCCTTCATGGTTTACTTTAGGTAAGTGTACCGCAGCGAGCGATGGCGCTCGGCCTCGATGCGCTTTTATGCCAGTTTGCTTGCACGCCGCGTATAATACATCTAGCACGTGTTGTCATACCGCTCGCTTTACGAGCGACTAAGGACTCTAAAATGCCCGATTCCCGCACCCTCTGGACCGCCGTCGTCATTATTTGTATCGCCATATCGGTGTTCTTTAGCGTAAAAAAACGCACCACGTTTAAGCGCCTGCAACAGCTTATGGCTGCCAAGCAGTGGGACGAGTTCGATCGTTTGCTCGATGGCAAACTCACCAGCATGCTGTACCCGCGCTATAACCGCGACTACCTGCGCCTGAACTCCTATCTGCTGCGCGAGGACCACAAGCGCGCCGACGAGATGTTCGATTTGCTGCTGGGACTCAATCTGCCCAAGATGCAGCGCGTCGACCTGGTGATTAAGGCCTTTAACTACTACGTTGGCCAGGAGGACCGCAAAAAGTCCAAGGAGCTGCTGCACGAGATCAAAGGCTTTGAGGGCGGCCAGGCCGAGGCAGTCGCACACGAATGCCAACTGATGTACGACACGATGATCCTCAAGCGCCACAACGACATTCCCGAGCTGGAGCGCATGCTCAAGGAGGCCGGTGACGACAAGGTCAAGAGCTGCCGCTTGGAGTATCTGTTGGCTCTGCAGTACAAGAACAAGGGCGACGAAGCCAAGTTCCAGGAGTTCCTGGAGAAGTCGGGGCAACACTCGATGGCCGTCAACGCGTAACGGACGGCTTGTGCTAGACTTCTAGTCTCACGGGGGCGTGGCGGAATTGGCATACGCAGGAGACTTAAAATCTCTCGCCGCAAGGATTGTGGGTTCGAGTCCCACCGCCCCTACCATGTA
>DBFANS010000005.1:0-3406 GCA_048233475.1 Collinsella aerofaciens | reverse complement strand
GGGCGGCGAGAAGGTCTACCTGAGCCCGATAGTCGACTGCTTCGACGGGATGCCCGTCGCCTGGTCGATCGGGCTGCACCCCGACAAGCGCCTCGCGAACTCGAGCCTGCTCAAGGCCTGCGCGGCCAGGCCGGCGGGCGCCCACACGACGATCCACTCGGACCGCGGCGGCCACTACCGCTGGCCGGAGTGGATCGGGATCTGCGAGGAGAACGGGCTGGTCAGGAGCATGTCCGCGAAGGGCTGCAGCCCGGACAACTCGGCCTGCGAGGGCTTCTTCGGCCGCCTCAAGAACGAGTTCTTCCACTACAGGGACTGGGAGGGCGTGACGGCCGGGGAGTTCATGGGCAGGCTCGAGGCCTACCTCGTATACTATCGTGAGGAGCGGATCAAGAAGTCCCTCGGGTGGCTCAGCCCGATGGAGTACCGCAGGAAGCTTGGATACGCCTAGGCGCGGTCCAAGAAATCGTCCGCACCCCCAAATCGGCCTTCAAGCCCAAAAACAGGAACTATTCCACCGCAACTTAAAAGAGCGCGTCCCAACAACGTGCCCCTATCTTGTGCATTCCATCCGCATCGCCATTTTGCTGCACTGACTTCTCTGAATTCCGGGCCCTAGTTAGTCAACCTGGCTCCCGGGGCGGACCGGAGGGCATGAAGTTTGTCGCGAGTTCCGCACGCAAAGGAAAGCACTTAATGTGCTTTCCGTCTTGCGCAGGACTGTAGAGCAGCAAACTTCATGCCCTCCGGTCCGCCCCGGGAGCCACTTCTAAGTTATCCCCCGGCATTCAGAAAATCTAAGTGCCAAAAAATAAGATTTTTTGACTCCGTGTTGTATAACCCGCCATTCGTGGGTACCATTCAACGCGTACGCAAACAAAAAGGGTTAATTCGCGTGGTATAACCGCGCGGCCCAAAAAGGAGGAGACAAGCATGTCGTCTTTGAAGCCGCTTGCAGATCGTGTTCTGGTCAAGCCCGACGAGGCCGAGCAGAAGACCGCTTCTGGTCTGTATATCGCCAGCAACGCTCAGGAGAAGCCGCAGCGCGGCACCATCGTTGCCGTGGGCGCCGGCAAGGTCAACGACAAGGGTGAGCGCATCCCCATGGACGTCAAGGTCGGTGACGTTGTCATCTACGGTAAGTTCGGTGGCAACGAGGTCAAGGTCGACGGCGAGAAGTATCTGCTGATGCGCGCCGACGACATCTACGCTGTCGTCGAGGCCTAGTCTCGTCAGAATCTCTGATTCGTCTTTGAACGCGTCCGCCGCATAGGACTCGGAAGCGGCGACGCGAGTCACATTTCTTTTGGAGGATTAACTACCATGGCAAAGAACATTACGTTCAACACCGATGCCCGCGCTAAGCTCGCCAAGGGCGTCAACACTCTGGCCGACGCCGTTACCGTCACCATGGGCCCCAAGGGTCGCTACGTTGCGCTGCAGCGCACGTTCGGTGCCCCGACCATCACCAACGACGGCGTTTCCGTCGCCAAGGAGATCGAGCTCGAGGACAACATCGAGAACATGGGCGCTCAGCTGGTGAAGGAGGTTGCCACCAAGACCAACGACACCGTGGGTGACGGCACCACCACCGCAACTCTGCTCGCTCAGGCCATCGTCAACGACGGTCTGCGCAACGTCGCCGCTGGCGCCAACCCGCTGGCCATCCGTCGCGGCATCGACAAGGCCGTCAACGCCGCCGTCGCCGAGATGAAGAAGCAGGCTAAGCCGGTCGAGACCAAGGAGCAGATTGCTTCCGTCGGCACCATCTCTGCCGGTGACCCCGAGGTCGGCGAGAAGATCGCCGAGGCCATGGAGGTCGTGGGCAAGGACGGCGTCATCACCGTCGAGGATTCCCAGACGTTCGACATCACCATCGACACCGTCGAGGGCATGCAGTTCGACAAGGGCTATGTCTCCGCTTACTTCGTCACGGATAACGACCGCATGGAGGCCGTGATGAAGGATCCGTACATCCTCATCACCGACCAGAAGATCTCCAGCGTTCAGGACATCATGCCCGTTCTCGAGGCTGTCCAGCGCGCTGGCCGTGGCCTGCTCATCATCGCTGAGGACATCGACGGCGAAGCTCTGCCTACCCTGGTCCTCAACAAGATCCGTGGCGCCCTCAACGTCTGCGCCGTCAAGGCCCCGGGCTACGGCGATCGCCGCAAGCGCATTCTCGAGGACATCGCCGTCCTCACCGGTGGCCAGGCTGCCCTGGACGAGTTGGGCGTGAAGGTCGCTGACATCACCGCCGATATGCTCGGTACCGCTAAGTCCGTCACCATCTCTAAGGACAACACCGTCGTCGTCGGCGGCGCTGGCTCCAAGGAGGCCATCGACGCCCGTATCGCTCAGATCAAGGGTGAGATGGAGAACACCACCTCTGACTTCGACCGTGAGAAGCTCCAGGAGCGCCTGGCCAAGCTCTCCGGTGGCGTTGCCGTCATCAAGGTCGGCGCTGCTACCGAGTCTGAGCTCAAGGAGATCAAGCATCGCGTCGAGGACGCCCTGCAGGCTACCCGCGCTGCTGTCGAGGAGGGCATTGTCGCCGGTGGCGGCGTCGCCTTCATGGACGCTGCTCCTGCGCTCGATGCTGTCGAGATCGACGACCCCGAGGAGAAGATCGGCGTCGATATCGTCAAGAAGGCTCTGACCGCTCCGGTCGCTACCATCGCCAAGAACGCTGGCTTTGAGGGCGCTGTCGTGGTCGACAAGGTTGCCGAGCTGCCCGCCGGCCAGGGTCTCAACTCTGCCAACGGCGAGTGGGGCGACATGATCGAGATGGGCGTCCTCGACCCCGTCAAGGTCAGCCGCGTCACCCTGCAGAACGCTGCTTCTGTCGCCAGCCTGATCCTCATCACCGAGGCTACCGTCTCCGATGTGCCCAAGAACACTCAGCTTGAGGACGCTATCGCTGCTGCCACCGCTGGTCAGCAGGGCGGCGGTATGTACTAAGGCCGACAAGGTCTAGAACTCCCACCGGGGATCCGGGGGCGTGACGGGGTTTCTCTCCGGAACGTCCTCGGACATGCAAAGAGGCTCCGCATCGCGCTTCGCGCTGCGGAGCCTCTTTGCGTCCTGACGCTCCTATTTGGCAAGGTGTTTTTTTAGAATCCATTTTGCGCTCGGCCTCGAAGGCCTGCCTGTCCCAATCGAGCGGAAGTCCGGCCTCGACCCATGCCTCGTAGGCCCTCCTTATGGGCTTGAGCTCCCTTTGGCCCCTCTCCAGCATCGAGATGTACTTCTCGCTGGTGCCCAGTATGGACGCCGCCCTCACCTGGCTGACCCTCGCCGCGCGCCTGGCCGCCACGAGCCCCGAGGCGTCCTCGGGCCTCCTGACCTCGTGCGGGCGCATCAGCGCCCGGTACGCCTCCCTGGCCACGTAGCGCTTGAGGCACCT
>DBFANS010000004.1:0-68873 GCA_048233475.1 Collinsella aerofaciens | reverse complement strand
GGGCGGCGAGAAGGTCTACCTGAGCCCGATAGTCGACTGCTTCGACGGGATGCCCGTCGCCTGGTCGATCGGGCTGCACCCCGACAAGCGCCTCGCGAACTCGAGCCTGCTCAAGGCCTGCGCGGCCAGGCCGGCGGGCGCGCGCACGACGATCCACTCGGACCGGGGCGGCCACTACCGCTGGCCGGAGTGGATCGGGATCTGCGAGGAGAACGGCCTGGTCAGGAGCATGTCCGCGAAGGGCTGCAGCCCGGACAACTCGGCCTGCGAGGGCTTCTTCGGGCGCCTCAAGAACGAGTTCTTCCACTACAGGGACTGGGAGGGCGTGACGGCCGAGGAGTTCATGGGAAGGCTCGAGGCCTACCTCGTGTACTATCGTGAGGAGCGGATCAAGAAGTCCCTCGGGTGGCTGAGCCCGATGGAGTACCGCAGGAAGCTTGGATACGCCTAGGCGCGGTCCAAGAAATCGTCCGCACCCCCTTTTTGCTGCTAAATAGCATATTCAGTCCCTAATTCACCGCAACTTGTTGGTGGTGGCTTACTGGTAGCGTAGGCATTCCACCGGGTCGAGCTTTGCTGCACGGCGAGCGGGGTAGAAGCCAAAGATTACGCCGATGCCGACCGATACGGCAAACGCGATCAATACTGTTGTAATGGAGAAGCTTGGCGTGATCGTCCCGGTAGCTCCAAACTCGCTCATGATGCCCGAGCTTGCGGCAAAGAACGTGAGTCCCCATGCCAGCAGATAGCCAATCAGGACACCCAACAGTCCGCCGGTGACGCACAGCGCCGAGGACTCGGCCAAAAACTGCGCGGTGATATCGCGACGACTTGCGCCCAGGGCACGGCGAATGCCGATCTCACGGATGCGCTCAGTCACGTTGGTGAGCATCATATTCATAATGCCGATACCGCCGACAAGCAGCGAGATGCTGGCGACAGCGCCCATGATGAGCGAGAACGCGCCCATAAAGGAGTTGAGTGCATCGATGGCGCTTTTCATGGAGGTCGCCGATACACTGTCGTACTCGTCCTCCTCCTCGATGCCCTTCATCGCGCGCACCTTGGACTCGATGGTTTTGCAGAGCTCATCCATGTCTGTGCCCTCGGCGGCAAGAGCCGTCACGCTGGGGAATGAAGGATTTTCGTCGCCAAACAGGCCTGAGATGGTTTCGCGCGGCATATACAGCGTGAGCGAGCCCATGGAGTCGTTGCCGCCATCAATCACACCTACAATCTGCACCTCGCCGTTGGACACCTTGATGGTTTTCCCCAGCGCATCCTGTTCGTTGCCGTAAAGCTGATCGGCGCCGCCGCGGCTGATGAGCGCCACGCGCGAGCCTGATTGGGACTCGGCCTGGGAATAGGTGCGCCCCGCAACGAGCTTGCTGGCCCCCACGGCGTCGAGCATGTCGCTATCGACACCCTGTGCCATGACGGTATAGCTTTTATCGCCGGTCTTGTACTCGGTATACGCGCTGTCGACAATGCCGATCTGCTCTATCTGCGGCACCAGTTTTTGAAGCTTCTCGATGTCGGACTCGGTGAGTTCTTGCGACGAATAGATTTGCACCATGCGTGCCGCATTGAGGCCCAGACTGTTGACCAGGCTGTTTTGGATGCCGCCGATGAGCGAAGTCATGGCGATAACCGAGGCGATGCCGATGACAATGCCCAGGATGGTGAGCAGGCTGCGCCCCTTGTTGGCTTCGAGCGAGTGAAGGGCTTCCTGGATGAGATCGCGGGCGCTCATGCCATCTCTCCTTTCGGCGGGTTGGCGGAGGCGGAAATCCTGGGCAGGCTATCCACGGCGCTGCGCAGGGTCCGCGGTGCATGTGGAATATACGCGCCATCGTGAATGCGACCGTCGCGGATGGTCACGGCACGGTCGGCCACGGCGGCGATGCCGGGGTCGTGTGTGATAAGCACGATGGTTTTGCCGCGCTTCTGGAGCTTATGGAAGGTTTCCATCACAAGCGCTCCGGTAGCGGAGTCCAGGTTTCCCGTCGGCTCGTCGGCCAGAATGATGGGCGGGTCATTGACGAGGGCGCGCGCGATTGCGACGCGCTGCATCTGGCCGCCCGAGAGCTCGGATATGCGGTGGTCCCAGTGGTCGACGGGCAGCGTGACAGCCTGCAGCGCGTGCACGGCGCGCATTTCGCGCTGGCTACGGGGCACATTGGTGTAGGCCAGCGGCAGCATCACATTTTCGATAACCGACAGGCGCGGCAGCAGGTTGAAGCTCTGAAAGACAAAGCCAATGCTCAGGGCGCGAACTTCGGTGAGCTCCTCATCATCGAGCTCGGCCACGTTGAGCCCTTGCAGGTAGTAGTCGCCCGCCGTCGGCTTATCCAGACAGCCTAGGATGTTCATGAGCGTCGACTTGCCCGAGCCCGAGGGGCCGGTGATAGCGACGAATTCGCCGGGATTTACCGCCAGGCTCACGTTGTGCAGGATGTGGGCGCACCCCGCCACGCTCTCAAAGATGCGGTGCACGTTGCGGATGTCGATAACGGGACGCATTACATGCCCTCGTCGGCAGACATACTGCCCGAATCCGCACCGTAGCCGCCGTCAGCCGTTGCGTCCGCTCCGGTGTCCATGACGAGGGTGTCGCCATCGCGCAGCTTGGTAACCGGAACGTTGGGGTTGATCTCGTTGCCCTGGTCGTCGCGCTTAACCTGTGTCTTGCCGACTACGGCTTCGTTGTCGTTTTGCGTCACGACGGTCACCTTCACGCGATGGGTTTGCTTGCCCTCGTCATCGGTTGCGACGTTGACGTAATAGTGTTCGCCGTCTTCGGTCATGAGCGCCATCGTCGGCACCATCACCACGTCGTCGAGCTGCTCGGTCACCACCGAGACCTCGGCCGTCATGCCCGGCTTCAGGCGCGCGTCGGGCGCCTCGATGAGAATGTCGACGTTAAAGGTCACGCTGCCGCCGCCACCGTTGGCGGCGTCGGAGTTTGCCACCGACGCGATAGCCGTGACGGTGCCCTGGCTCACGATATCGGGAAACGCGGGATACGTGACGTTGGCGCTCTGCCCAACGGCGATCTTGGCGATGTCCTTTTCGCCCACCTGCACGGTCACCTTCATCTTAGATAGGTCGGCGATCTGCATGCACTGCTTGCCGCCGCTCGTATCGCTTTCGCCCATGATCATGCCGCCTGTAACCGTGGCGCCCACTTTGGCATTGAGCTCCACGATGTTACCCGAGCTCGGGGCCGTGACCGTGCGACTGGAGGCCTTGGCGTTCGCCTGGTCGAGGTTTGCCTGGGCTGATGCGAGGCTGCGCTGCGCGGCCGATACGGCGTTCGTGTCCACTGATGCGGCGGAGACGCCAGCCGCTGCGGAAGCTCCCTCGACGTCCGTCGTTGGGGTGGCCTGCGCAGCAGCTGCGGCTTTCTGCGCGTTGGCGAGGTCTTCTTGAGCGGCAGCAACTGCACGCTGCGCCTCGGCAACGTTGCGATCGAGCTCGTCGTTTTTAATGGTCATAAGCACGTCGCCCTCGTTGACGGATTGGCCTGCCTGCACGTTGATAGAATCGACCGTGCCGTCGACAGAAGGGGAGACCACTGAGGACGAAATGGGTTTGAGCTGGCCTTTCGCCTCGACCGTTGTGGTAAACGTGCCCTCGGTCACCATGTCGGTCACAGGACCGCTAGCGCCCTGTGGCTGCACATTGATAACAAGGGTTGCAACAATGGCAATGAGCGCGACGGCACCCACGACGCCGGCGGCAATACCGCGACGAATCAGCTTTTTGCGTCGGCGTTCGGCACGCTTTGCCTTGAGCTTGGCATATGCCTCTTCATCGGAAATCTCGGCCGTATCGTTCGCGCGTCCGCTCTGCTTGTCGGCATGTACGTTTGTAATCAGAGGAAACGTTTCGGTGGCACCTTCGGGCGTGCGCTCGGTATCATCTGGGCCCGGGGTGATCGTGGGGACATTCGGCATAGCGTCTCCTTTATAGAAAGAATCTCGATAATTATATGCGCCCACCGGTTGGGGCGGGCGCATAGGACGGTTTCTTTCGGAACTGTTAGATTGGTCGCAGCGGTTCCACGTTGTAGGAATGCGCGCGTTGCACTACGAGTGGACAACCACGCACAGGCCGACTTTGATGCAATCGTGCAGTGCCTTGGCGTCGGCCAGGCGCAGGTTGATGCAACCGTGGCTGCCGCACCACTTGTACGACTCGGCGTTATCGAAGCTCTTGTCGTTTTGCCAGGTGGCGTCGTGGAAGCCGATCATGTTGCCCTCAAACGGCATCCAGTAGCTCACCGGGCTCTCATATTTGGGTTTACCGGTCTCGGGGTCCTTGGCTCCGATCAGGGTGCTGCCGCCGTCGTTGCTGTTGATTTGCCACACACCCTCGGGGGTGGCGTCTTCGCCCGGTTTGCCGGAAATAAAGTTGGCCTCCCACACGATATTGCCGCTCTCGTCATAGTAGCGCGCGTGCTGCTCGGACAGGTCGACGTCGATATACGCTTTCCAGTCGGGCTCTCCCTTTGCGGTAAAGGTATCGGCCTTCTGGGAGTACTTGATCTCGATCTCGCCGGTCTGCTTGTTGTTAATGGCGTCCTCGACCTGCTTGGCGAGCGAGCTGCTGTCGATGGACCAACCAAAGTCGCCGCCTTCGACGGCGCACTGCTTGCCATCGGCGCGCGTCCACCAACGAGTGGAGCCCACGGTATTAAAGCCGTTGGCGAGTTCGGCTGCCCAGCTGCTGATCTGCGACGTATCGAGCGTGGGGTTGGCCGGATCGGCAAAGCTGATCCACTGCAACACGGAGCTGCCATCAACCTTGCCGGCATCCTCGCCGTTGAGCTTGAGGGTCACGTTGACGCCCAGGAAGTTGTTGGCAGCATCGCATGCGGCCTGAATCTGATCATCGGTCAGCGTTCCATTAAGCGGCTCATAGGCATCGTTGCCGAGCTTGGAAAGATCTACGGTCTCGGTCAGCGAGGCAAGCTCGAGCTCGGCATACTTAATGACATGCTCGCGGTTGATTTTTTCGTTGGAGCGCGCCTTCTCGACGGTAAACTTGCCGGCCTGCTCGTCATAGGAGCTATTGGCCTCGAACGTGCCCGAACGGCCCTCGTTAAACTCGTCGATAGCGGCGCCCAGGTCCTCCTCAAACTTCTTTTGGTCAAAGGTATCGGAGAGCATGGACAGGTCGACGTCTTGATCAAGATCGACTTCGTTGGAGGTAGCAGTTGTTTTGGTCTTGCCGCTTAAGGATTCCACAAGGCGGACCGGCCAAATAAAGGCTTCGTTGTGGTTGATGATTTCTTTTGCAGCAGCTTCACCGTCGACGATGGGTTCATCGGACTCGGGCTGATAGGTCCAGCTAAAGTCATCTCCTGTCACGGTGAGTTTATAGTGCTTCCATGCCGAGTTGACCTTGGTGGCGGCAGACGACGCGTTGGAGAACGAGACGTCGACGCCGGCGACGGTGGTGTTGGGGTAGGCTACCTGCGAAAACGCTACGACGCCTACGATATAGACAATGACGATTAGACCAAGGACGACAAAGAGCGTTGTCTTTTTGCCCGACTTATTGTTCTCGGGGGACTTGCGCGCGGGGCCTCGATCGCCTCGAGCGTGCGTGGGGGGCTGCTTGGGCGCATTGCCGTTTGCCTGACGCTGCTGACGTTGTTGACGCTGTTGTCGCTGTTGGTTCGGGCGTTGGGAAGCGTTTGCTGCACTACGCTGCTGACGGTGGCTCGGCGCGATAGGACGCGGCGACTGAACGCCGCCGGTGTGCCTGTTCGGCTGCTGCGGATCGGGAATCAGTTGAGTTCGATCGTTTTGCGACATCGTATGCATATCCTTCGATTTTCGCCTTGCGGTTCATCGTGTTTTTACTGGGCTTGCATTATAGCGATTGCCCTGCTGTTTGTGGTACGGAAACGGTGGCATTCGAAAGAGCTGGGACAAATGTCCCACCTTTGAGTCGTTCTTAGTCGCTATCCGCACACACCGCATTTTGCACAGGCCGAAAGTGCGGCCGGAGCCTGCGCGATGCCGCCCTTTGCCGTCTCTCGCAGCGTGGCCGGCAACGCGTGACCCACCGAGAGCATGACATGTGCCATCTGGTCAAACGGCACCAAGCTCTTAATGCCCGCGAGGGCGAGTTGTGCCGAGCTAAAGGCCGCTGCCACGCCAATGGCGTTGCGGTTTTGGCAGGGCACCTCCACGAGGCCACCGACGGGGTCACAAACGAGGCCCAGCAGGTTACTCAGCGCGATGGAACTGGCGTCGAGCGCCTGCTCGGGCGTACCGCCGAGCATCTGCACCAGCGCGGCGGCTGCCATGGCAGCGGCGCTTCCCACCTCGGCTTGGCAGCCGCCCTCGGCGCCGGCGACGCAGGCGCTCGTGGTGAGGTTGAGGCCGATGGCGGCTGCGCAGTAGAGCGCGTCCATGACCTGCTCGTCGTCGAGCTGCAGGCGATCGGCAAGCGCCAGCACGCAGCCGGGCACAACACCCGCGGATCCTGCCGTCGGAGCTGCGACGATCACACCCATCGTGGCGGAACGCTCGAGCACGGCCATCGCGCGGGCCACGGCGTCGGTCTGGACGACGCCCATCAGGCTTTCACTCAAATCGTTGCGGCCTGTGGCATCGACGAGTTTAGCCTCGCCGCCGATAAGCCCGCCGAGTGAGCGCAGCGGATTTGCGAGTGGGGCCGTGGTCTCCTCGCGCATGACGTCGAGCACGCGGCGCATGGCGGCGACGGCGTGGGCCTCGCCGGTCAGACGCGCCTCGCGAACGGCCATGACGGCGCCGATGCTGAGCCCCTGTTCCTCACACGCATCGAGCAGCTGCTCGCCGTCGTCGAAGATTTCCTTGGCCGAGACGCCGGGGGAGAGCGACGAGGCAGAACCGGGGAGCTCGATAAAGGTCGCGTAATCAACATTGTCGAGCTTGCGTAGCATCGGGATAACGGTGTCGTCGGGCGCGCCGTCGGTCTCAAAGACGGAGTAGGCCTGGCCGCCCACTTCGGTGCGGTAGGTGCGGCAGAATGCGATGTTCACGTGGGCGTAGGCGAGCAGGTTGGTGAGCGCGGCGAGTACACCGGGGACGTCCTTGTGCGCCACGAAGAGCGTGGAATACATGCCCGAGATGTCGACGCCGACGCCGTTAATGCGGCTGATGCGCATCTTGCCGCCGCCCAGGCTCTCGCCGCGGACCTGTGCCGTGGCGCCCGTGTCGTCGACCATTTCGATGTCGACGGTGTTGGGGTGGATGGAGGCGTCGTCGCCCTTGATGTCAAAGTGATATTCGAGGCCCTGCTCGCGCGCGAGGTCGAAGGCCTGCTTGATGTTCTCGTCATCGGTGTCGAGGCCCAGTATGCCCGCGACGAGCGCACGGTCTGTGCCGTGGCCGCGGTAGGTGTGGGCGAAGGAGTTCCACAGGCCAAAGGTAACTTTGGTGATGCGGCCTTCCAGCAGGCTGGCGGCAACTTGGGCGCACCGCAGGGCGCCGGCGGTGTGCGATGAACTGGGGCCGACCATGACGGGGCCCAAGATCTCGAATGCCGAGGTCGTAGCTAGTGTTTGCGGCTTGCCTGCCATGGGTTCTCCTTATCTATCCCGTCGTCCCGAGGGGCGGGGCATAAGGTCGCCTGCTCGGACAGTCCTGCTCGCACGGAGGCCACATTAAGTGGCCTCCGGCTCGTGCGGAACTCGCGATCGACCTTATGCCCCGCCCCTCGGGACTAAGGATACATGGTTGGAGTTGCTAGATGGCAAAATTCATTAGCTGGGAACTTGTCTTACCATGCTTATCGAGACATCTTCACCACCGTTAATATAAAAAAGAAGTACCGGTTGGGGCCGGTACTTCTTTTGGTGCGTTGTTTTTGGCTGTAGCTTTTCGGGTTAGCTTACAGGCCGCAGGCTGCTTTGAGTTCTTCGACTCGGTCGGTTTTCTCCCAGGTGAAGTCGGCGTCTTCGCGACCGAAGTGACCGTAGGCTGCCGTCTTTTCGTAGATGGGGCGACGCAGGTCGAGGTCGCGGATGATTGCGCCCGGGCGCAGGTCGAAGGTCTTCTCTACGGCTTCAACGATTTTGTCCTCGGCAACATGTGCGGTACCGAAGGTGTCGACCATGATTGAGAGGGGCTTGGACACGCCGATGGCGTAGGCAAGCTCGACTTCGCAGCGGTCGGCCAGACCGGCGGCGACCACGTTCTTGGCGACCCAGCGCGCGGCATACGCTGCGGAGCGGTCGACCTTGGTGCAGTCCTTGCCGCTAAAGGCACCGCCGCCGTGACGGCCGTAGCCACCGTAGGTGTCGACGATGATCTTGCGGCCGGTGAGGCCCGTGTCGCCCATGGGGCCGCCCACGACAAAGCGACCGGTGGGGTTCACGTAGATGTCCGCGTTGTCCCACGGCATGTTCTCGGCGGCCATGACCGGGGTGATGACGTGCTCGATGAGGTCGGCCTTGATCTTGCCCATGTCCTCGATCTCGGCGGCGTGCTGCGTGGAGATGACGATGGTCGTGACCTCCACGGGCTTGCCTTCCTCGTAGCGCACGGTGACCTGGGTCTTGCCGTCGGGACGCAGATAGGCGAGGGTGCCGTCGTGACGCACGGCGGCCAGGCGCTCGGCCAGGCGGCTCGCCAGGTAGTGCGGCATGGGCATGAGGGTCTTGGTCTCGTTGGAGGCATAACCGAACATCATGCCCTGGTCGCCGGCACCGATCAGGTCGATCGGGTCGGTGGTAGCGCCGGTCTGGGTCTCGAAGGACTCGTCGACGCCCTGGGCGATATCGGGCGACTGCTCGTGGATGAGGCTCATAACGCCGCAGGTGTCGCAGTCAAAACCGAACTTGGCACGGTTATAGCCAATGCGTCGGATAACGCCGCGGGCGATTTCCTGTACGTCGACGTAGGCCTGGGTGCGAATCTCGCCGGCGACGATGACGGTGCCGGTGGTCACGAGTGTCTCGCATGCGCAGCGGACGTTCTCCACGTTGGCGGGCACGCCGTTGGGGGCGATGTAGCCCTGCTCCTGGAGCTCTATTTCTTTGGCGAGGATTGCGTCGAGGACGGCGTCGCTGATCTGGTCAGCGATCTTATCGGGATGACCTTCGGTCACCGACTCCGACGTAAAAACAAAGGACCCGTGTTGGGGCGGGATGGAACGAAGTTCTTCTGACATGATTGTCCTTTCAAAAACGTGTCCCGGCGACCGTTACCATTCCGCCGGGCTCTCTATGCAAGGGCTCATCATAGCGCGTAAATCAAACATTCACACCCTTTCCGCACCTACTCATTGGGGACAGACTTAAATGACCACCCTTACCTAAGTGCCGACAGGTTGTCCAATGACTGGTCATTTAAGTCTGTCCCCAATGAGTAGGTCGGTGCCCTTTGTGCGGAGGTTGCTTTGATGCTTTATAATGGTGCGGTTAGACATCCATCCTGCAATCGAGGAGATTTCCATGGCATCAGACGTTCGCGTCCGCTTTGCACCCTCACCGACGGGCAAGCTGCACATTGGCGGCGCCCGCACCGCTATCTATAACTGGGCTTTCGCCCGTGCAAACGGCGGCACGTTCATCCTGCGCATCGACGACACCGACCCCACCCGCTCTACCGACGAGAACACGCAGATCATCCTGCGCGCCATGCGTTGGCTGGGCCTGGACTGGGACGAGGGTCCCGAGGTGGGCGGCGATTTTGGCCCCTACGCCCAGACCGAGCGCCTGGACCTGTACAAGCAGGCCGCCCAGAAGCTTTGGGACGAGGGCAAGGCCTATCCCTGCTTCTGCACCAAGGAGCAGCTCGACGCCGACCGCAAGGCCGCGCAGGAGCGCAAGGACCCCTTCCAGGGCTATCAGCGCCGTTGCCGCAATCTTGATCCCGAGGAGGCCCGCCGTCGCATCGAGGCCGGCGAGTCCTACGTCCTTCGCATCAAGGTGCCCGAGGACCGCGGCGACGTCGTTATCCACGATGCCGTCCACGGCGAGGTGACCTTCGATGCCAAGGAGCTCGACGACTTTGTCATCTTCCGCTCCGATGGCACGCCCACGTACAACTTCGCGACTGTCGTCGACGACGCCATGATGAAGATCACCCATGTCATCCGCGGCGACGACCACCTGTCCAACACCCCGCGTCAGGTCATGGTCTACGAGGCCCTCGGCGCGCCCGTGCCCACGTTCGCCCACATCTCCATGATCTTGGGTGCCGACGGCAAAAAGCTCTCCAAGCGCCACGGCGCCACCTCGGTGGAGGAGTACCGCGACGCCGGTTACCTGTCCGACGCCTTCGTCAACTATCTGGCGCTGCTCGGCTGGTCGCTCGACGGCGAGACCACGATCATCCCGCGCGATGTCCTGGCCAGCAAGTTCTCGCTCGACCGCATCTCCAAGAACCCGGCGACCTTCGACCCCAAGAAGCTTGATTGGGTTAATGCCGAGTACATCAATGGCATGTCCGATGCTCAGTTTGCCGATGAGATCATGGTCCCCGAGCTGCACGAGGCGGGTCTTATCGAGGGTAATGTCGAGTACGGCGAGGATTGGATCGATGCGCTTGCTGCCATCGTTAAGCCGCGCACCAAGATGCCGGCCGACGCCGTGACCGTCGCCGCTCCCATCTTTGCTACGGCCGAGACGCTTGAGTATGACGAGAAGTCCGTCAACAAGGGCCTGGCCAAGGAAGGCATGGGTGCCATTCTGGATGCCGCCAAGGCCGCGCTCGAGGGCGTGGACGAGTGGACGGCTGTCAACATTGACGCCGCGCTTGAGCCGCTTCCCGAGCAGATGGACCTTAAGAAGCGCGTGGTGTTCCAGGCCGTGCGCGTCGCCGTCTGCGGCAACATGGTGAGTCCTCCGCTGGGCGAGACCATGGCGCTCGTCGGCCGCGACGACTGCCTGGCGCGCATCGACCGCGCCCGCACGATGGCGCTGTAATCGCTGCGCAAATGTATGTATCCGAGCCCCGTTCACTCAGAGCGGGGCTCTTGTTTCTGTAGACGTATGGGATAGGAGGTGCTGGGGCCATAGCCGAGCAACTTTCGCTGTTTGGTTCGCCGGAACCAAAACAGGCCCTCGAAAAGCCCGACCGCTCGGCCGAGCAGGCCAAGCCCGAGTCCGCGCCCGAGCCCGTTGCCGCCTACGCGAGCGTGGTCCTCGACATCCCGACCCGTGCGCTGTCCGAGCCATTCGCCTACGGTATCCCCCGGTCCCTTGCCAACGAGGCGCAGATCGGATCCACGGTCCTGGTCCACTTTGGTAACCGTGCTGCCGCAGGCTATATCGTCGATATTGCGCCCGAACTGGGCGACTTGCAAGGCAACATTACCCTCGACACCGCGCGCATCAAGCCCATCGAGACCATCCTCAGCAAACCGCTCTTTGGCGCCGAGTCCGCCCGTATTGCACGTTGGATGAGCCGCGAGTATGTTGCGACGCTTTCCGAGTGCCTGCGCCTGTTCTTGCCTCCGGGCGGAAGCCCGCGCGTGGTCAAGGGCGATGACGGCGTGTGGACCGTTGAGCGCCCTGCCGTTAAACCCATCCAAAACCGCTGGGTCATGCTCACGCCCGAGGGTTTCGACTACACGCCGCCAAAGACCGCGGTCCGTCAGCGTCAGCTCATCGAGGCGCTCCAGTGCGGCCCGGTCACGACGCGCGACCTCAACCTGCTCTATAACAGTATGTCGGCGACCATCAAGGCGCTCGAAAAACGCGGCGTCGTGGTGGTGGAGGAGCGCCGTGCCTGGCGCGGTTGCAGCGAGCAGACCACGCTGTCCTCGGCAAGCGGCAAGGCGCCGGTCTCTCTTACCAACGGCCAGCAACAGGCACTCGCGCAGATTGAGCGCGCCCGTCTGGACGCTCATGGCGACGTGGTGCTGGTCGACGGCGTCACCGGCTCCGGCAAAACCGAGGTCTACCTCTCGGCGATTGAGCGCGTGCTGGCGACCGGCCGTTCGGCCTGCGTGCTCGTGCCCGAGATCTCGCTGACGGCCCAGACCGTCGGCCGCTTCCGTTCGCGCTTTGGCGAGACGGTCGCCGTGTTCCATTCGCGCCTTTCGGCCGGCGAGCGTCTGGACCAGTGGGATATGGTCGCCAGCGGTGCGGCCCGCGTGGTAGTCGGCGCCCGCTCGGCGCTCTTTTGCCCGCTCAGCGACTTGGGTCTCATCATCATCGACGAGGAGCACGAGACCAGCTACAAGCAGGGCTCTAGTCCGCGCTACCATGCGCGCGAGGTGGCGGCCGAGATGGCGCGGCGCTACCGCTGCCCGCTCGTGTTGGGCTCCGCCACGCCCTCGGCCGAGGCCCTCGACCGCTGCCGCCGTGGCACGTATAACGGTGCCACCTGGACGCGCGTCGAGATGCCCGAGCGCCCGGGACACGCCGTGCTGCCGACAGTCCGCATTGCCGACCTGCGCCGCGAGTTCTCGCACGGCAGCCGCTCTATGTTCTCAAAACCCTTGATGGAAGGTCTGGAGCGTGTGGTCGAGCGCCGCGAGAAGGCAGTGCTACTACATAACCGCCGTGGCTTTGCGCCGTTCCTGATGTGCCGCGAGTGCGGCTGCGTCCCAACCTGCAACCACTGCTCCACCGCGCTTACGTATCACGAGCGCACGCACACGCTGCAGTGTCACACCTGCGGATCGTCTTGGCGCGTGCAGCCGTATCCCGCGCCCACGAGTCGTTGCCCCAAATGCGGTAGCCGCTATCTGGCAAAAATGGGCCTGGGCACTCAGCAGATCGAGGACGCGCTGCACCAGATGCTGCCCGAGGATGTCGCCATCATTCGCATGGATGCCGATTCCACGCGCGGCAAGGATGCGCACAAAAAACTGCTCGAGCAGTTCGATGCCGCCGATTGTGCGGTGCTGCTGGGCACGCAGATGATCGCCAAGGGCCTTGACTTTCCCGAGGTCACGCTTGTGGGCGTGGTCAATGCCGACTTTGCCCTCAAGCTGCCGGACTTCCGCGCAGGGGAGCGCGCCTACGACCTGCTGGAACAGGTGGCGGGCCGTGCCGGTCGCGGCGATCGTCCCGGTGAGGTGATCATCCAGACCTACCTGCCCGAGGATCCGGTCATTCGCGCCGTCGCTGAGCACGACCGTTCGATCTTTACCGACTACGACCTGGATCAGCGCCGCGACGCGCTGTACCCGCCGTTTATTCGCCTGGTCAACATTTTGGTGTGGTCGGCGAACCGAGACGACGCGCACGACTACATCGGGCGCATTGCAAAGCTTCTTAAGCGCCGCTGGCATGCCGCCGCGCCAGACTTTTTGCGGGCGGGCAGCGCGGTGCCGCAGGTGCTGGGCCCGGCTTCGTGTGTAATCGAGAGAGCCAAGGACCGTTACCGCTTCCATCTGCTTGTGAAGTCGCCCGTGGGGTACCATGTCTCTGATGATATCGACGCCTGCCTCAAAGAGGCGGGCTCCATGCGCGGCGTGAGCGTGAGCGTTGACGTCGATGCCTATGATTTGATGTAACAACCCGAAAGGATGGCCATGGAAGCCAACGGAATCGTACTGTCGCCCGACCCTCGTCTGCGCCAGGAGTGCGCCGTCATCGAGGAGATCACCCCGGCGATTGAGGCGCTTGCCGAGAAGATGAAGAAGATGATGTTCGACAACGGCGGTTGCGGCCTGGCCGCCCCGCAGATCGGTGAGCTCATTCAGCTCGTCACCATCGACTGCGACTACAGCGACAAGAACGATTACGACCCGTACGTGCTCATCAACCCCGTCATTGTCGAGCAGAGTGACCATTTGGTGCCGTTTAGCGAGGGCTGCCTTTCCATCCCCGGCATTAGCTGCGAGATCGAGCGTCCCGATCACGTTGTCGTCGAGGCGTATGACCTGGATGCCAACCTGATTCGCTATGAGGCCACAGGCGACCTGTTCTGCGTGTGCCTGCAGCACGAGATCGATCACCTGCACGGCAATACCATGTTCGAGCGACTCAAGCCGATGCAGAGGATCAAGGCCGTCAAGGAGTACCAGGACGCCCTGGCCCGCGGCGCTCGACCGGGCGAGACGGAGTAGGTTTGTCCGTCCCCGGGGCGCCCGCCTATATCATCCCGTGCTCAAACATTCTCGCTGCGCTGCGAAACTGCGCGCGGGACGATATAGGCGGGCGCCCCGGGGACTACGTTGACGCTGCTTGACTCGCCCGGGTGCCGTCGGGCCAGGGAAGGGCGTCTTCGCTGATAATTGCTTTGTTGGAAGAGCTGCTTTTATTGCGGCTCTTTCTTTGGTTTTGGGTATATTTGTTTTTGTTGAATTGTTCTTGCGGATGGGCCGGGTACTTGGCTTTCCGCTGTTCTTTGTAGCCGTCTCGGCTTTGGTTGAGGGGAGACGTCCTTTATGCGTATTGTGTTTATGGGTACGCCTGATTTTGCTGAGCCTTCGCTGGTTTCGCTTGTTGAGGCTGGGAATGAGATTGCGCTTGTTGTTACTCGTCCTGATGCTGTTCGTGGGCGTGGTAAAAAGTTGGAGCCGTCTCCTGTTAAGGCTAAGGCGCTTGAGTTGGGGTTGCCGGTTGTTGAGGCCAATCGTATGACGCCTGAGGTTGTTGAGGCGCTTCAGGCTGTCCAGGCTGACATTTTCTGCGTGGCTGCTTATGGGTGCATTTTGCCCGATGAGGTGCTGCATATGGCGCCGCTCGGCATTGTGAATGTTCATGCGTCCTTGCTGCCTCGTTGGCGTGGGGCTGCTCCTATTCAGCGTGCGATTCTCGCTGGTGACGAGGTTGCTGGCGTTTCTATCATGCGCATCGGGCATGGCGTGGATACTGGCGCTTATTGTGCTCAGGCTTCCACGTCGGTTGCCGGTAAGCATGCTGAGGCGCTGACCATGGAGCTTGCTGAGCTTGGCGGTAAATTGCTTGCCGATACGCTTCCTTCGCTTTCCGATGGCACCGCCGTGTGGACTGAGCAGGATGAGTCGCTTGTTACCCATGCCGCCAAGATTTCTAAGCAGGAGATGCGTCTTGATCCGCAGATGGGGGCGCTCAATTGCGTGCGTCATGTGCTGGCCTCGTCCGATACCGCGCCTGCCCGATGCGTGATTGCCGGCAAGACCGTGCGCGTGCTCGATGCTGCACCGGCCGATGTCTCGCTTGACGAGGGCGCCGTTGACGTTAAGAACAAGCGTGTTTACCTTGGTCTTTCCGATGGCTCGGTTGAATTGCTCGAGGTTAAGCCCGATGGCAAGCGTGCTATGTCTGCTTCTGCCTGGGCTGCTGGCCTGCAGGGCGCCGATCTTTCGTGGGGTGTTTTGTCATGAGCAAGCTGTCACCCGCGCGCAAGCTTGCGCTCGATGTATTGATGGAGGCCGATCGCCGCGGTATGTATGCACGCGACGTGTTGTCTTCCCGTGCTTCTGCCAAGGCCATTGATCAACGCGATTCCGCGTTTGCCGCTCGCTTGGCGCTCGGTGTTGCCGCCACACAGGGTATTTTGGATGAACTGCTCGATCAGTTTCTCGATAAGCCCAAAAAGGTCGCGCCGCGTGTTCGCATGGCGCTTCGCATCTCGGCCTTCGAGATGCTCTATCTGCATACGCCTGGCCGCGTTGCGGTGAGTCAGGGCGTTGAGCTGGTGCGCAGCGGAGCTAAGTCTGCCGCTGGTTTGGCCAATGCCGTGCTCCATAAGGTCGCGGACAACGTTGAGAACTTTGCCACTGCGTCCGATGTAGATGAGTCTGAGCGACGCTTGGTTCGTCTGTCGCGCCTGATGGGTCTGCCGCGTTGGCTTTGCGCTCGTATTATGGCCTCGTTCGATACCCCAGAGGGTGCGCTCAACTTTGCTGGCAATCTGGCCCCCGCGCCTCTGGCCCTGCATGAGAACGCCTTTGCGAACAAGCCCGATCCGTATATCTCGCAGCTCGTCGCGCCTGTCTTCCCGGGCTGCCATGCCCCGGTTGATGCCCAGGTTACCGTTGCTTCGGGTGTGTTTGAGCGTGCTGCCGCGGTGGCGTCTGATCTCAACGCGCAGCTTATCGCCACGGCTGCCACGCGCCCTGGATGCTGCCTTGAGATTGGTGCCGGTCGCGGTACCAAGACCTATGTGATGATGTGCCAGGCTAAGCGCGCCGGCTATGAGCGTCAGCATACGGCACTTGATCTTCATGACCGCAAGTGCGATCTGAATCTCGCTCGCCTGCATAAGGCCGGTATTCAGGGCGTTCGTACGGTTTCGGGTGATGCCTGTGAGCTTGATGAGGTGCTCACATCGTTTGATGCCATGCTTGGAGAGCCGGTTAAGTTCGACACGGTCTTTATCGATGCGCCGTGCTCGGGCACCGGCACCATGCGCCGTCATCCTGAGATCCCGTGGCGCCTAACCGAGAATGATGTGACGACCGAGTTACCCAAGCTTCAGCTGACGATGCTTAAGGAGGCTTCTGCGCGCGTGGCCGCCGGCGGAGAGCTCATCTATGCCACCTGCTCGGTTTTTGATGAAGAGAACACGCAGGTCGTGGATGCCTTCCTGGCCTCTTCCGAGGGCGCCGACTTTAGCGTCGCACCGCTCTCCGAGGCGCAGATTCTGCAACTCCCTGAGTTCGATCAGGCCAAGAAACTCGTATCCGTACGCCAGAACGATCAAGGCCTCTTCCAAAGCGTGCCGGTAAACGCCGACTCCTACGACGGCCACTTCTGCGCCCGCCTGATTCGCAAGTAACTACTAAGTTGCGTTGAAATAGGGATTGAATAGCGGCATCTACCCGCCAAAAAGTCCTTATTTCACCGCAACTCATAGAGCCACCTATAGCGCAAAGAAACAGCCCCGCGATCGATGTCGGTCGCGGGGCTGTTTGGTTCCTAGTGGCTATGCGGGCAGTTGGCGCAGCAGCCGCTGGTGGCGTTGGTGCTGGAACCACCGCTTCGCTGGTCGGTGTTGTAGAAACCGCTGCCTTCGAACTTAATGCCGCTGGCCGAGAACGTCTTGGATGCCGGGGCACCGCAGCTAGGGCATACGACCTCGGGCGTCTCGGACATGGGGTGCTCAACCTCAAACACGTTGCCGCAGCTCGTGCACTTGTAATCGTAGCGCGCCATAATACTTCCTTTTCAGCACAAAGCGGGCAGATCGCTCTGCCCGCAAAAATTCAAACAGCTGTAACTGTACCCTATATCGGGGGTTTTATCACGCTTCGCCCCAGAATCTATGAGTGTTGCGCAGGAGCTTCGCAGTTTTCTCCTCGGCTGCAGCAACGTCGGCCTCGTCAGCCTGCCATGTCCAGTTGCCTGTGGCTACACCCGGCACGTTCATACGTGCATCGTCGCCCAGTCCCAGCACGTCCTGCAGCGGCATCATCACGAGCGGTGCACCGCTTGCCAGGGCATTGCCCATGAGCTCGCTTGCCAATGTAATGCCGCTCGGCTCATCGCCGCCTGCAAAGGAGCGCGTGCACCAGCCGGCAAGTGTCGAGGTGTCGTGCGTCGAGGTGTACAGGATCTTTCCCGGTGTGGGGTGAATTCCGCAACGAACGTCGTAGTCGCTAAACTCCAGCACGTCCATGCCGGGGAAGCCGCAGGTCGAAGCCATGGCGCGAACGCCGGGCGTCAGGTAACCCAGGTCCTCGGCGATAAAGTTGAGCGGACCCAGCTCTTCATAGGCGGTCTGGAACAGGTCCTTGCCCGGGCCTGCCAGCCAACGGCCGTCGGCACAGGCCTTACCGGCGGGAATGCTAAAGTAGCTGTGGAAGCCCAGGAAGTGGTCCAGGCGCACGCGGTCGTAGAGCGAAAACGCACGGCGCAGGCGGTCGAGCCACCAGCGATAGCCGTTCTCCTTCATGCGATCCCATCGGAAGGTGGGGTTGCCCCACACCTGGCCCTCGGGCGCAAAGTTGTCGGGCGGCGCGCCCGAAATCTCAATCGCCTTGCCGGTATCGGACAGCCAGAAGTTCTCGGGCTCGCTCCACGCGTCGGCCGAATCGTCCGAGACATACATCGGGATATCGCCGATGACCTCGATGCCCTTCTTGTGCGCATAGTTCATGAGCTCGCACCAGGCAAGGTCAAAGCGATACTGCATGTACGCCTGCAGCTCGGCCTCGTCGTGGAAGCGCTTGTCATCGATCAGATACTCGTTGTAGCGCGCGACATCTGCCGGCCAATCGTGGCGCGACTCGCCCTCAAAGTACTTCTTAACGGCCATGTAGACGCAGTACTTCTCGAGCCAGTCGGCGTTGCGATGTTTAAACGCCGTGTACAGCGGGTCGGCATCCTCGCCGCCGTGAGCCTTCCATGCAGCAAAGTCGGCGGCCAGCTCCTCGTGACTCTCGGGTAGCAGATCAATATTGCCTGCAAAGGCCGAGGGGCCGGCGTAGGGGGAGCGGAAGAAGTCCGTGGGGTTGACGGGCAGGACTTGCCAGTAGCGCATGCCCATAGCGGCCAGATGGTCGATAAAGCGACGCGTGGGCGCACCGATTGTGCCGGGCTTGCCGTCATCGGTCGGCACCGAGGTGATGTGGCACACAACGCCCGCGCCATGATCGAGCGGCTCCTGCAGGCGCTTCTCGGCATGGTGATAGATGATCGAAGAGCCCAGCGGGTACAGGTCGAGCGTGACGGTACCGTTGTGGATCTCGCACTCGTGACCGCTGATCACGTCGCTCGCGCATTCGCCGAGCGCCGGAATCGTCACGCGGTGCGAATTGCGCAGACTGCGGTTGATGATAACCGTCGCGGCCTCGCCGTCTTTGCCCGTGCGGGTGTAAGCCAAGACTTCGTCGTTGAGCGCAAAGGCCTTGATCTCGCCATCGACCATAAAGGGCAGCGCACGGCGCACGGCAGACGCGTTCTTAACGATGGCCAGTGTGTCGAAGTCGTGGAGTTGGTCCTTGGTCGGCAGGGTACGGCGGTTGCCCGGATCGGTGAGGCCCTCCAAGCCGTATTCATCGCCGTAATAGATTGAGGGTACGCCCGGGAAGGTCATCTGCATGAGCGTCGCCAGCCAAAAACGGCTCTTGGCCAGACCCATCGAGTTCTCGTCCAGGCGCCATTTGCTGCGCTCGCTCTCGGGCAGCTGCGACTCGTCGGGGCCACCGCCGAGCACCGAGATGATGCGCGGACGGTCGTGGCTCGAAAGCAGATTGAGCGCGCAGGCCAGTGCCTCGCGCGGGTAGTTCTCGCGCAGGGTTTCGATATCCTCGGCTGCCTGGTAAGCGTTCTTGTAGCCCATCAAAAAGCCGATGACCATGTCGCGGAAGGGGTAGTCCATGGCGGAGTCGAGCTCCGAGCCCTGCAGATAGCGACGCAGGTGGCCATAGCTGATCTTGTTGGAAGCGTCCTCCCAGACTTCGCCTAGCAGCAGTGCGTCGGGCTTCTCGGCGAGCACGGCCTTTTTGATTTCGGCCAGGAAGTCGTCGGAAAGCTCGTCGGCCACATCGAGTCGCCAGCCATGGGCACCGGCGCGCAGCCATTTACGGATCACGCCGTCCTTGCCCAGGAGCCGCTCGCGCACCAGTTCGGAGCTCTCATTGATGGCGGGCATGTTGCCCACGCCCCACCAGCAGTCATACGAACCGTCCTCATGGAAGTAAAATGCATCGCGCCACGGCGAGTCCTCGCTCTGCCAAGCACCGACGCCGGGATAATTGCCGTAGCGGTTAAAGTAGATCGAGTCGTCGCCCGTATGGTTGAACACACCGTCCAGAATGATGGAAATGCCAAGCTTCTCGGCCGCCTCGCACAGCTCGGTAAAGTCCTGCTCGGTGCCCAGAATCGGGTCGATCTTGGTGTAGTCGGCCGTGTCGTAGCGGTGGTTGCTCGCGGCCTCAAAGATGGGGTTGAGGTAGATGGCCGTAAAGCCTAGCTCGGCAATGCGGGGCAGGTCATTTTGGATACCCTTGAGCGAACCGCCGTAAAAATCCCAGGTCTTGATGGAGCCGTCTTCGGCACGCTCGTACTCGGGCGGTTCGTTCCAGTCCTCGACCATGCGGCGCTGGATTCCTTTGCGCGGTTTTTCAACTTCGGTAAGCGTGCGCTCGCGCCAGTTTTCGTCGCGGGCATAGCGGTCGGGGAAGATCTGGTAGACCATGCCACGCTCGTACCACTCAGGACGAACTTTGCGGTGCTTGTAGACGGTGATCTGGAAGGACGGGACCTCGGCGTAGTTGTAAGTTACGCCCTCGCCACCGGTGCGACCCTGCGGCGCGCCCAAACGGACCTCGGGCTGACCCTCGATATTGCAGATAAAGCTGTACCAGATAAGACAGGGCTCGGTGCACTCAAGCTCTACGGTAAATATGCCGTCGCCCTCGTGCGTCATGGGATACAGAGACTCACCGATCTCATCGACCCAGGTGCGCAGCGTAAGCGTTGCCTGGTTGGGGTCGGCATCCTCCAAAATCACCGAGAGCGAAACGGAAGTTCCAGTGGTCACAGCGCCAAACGGAGTGCGAAACTGCGGTAGACGGCTGTTGTGAATCAATCTCATAATACGGTCCAGTTCAATAGAATCACGGCCTGCGGGCCATGGGCTTTACGCACAAGATATAAGTATATCTGTTGTACACAGGCTGTATAAACAACATCCGTTTACCATCGGCGAACGGTTGTCCTAGAAAATCGTTTTACCACCCAAATTATCGCGATATTTAAGAACGTCTATACCGATACTATTTGTAGCCAAACAAAAGTACTTCGGTTTACTACGACGAATTGAATGATCTCAACCACAGTCATTTTGGTGATATTAAAACCGCAGGTAGAAACGTTCTTAATTTCGAAGATTACTCGCCGTGGTCTGCCGGAGCCATTTTGTCGTAGTAAACCGGCCCTCTTTTTAATGCGAAGTTCAACGCAAAAGAGGGCGCCTGGTTGGGGCGCCCTCTTTTGCGTTGAGGAATAAGTTTTAATCGTCCGGATTAGCGGCGCTTGCGGGCGGCCGTTGCCTTGCGGACGGAGGTCTTCTTGGTCGGAGCCTTTTCCTCGGCCGGAACGGCGGGGGAGACCGGGGTCTCCTTGGCGGGCTCGGTCTCTGCCTTAGTCTTGGGAGCGGCCTTAACCTCGGCAGCCTTCGGAGTCGGCTCGGCCTTTACTGCGGGCTTGTCCTCGGCCTTACCCTCTGCCTTGGGAGCTGCAGCCTTGGTCGTGGTCTTCTTGGCCGTCGTCGCGGCGCGTTTGCGCGTGGTGGTCTTGGCGGCCGGCTTTGCCTCGACAGCTGCCTCAGCCTTAGACTCAGCGGGCGTCTCCTCGACTTTGGCGGCCGGCTTTGCAGTAGCCTTCGGGGCCGTCTTCGCGGCGGCCTTCGTCGTAGCGGCCTTGGCCGTCGTCGACTTCGTAGCCGTGGTCTTCTTGGCTGCCGTTGCCTTCTTGGTGGTTGCAGCCGTCTTCTTGGCAGCGGTCTTGGCCGGAGCCTTTGCCGCAGGCTTAGCCTCGGCGGCGGCCTTTACCTCGGGAGCAGCCTCGACCTCGTTGGCCTTCTTGGCAGCGGCGGTCGTGCGCTTGCGCGTGGTCGATGCCTTGGCAGTAGTTGCCTTGGCAGCGGTGGTCTTGCTCGCAGCGGCCTTCGTGGTCGTAGCCTTCTTAGCCGTCGTCTTGCGAGCCGTCGTCTTCTTGGCGGCAGGCTTCGCTGCGGGCTTCACCTCAGGATCGGCTTTAACCGGGTCAGCTTCAGCCGGCTTCTCCTCGACCTTGGGCTCCTCAGCAGCAGCGGGCTCCTTAACGGGCGCCGCAGGCTCGGCCTCATCAGCAACCGGCTCCTCTACGGCCGTAGCAGCCTCCACAGCCGCCGGGCGCTCAATCTCCGGGTGCATAAAGAAGTACAGGTCCAGATACTTGTCGGCCGAGCGCGTCCAGCTAAAGTCCTGGCTCATGGCCTGCGTGACTAGCTGGTTCCATGCCTCACGGTTATCCCAGAACAGGCGTGCTGCGCGGAACACCGCGTCGCCCATCTCGTCGCCGTTAAAGTTGGTAAACGAGAAGCCCGTGCCCTCGCCGGTAAACTCGTTATACGGGATCACGGTGTCCTTCAGGCCACCGGTCTCGCGCACGATGGGCAGTGTGCCGTAGCGCATGGCGATGATCTGCGACAGGCCGCAGGGCTCAAACTTCGAAGGCATTAGGAACATGTCGGCGGCAGCATACATGCGCTGTGACAGCGCCGGGTCAAACTCGATGCGCGCGGCCATAGTGCCGGGGTACTTGTCCTGGAAGTAGCGCAGGCCGTCCTCGTAGTCGCGGTCGCCGGTGCCCAGCACCGCCACCTGCACGCCGCCGGACAGGATGCGGTCGAGCGCGTACATGACCAGATCCATGCCCTTCTGGCGCGTCAGGCGCGTGACCATCACCATGAGCGGACGGTCGTCGCGAACCTCGAGGCCCAGTTCCTCCTGCAGCTTGGCCTTGCACACGGCCTTGCCGGATCGGTCCTCCACGGTGTAGTTGGCGGCAATTCGCTTGTCTGTTGCCGGGTCAAAGCCCGCAACGTCAATGCCGTTCAAAATGCCCTGCAGCGCGTAGGAACGCTCGCGCAGTACGCCGTCCAGGCCCTCGCCAAACTCGGGCGTCTGGATCTCGCTCGCGTAGGTGGGGCTCACCGTGGTGATGGCGTCGGCATAGTGCAGCGCGCCCAGCATGTAGTTGATGCTGCAGGCGTCGCAGCGCAACTGCGTGGCGGCCGCCGGAATATGCGCCACACCCAGGATGTCCTCCATCACGGTGTCGCTAAACTGGCCTTGGAACGCCACATTGTGGATCGAGAACACGGTCTTGACGCGGTCGTACAGCGGCAGGCCCTGGTAGAACTCGCGCAAAAACACGGGCGCCAGCGCCGTCTGCCAGTCGTTGCAGTGCAGGATGTCGCACTCAAAGCCGGCCGGCAGGTGCTGCAGGCTCTCGGTAATGGCCTTGGAGAAGAACGCAAAGCGCTCGCCGTCATCAAAGAAGCCGTACGGATAGTCGCGCGCAAAGTAGCGCTCGTTGTCGATGAACATATAGGTGACGCCGTCGTGCTCGAGTTTCTCGAGTCCGCAGTACTCGTTACGCCATCCCAGGCTCACGTAAAAGTCGGAGAAGTGCTCCATCTGCGCCTTGTACTCGTCCTTGATGGTGGCGTACTTTGGCACCATCACGATGACCTCGGCGCCGGCGCGCACAAGCGCCGCGGGCAGCGAGCCCGCTACGTCGCCCAGACCACCGGTCTTCACAAACGGCGCGCACTCGGCCGAGGCAAACACGATCTGCATCTTTTTGCTGGAATCAGCCATATTGTCTCCCATGTTGTTATTCGAGAATAGCCGCCTGGCGCGAACCGGGCGGCTATTCTACATGTTACGAGCGATGTTGCGGTGCCAAAGCTAGCTCGCGTTGGTGATATCAGAAGTTAACGGGGCCTTTCCCAGCACCAGGATGTTCTCGGGCGTGCCGCGAAGCTCGGTGTTGGTGGGAACCACGTTGTTCTTGTCCAGGATGGCGTTCTCAACGCGGGCGCCGCTCTTGATGACGCAGCTCTGGTTGATGATCGAGTTGGTCACCGAAGCGCCTTCCTCGACCACGACGCCGCGCGACAGGATCGAGTTGCGCACGGTGCCCTTGATGATGCAGCCGGCCGAGATGATCGAGTTGCACGCGTGGCTGCCGGTCGCATAGCGCGAAGGCGGCACGTCGTGGGCCTTGGTCAGGATCGGACGCTCGGGGTCAAAGAGCTGGTCGGCCACGGTCTGGTCGAGCAGGTCCATGCTGCGGCGATACAGCGACTTCTCGCTAAACACGCCCACGACCTCGCCCTTGTACTCGTAGCTGCACACGTCGATGTTGCCAAAGTCGCCCTGGAGTGCCTCGAGCAGGTCCAGATAGTCGGCGGCCTGGTAGTGGTCGATGATCTCGAGCAGCGTCTCGCGGTTGACGATGCAGCAGTCCATAGAGGCGTTGTCGCCATACACGACGCCGGCGCTCACGCCCGTCAGGCGGCCGTTCTCGTTAATTTCGAGTTTGGTCTCGTCATCGACGTTGCGTGTAGCCTTGCAGTACACCACGGTCATCTGGGCGCCGGAGTTCTCGTGCGCGTCGATGATGGTGTTGAGGTCCATGTTAAAGATGATGTTGGTGCCCATCATCACAACGTAGGGCTTGTCCGAGCGCTGGAACAGCGTCTTGTTGGAGATGATGTCGCGCAGCAGGAAGCGCATGCCGCCCTTGGTGGTGCCATACGCGTTGCCGGGCACCATGAACAGGCCGCCCTTCTTGCGGTCCAGGCCCCAGTCCTTGCCCGAGCCCACGTGGTCGATCAGCGAGCGGTAGTTGCCCGGCATAACTACACCGACGGTCTTAATGCCGGCATTCATCATGTTGGACAGCGGGAAGTCGATCAGGCGGTAGCGGCCCAAAAACGGGACGGACGCGATGGGGCGATCCTTGAGCAGCACGCTGCCGTAGGTCGAAGAGTAGTTAGCGGTGATATAACCGATGGCCTTGCGATTGATCATCGGATCATTCCCCCTTCCCGATAACGACGTCATTTCCAACGACGGCCGTATCCTTGGTGGTATCGACAGAGCCGAGCTTCACGCCCTCTTCGACCGTGGAGTTCTCGCCCAAAATAGCGCGGCAGATGTGCGCGCCGCTCTTAACGTGCGCACCCGGCAGCAGCACGGAGTCCTCGACCACGGCGCGCTCCTCGATGATGACATCGGTCGAAAGGATCGAGTGGCGAGCGGTGCCGTAGATCTTGCAGCCGTTGGAGACCAGGCAGTCGTCCAGGCGACCATCCGGACCAATGTAGTGCGGCGGACGCGTGGTGATGTTGGACATGATGGGGAAGTGCTTGTCGAACAGATCGAACTCGGGGTTGTTGCCCAGCAGGTCCATCGAGGTCTCGTGGAAGCTGGCGATGGTGCCGACGTCCTTCCAAAAGCCGTGAAACTCGTAGCTGTACAGGCGCTTGCCCTCGCCGAGCAGCTTGGGGATGATGTCCTTGCCAAAGTCGTGGCTCGAGCGCTGGTCCAGAGCGTCCTCCTCGAGCGCCTCGATCAGCACGTCGGCCGAGAAGATGTAGATGCCCATGGACGCGAGGTTCGAATCGGGCTTATCGGGCTTCTCGGTGAACTTGGTGATGCGGCCGTCCTCGGGGTCGGTGGTCAGGATGCCAAAGCGGCTGGCCTCCTCCCACGGCACGGGCATAACGCTCACCGTGAGGTCGGCGTTGTTCTCAATGTGCGTCTTGAGCATCTTGCGGTAGTCCATGCGATACAGGTGATCGCCCGAAAGAATCAGGACGTACTTGGGGTCGTTGGCCTTAATGTAGTCGAGGTTCTGCGTAATGGCGTCGGCCGTGCCCGCATACCAGGCGCCGCCGGTCTGCGTCTCGTACGGCGGCAGGATCGACACGCCGCCGTCGCGGCTGTCCAGATCCCACGCCTCGCCGGAGCCCACATAGGCATGCAGCAGGTAGGGGCGATACTGCGTCAGAACGCCCACCGTGTCGATGCCCGAGTTGGAGCAGTTGGAGAGCGAAAAGTCGATAATGCGGAACTTACCACCAAAGCTAACCGCCGGCTTAGCGATCTTTTGGGTGAGTGCCCCCAATCGGCTGCCCTGTCCTCCTGCGAGGAGCATCGCGATGCATTCTTTCTTACTCATCGATTTCTCCTTCTGTCATCGATGTTTCTAACCCATTAGCGACGGGCACGGCGCAACGTCACGCCCGTCGAGTAATGCCGTGCTGGCATAGGGGAGCTCGCGCGCCTTTATGCGTGCCAGATCTCGTCGCGATACTCGCGAATGGTGCGGTCGCTCGAGAACCAGCCGCTCGAGGCGGTGTTGAGTAGGGCCTTGCGGTTCCAGGACTCCTGGTCGCCGTAGCTGTTCGTGAGCTTCTCCCACGCATCCACGTAGCTGCGGAAATCGGCCATGACCAGGTCGGGGTCGTTGTTGTTCATGAGCTCGTTGTAGATGCTCTCGAAGTTGCCCGAAAGACCCGCAAAGGTGTTGTCCTTGAGCTCGTCCATCACGCGGCCCAGACGCTCGCGGTCGCCGTTGAGGGTATCCCACGCAAAGTAGCTGTTCGATGCCCAGAGCTGCTCGACCTCGGGAGCGGTCAGGCCAAAGATGGCCTCGTTCTCGCGACCGGCCAGGTCGGCGATCTCGATGTTGGCGCCGTCGAGAGTGCCCAGCGTAATGGCGCCGTTCATCATGAGCTTCATGTTGGACGTGCCCGAGGCCTCCTTGCCGGCCGTGGAGATCTGCTCCGAGATCTCGGCGGCGGGGTAGATGAGCTGAGCGTTGCTCACGCGGAAGTTGGGGATAAAGCAGACCTTCATGACCTCGTTGACGCGCGGGTCGTTGTTGATGACCTCGGCCACCGAGTTGATCAGGCGGATGGTCTCCTTGGCAAAGGTGTAGCTCGAGGCGGCCTTGCCGCTAAAGATGAAGGTCGTCGGCGTCACGTGGAAGTTGGGATCGGCGATGCGACGGTTGTAGATGTCCATCACCTTCATGATGTTCATGAGCTGGCGCTTGTAGGCATGGAAGCGCTTCACCTGAACGTCGAAGACGGTGTTGGGGTCGATGACCAGACCGGTCTCGGCCTTAACGTAGGCGGCCAGACGCTCCTTGTTGGCGCGCTTTGAGGCACCCACGGCCTTCAGGAACTCGGTGTCGTTCTGGAACTCCTTGAGCTTCTCCAGCTCAAAGGCGTCCTTCAGCCAGCCATCGCCAATGGCCTCGGTCACGAGCTTGGCATAGGTGGGGTTGGCCTCGGCAAAGAAGCGACGGTGCGAGATGCCGTTGGTCTTGTTGTTGAACTTCTCGGGCGTTATGGCATAGAAGTCCTTGAGCACGATGTTCTTGATGATGTCGGAGTGGATCTTGGCCACGCCGTTGACGCTGTGGCTGCAGATCACGGACAGGTTGGCCATGCGAATCTCGCCGTCCCACAGAATGGCGGTCTGGCGCAGACGCTCCTGCCAGCCTTCCTGCGTGGTGTCGAACGACTCGTGCCAACGACGGCTGATCTCGTCGATGATCTGGTACACACGGGGTAGGAGCTTGGAGAACGTGCCGATGGGCCACTTCTCCAGAGCCTCGGGCAGAATGGTGTGGTTGGTGTAGCTCACGACCTGCGTCACGATGTTCCAGGCGTCGTCCCACTCGAGCTTCTTCTCGTCGATGAGGATACGCATGAGTTCGGGGCCGCACATGGCGGGGTGGGTGTCGTTGGTATGGATGGCAACAAACTGCGGCAGCAGCTCCCAGTTCTCGCCGTGCTCCTTCTCAAAGGTGTCGAGCAGGCTGTAGATGCCGGCCGAAACAAACAGGTACTCCTGCTTCAGGCGTAGCAGACGGCCGTGTTCGCCGGCGTCGTTGGGGTAGAGGATGGCGCTGATGGCCTCGGCCTCGGCGCGCTCGGCATCGGCCAGGGCGTAGTCGCCGCGGTTGAAGGCCTCCAGATCGAAGTGCTCCTCGACCGGCTCGGCGGCCCAGACGCGCAGCTTGTTGACAGTCTCGCCGGCATAGCCCACCACGGGGATGTCATAGGGGACGGCCAGGATATCCTGCGTGTCCACCGTGCGGTAGAACGTGCGGCCGTTCTCCTCAAAGCCCTCTACACGGCCACCAAACTTGATGGTCACGGCCTTGTCCTGACGACGGACCTCCCAGGGATAGCCGTGGGTGAGCCACTCGTCGGTGGCCTCGACCTGGCTGCCGTTAACGATCTCCTGCTTAAACAGGCCGTAGCGGTAGCGCATGCCGTTGCCGTAGCCGGCAATGCCCTCGGCTGCCATGGAATCAAGGAAGCATGCGGCCAGACGGCCCAGGCCACCGTTGCCCAGTGCCGGATCGGGCTCCTGGTTCTCGATGACGGACAGGTCAAAGCCCATGTCGTCGAGCGCCTCGGCGACCATGTCGCGCACGCCAAAGTTGAGCAGGTAGTTGTCGAGCAGGCGGCCGATCAAAAACTCGATCGAGAAGTAGTACACGCGCTTCTTGCCCTCGGCGGCCGCACGGGCGTCGCTCTTGGTGGCAACGGTGCGTGCCTTCTCGGCCACGAGCTTGGCCAGGGCGTTAAAGCGATCGAGGTCGCTGGCGGCCTCGACGCTCTTGCCACTGATGCTCATGACGGCATCGCGATAGAGCTCGGTAAACTCCTGCTTGTTATCGAAGATCTTATTCATACGTTCCTTTCCCCCGGGGATGTTTCTCCCGGAACGGCTATGACTTGTATCCTACGCCCCCGCGGGGCGGGTAATTACAGCTGTAACGGCTTTGTTACGCTTTCTTGGCAGGAGCCTTAACAGCAGCTGCCTTGGTCTTGGGAGCAGCCTTTTTGGTGGCTGCCTTTTTGGCCGTGGTGGACTTTGCCGAAGCCTTGGCGGCAGACTTGGCAGTCTTTGCCTTGGCCGGAGCCTTCTTGGCAGCCGCGGTCTTGGGTTTCACCGAGGACGTGCGCTTACGCGTCGCCTTCTTGGGCTCCTCGACCACGGGCGGCTTATAGCTGCTGGGACCGCGGCGCTTAAGCACCACACCTGCCAGACCGGGCACCTTAATCTCGATGGAGTCCATCTGCCCGTTCCAGGGATAGGGCTCACTCGAGCAGGTGTAGGGCTCCTCGCCGGCATAACCGCTGCCGCCAAACTCGGGACGGTCGGAATCAAAGATGACCTCCCAGTCACCCTCGCGCGGCACGCCCACGCGGAAGCTCTCGTAGCTCGCCGGGTCAAAGTTGATCAAGATCACCAGGTCGTCATCGACGTCCTCGCCCTGGCGTACAAAGCTCACGATGGACTGCTTGGAGTTATCCGCGTCAATCCAGGTAAAGCCGTCGTCGGTGTAGCCGCGCTCGTACAGGGCGGGCTCGTCGGTGTACAGGTGGTTGAGCGCCTTGATGAACGCCTGATGGTGCGCATGGGTCTCGTACTCCTCGGTCAGGAACCACTGGATGGACTCGTAGTAGCGCCATTCAATAAACTGGCCGATCTCGTTGCCCATAAAGTTGAGCTTGGCACCGGGGTGCGTCATCTGGTAGAAAGCCAGCGTGCGCAGGCCTGCAAACTGGCGCCACCAGTCGCCCGGCATGCGGCCAATCAGCGAGCACTTGCCGTGCACGACCTCGTCGTGGCTCAGAGGGCAAATAAAGTTCTCGGTAAAGGCGTACATGATGGAGAACGTGAGCAGCCCGTGGTTGCCGGGGCGCCACGGAAAATCGGTCTGCATGTAGTGCAGGGTGTCATTCATCCAGCCCATGTCCCACTTGTAGTGGAAGCCCAGGCCGCCGTCCTGCGGCGGGTAGGTCACAAGCGGCCACGCGGTGGACTCTTCGGCCATCATCATCACGTCAGGGAAGTGGGCCTCCACGGCGCAGTTGACCTGGCGGATAAAAGCGCTGGCGTCCAGGTCCTCCTCGGTTCCGTACTTGTTGAACTTCTTTTGGCCGGGGTCATCGATGCCAAAGTTGAGGTACAGCATACTGGACACGCCGTCCATGCGAATGCCGTCAACGTGGAAGTTCTCGAGCCAATACAGCACATTGGAGACCAGGAAGGAGCGGACCTCGCCGCGGGCAAAGTCGAACTTATGCGTGCCCCAGTTGGGGTGAATCTCGTGCTCAAACAGCATGTGGCCGTTAAAGGTGGCAAGGCCGTGAGAGTCGGCGCAAAATCCGCCGGGCACCCAGTCCATGATCACGCCGATGCCCGCCTCGTGACACGCATCGATAAAGTGCATGAGCTGCTGCGGGTTGCCGTAGCGCGACGTGGCGGCATAGTAGCCGGTCGTCTGGTAGCCCCAGGAGCCATCGAAGGGATGCTCCATAAGCGGCATGACCTCGATATGCGTGTAGCCCATGTCGCGCACGTAGTCCACGAGCTCCACCGACAGGTCGTCGTAGGTGTAGAACTCGCCGCGCTGGGCGGGGAAGGGATCCATGGGACCGGGGTAGTTGCCGTACTCGTCCGGCTCGCCCTGCGGCGCGTCGCCGTGGCGCTTCCACGAGCCAATATGCACCTCGTAGATGTTAAGCGGCTGCGACATGTGGTTGTGGCCGGCGCGGCGCTTGAGCCACGCGGCGTCGTTCCACTTGTAGCCATCGAGGGTCCACAGCACGCTCGCGGTACCCGGGGGGCACTCGGCCTTAAAGGCATACGGATCGGCCTTGTAGAGCTTCTCGCCCTCGTTGGTCTCGATGAGATATTTATAGAGCTGGCCCTGCTCGGCACCAGGAATAAAGCCTTCCCAAATAGCGCTCGTATGCACGGGCAACAGCGGGTTGGCTTCCTCATCCCAGTCGTTAAATTCGCCAATGACATGGACGCTTTTTACGTCGGGCGCCCAAACGCAAAAGCGCCAGCCGCGCGTGCGCTGCTGCGTGTCGGGATGCGCGCCCATCTTTTCCCAGCTGCGTTCCCACATACCAATGCCAAACAGATAGACATCGTCCTTGGAGAGTTCCGGTGCGTGCGGGGCGGCTTTACGGGTAGCGGGCTTTTTGGTTGCTGGCTTTAGCTTTGTATCGCTCACGTTTGATCCCATCATGACGCGGCAGCGTGTTGCCTTGGTGACTAGATGCGAAAGGTCCAAGGCTGCACGAATCGAAGGGACGGCGAAGTTTCTGTGATTCGTTCCACCTCGCGTGCTCGGTGGAACTTTCGGCAGAAACTACGATAACACCTGTGCGTTAGTTTTATGGACGAAAGCGGATTTGCGGGGGCGTTTAATCGGTAAGCGACATGTTTATACCACTGGCAGAATTGCCGTGGTAAAACTCTTGACAGTTTTACCAATTTGGGTTTCAAAATTGTTTGGCTGACGTTTGGTAAAACGCTTTTAGCAGGATGTTTACCATTTGATATCGAAAGGTTCGTTTATGTCCCATACCGCCGCTCCCAAGGTTGCTTTTATTTTCGATTGCGACGGCACGCTGGTTAATAGCACTCCCGTTTGGGCCTATGCACAGCCCGAGTTATTGCACCGCCACGGGATTGACGTGACCGTGGATGACTTTGCCCAATTCGAGCACCTGTCGCTGGAGGACGAGTGCCAGGCCTACCACGACACGTGGGGCATTGGCGCGAATGGCGAGGAGCTGTATCGCGAGCTGAGCGACATCCTGATCGATGGGTACTCCAAGGTGCCGCCGCGCGACGGGCTCCTGGCATTTTTGAAGCAGGCGCAGGAGGCCGGTATTGCCATGTGCGTTGCCACGTCCACGCCGGCCGAGCTGGTGCAGTCCGCGCTCGCTGGTGCCGGTCTCGATGCTTACATGGAATTTGTTACCACGACGGGTGAGGCAGGACGCTCCAAACAGTTCTCCGATGTGTACGAGCTGGCGCTGCGCCGCCTGGAGGAGCGCCATGGGCACAAGTTTGAGCGCGCTTGGGTGTTTGAGGACGCCGTCTTTGGCCTAAAGAGCTCTGGCTCCGCCGGCTTTAAGCGTGTAGGTATTTATGACCCGCATGGCCGCATGAAGCGCGACGATGTGCGCGCCAACTGCGATATCTTCAGCGACAGCTACGAGGAGCTTGACCTGGCCCGCGTGCTTTCGTTTGAGGGATAGGCGAGGGCTGTGGCTTGCAAGGTATTAGTTGTCTGCGGCTCGCCCGTGGTGGCGAGCACAGATCTGTTGCGTAGGCTAGCAGGGGAGTGCGACCACGTTGTCGCCGTGGACCGCGGGCTCGACGCACTGCTGGGCGCTGGCCTGGGCTGCGACGTATATGTGGGGGATGCCGACACGGTAAGCGATGCGGGCCGAGCGTTGGTCGATGCCGCCACCGACTTTGAAGTTGAGCGCCACGACCCGTACAAGGACTATACCGATCTGGCGCTGGCGCTCGATTCCGTCCGCCGTCGCTGGCCGGGTGCCGAAGTGGTTGCGACTTGCGCCACGGGCGGCCGTCCCGATATGGC
Organism: Collinsella aerofaciens; assembly: GCA_048233475.1. Lineage (GTDB taxonomy): Bacteria > Actinomycetota > Coriobacteriia > Coriobacteriales > Coriobacteriaceae > Collinsella > Collinsella aerofaciens_CM. The sequence goes on along the minus strand of DBFANS010000004.1, from coordinate 37,036 downwards.
CCTATCCGTTCTGGGGCTGCTCGCGGGCTACGATGACGCCCCAGTCTGGATTGCCGAGGACAAGGTTGTCGCCCGCATCCTTCGCGCAGGCGAATCGTGGACCATCGAAGGCACCGAAGGCAAGACGTTCTCCATCGTTGCTATTGCCCCCAACACCGAGGTAAGCGAACGCGGCCTAGAATGGGAGCTAGATCACAGCCCCCTGGGTCTGTTGGCCGATACGGGCATTAGCAACGTCGTCAGGTCAACAGCCACAATCCAAGTCCACACCGGCACCGCAATCGCTTATCTCTACAAGTAAGGTCTATCGCATCAGGGTTTTATCGGGACGGTGGATAGAAATAAGCGCTCGCAGAGTGATTATTTCTGCCCCATTACAGTTTGAGCCGTCCGAAAGGGCGGCTCTTTTCCGTTGCACGGTTATACGATTGAGCCGTACCGGTGGTCGCTGGCCGACCGCCCCGGACGGCCGTCAGCCCCTGCCCCGTAGAGGGCCCGGGACGTGTTGCCGCCGGGGCGGGAGGGGCCGCGGGGAACGACTGATAGAGATGTGCCGGGCCCGGACCGGGCCACGGCGGGGTAATGTGGGTGTCGCTTCCGCGGCTAACGGCCGGCTCAAGGGAGAGGATACACCATGCCTGCAGCAGAGACGCCCGTGGCCTACCTGGGGATCGACGTCGGGAAGAGCTCGCACAGCGCGTGCGCGCTCGATGCGGGAGGGGGCGTCGCCTTCAGGGCCGAGCTGGCAAACAGGCCCGACGACATCGACCGGCTGCTCGAGCGGGCCGGCTCCGGCGCGCTGGTCATCGTCGACCAGAAGCGAAACATCGGCGCACTGGTCCTCGCGCGCGCCCATGCGCACGGGAACCCCTGCGCCTACCTGCCCGGATATGCCGAGAAGCAGGCCCGCGGGATGTTCCCCGGCATCGCGAAGACCGACGCCATCGACGCCGAGGTGATCGCGCGCACCGCGCTCGGCGTGCCCCGCGCCCTCAGGCCGGCGCCCGAGGAGCCCGAGGGGACCGCCTCGCTGCGGATCCTGTCGTCGCAGCGCGAGTTTGCGTCGTCCGCCAGGACCCGCGCGAAGAACAGGCTGCGCGCGACCCTGCTCGAGGCCGACCCCGCGCTCGAGGGCGCGGTCGACCCGTCGAGCCGCTGGCAGGTGTCGATGCTGGCCGAGTTCGGCGGGGCCGCCGGGTGCTCGGCCGCCGGCTGGCGCAGGTTCTCGAACGCCGCCAGGCGCGCGGGCGCCCCCGCGGCGGGGGCCAGGAGGCTCTGGGAGGCGCTGCTGGCCTCGTCGCGCTCGGGAAGGCGGCTCCCGGCCGGCGAGGACGTCGCGGTCCGGATACTCGCCCGGGAGATAGCCTCCCTCGACGCCGACATCGAGGAACTCGACTCGCTCGTGGCCGACTCGCTGGCGGGCGACGAGGTCTACGAGTGCCTCCTCACGGTGCCCGGGATCGGCCCCAAGACCGCCGCGGCGCTGGTGACGTCGATCGACATATCCGCGTTCAGGGGGCACGACGAGCTCGCGAGCTATTGCGGCGTGGCGCCGTCAGACAGGCGCTCCGGGAGCAGCATCAGGTCGACGTCGCCTCAGCACGGCGGGAACAGGCGGCTCAAGAACCTGCTCATATTCAGCTGCAACTCCCTCATCGGCACGGACAACAGGTTCGGGAGGTACTACGGGGAGTGCAGGGCGAGGGGGATGAGGCACAGCAAGGCGCTGAAGGCGGTCGCGAGGAAGAGGCTCAAGGTCATCTACGCGATCATGCGCGACGCCGTCCCGTACGCGGCCTAGCGGGCGGCGGGATCAACCGAAGAGGAAACCAAGCGGGGGCGCCAGATGCCCGGATGCGTCATGCCGAAATGGCGCGAAGCACGCGGTTGACAAAACTATAGAGACACGTCCCAGGAAAACCCGTAAGTAAGAGATTCAACCCAAAATAGTCCTTGCATCAAAGAAGGTCTTCCCCTATAGTATCTCCTCGTCACGGGGGCGTAGCTCAGCTGGGAGAGCGCTTGACTGGCAGTCAAGAGGTCAGGGGTTCGATCCCCCTCGTCTCCACCATCGTGAATGCAAAGGCCTTCGGATTTCCGAAGGCCTTTTTTATGCCGAAATACCTCGCGCTGCAAACCCATCCACATCAACAAAAAGTTGCACAATTTATTTCCCATGTTTGTACATTGTTTGTTAGACAAACGCGATTATCAGTGTAGATCGCCGTTCCATATGGGCTTCAGGAACGCGCCTAATCACCGTTAGCATCCCAATATCCTGCATCAACGTGAACAACATCCCAAAACAACCCCCTTAAGCACGTCAAATGAACGATATGTTGTCCAACGCAACCCAAATCAGTTTCGTTATCAGCTTGTGCTAGGATACCTAACGTTACATGAGTTCAACTGTGCTCGCGGCTCCAGTAAGCCATAAAGCGCAGGGTCGATCAGCATCCGGCCGTAACGGCGGTGCCAGAAACACCACGAGCTCCAATAAAGAAGTCATGCGACTTTGTTTATTTGCATTGAGTTAGTTACGAGATGCAAACGGTTAGTTGTCGTATGCGAAATCGTAGCAGTCCTTCAGCTGTTTGCGTGCGGTCCAGTTTTGTACCCGCTTGACTGGTTCGCACGCAGCCAGCTAGGGTCGCGGTCATTTTTGCGATATACGTCCGCGACTCTAGCAACTGCGCTTATACATACCGTTCACGGTGGGGCAGAGCCACGTGCTTGTCTGACTGGGCTCAGGGTTTGAATATGGAGCGCCTTCGCGCACAAGCGCCCTGGCGAAGCCATACCCAAACCCCGTGAGCCACACGTAAGACAGCAAGGGGGTGGTGCTCGTGTGGTATGTGATCCAGGTCATTAACGGTCGCGAAGATGTAATGCGCGAGCGCATCGAGCATGTGGTGCCGGCGAATGCCATGCAGGAGCTCTTTTATCCCCAATTTCAAACAGAAATCAAGGTACACGGCGAATGGGTCGATACGACCAAGCCGCTCTTTCCCGGTTATCTTATCTGCGATACGGCAGATCCCCGAACCGTGCAACAGTTTCTGCTACGCATGGACGACTTTGCCCGAGTGCTATCCCAGGACGGTCAGTTTGTGCCGCTGGCAAAAGAAGAGGTCCAGCTTATTGGCGGATTTACGCATAGGGGAGACCGCGTGGTGCCCATGAGTGAGGCCCTAAAAGACGGCGATCAGGTCGTAGTGACGGCAGGTCCACTGCTGGGCCACGAAGGCCTTATCAAAACCATTAACAGGCGCAAGAGCACCGCTTATTTGGAGCTCGATCTGTGCGGCCGACGCGTAACCACTCGCGTCGGCCTCGCGGTGCTTTCAAACGAGCAGCGCGCCATGCGCAACATCAAAAAGGCAATCGCCTAGCTGCTGGCGGTCGCCACACAGAACAGGGAGGATCCCCGACGCGGGGACGAAGTGTTGGAAGAGAACGTGCCGGATAAAAATCAATATGCAACTGATGCGCCCGTGGGGGCGGCACTGATTGCTCAGGCCATGGACCGGCGTGAGGGCGTCGGCCGTTACAAGGCCATGCAATCCATCATGGACTGGGATCGTTCGCGCCTGGTCTACCGCGCCGTTAAGCGCGCCTTTGACGTCGTGTTCAGCGGCTGCGTGCTGGCCGTCATTTCCGTTCCCAGCCTTGTGCTTGCCGCGGCCATCCGCCTTGAGAGCGAGGGCAACTCCTTCTACAGCCAGATCCGCGTGGGCCAGACCCACCGCGATGGCAGCCTGTCAACCTTCCGCATGTGGAAGTTCCGCTCCATGTACAAGGACGCCGACGAGCGCCTGGCAGATCTCAAGGAGCAGAACGAGATCGCCGGTGCCATGTTCAAGATGAAGGAAGACCCGCGCGTCACCAGGATCGGCAAGTTCATCCGTAAGCACTCCATCGACGAGTTCCCGCAGTTCCTGAACGTATTTCTGGGGCAGATGTCCGTCGTGGGGCCGCGCCCGCCGCTTCCGAATGAGGTGGCGCAATACTCCGAGTACGACCTGCAGCGTCTGGCAGTCAAGCCGGGCATTACAGGCTGGTGGCAGGTTACCGAGCGCAACTCGACGGGATTCGACGGCATGGTCCGTCGCGACCTGGAATATATCGCCAATCGGGGCGTTTTCTTCGATTTGAAAATAATCCTACTCACAGTGATTGAGGTTGTCAGCGGAAATGGCGCTTGCTAAAGAGACTATAGGGAGTTACGAAGGCACCAGTTCAACGGTTGATCTTCCCGGGCGAGTCGAAGTCCTGGGCGCCCCCGTCGACCCCTGGACGATGAAGCAGACCGTCGAGGCGACCGACGCGCTCATCAAGGAGGGGCGCTTCGCCCACCTGATCGGCGTGAACGCCGACAAGTTGCTGCAGATGCGCGACGATCCCGAGATGGACGCGTGCGTGCGCCGCTGCGAGATCGTGAACGCAGATGGCGCCTCCATGGTCATGGCCGCCAGGAAGCTGGGCGTGGACCTGCCCGGGCGCGTGGCTGGCATCGACCTCATGTGGGAGCTGTGCGGGCTGGCCGAGCGCGAGGGGCACAGGGTCTACCTGCTGGGCGCCAAGGCCGAGGTGGTCGCAAAGACCGCCGAGGTCCTGTCCGAGAGGTATCCCAACATGGTCCTCGCGGGCTACCGTGACGGCTACTTCGGTGACGACGAGTTCGACGCCGTGGTCGCCGAGGTTGAGCAGGCCGAGCCCGATATCGTGTTCGTGGGCATCACCTCGCCCAAGAAGGAGCGCCTGATCGAGCGTTTCCGCGAGTTGGGGGCCAAGGGCGCTTTCGTGGGCGTGGGGGGCTCGTTCGACGTCGTCTCCGGTAACATCCCGCGTGCCCCGATGTGGATGCAGCGCGCGAACCTGGAGTGGCTCTTCCGTATGATGCAGGAGCCCAAGCGCCTGGTGAGGCGCTACGTGGTCGGCAACACCCGTTTCTACATGCTTCTCCGCAAGGAGTCAAAGAGGAGCAAGGCCAATGTCTAAGAAGAAAGTAATGCTCGTCTTCGGCACCCGTCCGGAGGCAATAAAGATGTGCCCGCTCGTCAACGAGCTGAAGACGCGCGCGGATGAGTTCGAGACCGTTGTCACCGTGACCGGCCAGCACCGCGAGATGCTCGAACAGGTGTTGCGTGTCTTCGATGTTGCGCCCGACCATGACCTGGCTATCATGAGGCCGGGCCAGACGCTGTTCGACGTCACGTGCGACGTGCTGCTCAAGCTCAAGGCTGTCCTCGAGGACGAGAGGCCCGACGTCGTGCTCGTGCACGGCGACACGTCGACCAGCTTCGCCGCGGCGCTTGCATGCTTCTACCTGCAGATCCCCGTAGGCCATGTGGAGGCAGGCCTGCGCACGCATGACATCTACAGCCCTTGGCCCGAAGAGTTCAACCGCCAGGCAGTCGATATCGTGAGCGAGTACTACTTTGCTCCGACGGAGGCGAGCAAGGAGAACCTGCTTGGGGAGGGCAAGACCGAGTCCAAGATCTGGGTCACCGGCAACACCGGCATCGACGCCCTGCGCACCACCGTGCGCGAGGGATACTCCCATCCCGAGCTCGAGTGGGCCGAGGGCTCCCGCCTCATCCTCATCACGGCGCACCGCCGCGAGAACCTGGGCGAGCCCATGCACCGCATGTTCCGCGCAATCCGCCGTGTGATGGAGGAGCACCCCGACACCAAGGCGATCTACCCCATCCACATGAATCCGCTCGTCCGGAAGGCCGCCCACGAGGAGCTCGACGGCTTCGACCGACTTCACATCATCGACCCCCTCGAGGTGCTCGACTTCCATAACTTCATGGCCGCGAGCCACCTCATCCTGACCGACTCGGGCGGCATCCAGGAGGAGGCGCCTAGTCTGGGCAAGCCCGTGCTCGTGATGCGCGACACCACTGAGCGTCCCGAGGGCGTTGCGGCCGGCACGCTGAAGCTCGTGGGCACCAAGGAGGACGTCATCTACCGTGAGTTCAGCCGCCTGCTCTCTGACGAGTCTGAGTACGAGGCCATGAGCCACGCCTCCAACCCCTACGGAAACGGGCATGCGAGCGAGCGGATTGCGGACGTGCTGGCGGGCCGGTCGCGATGATTCGGGTTCTGCACATCATTCAACAGCTAGGGCCCGGAAGGGGCGGGGTGAGGACCTTCGTCTCCACGATGCTCGATTGCCCGGCTCCCGATATCGAGCAGAGCGTGCTGTCGGTGGGAAGAGTCGAAGGGGACAGGTTCGGAGAGCGATTCTTCGGTCCTTTAATCGATAGCTACAGCCCGCTACTGGTTGGCACTCTGGGGGCGAAGCGCCTTGGCGCTTTTCTATCGAAACGCCGTTTCGATATCGTTCAGATTCACACGAACAATGCGCTCGGCTTCGTCTTCGCCTCAGAAGCCAAAAAGGCAGGAGTTCCAGCGCGCATCGTGCACTGCCATAACAGCGCGCTTGGCAGCACTTCGCGTTTGAAGAATATGGTCAACGTGGCCATGATAGAGAGGCTCCTCCCGGCGGCGAGTGATCGCTGGGCATGCAGCGAGGTCGCAGGTGGATATCTTTTTCAGGGCGCTGGCTATGCCTTGGTGCACAACGGGGTCGATACTGAAAAATTCCGATTCTCGTCCTCTGACCGGGCCGCCGTTAGGCATCGGCTTGGGATCCCGGGCGATGCCGCCGTCATTGGTTTTGTGGGGGCAGGCATTCCTGCAAAAAATACCCTGCGAGCCCTCGATATTTTCAATCAGCTGCGGTCCAGGGATGCCGATGCCCGCCTTCTGCTCTTCGGCCAAGCTGAGGAACTTCCCCTGGCGAAAGAGAAGGCAGCTAAATTGGGGCTGGGCGAATCGGCGGTTTTCATCGGTACCGTTGACGATATCTGGAGGTACTACAGCGCCATGGACGCGCTGCTCGCCCCCTCTTTCCATGAGGGGCTCCCGATTGCCTTCATTGAAGCCCAAGCCAACGGCCTGCCCATCCTCAGCTCTGATGCGGTTACCCAGGAGGCCGATCTGACGGGCCTTCTCCAGCGCGCAGGGCTCTCGCTTTCCGACAAGGAGTGGGCTGATTTGCTAGTAACCTGCGCCGGCAAAAGGGAACTCACTGCCGAGGCGGACTATGTTCCGTTTCTCGATAAAGCGGGTTACACCACGAGGTCGCTCTACGAGCAGCTCTCTGATCGCTATAGGAATATGACTAAAGGGGCGTAATATGACGACCGAGTATTTATCCATGCAAGAGGTGAAAGCTGCCGAGCTGCGCCTCCTTCGCATTTTCGACTGCTATTGTCGAGAGAACAATCTGCGATATTCAATGGGTTCCGGCACTCTTCTCGGTGCGGTTAGACACAAGGGTTTCATTCCCTGGGATGATGATATCGATGTCGTTATGCCTGTTGAGGATTATAGGAAATTTCTAAAAAGTTTCGGTTCACGCGCTGGAGCAGAGTTATCTCATTTCAAGCTTGCCAGCCAGCTGAACTCTAAAGTTTCTGCTGCGATTCCTTTTGAAAAACTGGTGGATACCAGCATTGAGGTAAAGTCTGCATTCATTGCAGAGGGAATCCGCGAATATGTGTGGATCGATATCTTTCCGATTGTCTCTTTCGAAAGTGAAGCCGAAGCTAACAAAGCCTGGGATGCAGCAGTTCGATATAAGTACCTGTTCCAAGCATCCAGATGGAGCTCGGGACAGCCAGGAGTTGCTGGCTGCTTCAAAACCGTCTTCGGCACGATTGCCAGGCACACCCCTCTGCAACAGTGGGCTCTCGGTAAGCTACGAACGATGACGGATAACGGTTCCTTTTCGACTATCGGCACTGCTGCCAATCTGGCTTGGGCGGTCAGCCAGTCGCTGGAGGTTTTCCCCGCAAGCCTGTTTAGCAACTTAGTTGAATACGAATTCGAAAACGAACGGTTCTTTGGCTTTGAGGATGCGGACCGCTATCTTTCGATAATGTACGGGGACTATATGTCACTCCCGCCTGCCGACAAACGTATTGCGCATGAGTTGAAGGCCTGGCGCGTCAGCGCTTCTAACAACTTCGACCCTACGAGTAGCGGAAGCACCGATGAACAAGATTGCTAAGGCGCTTAAATGGGGCGCTTCCGCCCTACGGGTCGCCAGAGTGCGCATTGTGGCCGGAAATCGGCTCAAGATCGCCTCGGGCAAACCATTGTACCTGGGCAAGGGCGCACGGGTGATATTGGGCGAGGGAGCTTCCCTTAGCATCGGTGCGGGCGTTTATTTGAGCCCCGAGTGCTTCGTACAGGTTAATAAAGGCGCAACTTTAGTACTGGAAGACGGCGTTTACATGAACGAGGGCTGCCGAGTGACGGTAGTCGAATCCGCCCACATCGGTGCAGACACGCTCTTCGGTCCCAATGTCCAGATTTACGACCACGACCACGAATTCGATCGGAGGGGGGTTAGCTCAAAGTTAATCCACGCGCCGGTTTCAATTGGTCAGCATTGTTGGCTTTGCGCTAATGCGGTCGTTACGCGCGGTTGCTCGATTGCGTGCCGCTCTCTTGTCTCGGCGAACTCTGTTGTCACGTGCGATCTTAACGAGTCAGGTGCGCTGTACGCTGGTGCGCCCGCTCGATTGATAAAGAGATACGACTAGGAAGCCTTCTTAACGTGGATCAAAAGCTGAACATAACCCTTATCGTGCCCGTGTACAACGTTAGGCACTACCTCGAGCAGTGCGTCCGCTCAATTCTGGAACAGTCGTATTCAGTTTTCGAGGTGCTGCTCGTCGACGACGGCTCGACCGACGGGTCGAGTGAGCTGTGTGATCGACTCTCCTCTGAAAACGATTGCGTGCGGACAGTGCATAAGGAAAACGCTGGGCTAGGTTTCGCGCGTAACACGGGGCTTGACAACCTGCATCCTGAGTCAACGCATGTAATGTTCGTTGACTCGGATGACTGGCTCGAATCCGACATGGTTGAGACGTTCGCCCGAGCCATAGAGGACACCGGGGCGGATTGTGTTCTGGGCGGTTTCACCAAGCGAGATGATAAAGGAAGTCCCCAGTTTGAGTTCAAGCTCGAGGACGCCGTGTGGGAGGGCGACGAGCTAGCAAAGAGGCTTGTACCCCGTGTGTGCGGCAGCACCCCCGAGATGTCCGATTCGATTCCAATGTCGGTATGGTCGTCTTTGTTCGCAATGAAGAACATAGACGAACATACCCTGCGCTTTCCCTCAGAGCGCGAGGTAATCAGCGAAGACTTCGTCTTTAAATACAAGTACCTCCGGACTAGCAACAAGGTGGTGACGACGAGCAGTGTGGGGTATTCGTACCGCACGAATCTTTCGTCACTTAGTACTTCGTATAGACCAGATCGCTTCGATGCCAGTCTTATTTTCTACGACTACGCTCTTCGACTCGTGGCGGACTCGCCCTCTGAAGCAGAATGCGTTTTGAGATTAAAAAAGACCTTATTTATCAATATGAAGATGTGCATCTCGCAGGAAGTGCCTCGCGTAAGCGGTAAGAGCCGCCGCGACGCCTGCCGCGCCATACGCAATATGGCGGGCGACCAACGCCTGATGAAAGTGATTAATGACTACCCATACGAGAGACTCGGCTTTAAGCAGAAGGCCTTCGTGCAGTTGCTGAGGCACCAGGCCGCAAACGTTCTCTACATGGCTGCGGTTAAGGGGGTCATCTAGATTGGAGACGCGAACATGGCTTTGAGAGACGTGGTGAGGAAGGTTTACAACAAGCTCCTCGTGAACAACGAGGGGTACTTGAAGTACCTGCGTTCATGCGGTGTCACTATTGGCGAGGACGTCACGTTCCATTGCCCCGGTGACACGCGTGTCGACATCACCGACCCACACCTTCTGACAATCGGCGACCACGTTAACCTCACTGGACCCATTACTATCCTGACTCATGACTACGGCTGGTCCGTAGTCAAGGGCAAAACGGGTGAGATCCTGGGCAATGAGAAGCCAGTCACCATTGGCAACAACGTTTTCGTCGGGTGGGGCGCCACTATCCTTTGCGGTACGACCATCGAGGACAATGTGATTATCGGTGCCCATGCCGTGGTGAGCGGTCATATAGAAGGTGATTCTGTCTGGGGAGGGGTGCCCGCTCGGCGAATCTGTTCATTGGAACACTACCGGGAAAAGCGAGCCTCAGCTCAGGTCGAAGAGGCCAAGGAGTACGTGCAGCTCTTCCGTGCGAGGAGGGGCCGCGATCCCAAGCCCGAGGAGATTCGCGAGTACTTTCCGCTATTCGCAGACCCCGAGAATCTCTGCGGCGTGCATGAGTCGCAGGCGAGGCTGATGGGGACGTGTGATGAGAGTTTGAAGTGGATGAAGGGCGCTAAGCAATACGAGGATTTCACCGCCTTCATCGATGACTGCAAATAAAGGGTGCTCGTCCTTGACTTTCAGAAAGGATGGCTGTGTGGGGTATTCGTATCGCACCAACCCCTCGTCTCTCACCACCTCGTACAGGCCGGATCGCTTTGACGCCAGTCTTTTCTTCAACAACTACGCTCTTCGACTCGTGACGGGCTCGCCCTCGGAAACAGAATGCGTTTTGAGATTAGAAAAGCCCCTATTTATCAATATGAAGACGTGCGTCTCGCAGGAAGTTCCTCGCGTTAGTGACAAAAGCCGACGAGATGCCTGCGATGCCATTCGAAGAATGGCGAGCGATGATTGCATGTTGAAGGTAATTAGCGGCTACCCATGCGAGAGACTCGGCATAACACAAAGAGCTTTTGTGGAACTGCTGAGGCGGCGGACCGTGAGTGTTCTATATTTGGCCGCTTCATATGGTGTTTTCTAGATTGGAGGCGTGAACATGGCTTTAATTAATGGACTTAAGTATTTATACAATTCTATTTTCCTCAATAACGATTTACTGATTAGCCGCTTGAGAAAATTGGGTGTTGTCATTGGGGACGATGTGACTTTTTACTGCCCCAAAGAAATAACGGTTGATATTCAAAATCCACATCTGATCACCATCGGTGACCATGTAAAGATTACGGGCCCATCTACAATCCTGACGCATGATTATTCTTGGGGAGTAATTAAAGGAAAAACTGGGGAGGTTTTAGGCAACCAAAAACATGTGACCATAGGTAACAACATTTTCATTGGATGGGGTGCCACAATCTTGTGCGGTACGACAATCGAGGACAACGTGATCGTCGGTGCACACTCCGTCGTAAGTGGAAGGCTTGAACACGACTCTGTTTATGCAGGCGTTCCAGCAAAGAAGGTTTGCTCATTAGAGTGCTACCGTGAGAAGCGCGCGTCAGCTCAGCTGGAAGAGGCGAAAGACTACGTAGTCCGTTTTCGTCGCCGTTTCGGGCGCGATCCTCGTGCAGACGAAATGAGGGAGTATTTCTTTTTGTGGGCCACTCCTGATCGACTTAGCGACAGCTATGTTTTTCAAATGAGCCTCATGGGGACTTACGATAAAAGCGAAGCGATTTTGGCAACCCCGAGACAATTTAATAGCTTTGAGCAGTTTCTTGCCTACTGCGACAATGCCGAAGTTGAGTAACTATGAATAAAAACAATAATGGCCCCGTTGTAACAGTTGTTGTTCCCGTCTATAACGTCGAAGCGGAGCTAAATAGGTGCGTTGAGAGCCTTGTGGGACAAACGTTCAGCGATCTTCAAATAATTCTTGTTGATGATGGATCAACAGACTTGAGTGGTGAGCTTTGTGATGCCTGGGCAGACAGAGATTCCCGCATCTGCGTTATACATAAGCAGAATGGCGGATTGTCCTCTGCCAGAAATGCCGGAATCGATATCGCTGAGGGTGAATACCTTGGTTTTGTTGATAGCGACGATTTTATCGAGCCCGATATGTACGAAACACTTTTGGCCGGAATGGTCGATGGTGAAGTGTCTATGGTCACTTGTGGTAGGTATGTACATATGGGAGACACTGTTAGAAATGAATTTTCTACACCCGTAGTGATGAGGCTTACTTCCGCAGACGCTATGAAGGAAGCTTTACTCGGCAACATCATTGATGTGTCTGCGTGGGATAAGCTTTATCGTCGTGAGCTGTTTGATGAAATCCGCTATCCCTATGGACGCATAAGCGAGGATGCAGCCATTATTTTGCAACTGCTCGACCGCTGTAGCGATGTCGTTCATGTAGGGAAGTGTCTCTACCACTACGTGTTTCGCACCGGAAGCATTAGCAAGTCAACCTACAGCCATAAACAATTTGATGTTATGTATAACTGTCGGGAGATGACAGCTTGGGTAGAGAAAAACAAGCCTGATTTTTCTATGGACATCAACTCGTATTGCTGCGCACAAATGGCAGGAATGATTGAGTGCATGATTTGCTCCCCGGGAGCGAGAAAAGAATGGGGCGAGGATTACAGCGCCTATTGGGGCCTATTCCGTCATTGTTTCCAAAGCTACGTTACGCTTGGTGGGCACAAAAAAGTTGAAATTGCGCGCGTCTTTGCCACGCGTATACATCTTTACCGCCTATTCTGGCTAGCCCGTCAGGTTAGAAACGGGGTTAAGCGCTATGTGTAATGATGCTGCAACCGTTTCCATTAAGCGAAAAACTCTTGCTGATGTCACCATCAAGGACATAGACATCGTGTTAGCGACCTTACTCTTTTTCGCTCCTACGGATGGCAGTGGCGGCGGAGCGTACTCGTTGGTTCGCTATGGCTTAATTGCGTATCTTGTCTTAAAGAACATTCTTTGTTGTAAGAGCATTCCAATTGTCATGATACTTCTTAGCGCATTCTCTGCGCTTATGGCGTACTCGACCTGGATTAATACCCATAGTCCGACTTGGTCCTTTTCCGGATTCATGTTTGGAATGGGAATCGTTGCCGTCATTCTCGTCTATGTTGATGCGTGCTGTCGCCTTTCCACCGAGATTGTTCTGAAACGCGTGCTCGTCATCTTTATTGTTGCGATCTTACTCAACGATTTAATGATGGTTGTTTTGCCCTACAATCGCTCTGATTCCAGTACGGTGTACCTAATCGGAAATAAGTTCATAGTATCCTACGCGCATTGTCTTCTTTCTGGTCTTATGCTCGTTTGCTACAGAGATAAGATTACTTTAAATCGTATGATCGTGATCATAGGCGCCTTTATGTCGTATTTTTCTGGCTCAAGCACAGGTGCCATGATGATGGTCGCTATGCTTGCTTTGACGTTTGTTCCCGCTAAAACTCGATTTGTTATCGCGAACCCTTTGTTTCTTGCAGCCTCTGTTGCTGTTTTGAATATTCTCATTTGGGGACAAGCAAATCTATTCCAAATGCCTGAGTTTCAGAATTTTGTAGTCAATGTTTTGCATAAGAATCCAAATATGACTGGACGTGAGCAGCTATACGCCGTCACTTTTGATCTGGTTGCAATGAAGCCTGTTTTCGGGTGGGGATACCTTACCGATATTTACCGAATCACTTTTGGCTACGGTAACGCGCAAAACGGATTGTTTCACCTTATAACCCAGTGTGGAATCTTGGGCACTACGGTCTATTTCGCAGGTTTGTTTACATCTCTTCTCGGAAAACCGGTTCAGAACAAAAGCCTTTTCGGCATTTACGCCTTTTTGCTTTGCATGGTTCTCGGTTCATCTGTGGAGATTAACCTTTCCTTCCAATTCGCTTTTGGCATTGCTTTGGTTTGCGGAGCTTTGCACGGTTTTGATGCTACGGAGAAATAATATGCTCGTTGGAATTATGACAATGCACCGAGTTCCCAATTACGGGTCTTTCTTGCAAGCCTATTCACTAAAAAGAATGATTGAATCCTTGGGTCATCAGGTGGTTTTCGTCGACTATCACATTGAGCCCGATATCTTGCATAAAGGGGACATAAAGGAAACCCTTCGATGCGAGATGAGACAAGTTGGACAGTGGTTTAAATCCTCATCATTGGGTCATTCAATAAAAAAGGCACTCAAGGGGGATGCTGTCTCATCGCGTTCCGTAATGTTTAGTTGCGATGATATGCTAGGAATCACAGATAGACGACACTACAACACGAAATGCGACGTCCTGGTCATAGGCAGCGATGAAGTGTTTAATTGCCTCCAGCTTGGTTCCAATATTGGTTACTCCCTTGAATTGTTTGGGAGGCGCGCCAAAGCAGGTAAAGTGATAAGCTATGCCGCTTCGTTCGGCAATACGACGTATGAAAAACTTGACCACTATGGGGTGGCTAGGGAAATAGGGGATTGCCTTAATTGTTTCGAGGGGGTTTCAGTTCGTGACACGAATTCCGTTGACACTGTAAGTAGGCTTACGGGAAAAGCCCCAATCATGCATCTTGATCCTGTACTCGTCGGTGGAGTGGAGAACGAAGACTGGTCTCCCTGCAACGAGAGTGGATTCATGATTCTTTACGGCTACAGCTTCCGATTTACCGAGGATGAATGCAGAGAGGCTCTCGAATTTGCTCATTCCCACGGGCTTGAACTCATCGCATTAGGTGAGGACCAGCCCGTGCGCGATCGCCATATTCGATGCCGCCCTGACCAGGTTTTACCATATTTTCGAGCAGCTGATTATGTGTTAACCGATACCTTTCATGGAAGCATATTTTCTATCGTTACCCATACGCCTTTTGTGACGATTCCCCGTGGAGACCGAAACGGCCAAGGAGGCAATGTCCAGAAACTAACGTCGCTTCTGGACGGACTCAACCTTTCTGATCGGCGACTTAGCTCAATTGATAAATTGGGCAAGGTTCTCGAAATCAAACCAGATTTCGAATCTTCAGACAAGATTCGAAGCTCTGAGTCGCTACGCTCGCTCAACTACTTGAGATCATATCTCTCAAATGGAGGCGTTGCCGAGTGATGAATAAGCAGATCAAACCGCTTCCAATATTACAGGGCAAGACCGCTTTTGCGATAAACCTTATCTCGCAAGTGTCTGTCATTGTTGCCCAGATGGTCATCAGCTTATTTTTGACCCCAATTGTCCTAGATAAAATGGGGGCAGAAGCCTATGGCTTTGTTGGTCTTGTTAACAACTTTGTAAGCTATGTGGCTGTAATTACTACTGCCTTAAATTCGCTAGCAGGTCGTTATATCACGATTGCGCACCATAGCGGGGACCAAGAGGGTGCGGAGTCCTATTATTCCTCCGTGTTTTTCGCAAACTGCGTAATGGCCGTCGCCGTGTTGGCTGGATCCGTTCTGCTTGCAGCAAATATCGAATCGGTCGTGTCGGTTTCGCCTGGGCTAGTTGAAGATCTCCAGCTTATGATTTTGTTGGCGTTTTTCAATTGTGCGCTTAGTCTTGTCGTTGTTGTTTTTGGAATTGCCGCATTTATCAAGAACCAGCTATACCTCAACTCCATTGCCCAGCTTGTGTCCTCCGTCATAAGGGCAATGTTGCTGTGTATTCTTTTTTTGACCGTAGCTCCACATATGTGGTATTACAGCGCCGCTGCAGTTGTCGCATCGGTTGCATTCCTTGCATTGCAGATTTGGACTACGAGACGTATTGCTCCAGAATACCGGGTGAAAGCGACCTGCTTTTCAATTCAAAGAGTGCTTGAAATTCTCAAAAGCGGCTTATGGGTCAGCATCGAGTCAATAAACAAGCTTTTGCTTACCGGTCTTGATTTGTGGATTTCGAATCTCTTTGTCGGTGCCTACCAGATGGGGATTTTATCAGTTGCTAAGACGATCCCCAATGCCTTGTTATCCGTTTCAAATAGTCTTTCCAGCCTTTTCTATCCCAAATGTGCCGAGCTTTATGCCAAAAAGAAAACTGACGAGCTTGTTAAACAGTTTGGCTTTGCAATGAGATTCACAGCTGCGGTCATGATTGTGCCGCTCGCGGGCTTTGTTGCATATGGTCTTCATTTTTATGAACTATGGCTTCCTGGACGAGACGTGTCAGAGCTCCTTCTGATTCAAAGACTATCTGTTCTGACTGTTGTCTCGTTACTCGCGAGCGCGCTCGTTGAGCCTCTTTACTATGCCAATACCCTTACTAATAAGATAAAGGGGTCGGTTCTTATTACTTTAGGCTTCAGCTTACTCGTCGTCGCAATTGAATTGTCCCTTCTGCTATTTACAGAGCTTGAAGGCCTCTTTGTAATCGCTTCCGTCAGTTCCGTTGTCATGACGTTTAGACATTGTTTTGTACAACCCGTTTATGCTGCTCATGTGTTGGGTCTGCGTGGATCGAGTTTCTATAAACCACTTGGTAAAGAAGCTGTAGGGCTTTTCGTTGTTCTCGCAACATTTGCAATTCTTTCGAAAGCGTTGCCGTTTTCTTCCTGGGCGTGCTTTCTGATTTCTTGTCTTATTTCTGCAGCAATCGGTTATACGGAGCTATCCCTCCTTCTACTCGATAGGGAAGAGCGACGTAAGGCTTTTGGAATGTTATTGGTTAGGAGGCGTTAGGTTGCAAGACGAACTTCCATCGAACTCTTTCGACACGCTGTTCGCAAAAGCACGTTGTGCTGTGGCACTTCAGGACTCTGATTCGAAAAGCCTTGAGCTTTCCGCTTCTGGTGGCGCTTTTGCTTTGTTTGCTCGCTCTGTTCTTCGTGTTGGTGGTGCCGTTTTTGGAGCTTCCCTTTTCGACAACGGCACTGTCCGTCATATTTGCATAAAGCGGATCGATGACTTGTATAAACTGCAAGGATCTAAATACGTTAAGAGCAACGTTGCAGATACATATGAAGAGTGTGCCCACCTTCTTTGCAAGAATACCGTAGTGCTATATTCCGGTACGCCATGCCAGATAGCGGGACTTCGAAAATATCTTGAAAAAACAGTTCCAAAGCAAGTCATTGCAAATAACTTGCTATGCGTCGATCTCATCTGTCACGGAACACCTAAGCAGGAGATTTTTGCTGCATATCTTGAATGGCTTGCCACGAAGAGCAAAACCGATGACGGCATCCATGGCTATTCTTTTAGAAGCAAAAAGATGGGGTGGGGACTAAATTATTATTACTACTTCTATCGTCGAGGTAGAAAACACGAGGTGCTGGGGCCCGCCCGTGATGACCCATATTTCGCAGCCTTTACGAAAGGGGTCATCTATCGGAGGTGTTGTTACAAATGTCCCTTTGCAAGACTTGAACGCGTTGGAGACATCACGATAGGAGATTATTGGGGCATCGACTCCGTTCATCCCGGTTTTTCTGACGGAAGAGGCGTTTCCGCGGTCCTGATAAACACTAGTAATGGCGAGCGCTTCTTTAATGAGTGCTGTGCCGATGAATGTAAGTGGATTAAATCAACCGTTGAAAGCATTGCTGCCAATAACTCAAATCTCGTCAAGCCAGCCTCTCGTTCTGCTGATGATGAGAGGCTGGCCGATGAGGTCGAAAGAGCGATTTCTACTGGTGACCACAAGCTGGCATTCGAAAGGCTGCTGGCTCCAAAGATTAGCTTGATGGCAAGAATTAGGCGAATGCTTCCCTGGAAGCTTGTTCGTTTGGTTTGCGGGCATGGACGGTAACTGCTTTTCATTTAGACGTTTGTAGTGCAAAGCCCACTCATACAACTAACCCTAAGTGGAAATATCGACAGGCAGCTCATTCGTTACTGTCCTTAACAATTTTTAATCGAAGGCGAAAGGTATTTATTCATGTATTACATCAACGAGAGGCTAGTTAACCTCCACCGCATTTTTGACCAGAACAAGCGCGAGGGTTACCTCAGACTTGACCTGAACGAGAACCCCGAGGGGCTATCTCAAGAGTTCATCGACGGAGTTCTTTCGGGTGTGACACCCGAAATGGTAGCCCAGTACCCGGAGACACTTGAGTTTACCGAATTCCTCGCTGAAAGACTTGGTACGAACATCGAGCACCTTTCGCTTGTTAACGGGTCTTCCGAGGGCATTCGTAACATCATTGAGGCCTTCACTGCGCCCAGCGGCGAGATCGTTTGTGTATCACCATCTTACGCGATGTTCGAGGTCTACTCGAAGATGTATGGGCGCAATTTTGTGCCGGTCCCTTATAGGGATGACCTAACCATCACCGTGGATGATGTGATCTCCAAAATCAGCGATGACACGCAGCTGTTAATTCTTGTTAATCCGAATAACCCCATGGGCAATGCCTGGAGCGAGACCGAGATGACGCGCTTTTTCGAGGAAGCGGAACGACGTCAAATTACCGTTCTTGTCGACGAAGCATATCATTATTTTTGTCCCGAGACATCCATCAACTATGCCCTAACCCATGAACACGTATTTGTAACTCGTACTTTCTCGAAGCTCTTCTCGCTTGCTGGAGCTCGTTTAGGCTATGTAGCAGGATGGCCTGAGGGAGTTGCCCTCGTACAGAAGCTGAATACTCCCCACAATGTAAATATGTTTGCCATGCTCTTCGCAAAGAAAATCATGGAAACCGAAGGCCTGCTCGATTCCATGATCGAGAATCAGCTCGCCGGCAAACAGTGGCTCGTTGAGCAACTTGACCGTAACTGCTATGAATATCGAAGCAGTGAAGGTAATTTCATGTTCATTAAGCCGTTTAGCGATGCTTCTGAAATCGTTCGCCGCATGAAGGCCGAGAAAGGCATTCTCATTAAGGAGTATGACGGTATTGGCGCTTTTGGCAGCTGTCTGAGGGTTACCACTGGTCCCAAGCGTTCGATGGAGCGATTCATGGAAGCGCTGATTGAGTTGGACAAGGCCTAACCATGACTAAGGTCATTACCTACGGAACCTACGACCATCTTCATCGCGGGCATGTCCGCCTGTTGGAGCGCGCCAAGGCCTTAGGCGACTATCTAATCGTTGGCGTTACGTCGGATGACTTTGACAAACAACGCGGCAAGATTAACGTTCAACAATCGCTTGAAGAGCGCATTGCAGCAGTGCGTTCGACCGGGCTTGCGGACAAGATCGTCGTCGAAGAGTACGAAGGCCAGAAAATCGACGACATCAAGCGCTATGGAGTCGATATCTTCACTGTGGGATCGGATTGGGAGGGCCAATTCGATTATCTGAATGAGTACTGCAAAGTTGTGTACCTCGAGCGCACCAGTGGTGTCTCTTCTACGGAAATCAGAAGTTCGGTTAAACTTCGCTGCGGTTTAGTTGGATATACCGACTATATGAATCGCGTTTTTGCTGAATGCGGTTTGGTAAATGGTCTCGCGGTTGTCGGCATTTGTGTTGAAAATCGCAGCTTGCTAGATGAGGGTCCACTCGGAGCCAAGCTTGTAACGGATGATTACGGTAAGTTACTGAATGCGGTCGACATTGTGTATATTCACTCGCATCCTGATCGGCATTATGCACAGGTGAAACGAGCCTTAAATGCCGGCAAGCATGTGATGTGCGAAGCGCCTATCGCAAAGAGCGCTAAGGAATGCAGCGAGCTTTTCGCATTAGCCGACGAGCGAGGCCTTGTGTTGATGGACTCGCTGCGCACGGCATACTCAACCGCCTACGCACGCATGCTGTTATTGGTTACCGGTGGACGTATTGGCGAGGTCGTTTCGGTCGATGCCACTATAACCAATCTTAAGACCAATCGCGCTCCTTTTGATACGCGTCGCGACACTGCTTGGAGCAGCATGACGGCATGGGGCCCGACGGCATTATTGCCAATCTTCCAGATACTAGGTACTAAACCTAACTCGGTACGCATTTCGTCCTTGTGCGAAAAAAATGACAAGACTTTTGATGAGTTCTCGAGGCTTGACGTTGAGTTTCCAAACGCCGTGGCAACAGCAAAGGTTGGCTCAGGCGCTAAGTCTGAGGGCAGTCTAGTTGTATCGGGCACAAAGGGCTACATATATGTTCCTGCGCCCTGGTGGAAGACTGATTATTTCGAAATCCGCTACGAGGACCCAGCCGATAACAGACGCTATTTCTATCAGCTAGACGGTGAAGGTATTCGCTTTGAATGGGTTTCTTTCCTAAGAATGATCGCCGATGTCGAAAAGGGCACCACAGGTGAAGAGGCACTTCGCCGCGAAGGCGGCATTGATCGCGATATCACCAAAGCCACCTGTGAAGTTATAGGCGCATTCGAACGCGGCGAGAGCGTTAAGTACTTAGAGTTTATAAGGTAATCATGGTTTCAGCTTTTCAGCTTGCAAAATATCGTTGAGTGCTATGTATTCCCTTGGGACATTCAATGATGTCTGGCGAGAGCGTTCTGAATCTTTGGCGAAAACTCAATTCTAGCTATTAAAATAATCATCAGGAATGAGTGCGCTGGTTAAATGTAATGCGCTCCTTCCTCTATATAAAGCAATTTGCAGCCACTCCATAAGCTAAGACGCTTCTGATTAATTCTCGGTCGCGAGTGCCTACTGTCTTACGATTAATCAAACCTCATTATTCCTCACGCGAGCTCCATCCAGGGCGTTATGAAGCGCGTGAAGGCCAAAGGCGTGGCCGAGGTGGTATATGAGCCCACGCTGGACGCGCCGGAGTTCTTCGGCTCCGAGGTGACCACGGCCTTAAGTCCTTCAAGGCCGGCTGCAATGCGATCGTCGCCAACCGCAGGAGCGACGAGCTCGCAGATGTTTCAGAAATGGTTTATACAAGGGACTTATTTAAACGCGATTAGCTGAAAGGAGATAATTGAAAAGAATATTCATTTCAAAAATGATGGCCGCCTGAAGCTGCTGATCGTCGTGGGCACCCGCCCCGAGGTCATCCGCCTGTCCGAGGTCATCAAGAAGTGCCGCCGCCACTTCGACTGCCTGCTGGCGCACACCGGGTAGAACTACGACTACACGCTCAACGGCATCTTCTTCCGCGACTTGTCGCTGGACGCCGTGGGCGCCGACTTGGGCGAAACCGTGGGCAACATCATCGCCGCGAGCTATAAGCTCATGGTTGAGGTGAAGCCCGACGCGCTTCTCATCCTGGGCGACACCAACAGCTGCCTTTCCGCCATCGCGGCCAAGAGGCTCCACATCCCCATCTTCCACATGGAGGCGGGCAACCGCTGCAAGGACGAGTGCCTGCCCGAGGAGACTAACCGCCGCATCGTCGACGTGATCTCCGACGTCAACCTGGCATACTCCGAGCACGCGCGCCGCCACCTCAGGGACACCGGCTGCGCCCCGGAGCGCACCTATGTCACGGGCTCGCCCATGGCAGAGGTCCTTCGTGCCAACCTGGACAAGATCGAGGCTTCGGATGTCCTCTCCGAGCTCGGTCTGGAGCCCAAGCGCTACATGCTGCTTTCGGCCCACCGCGAGGAGAACATCGACACCGAGGCGAACTTCACGAGCCTGTTCACGGCGATCAACGCGCTCGCGGAGAAATACGACATGCCGATCCTGTACTCCTGCCACCCGCGCTCCCGCAAGCGCCTGGAGGCCACCGGCTTCAAGCTGGACCTGCGCGTGCGCATGCACGAGCCCATGGGATTCCACGACTACAACTGCCTGCAGATGAACGCCTTCGCCGTGGTTTCCGACTCCGGCACCCTGCCCGAGGAGTCCAGCTTCTTTGCAAGCATTGGGCGCCCGTTCCCGGCCGTTTGCATCCGCACTTCCACCGAGCGCCCCGAGGCGCTGGACAAGGCCTGCTTCACGCTGGCCGGCATCTCCGAGAAGGGGCTGCTCCAGGCCGTCCACACCGCCGTCGAGCTCGACGCCGAGGGGTCGCTGCCCGAGGCGCCCGTTCCAGACTACGCCGACGAGACCGTGTCCACCAAGGTGGTCAAGATCATCCAGAGCTACACCGGCGTTGTGGACAAGATGGTGTGGAGGAAGTTCTAGGCATTCTTTTGAGAATTAGACGGCCTTAATAACCTGACACTCACTAATGAACCGCTGCCTATTTCCATCAAGATGATAGGCGGCGGTTCTTTTTTTATTAGATTTAAATCCTAGGCTAAATGTATGAGGTTCCTGAAGCAACAAAACGATCCATTGATTAAAATTAACTAGAGCAGGTGATCATCGGATGCTATTTACAGGAGTTATTGAAAAGGAGCTATCCGATCGAATTCACCTGACGTATTTTAACGTCATCGAAAATGACGACTTCGATGAGTGTCTAAATCAATGCCTACCCTCTATTTGGTTTGGCCCTAAAGACCCTCGTTCGCTAGAAGTCACAAAGACGAAAATCTCGAAATACTTTGAATCAAAACTAAATAATCGCCCCTTAGTTTGCGGTTCTTGTGCTGAGATTTTCTTACATGCTTATTTGGGGCACAACGGCTATCAGCAGGCTTGTCTTGGATCAAATCTTGAAGAGGGGTCGATCAAAAAAGGATTTGACGGTTTCTATTTAAAAGATGATGAATACTGGTTGATGGAGAGCAAGTCGTCAATTTTTGGAAATACAACTCACCTTAGTAAAGCTAAAGAAGCTTATAAGGATCTCCGTGACAAGATTAACGATTTTGATGGAAATGACCCTTGGGACAATGCTCGAAATCACGCTATAGTAGCTGGTGCCGAAGGATCCATTCTTAAACAGATCAGAATGCTTTCGGACGATTTTACTCTCCGTCGGGCCCATAGTGCCGACGAATTTAACATGATTCCTTGTGGTACTGTTTTTATTGACTGTGTTCTGACTATCGAAGAAGTCGAAAAACTATCGATTGACGTATTACAGTTTTTCGGAAAACAGAGCTACTCAGCCATACACATAGTTTGCGTCTCACATTTGGCATTAGTTGGTTTTCTTCGATATTTGAACTTGGAGTACACAGATGAGCGACGCTAGCTCCATTACAAAATTAAAGAACAACAGTGCATTTAAGTTGGTGGTCAATAAGCTACTTTTAGGTAATGAGCTCACGAATAGAGAGTCAGGTAATGAGCTCACGAATAGAGAGTCAACGTTTCTTCTTTCAGCCGCAATTGCTTTGTTAAGGTACGGGCTAAAAGATAAGAATCGAACAAGAAGTCTTGAGTTTGCATACTGGATTATTCTGAATTATTCGTTGAGTACGGGTGATTACAGACCCCTGTACGATCTTTCATTTGAATTGGGCCTATACCCAGTAGCCAAATCGATTGTTGATATCGATGAAGGGCGCTTCAATACTCTGAGTGATTTTATTGCTCTAGATGAAATCGAAAAGAACTTTACCAAAGGTGTGACGCTTACTCTCGAGCAGAAGTTGTCCGACAGCTCTTTCTCTTCATACTCTGGGGAAGGGTTCGCCTATATCGCACCGACCTCGTTTGGTAAGACTGAGCGCTTGGTTGATGCTGTACTGGACGATAAAAGCGGCTGCCGACCTTGTGTAATTGTGCCGACAAAATCACTTCTCGCCCAAACGCGCGATGATGTATTTAAGCGCCATCCTAGAACAAAAGTAATTACTCATGACGAAATGTACCAGTGTGAGAAGTCGTTCATCGCCATCCTCACTCAGGAAAGGGCCATACGTTTATTGGAAGCGAATCCGACCTTATCATTTTCGAGTCTGTTTATAGACGAAGCGCACAACGCTTTTGATCCCGACGATCGCGCTTTGTTAATTTCACGCCTCATCCGCGAGTCAAAACTCCGCGATCCCTTGACAAGGTTCTACTACTTTAGTCCTGTTATCGACGACATTAACCTGTTGTCCGTCATTTCAGGGTTTGAGGTTGAGGGGTGTAAAGTCAGCAAAAGTATGAAAGAGCCTCGTTATTATCTGCTCGACAGCGAGGGAGTCTTGCATGCCTACAACAGGTTTTTCAACAGTTTTTGCCAGCATTCTACTTTTAACGGCACTTGGGATTGCCTGACGAATAAGGCAACTGCTAAAAATCTTGTGTTCTTGTCTTCCCCTAGAAAGGTCCGTGAGGCGGCCTTGGACTTAGCGAGTAGTCTGCCCGATAACCGAGTCGCCCCCGACCTCGATAGAGTTATTTGTGCCCTGACCGAACATGTGAGTCCTCTATACGATGAAATATTTTGCCTGCGGCGCGGTATTGTATACCTGCACGGGCAGATGCCGGACGGAATCAAAAATTATTTGCTTGACCGTGCTGCGAAGTTGGAATCAATTCGTTATATATTTGCAAATGAAGTCATCATGGAAGGTATTAATCTTCCATTTGATTCGGTATTTATTCTCAATTTACGAACAAAAAGGCGTGCAGCCCTAATTAATTTAATTGGTCGCGCATCACGTTTAAATTACGTTTTTGGAGATACCCCTCATCTTAAAATGCTTAGCCCGCAGGTAATATTTGCTGAATCAAAATGGACTGGCTCAAGACCGACCATGAAAAATGCCATCTCGGAATTGCATAGTGTAGGATTTAAGGACCGCGATGACAACCCGCGAATTAAAATATCTAAAGGTAAGCCGTTGAGTGAAAATGAGCGAAAGCGTCTTGTCTTCGAAGATAGCTTGATTCAAAGCTGCAATCATTCTGATACTGATCTCGGTGTTTTGCTAGATCGTTCCGGCCTGCGTTCTATGTATGAAAACTGGGAGATTGCAAAAGTTGAGATTGCCCGGAGACTCACCACATTTAAAGCATGTGCAGATAATAGCGTACTCGAATTAATATGCATTTATTTCATTGACGATGGTCTTGTTTTCTCTAATTCATATCTCAGAGTTAGTAAATTGCGCAGGCAGTTACCTTTTTACCAAAGTTATCTTGAGAGCAAGTCATCGAAATCACTTAGTCAACGACTCGCTTCCGACATTTCATTATGGAAAAAGAAGGCTGAGTCCGCACCCAGCTTCCTCTATGTTGGTCGTAGCTTTGGGGAGGTCAATTACCAAGGCCTTGCCGATGGCGAAGGAAGTTATGTTGACATAAGGCAAAAAACTGATTCCGAACTGCCAGCACTTTTCCTTGCTAAATACAAGACGGAGGACGATTATCTTGGGTTCACTTTGTCTAGATTCGTTCGCGTTCTATATAAGACGGGTCATATTGATCAGGAGCAGTACTACATGTTCTTATACGGGACAGCTGACAAGGAAGGCGTTGAGTTAATTCAGGCTGGAGTCCCTTTGTCCTTAATCAACATTCTAAAAGAGAACAATTTGCTTAATGAAATTGGTCTTGATCAATATGGAAATATCAAAATTGGGACTAGGCTCAAACACTTTTCGAATGATGTCGACGACTACACCAGGTTCGAAATTGACCAATTTAATATTGAGTAACCGCTGGTTTTATTAAAGAGTCAACACCTATCTGGCGCTGCGCGTGGCCTATTTCAACGAGCTCGACACCTACTGCGAGGTCCACGGCCTCAACACCCGCGACGTCATCGACGGCGTGTGCCTGGAGCCGCGCATCGGCAGCCACAACAACAACCCCAGCTTCGGCTACGGCGGCTACTGCCTGCCCAAGGACACCAAGCAGCTGCTCGCCAACTACAGGGACGTGCCTCAGAACCTGATCGAGGCCATCGTGGAGGCCAACCGCACCCGCAAGGACTTCGTCGCCGACGAGGTGCTGCAGATGGTGTGGGACCGCGTGTATGCCGGCAAGGAAAAGCCAGTCGTGGGCGTGTACCGCCTGACTATGAAGTCGAACTCCGACAACTTCCGCGCGAGCTCTATCCAGGGCGTCATGAAGCGCGTGAAGGCCAAGGGCGTGCCCGTGGTGGTCTACGAGCCCACGCTGGACGCGCCGGAGTTCTTCGGCTACGAGGTGACCCACGACCTGGAGGCCTTCAAGGCCGGCTGCGACGCGATCGTCGCCAACCGCTGGAGCGACGAGCTCGCGGATGTGGCGGACAAGGTGTACACGAGGGATTTGTTTAAGCGGGATTAGGGGAGAGGTGTACTCCCAGGATCTGGTGATATACAAAAATCGAATCTAGAGGGAGGCCGTATCAGCGTTGGCTGATACGGCCTCCTTTGATGTAACTCTGTTCCTAAAAACAAAACATGTGTTCGATTTGAAACTACATGAAGGAAGATCAATGCAGAATGCAAGCTACAATAGCAAACGAGTATTGGACTCGAGTCTAGCGGAGGATTATGGCGTTCCAAGATATCCTTGCTGCGATTGATATCGTCACGGGGCCTGACCCGGCCCATTCTATCCTGGCGTTTTCGATTGTCGTCGGGCTGTTTTTGCTGTGGTTGCGTAAGCAGGCTTTGGCGCGGTTTTACAAGGCCGGTATCTATGTTACAGCACTGGCGTCCGATGCATTGTTTGCATCGGTAAAGCTTAGCCTTTTATGGTTGGCGGGTGTGGCATCGCCCTTTCTCGCGTTGAGTCTGTTCGCTCTTCTCGTCAACTATTTTTGGTGTGCGCAGCAGCTCGATGACATAGTGGACAAGGCGGATCCCTCTCTTCCCGAATGCGACTATGTAGCTGCCTTCAGGCTGATGAACTCGGTTGACCGTGATCGACTGTCCAGAATGCAGCTCACCTGCCTCGACAAGGATAGGATTTTCTGCAACATCTACTTGGGAAACAACGGCGTTGCGAAAAGAATGCTTGAGAACGAAAACTTAGAGCCGGCTTTCAGGCATTTCGCCCTCCATATTATCGCGGACGCCGCTTGCGATCGTGCTGGGTCGCAAGCGGAGCTCGAAAGCGCCTTGGCCGAGAAAACCGACAAGACAGACCCTTTCATCACGGTCCAGCTTTGGCACAACCGCGCGATTAGCTATGTCGTGAACGGTCAGTTCAAAGTCGCCGACGACGAGTTCAAGAAGACGTATCGCGAAGCTAAGCGTCTGGGCGTTCGGAATAAGTCGTTCCTCTTGCTGCTGTTTGAGAACGCAGCATTGAATAAAACGAAAATCGGCTTGCCTGATGGCGGCGTTAAAGAAGGGTGGGGGTTGATTGAAGAATGCGAAAAGGCGCTTGCTCCGATTGGCCCCAACGATTTTGGGCAGCTCTTCAATCTGCGGCTTCTTTTCATGAGGCAGATAGGGACAAGTATCGAGGACAGGAACAAGCTGTATTTGGTCGAGGTCAAAAACACCCTCAGCAATGCCTCCCTTTCCGAGCAACAGCGCGTCGTCGCTATGGCGAGCCTGGGCAGAATCGCGTGGTCCGACGGGCTCGATCCCGCACCCGTGCTCAATTTCTTCGCTCGATGCGATCGGTTTTTGTGCGTAAGCGACCCCGATGCACGCTACTATGCCCATAAGAACCTGAGTGCGATGCTTTCGGGCTTGGCGGTGAATGACCGCTTCCCAAATACTTTGGCTGAGAGCGTAATGCGGTATTTCAAGGATGGGGACGCGGAGCATGACTTGGATGTGATGGAGGATGGCCTTCCTCCCGAGGCGATTCTGCGGCGCTCCCAAGTGCTGCGAGAACGCGCTGCCCTAGCCTTAATGGTTGGAGAGAGCGTTGAGCGCGCCGTGTCGTACACTGATGAGGCTATAGGCCTCCTTGAGAGAAGCCTGCAGGTTATGGCGGCGCTCGAGTGTCGATGGCAGCTTGCCCGGCTGACACTGTACGACAAACCCGAGGTGGCGAAATTGCAGCTCTCGATTGCCGAAGAGCGCCTCGCCGCGCTCAATAAGCAACCGTCCCTCGGATATCCCTATTTCGAGATGAGCCTGTGCTACGCCTTGCTTGGTATGCGTGCGGAGTGCAGGGTCGCATATGAAAGGGCCGCCGGCTTCGAGACTCCGATGGGCCATTACGCGCCCGGCATTCGGATTAACAGGACCGCCGCCGCCTTCTGTGCCAGGTTCTACATACTTACGGAAATGCTTGGAAATCCCGAAGAGGTTTGCCCCTTGCTTAAAACTCGAGAGGGCAGGGCGTGGCTGTCTCGCTATCCGAAGGTCTCTTCCCTGTCGAAAACGCTTCTTTGCGGGAAATTTCTTGGGTATGGGGATTTCGTGCCCGCTATGACGAGGCTATTCTTGGATGAGGCGGGGAAGCTATATGCCGAAACATGGCTCGTTGTCCAAGAGATCGGACTCGCGTTTGATCTCGATTCCAGAAAGCCCGGCGAAGAGTATGGGCTGGTTTTCGAAATCCAAAGGCACCCACTGATTGCCGATGGCGATGCCCTTGCAAGGGTGGCCGCGCGGCGCGGGCATACTGTGCTCGATGCGAGGTTGAACCAGTGCAACAAAGACCTTCTCGGGGCCGATGACGCAACCGCCGTATTCGATGTGCTGGATGCCTTGGGCATATTGGCCGAAGGGCGCGTGCCCACATTGGAAGACATCATGAAGAGCTACCTTGAAAGCTGTGTCGACGTTCCCGCCGGCGGTTGAGACGCCTCTGCCGAGGGGTAGCTTCGTCCTGCCGCGCTTCACAAAACGTTTCACAAAGTTCTCTTCGCTGGCCTAGTTTTCAACACGTAGCGCTGTAATGGCCCTGCCTGATTTATCCATCTAGCCCCTTGGAACTGCGGAGGAAATCCTGGACCAAAAGAGGACCGGCAGGATCATACGGATTTACAGCGCAGAACAAAAGGCGAAAGCCATCGAGACGTTCGCCGGTTTCGGATGCAGCACGGCCGACACCATAGCAGAGCTCGGCTAACCCAGCCGTGTCACACCCCACAACCGGCGGAAGGAATACCAGCTCGGCGGCGATGAGTTCCTGGAAGGGGAGCATCGCAGGCCGAGGTATTCCGATGAGGAGAAGCGGAATGCGGTCGATCACTACTCGGGGCACGGGAAAAGTCTGGCGCGCACGATAGGGGCCATGGGATACCCGAGCCGCAAGGTGCTCTCCAGCTGGGTTGATGAGCGCACCCTGGTAATCTGCGCTGTGTGCGAGAAGGAGTGATATGGAGGTTACGCAGACGACTCCTTCAACACCCCGCTCGCGCAACGAGCGCAGAAACGTCAACCATCCGGCATAGGACTCCGTGTCAACGGCATCGAGCCCGAGCGATCGTCACCGCCATCTAAGCAGGCGCCGATGGCGGTGACGATCGCGCACGAGGAGGCGTGGCCCGGATCTCTGCATTTAATGCGGATCGCATCGTGCCAGACGTAGGGAAAGGCCGTATCAGAGAGGCCCCTGGTCTGCATGTCCTCAACGATCGCGTCGGACAACTCGCAGATCCTCGACACTTGGCTCGCGCTCATGCGGTCCACCTCGAGGGCAGAGGCGAGCCATATCCTGCGCGCGGTGTGGCGATGCTTGCGCCACTGCCTCGAGCCCTCGTCTAGCCGTGCGTAAAACACACCCTGGTAGGCGTTGAGCAACCTGTCGCCCCGCCTGCGCACCAGGATGGGTGGCGTGAGGTCGGGCTCTTCAGCTTGGTGTACACCGTGTTACGCGACACGCCCGTTTTTCAGGCATTCTCGGATATCGAGTCGACCCGCTTCCTCATCTGCCGTATAGAATGAACCGTGGACATGCTGATCACACCTTTCCGACCTCCCTGGTTGATATTTCTAGGCAGCAACCAAGGTAGTCGATTGTGATGGTTGGCGTGCCTGCCTTTGTGCCCTAAATGGTCAAGCCGAAGTGTTCAGTTTTCCGCTACCACAGACAGCAAGGCGCTGAATGCTGGCACGCATGTCGGTGGAATGTCGTGACATGAGCACACGGTCGGGGGTGGTGAACGAGTTCACAACGACATCGCCGCACTTGGCAGCCGAGGCTACCGCGCTATCCGAAGCGCTGCTCACCACTGGCACGATGCCCTTTGCATCCGCCAGGCCGTAACTGGCGATCTCGAGCCAATCCATCGTGGCGGCATTCCTGCATGGGAAGCGCCCGGGCCCCTCATCCCTGAACTTGGCCAGCCACCTGTAAAGGCAGGGCCTGCTTACGTGGTTGAGCCTACACCAGTCCCACACACATACTGGACGAGAGGCAGCGTTCGATGTGATCTGCCCACATGTTCCTGTGTTCTATGTTTGCCCGCGTCATCGCAACCTCCTGTTGAATAAGGCGTTGCGATAATTTTGCCCAAAGCTTATCAGGGTGTTAAGACGCGGCTGTTTTGGTGTTTACACTAAAATCATAAAAGTCATATCATTTCATTAGTTTATTCATCTTTGGATGGAGGAAGAATGCCAACTAACAGCCAGATTCTGATAGACGGATTCATTTCGGACGAATTCTCTAAGCAGGCTGAGTATAGTTCTAAAGGGGACTACTTTGAACTGTTGGCCTCTTCTCGATACATGGCTCCATACGACCTTGACGACGATGAGATAGCGGAAGGGCTCATTGGAGGGTCGCGAGACGGGGGCTGCGATGCGATCTACATCTTTGCCAACAATAATTTCTTGAGTGAGGACGTCCAGATTAAAGACTACATCAATCGTGGATCAAGGGTTGAAATAGTTATTCTTCAGACCAAGGTTTCAAAATCATTCAAAGAAGACGTGTTCTTGAAGTGGAAGGACACCTGTAATGACCTTCTAACATTCGGTATAAATTTAAATGAATTCAATGATAAATATTCCGAACGTGTTATCGATACTTTTAGAAGAATAAGAGAAGCGATTCAAGCAGCAGCGATGGCCGGAAACGAAATCCGAATGAAGTTCGTGTACATCGCGAATGCGGATTCACCATCGGACGGCGTTAAGATTCAGAAAGAGCAGCTTCCGGCCGCCATTGACGAAATCGTCGGCGTAAGCCGATTTAGCTCTTCGTGCGTTTTAGTTGGAGCAGACGAATTGATGCGCATCTGGTCGCCTCCCGCAGAGAGCGGGCTTGTTATGCGTTTTTCGGGGTCCTATGCGTCGGTTCCTCAGAGAACGGACGTCTTTGGCCTGGTGTCTTTGTCGGATTACTACCGCTTCCTCACTGACGACCAGGGGCAGCTCCGTAGCTATCTTTTCGAGGCGAACGTCAGAGATTACGAGGGAAATGTTTCAGTCAACAAAGGAATCAGGGAAACGTTGGAGCATCCTAGCGAAGACGATTTCTGGTGGCTCAACAACGGAGTAACGATACTGGCTTCTGAAGCCTATCAAATAGCAGGAGCAGAAGTGAAAATGGAAGAGCCTCGCATCGTTAATGGACTTCAAACGTCATATGAAATATACAAATTTATGGAGTCTCGTACGGAAGACGCCGAAGATTCCAGAAATGTGATGGTAAAAATCCTTGTGCCCGGAAGCGATGAGACCAGAAACAGAGTGATACTGGCGACGAACAACCAAACTCAGGTGAAAAAGACATCGCTTCGCGCTACTGACCAAATCCATATTCAAATCGAACTCTACATGAAAAGAAATGGGTTGTATTACGAAAGGCGGAAGAACTATTACAAAAACCAGGGGAGGAAGAGGGAGGAGATCGTAACCCTCTCCTTTCTTGCGCAATGCATGATGTCGATACTTCTCGGCAGACCGGATCAGGCAAGAGCAAGACCGTCGACGCTTTTGTCTGACGAGGCTCAGTATAAGAAAATATTTGGGCAGGATGGCAACCTTGAGGCTTACTACAGAGCCGCTAGCCTTGGAAAACAGGTTTGCTTGAGGTTTCCGCAAATTAAGAGAGACTTAGAAGGGTCCCAAATAAGCGACATACGATTTTACGTGATAATGGGCGTTGCTTCCATCTTGTCCAAAAAAGATAACCTGACGTTCGGTGACATAGAGAAACTCGACCTTGACAAGCTGTCGGATGAAATTATTCAAGAAGTTGCGGACATGGTTTTGGATGTTTATCTGGCCCTTGGCGGAACATCCAAAACCGCTAAGTCCTACGCCATGGCAACCAAAGTCAAGGAAAAGATTTCGCTACAGTTACCTTAAGGTAATCCAAGGCTGCTCTCTAGAATGCTTTCAGCAGAGAGGTCCTTTTTGCAAAGGGCCTCTCTTTTTCCATTCGGTTCCGAACAGTTTGACGCTCACTGATCAGCCCGCATAGTCAGCCGCTTCGCTTTCAGCCCCAACCTTGATGCAAGCGTAGACGACGAGCGTGCACAGCCCCATGCCCATTCCAATCAGGTGCAGCAGGAAGGCCATTCTGCTCGCCTTCCTCTTCGCCTTCATGCGGCTTCTCGGGGGCGGACCCGTCCGGGCGGCACCCATGAGGCAACCGAGGGCATGTACAGGGCACAGGGGCAGTAGACCACTGTATGAATCTCACGTACATAGCACAACGGCAGGCCCGTGCATTGCAGCCCGCTGCTGGCTGCAATGCACGGGGCTTTTGCAGGCCAATGGTTTGTAGTTAGTTTGTTGCTCTTTGGCAGCTTTGGCTCATAGCGGCCTTAAAAAAGCCACCATTGTTTTTGCGATTTCCAGCGTGATTCTGCTGTAGACATGTAGGATGCTTCAGTAGTACAGAGTCGAGCTCATTGACGAGTTCCGGCATCTCGCTTGTGGGCAAAACCCTCTCGAGCGAGTGGAGCATATTGCTTAAATCGCGCCCGCGCGGCCTTGCACAGCAAAGCCGATCGTCGCGCGCAAATGTTTCGAAAATCGACAAGAATCTCAATGACTTCAAGGAGGCTTTGAGGCTCCATTCTGTCCTCCTGCTTGCCAGACAGCTCCTGAATCGTACGGATGGAATGAGACCGCAACATCTTGTGCCTAGCAATGGCTCTAAAAACCACATTTTTAAAGCACGGTTGTTATAATGTCAGACACTAGAACATCTGTTTGGAAAGGCGGTTATATGGCCAATAGCGCAGACTTCAAATCATTCTTGAAGGACATTAATCCCAGCAAGAGCACCATTGATGAAGCGAGTCGACTTCACCGAAATCTCAGGGACCATCTCAAGGCAAGTGAGACTTATGGGGCTGTATGCAAGGACACATACCTCTCGGGTTCATACGCCAAGCAGACCTTCATACGACCGAAGAAAGATTCTGACAGCTGCGATATTGACATCATCGTTGAGACAAACCGCTCCATTAACGACTCCCCGTATCGCGTTTTGGTCGAGCTCGAGGATGCGATACGCGAGCGTGAGTGCTACAAGAGCGTCAAAATGCAAACGCATTCCATCGGCATTGACATGGCGAACTTCCATCTCGATGTTGTCCCCTTGGTCAAAGATGAAGACGGTCTTCTCTACATCGGTTCGAAAACCGCTGGCGAATGGAGGCAGACGAATCCCAAAGAGCATCTCGCTTGGACGACTGAGGTTAACAAAGGGTTCAACGGGGATTACAAACCTCTAGTGAAGATATTGAAGTGGTGGAGAAGGGAGAACTGCCCAAGTTGTGTGAAGTTCCCAAAGGGCATCACTCTTGAGAAGATGATCGCCGACAATCTACCTGAAGCAGGGTTGTCAATCGAGGACTGCGTCATGCAGGTAATGGCGAACCTTGCAGTTGCATACGCCGATGAACTCGGCTCGTACAAGGTGCCCTTCATTGAGGATCCAGCCATAGAGGGAAACAACCTTGCCGGAAAGTACTGCTATAACGATTTCGCCCAGTTCGTGGACAAACTCAACGAGCATCTCTCGCTTCTTGCGGATGAGGGAACCGGCAACAGCGTCTGGAAGGAAATACTTGGAAACAACTTTCCTTCGGGAGTCTCTTCGTACGGAACCACAGCATCAGATAAGTCAATAAGCCAACAGTACGCATTGTCTGTTCCGCACAGGCAGCCGTTAGGCTTTCCCATGCAGGCACGTAAGCCAAATGCAACAATTACGGCGACGGTCAAATTCCCTTCAGGAGAAATGCGAGCACTCGAAAACGACGGCGCGCCCATACCGAAGGGCTCCACTATCGTGTACAGAGTGAACTGTGGGCCGGTAAAAGATGGCAAGATAAAGTGGCAAGTCACGAATACCGGCGATGAAGCTATGAGGGTTTGCCGTAGGGGCGGTTTCGAGATCCCAAACATAGAAAAGACTTCCCGTCGCGAGGAGACAGCGTATACGGGAAAACACTATGTTCAATGTTTTGTAATTCGAAGGGGCTATTGCGTCCGCTGGAGCAACCCATTCTTTATCAATGTTGAGTAGGTGGAAATCGATGGATATCAACAACGTAATTTCAGGCATTCTTTCTGTTGGAGGAAACATATCTCTTGTCCTCGAATTCATGGGATTCCTGTCGTTCGTCGCATTGGCTATCGGAGCCTTCACGCGTCTCGGTAAAGCGGCGTGGCGCTTCGGCCTTGCGCTGTACGGCAAGAAGATACTGATTGTCGCGAGTGACGAGGACTACCATGACCTCGAAGAGGATCTTTCCGACTCTGGGCTGATCAAGAGGAAGAACATACAGCGCGTTTCGGACAAACAGATATCCAAGGCAAAGGATGCGCTCCTGTTGATAGTGGTCTACGGATATTTAGACAAAGAAGGCTTTAGGGAGATTATCAACGGTAAGAGCTCCCGATGCGGACTTATCGTTCACTGTCCGCCGGAAAAGGGCCGAATCGACGATGACGAGAAGAAGCTCCTTGGTAAAACCGCATTTACCACGCTTTGCAATTTACGAGGCAGGTTAGTGAACGACGTTCTGCTCATGATGCTATCCACTTCATTCAAAAAGAGCGACCTGAAATAACCTGGACGACGATGACGGCCGGTTGGCGGTGCTGCTGCGTCAACGGCTGGAACCTGAACATCCCACGCTACGTGGACACGTTCGCGGAAGAGGAGCCGGTGGACCTTGCTGCCGTGCGCGACGACATCAAGCGCATCGAGGCCGAAAAGGCGGCGGCCATCGCCAAGGTCGAGGGCATGCTTTCACAGCTGGGACTATGAGAGGAGAAAGACAATTGAAACGAGATTACGACGCAATTCATTATATTCAGCGACAGCTCTCTGGATTTGAAGACAAGAAAATGGTTTTTGCGATGACCAAGGCATTCAATAAAATGTGCGCGGCCGAAGAGCCGGATGGCTGTCTGTCCACGACGGTCGAGCTGTTTATTGCGCTGAAATATCTTGGTTACAAGCCTCGTATTTGCTACGGGCTGGTCGTGCCTCCAAGCGGCTATGAGTTCTATCAT
Organism: Collinsella aerofaciens; assembly: GCA_048233475.1. Lineage (GTDB taxonomy): Bacteria > Actinomycetota > Coriobacteriia > Coriobacteriales > Coriobacteriaceae > Collinsella > Collinsella aerofaciens_CM. The sequence goes on along the minus strand of DBFANS010000004.1, from coordinate 2,289 downwards.
GCGTGGCTCGAGCTGGATGGGAAGATTGTGGACATCGCTATTTACGGCAATGCTAAGTTCTCACCATTTTCGACGTTTGATGTTCGTTTCCCTATCGTGATGGGGTCGTACGAGGCGAACGAACAAGGAATGGAATATCGTCCGTTTACATTTGATGAGGACTGGCGCGACGCTTTGATTAGCAAAGTACAGGGAATGCCGGTAGTCGAATATTGTGATAAATCACCGAAGCGAATCTTGTGGAAGTTCGCTTGCGACCTGTTGGATATGAGCCCGTTAAAAGCAAATGTAGACGCGTTGCGCGACACAGTCAAAGATGATGTGATTTAAGGGAGGTGAATGATATGGAACAGCCTTATTTGCGTTTTAAGACCGACGACGGGTCGGAGTATCCGGCGTGGGAGGAGAAGACGCTTGGGGAGTTTTTTACCGAAATAAAAGAGAAGAATCATCCAGACTTGCCCGTGCTTGAGTAATCGTCTTTCTCCGTACCAACTGTATTCGCGGTACGGAAACGTGCAAATACTCAGCGCTTTCGCATGGGTTCGCACCCGTCCTTTCGATGCCGCGCGGCTGTCGCCACTCGCTAGAAACCCCGGCCCTGTACCTATCGCACATGCTCACTTCAACCATCCCAATCCGTACGGAGTTGTGCACGATTATGTCGAGCCCAGATTCTTCCTTTCACCGATTGGCAAAACGATTTACACCTAATTATTGGCACTTCTCTGGGGCATTTTCTTTGTTTCTGCATTGATCTCGCTAAACTAATAACTGCTGCTACCAGGGCATTTTCTGGTGCACATTCTATTGGCTCTGCGAAGATCGGAGCGGGTATGTTTGCTGCCGAGTCCTACACCAGCCGTCATTACATTGCGATTATTGCCATGGCCTGCATATGCGTTTTGCTGGGCGGGCCTTCTTATGCCGCGGGCGCGGAGAGCCTCATCATCGCGGGCGCGACGTACTACGAGCCGGGCGTGTCCGGCCCCGGCTGGGCCTGGACCGATGCCGACCACCTGGAGCTTAACGGCTTTTCTGGCGAGGCCATCGGCGCTGATGGCGACCTGGTGGTGACCCTGACCGGACAAAACTCCGTGACGGAGTCGCATGCGCCCGATGCGGACATCACGCTGTGCGGCATGGAGGTGTGGGGCAACCTGACGCTTCGCGGCACCGGGACCCTGACGGCGACGGGCTCGCAGTGCGGTATCCACGTGTCACAGGCGCTCGTGGTGGACGGCTGCACCGTCGACGCGCGGGCGGACGGGGCCGATATTTCCGACGAGGCGGTCGCGGGCGTGATCGCAGGCGACATGGCCGTGCGCGGCGGCGGACGCGTCGTTGCCTCGAGCGCCGGGTCCGGGGCGGGCGTGAGCGCTTACGGTGTGTATCTGCAGGACGCAGGTCTTGGCGAGGGTGCGGCCGGCTGCCGGCTTTCCGTCGACGCCTCGTGGCTCGATGCGACCGGTGCCGACGGTGGCGTTGCGTGCGCGGGCGGGTCGCTCGTGGCCGCACGGTTTGTGACGCCTGCTGGCGGGGCCTTTGGTGCTAGTGGCGTGGTGGATGCCTCCGGTGCGGTGGCACCGCATGTGGTGGTTGAGCCCGAGGGCGCTACGCCTCCGGTGGGGGAGACCGACGGGCGCGAGGTGCCCGGTGGCGCGGGCGAGCCGGCTGGTGGCGCCGGTCCTGCCGGTGGGCAGCCCGGTGCCGGGTCCGCGACGGATCCCGCCCTGAAGCCCGCGACTGCGACGCCCAAGACGATCACGACAACCAAAACGACAGTAAACAGGACCACGGTGTCCACGCCATCCAAGGCCAAGGCTGCCGGCGCCGCCACCGCCACGCTCCCCAAGACCGCCGACAGCAACTGGATCGCCGCCTCATTAGCGCTATTCCTGCTAGGAGCAGCGCTTATAGCTGCCGCGCACCGCTGCTCGGTATCGCATGCATCGTCATGGCGGTTGTTCCCGCTTTGAGCTACGCAGGCAACCGATTAAAAGCGAGTTTTATGTTTCCCAAAGTAGGGGCGCACCGGCTAACGCCGGCGCGCCCCTACTACTGAACGGACAGTTTTTATTACTAAGGATACGGCAGCAATCCGTACATTCCGCACACTGATATTTTCTGTATTGAAGACGTCGATGATGCACCCGTATACCATTGACGTCGACACCATCAGATGCGGACCGCGCGGTGACCCCACATTCCGCTGGCGCCCACAGGGCTGCCCTCGTTTCCTGACATGTCCCGCGCGGGCCGCGGCGAGCCGAGACCGCCGCATGACCT
>DBFANS010000003.1:0-20311 GCA_048233475.1 Collinsella aerofaciens | reverse complement strand
CCGCGCGCCGTGTTGACCACCACGATGGGGGCGCCGCACTCGGGGCAGGTCTCACCCGTCGCCTCGAGCTTACCGCGCGCCGGCAGAGGATAGCTCACGCCGCAGTCATCGTAGTTGGTGCAGCGGATAAAGCGCTTGCCGCTCTTCTCACTCTTGTGCGCGATCAGGTCGCCATGACGTCCGGCCTCGGCACACACCTTGCACTCGCCCACCTTAAGGTCGGGCTCGTAGTTGGTGGGGCACGTGGGGTTCACGCAGATCTCGAAAGCCTTCTGACGGAACGGCTGGCATTTAATGCGCGGCGCGCCGCACTCGGGGCACACGGCCGCCTCGCCCTCGAGCGGACTCACCTTGACGCCGCTCGGCACCGGATAGGTCACATCGCAGTCGGGCCAGCCCATGCAGCCAATGAAGCTGCCACGGGTCTTGGCGCTCGTCTTCATAACCAGGTCCTTGCCGCACTTGGGGCAAGCTCCCACGCGCGCATCGGCCGTGACGGCGTCGCTGATGGCGTCGCCCAGCTCCTGCGTGTGCTTGAGCAGCTCGTCGAGCACGCCAGCCAGCAGCGCGCGCGAGTGCATCACGACATGCTCTTCGGTATCCTCGCCGCGCTCCACACGGGTCATGTCGCCGTCGAGCTCGCTGGTCATATCGGGGCTCGTGATGCGCGGGGCAAACTGCGACAGCGCATCGATGATGGCGATACCCAGCTGGCTCGGCTCAACGGGATCATTTTTGAGATAGCGCACGGCGTACAGGCGCTCGATGATGCTCGCGCGCGTGGACTTGGTGCCCAGGCCGCGCTTCTCCATCTCCTGCACGAGCTTGCCCTGGCTGTAGCGCGCGGGCGGCTCGGTCTGCTTGGCCTCGAGCTTAATGTCGAATACGTCGACCGTATCGCCCTGCTCAAGCGGCGGCATCTGCTCGTCGCGTTTAAGGCCATACGGGTAGGCCTCGCGGAAACCCGGGGTCACGAGCACATCGCCCGAAGCCACGAACGGCTCACCGTTCACATCGAGCTCGAGCTTGGTGTTCTCGATGGTCGCGGGACCCATGAGCGTCGCCAGGAAGCGGCGGGCGATGAGGTCGTAGAGCTTGCGCTGGCCGCCGTCGAGCGTGGACGGATCGCCCTCGCCCGTGGGATAGATAGGCGGGTGGTCGGTGGTCTCGACTTTGCCGCGCGTAGGCTTCATGGGGCCGGCAAGCACCTTTTTGCATACGGGCGCCAGCGCCGGGTTGATCTTTGCCAGGTCGCTCACCACGGCGCCCAGATCGAGCGTCGCGGGGTACACGGTATTGTCGACACGCGGGTAGCTGATGAGACCGGCCATGTAGAGGGACTCAGCGATGCGCATGGTACGCGCAGGCGAGATGCCCTCGGCCGCGGCGGCAGCCTGCAGCGAGGTGGTCGCAAACGGCGTGGGCGGCTGCTGCTTGCGCGAGCGCTTGGTCACCGCGGCGACGGTTGCCGTCGCGACGCCGTCAACATGGCCGTACGCCGTCTCAGCAGCATCCTTGTCGGTAAAGCGCGCCGTCTTGTGCGCGATCTTAAAGCGATCGTCCTCGGCAGCGCCCTGCGCGGCACCCATGCCGCGAATCTGCCAATAGTCCTCGGGCACAAACGCCATGCGCTCGCGTTCGCGCTCGACCACCAGGGCAAGCGTCGGCGTCTGCACGCGGCCGGCGGAGCGCACGTTACCAAAGCCGCCAAACTTGGCGAGCGTCAGGTAGCGCGTCAGCACCGCACCCCAAATGAGGTCGATGTGCTGACGGCTCTCGCCTGCGTCGGCCAGGTTCTGGTCGAGCGAGACGAGATTATCGAAGGCCTGCGTGATCTCGGCCTTGGTAAACGAAGAATACTGGGCGCGGGCAACCGGCAAGTCCGGCGCCACCTCGCGCACCTTGTTGAGGGCGTCCGAACCGATCAGCTCGCCCTCGCGATCGAAGTCCGTAGCGATGATGACGCTGTCGGACTTCTTGGCAAGGTTCTTGAGCGAGCGAATGAGCTCTTTCTCGGCCGGCAGCTTAATGACGGGTGCCCAGGTGAGATAGGGCAGACTCTCGAGCTTCCAGCCCTTGATGGAGATGCCATCGGCAAGGAACGGCTTACGCTTGGTGTCGTAAGGCGGACGAGCCAGGCCATCGGGCATGTCGGCCGGCAGCATCTCGCCGTCCTCGGTGACCGAATACCAGCCCAGCTTTTTATCGAACAGCACGCTGTCGCAAAAATCGGGCGCAAGGATGTGACCGGCAAGACCGATCGTCACGCACTCCTCGCCCTTCCACTCAAAACGGTAGATGGCAGTGTTGTACACCTTGTCCTTTTTAGGCTTACCCGTGGACAGCCGCTCGGCGATCTGACGCGCGGCGTCGTTTTTCTCGGCGATGATGAGCTTCAAAAGAGGCTCCTATCTCGTATCTCTACGGCTACGCCCGCCCGTATGGCGGCCGATTTACGCCCTTGCTTGCTCGATCTGCCCGATGAGCCAATCGCACCAGGCGTCCATGCCCTCGCCCTTGCGCGCGCTCACGGCAAACCGCGGCGCCTGCGGATTGAGGTCATCGAGTGTCTTAGTATACCTATCCATGTCAAAATCGAAAGCCGGGGCCACGTCGACCTTATTGAGCAGCTGCGCGCCAGCGTGCTGGAAGATGCCCGGGTACTTGATGGGCTTGTCGTCGCCCTCGGGCACCGAGAGAATCATGATGGACAGGTTCTCGCCCAGGTCAAAGTCGACCGGGCAGACCAAGTTGCCCACGTTTTCGATAAAGATGACGTCGATGTTTTCCAGACCCACAGCCTGGTCAAACGCGTCAACGGCCTCCATGATCATGTTGCCCTCGAGGTGGCACAGGCCGCCCGTGTTGATCTGGATGGCGGGCATGCCGGCTTCCTTCATGGTGATGGCGTCGACATCCGAGGCGATATCGCCCTCGATGACGGCACAGCGCAGGCCGGCCTTGTCACGCAGGCGCTCGTTGGTGCCCAGGATCGTGGTGGTCTTGCCCGAACCGGGGCTCGACAAGACGTTGATCACATAGGTGTTTGTCTCATTAAATCGCTGACGCAGCTGATCTGCCAGGCGCTCGTTGCGCGACAGAATCGGCGACGCGATATCAATCGTTTTCTCAGCCATACTTAGCGCTCCTTACTTTGGCCCCTTTATACCCCATCACCAGATGGCTAGCGGGCTAATCGTCGGGGGTTTCGATTTCGATACTCGCGATATCGAGCTCGCGGCCGTGCAGTAGGCGCACGTTGGCACCACCACACTGGGGACAGCGACAGTGGAAGCGATCGTGGTCGAAGACCTCGCCGCAGTCCAGGCATTCACTTTGTGGGTGAATCTCCTCAACCGCGAGCTCGCAGCCCCGCGTGAGCGGGTCCTCATCGCGAAATGTCTCCCACGCAAAGTCCAGCGCCTCGCGCACAACTTCGGTCATATCCCCGATACGCAGCGTTACCAAAACGGCGCGCAAGGCCCCCGCCCCACGCGCCGCGCGAATCACTGTATCGAGTATGCCGTTGACAATGCCAACCTCGTGCATACCGATTTACTCCTCGTCGTCCTCATCGTCCGAGAACAGGTCCAGACGGCTCACAAACAAGCCCTCCTTGCCCTCGCGCGCGGTAATGACCACGCGGGCAATGGCGAGCGAAATCTCGTAGAGCGAGAGCAGGGCACCATACATGAGGCCCAGCGTAACGGGCGAGCCGTCGGGCGTAATCACAGCCGAGCCCACAAGCAGGCCAACGTATACATAACGCCAGGCACCGCGGAAAGCAGCGTAGGACACGATGTGGAAGACGGACAGATAGAAGATGATGAGCGGCAGCTCAAACGCCACGCCAAAGCCGATCATAAAGAGCAGCTCCATGTTGACGTAGTTCTCCAGATCGGGCAGCGCCGTAGCGACGGCCGAGGTCTCGCCGATGAGCCACTCAAAGCCCGCAGGAATGATGATGAAGTAGCAAAAGATGGCGCCCAGGAAGAACAGCACCGTCGAGGCGAGCACCGTGGGCACGACCCACTTGCGCTCGTTGGGGCGAAGCGCCGGCAAGAAAAACGCCAAGATCTGCCAGATGATCATGGGCGTGCACATGACAACGGCCATCTTGATGGCCAGCGAGAAGCGCAAGCCAAAGCCGCCGAGCGTGGTAGTGATGTAGAACTTACCGTCCGGCACAAAGGAGCGGATGGGATCTTCCAGGATGTCGAGCACAACAGGCGTGGCGAAATACAGCACGATAGCGGCGGCAAACACCGACACGACCACGATGGTCAGGCGGCGACGGAGCTCTCCCAGGTGATCGAAGAGCGGCATACGCGCAGGTCCGATAGGCATTACTCATCGCCTCCCTTCGGGGCGTCGGCGGCAGCAGCGTCGTCCTCGGCCTCGAGCTCGCGAGCGAGCTGGTCGACGACGGCCTTGCGCTTGCGGGGACGACGGGCGTAGAGGTCAGCCGTCGTGGGCTCTGCCGGCTCGGGCTCGGACTCCGGCTCTGCAGCAGGCTCGGGCTCGACGACAGGCTCGGCGGCAGCGGCAGGCTCGGCGCTCTCGGCCTCGGACTCCTCAGCAGCACCCTCGCCCTCGGCGGCAGCCTCGCTCGCGGCCTTCTCGGCGGCAAGGCGGGCACGGCGCTCGGCAAAGGTCTCCTTCTTTGCGGGCGCAGCCGTCTCGACGGCATCCTCGTCTGCATCGGAATCGTCATCGACGGCAGCCTTCTTGGGCTTGACCGGGGCCGACGCGGCCTCGCTCACCGGATCGATTATCTCGGACTGAACAACGGCCGTCATCTTTTCCTGCGTCTCGCGGAACTGACGGATGGCACGGCCGATCGTGCGGCCCATCTGTGGGAGCTTATCCGGGCCAAACAGCAAAAAGCCGAAGACCACGATGATCGCGAGCTCACCCTCTCCAATACCAAACACACATACCTCCAAGGCTCGATGTGAGTCGAGCCCGCACCGCGCCATTCGGCCGGAACTCGTCTATTCATTCGGTCAAGTATAGCGCCCGGACGCCAAAACGTCCGAGCGCATCACAAACATATGCCAAACGGCATGCCCCTTTGGGGGCAAAGATTATGCCGCCGTGATCGAAATCTCCTGGTCGACGCCCAGCAGCTGAACCACGCGCATCACCTGGGGCTGCACATTAGTGCAGCTAAAGCGCTTACCGTGGTCGACCGCGTGGTGCGCGGCGCCCACGAGCACGCCAATGCCCGTCGAATCGATGTAGCTCACCTGGGCAAAATCGAGCTCAACGGCCTCAGTGGGCTGCTCGAGCGCCAGGTCGATAGCATTGCGCAGGCTATCGGCGTTAGAGATATCGATCTCGCCGGTTACCTTAATGGTGTAGATCTCCGGCGTGGGGTTGGTGGAAATACCCAAATCCATGTATACGCTCCTTTACGTATCGAAAGTGCGGATAGTACGGGAAGCCGCGCGTTAGGCGCGCTCGGCACGCGCAAGCTCGGCAGCGACAAGCTTGACGGCCAGCACCAGCACATCGAGCGCGGCCTCCAGGTCCTCGACCGTGGGATAGCTCGGCGCGATGCGGATGTTGGTGTCGCGCGGGTCCTTGCCATAAGGCCAGGTGGCACCAGCCGGCGTGAGCTTGACGCCCAGGTCGGCGCAGAGCGCGGCGACCTTCTGGGCTGAACCCTCGGGACCATCGAAGCTTACAAAGTAGCCGCCGCGGGGGTGCGTCCAGGTGGCGCAGCCCGTCTCGCCCAGGCCCTCGGTGAGCTTGCGCTCAACGGCCTCAAAGCGCGGGCGCAGAAACTCGGCATGCTTTTTCATGTGCTCCTTGACCGCCTCGATGGTGGGAAGGAAACGCACGTGACGTAGCTGGTTGAGCTTGTCGGCGCTGATGAGGCCGGCCTTCAGGCGCTTGGAGAACTCGGCGATGACCGCGGGGCTCGCACCGATAAAGCCGATACCGGCGCCCGGGAAGGTGATCTTGGACGTCGAGGCAAATGCCACCACGCGGTCCTCGGTGCCCGCCGCGCGAGCGAGGTCAAAGATGTTTGCGAGCTCGTCGGTCTCGTCGTACAGGTCGTGCACGCAGTAGGCGTTGTCCCAGAAGATGCGGAAATCGGGTGCGGCCGTGGGCATCTCAACCAGGCGGCGCACAGTGTCCTCGCTAAAGGTGATGCCCGTGGGGTTGGAATACTTGGGCACGCACCAGATGCCCTTGATGGAATCGTCGGCGGCGACGAGGCGCTCGACCTCGTCCATGTCGGGGCCGTTGTCGGTCATCGCGACGGGGACGTTCTCGATACCCAGATCGGCGGTGATGCCAAAGTGGCGGTCGTAGCCGGGAACAGGGCACAGGAACTTGACCTTCTTGCCGTCGTGGGCAGCCTCGTAGGCATCCCAGGGCTCGCTGCCGCACGAGCCGCAGCGCCAGAACATACCGGCGATGTCGTGCTCGATCAGCAGGCTCGACGAACCCAGCACGAGCGTCTGCTCGGCGGGGCAGCCCAGGAACTCCCCCGCCAGCTTGCGTGCCGAGGGAATGCCCTCAAAGCAGCCGTAGTTGGAACAGTCGACGTTGCCGTCGTGCAGGTCGGCATCGGCATTGAGGATATCGAGCATGGGTCGAGAGATGTCCACCTGGGAGGGCGACGGCTTGCCGCGGGCCATGTCGAGCGCCAGGCCCTTGGCCTTGACCTCGGCGACCTCGGCTTTGAGCGCCTCGATGGCGGCATCGAGTTCGGTGGTTTCCATCTTCTGGTAGATCGTCTGCATGGGTGCGACCTTTCACGAAGCGGTACGTTGCAATTCTTCTAAGTATAGACCGCCACCGTCACAACGTTATGAAGCCGTGATAGATTAAGTCCATCGCAATGAATTACGAATCGCCGCGCATGCCGGCGTGGAGCGCCCAAGGAGGCACTATGGAGTACGGATCGTTCCAGGCCGAAGAATTCGGCGACCTGCAGCGCCTGGTCGACGGACTGTTTTATGACCGCCACGCCATCGACCGCCTGGATCTGATCGTACAGGCCGAAATCTTGGACCTGGCGCCCGATCTCATGGAAATCGTCAACCTGCTACCGCCCGGCTATTACGACCGCCAGTCTCTTTGCGACCAGCTCAACTCCGCCTTGGCCGCCCACGGCTGGGGCGCCATCTACGGCACCGTGGAATAAACCTAGTCATTTAAGAACGTCCCCAATGACTAAAACGCCGCTTGTGATGGTGTTCACAGGCGGCGTTTTCAAACTTGTATGTGCTCTTACTCGTCCTTGGGCGCGGGGTGTTTGCAGACCACGCTCATGTAGATCATGCCAAGCACGGCCGCGGTGACCGAACCGGCAAGGATGGCGGCCTTGGCAGCCAGAACCTCAAACTGGGCCGTCGGGAAAGCAAGACCGCTGATGAGAATCGACATCGTAAAGCCGATGCCGCCCAGAATGCCCACACCGGCAATCATGTGCCAGTTGACATTGCGCGGCAGCTCGGAAATCTTGAGCTTAACCAGGGCAAACGTCATGCCAAAGATTCCGATCGGCTTGCCCAGCAGCATGCCAAAGTACACGCCGAGCGTCACCGGGTCGGTGAGCAGCGTGCTCATGTCCACGCCCACTAGGCGAACCTGCGCGTTCACGAACGCAAAGATCGGCAGAATCACAAAGTTGACCGGCGTGGAGATCAGACGCTCCATGCGGATGAGCGGCGGGGTCACGCGGTGCATGACGCGCTCGACCTTGGTGGTCGAGACGGTAAAGTCATGCTGACCCAGGATGTGCGCCTCGTCATCGTAGCGGTCATCGAGCAGCGGCAGGCACTCCCCCAACCAATCGGTGAGGCTATCGAGCTTGACGCCGCACTTGGCCGGGATGGTGAAGGCCAGGATGACGCCGGCAAGCGTAGCGTGCACGCCGCTCTTGAACATGCAGAACCACAGCAGCAGGCCCAGCACCGAGTACGGGGCAAGGCGGTAATGCTGCGTCCTGTTGAGCCACACGAGCGCGCAGGTCACAAGCGCGGCGGCGCCCAACCAAAACGGATTGGGGCTCTGACCGTAGAAGATGGCGATGGCGGCGATGGAGATGAGGTCGTCGGCGATGGCGAGCGTCGAGAAGAACACACGCACGCCGTTGGGCACGCGATTGCCCAAAAGCGACAGCACGCCCAGCGCAAAGGCAATATCGGTTGCCATGGGAATGGCCCAGCCGTTGTGCGCGCCGGCATGGTTAAAGATCAGATAGATGCAGGCGGGAACGACGACGCCGCCCACGGCCGCCAGCATGGGAAGCATAGCCTGGCGCGGGTTTTTGAGCTCGCCGACCGTCATTTCATACTTGAGCTCAATGCCCACCAGCAAAAAGAAAATCGCCATGAGGAAGTCGTTGACGAAAAGCTCAACGGTGAGACCGGCCGTAAGGTTGCCCAGACCCACATACAGCGGGGTCTCCAAAAAGTGATGGATGGCCTCGTAGGCATCGGTATTGGCGCAAATGACGGCGGCGATGGCGGCGAAGACCATGACGGCGGCGGAAATCGTGCCGTTCTCGGCGATGCGGTCCCAAATGTCGTGACGCTCAAAGCGCTTGCGCTCACGAACGTTAAACAGCTGCTCAGTTGCTGCCATGGGCGGCTCCTTTCACGGGAAAGCTCCCGTCTTAAAAAAGCACGGCCCGCCTAAGTGGCGGCGCCGCGCTCTAACGTATTACGCTTGCATCTAGCCTACCCTGCACGACAAGCACGCAGGCGTGGCCGAAAAGCGGAACCACAGGTTGAACATTATTTGCTCAACGGCACAGGCACGCCTGTCCAAGAGACGACGCGGCGCCGTACACAAAAAACGACCGGAGCGCGGGGCGTCCGCGATCCGGTCGTGGCGTTTGGTCAACTAAACCTAGCAGGCGGCCATGATGGGGGCAGCGACCTGCTTCTTACGGGAGAGGACGCCCGGCATCCAGACGCCGTCGTGCTCGTCGGCAATGCCCAGGCCCTTCTGAGCAGCCTCGGTCTCGCCCTCGAGCAGGACCTGCGAGCCCTCCTCCATGATGTCGGTGATGCACAGGACAATGCCGTCGGCACCCTTCTCGGCGGCGTAGGCGCGCATGGCCTCGCGAATCTCGTCAATCATGCCGAGCGCGCGGCTCTTGTCGACGGTCTCGTACTGGCCGATGAGCAGCTTCTTGCCGGCGGGCTCGAACATCTTGATGTCGTTGCCGACCATCTCGGCTGCAGTGAAGGAGCCGGACGGACGGGTGAGGAAGACCTCCATGCCAAACTTGACCGGGTCGACGCCCACCTGCTCGCCGAGCTTGGCGGCAACGACGCGGTCGACAGCGGTGGTGGTGGGGCTCTTGAGCATGAGCGTATCGGTCATCATGGCCGAGAGCAGCAGCTTGGCCTGGACGTCGGAAAGCTCAACGCCGAGCACGTCGGCGAGCTTGGTGACGATGGTGCAGCTGGAGCCCCAGGGCAGGCAGATGTAGTGCAGCGGGCCGGCGGTCTCGAAGTCGCCGATGCGGTGATGGTCGACAACGCCAAAGACCGTGGCGTCCTTAAGGCCAGCGACGGACTGGGCGGACTCGTTGTGGTCGGTGAGGACGACGAGCTGACCGGCCTCGACGGACTCGATCACGCGGGGCTCGGCGATGCCGGCGTCGGCGAGCAGCTTGGCGGACTCGGCCGGAAGCTGGCCAAGGGCGCAGGCCTCGTAGGTGTTGCCGGCATACTCAACCTGGTTGAGCAGCTGAGACAGGACGACGGCGCTCATGATGGCGTCGTTATCGGGGTTCTGGTGACCAAAGACAAGAACGTTTGCCATGGATATCCTCCACTTGATATGTGTACTTGGACGTAGCTATGGTAGCACGCCGATGCCGAGCCTTCGCAGACGGAAGGGTCGCGGCACATTTTGGGGCAAGCATGGGGGCCAAGTCTGTCCCCCTTGCACCATGTTGGTGCAAAGAAACCTGACCCCCTTGCACCGGCTATTTGCCGGCGGCGCGCAGGGCTACGTAGGCGGCACCGATGATACCGGCGTCGTTGCCGAGCGAGGCGACCTCGATGGGCGTCTCGCGCGAGACGGAAAACGCGTACTGCTTAAAGTGCTCGCGCACGGCGTCGAGGTAGACATCGGCCGAGGCGGAGGCGCCGCCGCCGATGAGGAACATCTCAGGGTCGACCACGTTGGCGATAAGCGCCAGGGCACGGCCGAGGTAGTCGGCCATGGTATCGGCCGCGGCAAGCGCGAGCTTATCGCCCTCGCGGCAGGCTTGGAATACGTCCTTGGAATCGGAAGGACCGGTGAGCTCGATGGGCTCGACGCCCGCAGCCTTGCACTCGGCCAGGTAATTGCTCACCACGCCGGTGGCGCTGGAATACTGCTCCAGGTGGCCATGGCCGCCGCAGCCGCAGGTACGCTCCTCGTCGGGGTTCAGGCACATGTGGCCAATCTCGCCGCCGGCACCCACAACGCCCGACACAACGCCGCCGTTGATGATGACGCCGCCGCCCACGCCGGTACCGATGGTGACCATCACCACGTTCTGCACGCCCTTGGCAGAGCCGAGCCAGGCCTCGCCCATGGCGGCGGCGTTGGCGTCGTTCTCGTACTTTACGACCGCGTCGGGGCAGTGCTCCTGAATGGCAATCTTAAGCTCGGGCAGGTTGATGGAGATGTTCGCCTTGACCTTGGCATCGCCCGCAGCCGGAATGGGGCACGGAACGGCCAGGCCGATGCCCGCCACAAAGGCGCGCGGAATCTGAGCCTTGGCGACCACCTGGTCGATAGCCTCGGTTACCGCGGCAAAGCCCGCAGCGTCGACGATGGGAGGCGTGGGCACGCTGGCCTTGGCAAGCAGGTTGCCGTCCTCGTCGAACAGGCCCTCCTTAACCGAAGTGCCGCCGACGTCAATGCCGATGTAGTACTGCTTAGGTTCCATGAGAGCCCACCTTTCTCGTTTAAACATTGCCTGTATGGTACCGCTCTCAAGACAAAAACCCGCCAAAAAGGGACAGGTTTGTTTTGGCAGGTTTTATCTGGGGAAACGTCCGCCCGCTCAACGAGCAATGACGCTCAGCAACTCGCCAAACAAAAAGCGCCGGGAGAGGGAGACTCCCGGCGCCTGCAAAAGGGACTGGATTGTATGCGAACCGCACGATCCGTCGCGGCGAAAACGCCAGCTAGGCCTTGAGTGCCTGTAGCTGTTTGTGGACCTCAATGAGCTCCGTGGCCATGACGCGCATGGTCTCGGTGCCGGCCATCTGGTCCTCGGCGTGCAGCAGAATCAGCGGGGCCTCGCCGTTGCGCTCGCCATTGGCCTCCTTCTTAAGAAGTCCCATGTGAACATCGTGGCCGCCGTTATAGGCCTCGTCGCCCTGCTTAATGAGCTCCTCGGCGGCGTCGAAATCGCCCTCCTTGGCCTTCTGCACGGCGTTGATGTACATGCTCTTGGCGGTACCGACGTAGCTGATGATCTCGAAGCAGGTCATCTGCAGTTCGTTCATATCCTCCATGCGCTGCACCTAGCCCATCACGCTGACGCAGTGGTCGATGATGCCGGCGGCGTTCATGCGGCCATAGTCGACCATGTTGATGACCTCGACCGGGAAACGGCCGGCGGCCTCCTTCTCAAAGTCGCCCTTGGTGTAGCCGATCTGCGGGCCGAGCAGCAGGATGTCGCACTCGTCCAGGTGATCGTGGGCCTCATTCATAGGACGGGCTTCGACCTCGATGTCCAGACCACGGCTCGCGACCTCGGACTGCATCTTCTGGACCAGCAGACTCGTGGACATGCCGGCATTGCAGCAAAGCATGATCTTCTTCATGGTTTCCTCCTTATAACTGCGCGGCGCGCAGACGACAAACTGGATAAATCCTTGTGGTTATCTTTCCCCTGTTTTGCACGTTTAGGCAAAAAAGGAGATACGGGTACCGGTACCAAGCATCGGTACCCGCAAGGGTGGAATGGACAAACGCTAGGCGTTCTGCTCGGCGAGGGCCTCCTGCTTGGCGATGGCCTTCTCGGAGATCCTCATAAAGGGCAGGTAGACAGCCATGCCGATGACCAGCTCCAGAGCCTGCCACACGCCGGCGCGCCAGTCAAAGCCCGTAGCAAGCAGGGCGTTGATGACGGGCGGCATGGTCCAAGGCACCTGAGCGATGCAGGGGCTGATGATGCCAGCGCAGGTCAGGCCATAGGTGACACCGATGAACAGGTCGGGAAGAAGCACGAACGGAATCATGAGCGGCAGGTTGTACACGATGGGGTAACCGTAGATGACCGGCTCGTTGATGTTGAACAGGCCAGGCAGAATGGCCATCTTGGCAACGGTCTTGGAGGCCTTGTTCTTGGAGAACAGGAAGGTGTCGAGCAGCAGCATGAGGGTGCAGCCCGAGCCGCCGATGAGGGCGAAGCTGTTGACGATCTGCATGTTCATGTAGTGATCGGGCTGGATGGTACCGCCGGCGGCAAAGGTAGCCATGTTGTCGACGATGAGCATGGTCAGGATCGGCTCGACGGTAGCGCCCGAGATGGTGGACTGGTGAATACCAACGCAGAACAGCAGGTTGGCGAGGGTGTAGATGAGGATGACAGCCCACGGACCGGCGTTCATGATGCTCTTGAGCGGGTTGGAGATGCAGGTGGAGATGATGGTGCACAGGTCGGTGCCGGCGCAGACGGCGAGCAGGGCCGAGGCGATAGCGAAGATCGAGAGGTTGAGCAGCATTGGGATCATGACGTTGAAGGAGTTGGAGACCGCGGGAGGCACGCCCTCGCCCAGCTTAACCTTGAGCTTCTCGACGCCAGAAATCTTGATGAAGAGCGAGACGGAAAGCAGGGCGATGATAATAGCCGAGAACAGACCGTTGGTGCCGGTGTTGGCAGTCGAAAGGGCGCCCGTGACCTCGGCGGAGGTGATCTTGTCGGTGAGCAGCGGGCTCGTGGCGGCAAGCGAGGCGGTGATCTGCTGCGGCATCATGATGACGAAAGCAGAGATAGCGACGACCACGCAAGCGAGCGGGTTATCGAAACGCTTGTTCTTAGCGAGGCTGTAGCCAATCAATCCGGCCAAGATAATGGCAGAGACGTTGAGGGTGCCCAGCGTAATTGCCGAACCCCACGTCTGAAGGTTGGCAAGGCCCGCCGCATCGAGCGGGAACAGAGGGAACACGACGTTGTTAATAAGAACCGCGATACCCGCAAGGATATAGAGCGGCGTGATGGTCGCGAAGGCGTCACGCAGGGAACGCAGGTGAACCTGGTTTCCCACCTTCGCAGAGACCTCGGCAAACTTGTCGAGGAAGCTCTTTCCGTTGTCACTGGCCATGATTGCTCCTAACTTTCAAATCCGGCCTTTTCCTATGCGCACGGTGGTCTGTCGCCCTCTGCCACCAGATGTGCCATGTGTTGCGCGCAGCGGCGCGCGGTCTGGGCGTTCGCCCGTTCGCTAATCAACCACGTGAGTCGTGGCGACCTGCTTGAGCCAAGCTGCCGACTTCTTAAGGCGGCGCTTGTAACCGTCCATAAGGTCGACCTCGACAAAACCGTAACGGTTCTTAAAGGCATTCGCCCAAGACCAGTTATCGATGACGGCCCAATAATGGTATCCGCGGCACTTGGCGCCCTCGGAGATTGCCTTGGCAACCCACTCCAGGTGCTGGCGCACAAAGTCGACGCGGTAGTCATCCTGGATGGTTCCTTCGGCGTCACGGTTCTTGTATTCGTCCATGATGCCGATGCCGTTCTCGGAAACGAACCACTCAAGATCGGGGTAGTTCTTAGCGCAGTCCATGCCAAAGTCGTAGAGGCCCTGCGGGTAGATCTCCCAGCCGCGGCTCTCGTTCATAACGGCGTCGGGCCACACATACTCGTCGGCAAAGTGCGGCAGGCCGTACTGGTCAATCTTGCTCGCCGGCGCCTGAACGCGCGTGGGGTGGTAGTAGTTGCAGCCGAGCCAGTCGACAACACCCTGCTTAAGAATCTCTTGGTCGCCGGCACGGAACGGGAGCTTAACGCCGCCCTCGGCTAGGCTGTCGAGCACGTCGGCAGGAAGCTCGCCCTTGGTGATGAGGTCGAGCCACCAGCGGTTGTTGATGCCGCTGGTCATACGCACGGCCTCGAGGTCTGCCTCGCTGGGGTTCTCCTTGGTGTAGACCGGAGTAAAGCAGTTGATCATGCCGATCTTGGCATCGGCGCGAATAGCGCCCTCGTCATAGGCGCGACGATAGTTGGCCACGGCCAGCGCGTGCGCCAGCGAGATGTGATACTGCACGGTGCGGGCGCGGTTGAAGTCGTGGAGCTGCGGGAACCACACGCCCTCCTGATAGCGCTGCTCGGGCTCGACGATGGGCTCGTTAAAGGTGAACCAGTACTTAATCTCCTGGCCAAACTCGTGGAAGGCGACGTCGGCGTAATGTGCGTAAGCCTCGACAACCTCACGGCTCTCCCAGCCGCCACGGTTAAAAAGGTAGGTGGGCATGTCAAAGTGGTACAAGTTGACAAACGGCTCCAGGCCGGCCTCGCGAGAGGCGCGGAACAGCTCGTGATACCACGCGGCGCCTTCCTCGTTGAGGTTACCGTCGGCATCGAGCAGACGGCTCCACTGGATGGAAGTGCGATAGGTATCCAGGCCCAAGTCCTTCAGAATGCGAAGGTCTTCCTGGTACTTGGCCATAAAGTCATTGCCGGCGTAAGAGCCAACGCGGTTGTAGAACGAACCCAGATCCTGGATGGACCAGGTGTCCCACAGGTTCTCGAGCTTGCCGCCCTGGTTCCACTGACCCTCAGTCTGCGGGCCGGACATAGCAGCGCCAAAGAAGAAGTCGTTGGGCAGCTGATACTGTGCCATCAAAGTCCTCGCTTTCGTGTTCTAGAGCTTCCGGTTGGAGACGGGTTTGCTTTGGCAGGTTATCCGGCGCGGGCGCGCACCGGCCATACCGATATCCAACCCGCCAAAACAAAACCGTCCCCAAACGGTCGATCCTGTTGTGCGGAAGGATTCCGTTCGTTGCTTAAACTATAGCGCTCTAATTCTAAAAGTAAAGCGTCTTTTTCTTTTTTCTTTCTCGAGCTTCTTAGATAAAGGTTATATGGGTGCCTTGTTAAGGGTTATACTTACTTGCGTATTGATATATGTCGGAAAGGAGGTTCAATGATTCCCAAATACGAGGCGATAGCTGCAGATATTCGTCGAAGCATCGAGGATGGCACTCTTAAACCGGGCGACAAGCTTCCCACCGTCGTTGAGTTCTGCGAGCTCTATAGCGTTTCCAAAATCACCGTCAAACGAGCTATCGAGCAAATCACCGAAGAAGGTCTTATTACCAGCCGACGCGGATCGGGTACCTACGTTAAGGACACGGCGGGACTTCCCGGTCAGGCGTTTTTCCAGGGCAAAAACGACCGTGCCCAGGGCTTTTCGTATGAGCACCGCGGGGAGAAGGTGACCTCGGTGGTCTACGATTTCTCGATTGTTAATCCACCAGCGGACATCGCAGCCCAGCTGGGAATTGCCGAGGATGACTTTGCCTATCACATCGTGCGTGTGCGTCAGGCCGATGAGAAGCCCATCGTTATCGAGTACACCTACATGCCCCTCGAGCTGATTCCGGGGCTGAAAAAGAAGGACCTGTACGGATCGGTCTACCACTTCATCCGCGAGCAATGTGGGCTGAAGATTTCGAGCTTCCACCGTACCATTCGCGCCGTGGCAGCAACCGAGGAAGAAGCCGAGCGCTTGGACACCAAGCCTGGCTCTCCCCTGCTCGAGCTCACCCAGATTGGCTTTTTGGACAGCGGCGCCGCCTTTGAGTATTCGATCTCGCGCAACGTTGGCGACCGCTTTGAGTTGCACAACGTAACGTTGGCATAGGTTTTTGTAGTCATGCGGGCGCTCGCTTTGAGCTGTTTTGCACAGCGCCCGCGCAACACAATGGGGTATGAATATGTCCGATTTGATTAAACTGACGCCGATCTTCCACGAGAAGATCTGGGGCGGCCGCCAGCTCGAAACCGTATTTGGCTACGACATTCCCGAGGGTCCCATCGGTGAGTGCTGGGCCATCTCGGCCCACCCCAACGGCGACTGCCAGATTGCGGAGGGCCCGTATGCCGGCCACACGCTGTCGTGGCTGTGGGCCGAGCATCGCGAGCTCTTTGGCAACTGCGAGGGCAAGGAGTTCCCGCTGCTCATTAAGATTCTGGACGCCAAGGACGACCTTTCGATCCAGATTCATCCCAACGACGAGTACGCCGCCAAGCACGAGAACGGCAGCCTGGGCAAAACCGAGTGCTGGTATGTGCTGGACTGCGAGCCCGGCGCCACGATCATCGTCGGCCAGCGCGCACATGACCGCGCCGAGGCCGCACAGATGATCGAGGAAGGCCGTTGGGACGACATGCTCAACGTGCTGCCGATCCACAAGGGCGACTTTTTCCAGATTGATTCCGGTACCGTCCATGCCATCAAGACCGGCACGCTCATTTTGGAGACGCAGCAGTCGAGCGACGTGACGTATCGTCTGTACGACTACGACCGCCCCGGCACCGACGGCAAGCTGCGCCCCCTGCACATTGAGCAAAGCCTCGATTGCATCGATTTTGACGTTCAGGCACCGATCGACGGCACGGTGACCGCGCCCGAGGTGGACGGCGTGACCGAGCTCGAGTCCAACCCCTGCTACACCGTCGATCGCGTACGCGTCGACGGCAGCAAGATCCTCGACCAGCGCTGGCCCTTCATGTGCCTGTCGGTCATCGACGGCGAAGGCACCGTCTGCGGCGACCCCGTCCACAGGGGAAGCCACCTGCTGGCTCCGAGCACCGTCAGCTCCATCGACCTCGAAGGCAAGATGGAACTGATCATCAGCCACCTCTAGGTCACCGGTCCCCAAGCGCTCGTCGGGACGGGGCGCGGGGGTTTGGTCGCCTGCTCGGACAGTCCTGCTCGCACGGAGAGCACATTAAGTGCTCTCCGGCTCGTGCGGAACTCGCGATCGACCAAACCCCCGCGCCCCGTCCCGACGAGCCTCTGGCTAGTTACGACAATCAAAAAGCAACAAGGGGCTCCCCCGCTCATCAAACGGGAGAGCCCCTCGCCATACATAACGAATCAAGGTGCCTATAGGTAGACCTTTTCGAAAAACGATAATGTGTCCTGAAGACGTGCTCTCTCTTTACGATCGGTCTGCCGATTTACATAAGAAGAAAAGTCCGCAAAGAAGTCTCCGGCATCAGCCCTCATTTGCTCTATTAGCTCCAAGCGAGCCGAAGGCGGCAACAAACCCGCAAGTCGAACAATATCCGAGCGATGCTTTCGTCGATCTTTATCGTTGCAATGGCGCCCTTCTTCATAGCTCCTATTGATATCAATGTGTGCACGCATCTTGAGGGGAATGATATGGAGCGCATCGAGCAACGTAATGCCCTCTACGTTCGTTGCGTTGTCGCGAATAAATTCGTAGTAGCCATCGTCGAGAATAATTGCCGAAAGACTTGATACGGCCCCGTCAAAGGAAAGAGGTGCCACTTCGCTCGTTTCATCTTCGAGCACAAAATCAGGATGTCGGGCAAATAGCTCAATTTGGCCGGGATAGTCTAGGACTTGCCTTGATCCTTCGGGCAAACAGAACCGATAGTAAGTGCACCTTCCATCGCCGACCTTTCCAGTCTCATATCCGGCAGCTTTGATAAATGCCCACAATGCAGTGGCGAATTCAACGCCTTTCCCATCAACAATTACGACGACATCCAAGTCTTCAGTAGCTCTAAACGAATCGCCCTCATTGTCAAATAGAACGCTGCAGGCCCCTCCACCAATAAGGACGTAACCGCCTTTACAGCCGCTCATGGCATCGGCAAATCGCTCTATTCCCCTCACTTTTGACATATCGTCCTCCTGAGCTGTTCGACCGCGTCGAGCAGACGATCTTCTTTGTAATCTGCTTTTGCGCAAGCAACGTATAAGGAAAACGGGTCGACACACTGCAAACCCGTCGCGTCAAAACTAATATCGGACGGCGCGTCCACGGGATACGACCAGACCTCAATCACAACTGCCGCCGGTTCGTACCACTGAGCCTCCAGCCATCTGTCGCCCATATGCTCTTTCAAGGCCTCTAGCTGATATTTTTCGAGAGCAATGGTTGGAGCAGAGTCTTCATGGGCAAGGTCGGACATATAGCTAAGGGCAGACACACCGGAAAGCAGCGCATCAACGGCACGTAGCTCTGTTCTCTCGATAACCTTCTTGAGCCGGATTCGCTCTAAAACTGGCGTGCGAAGATAGTCCTCAAACCCATCTAGCAACGTCTCGGTCGACAGCCCGGCGTCACACAATATACGCTTTTTGCCGTCCCGCATAATCAACCCAGGAGCTATAGCGGCGATTTCCGAAAGATAGCCGCTGACGCTTGCCGCGCTTTTGCCACACAGACGCGCTAGGTCGCCGGCGGAGCAGTCAACCCATCGTCCCGCAATGAGATTTAGGACGATTCGTTGAGATTGGGACGAAAGCGGAGCAGCGGGAGAAGCACCCAGCACTTCATCGGAAATAACGGCTCCGATAAACGGCAGGAACGCATTTCGCTCATCTCGGATATATGCGATTCCCTCTGAAGAAAGCGCGCGCATAAAACCTAAATCCATAGCATCCCAGCAAATTGCCACCGGACGAGCATCTAACGTACGCACTGCATTGACGAGATTTCGCGCCGAAATGACACTGGGCGGTTCTTTAGGTTCCGCAACAATAAAACGGCCCTGCTCAGACATGCCAAGCCGTGCCAAGCGAAGCGAATACCGCTCAAGATACATGCGAGGAATCTGCATCTCAACTGGCTCCGGGTCGATGGCGAGCTCTAAAGAGAAGAGTCTTTTTGGGAGACAATTTAGCAGCATGTCCAATCACCCTTTTCATTTCAGTTACATTTTAGTATCTATCTGAAATTATACTGAATCGTATAAAACGCTCAATCCCTAAAGCCATAAGAAACAATCCAAACGCAATAAAGAGGCTCCCCCGCTCATCAAATGGGAGAGCCCCTACTCACATCTATTTTTCTATCAGCCCACCCGGCTCTCCAGATCAAAAAGCGAACGAGAAAAGCGACGTTCGTCCAGCAACGTTACCCAAGGACCTGGGCGGGCGTATGGGGCAACATCGATCGCGAGTTCCGCACGAGCCGGAGAGCACTTAATGTGCTCTCCGTGCGAGCAGGACTGCCCGAGCAGGCGACCAAAGCCTCCGGCGCGCCCGCCTAGCCGGATGTACGGGTTTTCCAGGTGCGGCAGATCGGCCTGAAAGAGGAGGGCATAGACCTTGAGGTCATGCCCGACGATTGAAGGCCGAGGTGCCGTGCCTGGGAAAGCCGCCTAGGTCAGTTTCACAATAGGTGCAAAGCCCTTCATAAGCTTTTTGGTCTGGCCGGTTTTTTCGAACTGGACCTCGATCATGTCTCCGGCGACCGAGATCACGGTACCCGTGCCAAAGGTCTTATGGCTCACGGTATCGCCCGCGGCAAAGTCCTGCGATGCGCTGGCGCGATCGACCTTGCGCTCCACCGTCGGGGACACCTTAGATGACGGCTTTTTGGCTCGCGGCGCACCCGAACCAAAGGTCGAGGCAACACGGCCGGCGTCGGGCGAGACCCCATGATGGCGCTCGGTCCCGTAGCTGCTGCCGCCAAAGAAATCGTCAAAGCTCGATCCGCCGCGCGAACCGGAACCGCCGGTCGAGCGCGTATGTGAACCGAACACCTTGCCGCCATACATATCCGAACCCATGCCCGAGCCAAAGGTGCCGTGACGGTCGCCGCGCTTCTCCCAGCCCGTGCCTTCAAAACCGGCAGAACCGATACCGCTAAACTCGATATCCTCAAACGGAATCTCGTTGAGGAAGCGCGAGCGCGGGTTGGCAGAGGTCGAACCGTAGGTGCGACGCGTGGCCGCATAGGTCAAGAACAGGCGCTTACGGGCACGCGTGATGGCGACGTAGGCCAAGCGACGCTCCTCCTCGAGCTTGCCCGGATCGTCACTACCGCCAAAGTCGTGCACGTGCGGAAAGATGCCCTCCTCCATGCCGGCCACGAACACCGCGGGGAACTCCAGGCCCTTGGCGGAGTGGATGGTCATCATGGTGATGGCATGCGTCTCGCCTGCCAAAGAATCCAAGTCGGAGCGCAGGGCCAGCCACTCCATGAGAGCAGGAAGCGCCTTGCAGGTGAGCGGACCGTAGGTGCGCTCGATCTCGTCGGCATGCACGGCACCCGCCGGCATCTCCGTCGGCGCGGCATACGCGTTGCCCGCGATGGCGGCGGCCAGGGCATCCTGCGG
>DBFANS010000002.1:0-21700 GCA_048233475.1 Collinsella aerofaciens | reverse complement strand
ATTACCGCCGTTGTTTCTTTAAAAATGGTAGGAATACATGTCTCCAAGAATTGATATATCGATTGACGAGCTGCCCGAAGCGTCGAGCCTTCTTGATGGACATGACTATTCGTCACAAATCATTCAGCGTATCGCCGGGGTTCCAGTAATACTCGATGCATCGGGATGCCCTCATTCCCCTTTTTTCGAAGTTGAATATGATGACAGGACGATTAGGTTTACAAGTCGACATGATAATGAGCATATTGTCGAGTTGGGGAGGAAGCTTGACTACGTCCATCACAATTGCAGCGGCTTTCTAAAGACTTTCTTTTTGAGAATAGATGTAATTGATGGTCACTGCTATTCGCTAAGCAATCATGCAAAGTCGCTGTCCATTGCATTCCGGACCGGAGGAAGGGTGGAACCATTTTTACATCTCCTCTCTTCTCACTATTTTTGTGTCAATGATTTTTCTGTTACGCGAATCGGAAGGCAAGAAGTCAAACTGAGCAGCGCTGCGTGCACTCAGACTATGACGATAAAGCGCATCGAGAATAGATGGATTGACGTCTTGTGTTTTCTTCTCGGAAGAACCATGGCAAGCTGTAATACAAACATGCCCTTATTAATTGAGCGCTATTGCAAGAGCGCGCGGCTGCACCATGGATTATCTGGCATAGAGGCTTTTATCGTTTTTTCAAACAAGCACTCTCCCTATTTCGCTGACGAAGAAGGACGTAGGAACATCCTCTCTCTCGTTGACACAGAGGCAATCAGAAGACTTCTGTCGCCGAAACTGAAAGACCCCTCCTTCGATTACGGCGTGAATAAATCCGATGAACAAAGAGAGATAACTGCGAAATTATCAATTTCATGCGACAAATACTACCCCAATAAAAAGATTGTAAAACTTATAGCGCTTCAATTATCATCGTCAGGCAGGTATTATCCAAAGCTCATGTCGAGTGATTATTTCTCTCCTCAATCGGATCAGGCGGATGTGCACCTGCTTTTAATTCCGAATACTTTCAATGACCCTATTTTTATCTACTATCAACTCGCACTACTGACGGGCTTGGGCAACCGAATGCGTCTCCAAAAGTATTTATCGGTTTTGAGCAGGTATTTTTCTGGCATGATTTCGCGCCAGGAGTTTAACGAGAGAGCCGTCGAACTGTTTGGCGAGGCTGCGTGTTTTCTGCCGATCGGACGACTCTCCAGCGCCTTCTTCATGCGAAACACTTTTCCAGAAGAAGGCTTGAGGGAAAGGATATTAAATGTTCTATTGGAACGATAGTGCTTATATCAGGAGAGATTCCAACGAACTTATATTGCAAGGATTAAAATCGCGAGTGAGGGTCAAAATCTCTGATTTGAGTACGAATCTTTTTGAACAGCTCGCCAAACAAAATATGATAGATGAGACGAGCCTTGAATCTCGCGAGCAACGATTCTTGCTAAGGCTCAACGAACTTGGTTTTCTAGAAACTGAAGAATACGAGCTGGAATCACCCCGCTCGAGGACAGCTCGCTTTTTGTCTTATTATTCCGACGCTCCGCTGACGTTACTTAAGCAAATCGGTGCCGTTCATCTTGCCATCGTTGGTATGGGCGGCATAGGGCAGGTGGTGGTGGAGCATTTGGCTGCTGCTGGAGTTCGGCATTTTACATTAATCGACGGGGATCGAGTTGAGAGGTCAAACGTAAATCGTCAGTTTCTTGTTGGTCCCGACGAAATAGGAGAAGCAAAAGTAGAGGCAGTTTCCAAAACACTCGTCAATCGCTATCCGGATCTTTCGCTTAATCCAGTTGCGTCTTACGTCCGCTCTGCCGAAGACCTCATGCGTTGCGTTCCTTCGAGGACTTCAATGCTTGTTTGCGCTGCAGACTGTGGGGAAGGGGTCAATCCCAGGTCAATAGTTCTTGAAGCATGTATAGAAAAGGACATTCCCTGTGCATTTTGTGCTGTTGGAGTAGCTGATGGGGAAATTGGGCCTATTCTCGAAAAGAAGAACGATATGAAATCCTATCTCTCTTTCCTCCAACAAGCTGAAGAAAACATAGTCCACATGCCCGTGCCAAAGGGATCAATTTGTTTTACGAACAGTCTCGTGGGAACTGCGCTTGCAATGGAGATATACCGATATCTTTGTATAGGATCGAGTCCTATACATCAACATACATGCTTCTGCTCCTTCATGAACTTTAAGGGTTTGATGTACAAGAGGGTTGGCAGCGAGAATGATACGAATTCTGTAAAAATCCCTGTGAAGCATTGGCTTGACAATGTCTGACGGCACTGTCGGACATCTACGCGTGGGACAAGCGAGTAACGCGAGCGATTGTAGGCAACTAGCAGCCCCAGCTGCGTCTTTGACGCAGGTTCAACGTCTGACATCTTGAATGTCTGACGTTGAACGAAGCTGGCGTGCAAAATGGCCTCACAAGGCAATTTTGCACCGTCTCAGGGGCGCGATTCATGGTTTGCCGCTGCGTCCGTTATCGTAATAATCTCCCGTAGGCACCACCGCGCACGCCGCCGTATCTGTGTCTTTTATCGTAATAATTTGAGAACTGGCTCCTTTCCCCCTTGTCCGTTATCGTAATAACAAGGCGCGCGAGTATCCTTCCCCGGTCCAAGGGCGGAGCCCTGGCAAGCGCCGAACCGCCCGGGTCGGCGGCAGATTTGTACACACATTTACGATGGGGGTACAAGTATGCGTCTCTTGCGGGATTTCTCGTTTATCGGCAGAAAATCGAGGTCAGAAGATGGATGAGTTCTTGAGTATTGAAGATCTGCGGTGGGAGTTCGGCGCGTCGCGAGCATGGATGTACAAGTATCTGGCGCCGCATATCAAGTCAATCACCGTGAAGTGCTCGACCGACGACGGCGAGCGCCTGTGCAAGCGTTATAGCCTCGATGATGCGCGGCGCGTGGTCGCCGAAAAGGCTCGAGCCGAGGTCTATTCCGTGCCCGTTAAAGCGGACCCCGGGAAAAGCAGCTATGCTCCATACCGCCGCCCGCGGCGCGTACGAATCAAGACGAGCGCGTACATCGCCGAATATATCGTCGGCTTCGGTCATCTCTGGCAGATCGACGAGATTGCAGAGGAATGCTGCGGTAAGCGCTCAAGAGAGGCGGCATATCAATTCATCTACCGTAACGCCTGGATCGCAATCGTGTTCGGTAACAAAACTTTCTATATCCCGAGGCGCACCACACCGCAATTCGTGGCGGCAGCAGTCGAGGTGTTCGGAGACGCTGCCCACACCGTCGAATACGCACGCGGTGGGCATAAAAGTGACGCCACGGAATAGCAGCACTATGTAACAAATGAATAAGTGAACGGCGTAAAAAGTGAAAAACCGAACTACGCAATATCGACAATGCGACATAACGCAATAACGACAAAGCGGAATAGCCGCACTATGTAACCATGTAATAACAGAACTATTGAACATCGGACTATTCGGCCCTGAAATCTGTCCGCAAGAGTCGTACGCTGCCGTACAAAATGCCCGGCAGCGTACCGCCGCAAGCGGCGCACGCTAGAGCTCTGCCCTAGTACCCGGCACTCGCGGCGTTAGCTCATTGTTCTGCAATTCAACAGTTACGTTTTTCAGTTTTGTCGTTATCACGTAGTTCAGCAATTACACAGTTACGTAGTGTCGCAATTGCTTTGTTCGGCTGTGTCGCAGTTCAGATATGAACAACCGCCGCAGGCGCCGGGTACTAGGGCAGAGCCTTGGCAGTACGCGGACGGCCGAAACGCAGTTTTGTACGGCAGCGTACGACACTTGCGGGCGAGCTCCGGCTATGCCATTGCTGAATTACGACAAAACGCAACAACAGAGCTGTGTAACCGCAGCATAACTGACTTACAGACGATATGAAGAACGTAATGAATGAACTAGTGAACTGCGACATAACCGAAAAAGCGAACAGTTATAAACCCAAAAAACGCAGTGAAACAGGCGAGATGTTTTAAATCTCAGCCACAAATCGAGAACAGTGGCGTCCCGACGAGCCGTGGCAAAATAGTCGCAGTAGTCATAGGCATCATCGGGACTGCGCATCACGGCAACAAGCTCTCCGTTGTGCGCATCAACAACTGCATGTCGAAATCCCATCGTCTGACGCATCATCCGGTTGCGCTGCCGCTCGATCTCGATCGCATCCAGCAGGAGGTGGCCATCTGTATGGCCATGAAGGGCGAGTAGCCGTTTGCGGGGCCAAGCTGACCGCTCGCGTTGAGCGGCAGCAGCACCCGTTGGAGCGATAGTTCCGCAATTTGTTTCACGAATTACCGTCGAAATGTTTCGCGCGCTGGTAGATGCAAACACTGCTTAAGGGCACACCCAAAGCACCACAAAGTGCCGCCACGCAGGTCAAGGCCGAAAAAACGACCTCACCAGATGCGTTTTACGACACAGAAAATGGGTGTCGCGAACATCCCACCACCCTAGGTTCAATCGCCCCGTAAATCGAATCCTGTTGAGTCGTCTACCTGCGACTTTGTGATATTTGCTACCGCCGTGTCGTGAGCGAGAATCGTGTCCGCACAGGGCGATATATTAGGTAAAACACCCGAGGGAAAGGAATAGCATGAGCAACACAGGAAATCGTTCAACGACTCGAACGCGAGATAGCAGACAGATCTGCCGCAGTTGAGGAGGTTGATGCTTTTAAGAACCAGCTCGCACGGGCCATCAAGGCCTTTATGGCCGCCGACGAGGCAGTTCGCGGCCTCAACGACCATGACAGCGAGATCGACACCAAAATTGCAGCTGCTATTGACGAGCATCTTCGAGCAATCGACAGACTGTGCCGCTTCGGCATCGACGGTGGATTCGGCGAGGAGCATCCCGTAAAGGAGTACTAGACCGCTGCATGGCCATGGGAGCCTCATTTATTTGCGAAGAACATCGGCTAGCCGCAGGATTGAAATCATCGACCGATAAGTGAGTTCCACTTTTTCGCCCGCAAGCAGTCGTTTCGAGCCAATCTCATCTAGCCCCACAAGCCGAGAAAACAGCGGGCCGCTCATCGTGCCATCGTCAATTGATTCCCTTATGGTCTTCAAAACGTCCGTATCATGAAGCGACGCCGAGCTGTAGGGGGCAACACGAGCGGAACTCTCAATTAACGACGAGACAAAAGGATGGAGATGCTTTGGACATAGTCCATCAAACACCACATCCCCATTGTCATCCGAGCCGACCAGGCGCCAAGTATAATGATCGACCCAGTCATCTCCGTCATATATGGCGTCCATGAGCAACTTCCCGTCTAGAGAGAGAAACCTATTTGGACATCGGGGCGCAAGACCGCAAGCCATATCGGGCCTGCAGCAGCTCCAACCCAACGCACCACATAGGTTCCCTTTCGTACATGTGTATCAATCTGCCCCGAAATGCCGGTGAATGCAATTCCAGACCCGTTTGTCGGATAGCAATCGACGTATTTTTGTTTTCCGCTCACAACCTTGTATAGATATATCGTTCCAGCAAAAGAGAAGGGATCGTTCGCAATTTTGTCCGGAAGAACTTGCCACCTCAAAATCCCGCTACCAATATGGTCAAGCTTGACCGTTCCGCCGTCCCCCTCAAAAGTGGCAAGGGGATTTACCCCAGACTGAGAGTCGGCATCGCCCTCCTTAGCAGTTATCAGCAGGCTGCCCGTATAAGACTGCTGAGGCTCACCTTCAGGACAGGCAGCCTCAGCCCAAGAAGGGCCACCCAGGCAGAACAGTCCGAGCAGCATCATTACCAACAAAAGAAAACCCTTAGTTCTTTTCATCTATATCCCCAACGTCTCTCGACATTTGTATATCGTGACTATTTTAGATCTATATGGCCAATTCGGGCCCTCACCAGGGCAATTGTTGCAGCTGGGTTTCTTTCCATTGAAATTTCACTTTGGTAAATCCCCGCCCCTAAGCATTAAGCCCGAAGTCCACCGAGTGGGCAAAAGTAAAAGAGGGTCGAATCCGAAGCAGTTCCCAGACAATTGGCGTTCGGCCAGACACTTCGGTTCGGCCCTTTCTTTCCAGGACTCTATAACAGCAAAGCACCTGCTAGATGGGCTTTTTGTGGGTGGGTAATTGTAACAGCTGATTGAACTGCAACGCGCTGGGGCCAATAGGGCGAGGCAAACTAGCGAGGCGTGCCGTCGCGAGTGTAATCGCCACGGTCGACGACGCGGTCGTCCAGCTGCCGCGGCACGGCGCCACCGCCGTGCTCCTGGCCCGCGGCGCGACAGAAGGAGACACTGTTGGGGCCGATGGGCTAAGACCGTTGCCGACCAAGTGCCATTAGCGTCCATTAGCACATGTCAAACCCGTCTGATTCTGTGGGTATAGGGCGGCATTTCGCTGAGGTCGGAAACTCCCGCAACCATTGATTGATTTCGACATGTTCGAAATTCATATTACGCATATGGGTAATCATCATATATAGGATCTCTCAAGTAACCTAAGCAACCGAACCGGGGCAGAAAGGCGTACAAACAAGCCGCGACGAACAGCTTCTTCCGCATTTCTTTAGGCAAGCGAAAAGAGGGATGGCATGACAGCCAAGAGCTACGTAAAGATCGTTATTGTTGGCTTTGCACTTTGTCTTGCAATGGTGCTATGTGCATCATTTGCGAAGTATAGGTCCGAGCAATCGTTTATTGATGGCGCTGAAAACGGTTTTGGCATAGACGGGATGTATGTCAACGATGGCGCGACCAGGACGTCTATGGCGATTCTTGCAGGCGAAGACATGGAATGGCAAATCTGTAATGACGATGGCTCTTGTCTGAGTGGTCGTTTGGCCGCAACGAGCGATCCGAATTCGTTCGATCTTCTCGACGATGATGGAGCGGATTGCGGTTCTGTTCACCTTTCATATGCATCGCGAGATGGGATGGACGGCATCCTCTACGTCTCCCACGAAACTGACGATTTCAAGATGCGCAGAACTAACCGAGCGCCGGCTTTTATCGAGGAGTGAGAGTTCCCGTCGGCCTGCCGATCAGGCCGCCGGGGTATCGAACCCCGCATTCATCCGTACACACACGGACGAATGCGGAAAGCAACCGTGGTATTCCTACAGGAATCGAATCCGTGAGGTCGTTGTCCTGGATACCTGGGATCCAGAGAGCGGTAGATACCTGTTCGACGGTCTGACCCAATCGACCTATCGAAACTCGATACATCGGATTGCACGACCCTGGAGGGCATGTTCAGGGGATGCTCAAGCGTCACGGAGCTTTTTGATCTCGACCGTCTTGACACCTCGAACGTCGAGAACACGTCCTACATGTTCCTCAACTGCCTGACGCTCAAGGCCGTCAGCATCTTGGGATGGGAGGCGTCCGGAATCACGGACGTCGACCAGATGCTCAGTGGCTGCTCTACCTACATCCTCGCAACCGAGGAGCAGCGCGAGTTCCTGAACAAAATCACCGGCTCCACGCAGCACGGAATTTGGACCCGCAACCTTTCTTAGCCCAGATCAAAATACCGGTTGTTTCCAGAAATCCTCCAGGCATCTTCTAGAGGATTTCTGGAAATGCAAATAGCTTTAGATTCCGAGCGTGTCGACCGGAGCAACAACGATGCCTTCGCTAGTTACGTGAGCCGGCATACCAAACCCGATGACGATGAGTTTCGCCGCAGGCGGCCTCTCCCCGCGATCGACCAGCTTTCGCTCGAGTCGAAGCAGATTTTCCACTGCCTCTGGGACTTGGGGGCTCCCGAGCTTGACCTCAACGGCAACCCACGAGCCGTCACGACGATGGACAATCGCGTCGACCTCTAGGTCGTCAGCGTCGTGGTAGTGAGATACGGTCGCATCGCTGGCCGCCGCGTAAACCTTGAGATCGTGCAGCACAAGGGATTCGAAGAGCAAGCCAAGGGTCTTCGGATCGGATGACAACGACTCCGGGTCCGCACCGATGAGGGCGACGGCGAGCGATGGGTCCGCAAGGTGCCGCTTCGCGCCCTGCCGCAGCTTCACCGGCGACCTGAGAGCCGGATGCCACGCGGGGACATCGTCGACGATATTGATACGGCGCAGCGCGTCCATGTAACCGGTAATCGTATTCTTTGAGACGTCAACGCCCAAATCCCTTTCGATGGACTTCATGCCGGCAAGGGTCGATTCATTGCGCGCAAGCGAGGAGAGCAAGGCCCTTACCTTAACCGGGTCGCGTTTCACTCCATCCGCCCTCGAAACGTCAGACTCGCAAACACCGTCAATATAGGCGGCGGCTATCCGCATCGCGTCGGCAGTTGTCTTACCGACCGCTTGGGGCCAACCGCCGCGGCAGAGCAAATCCGCGATACCGGCGATACCGGCGATGGATCCGAGTGACGCCGCAACGGGATCGCCGGCGAGCAGCGCCCCAAGCGAGACAGCTCCCGACGAAATGCCGAGCTCGAAAAGCGTCATGGTATCCATCCGCAAACGGGCGATTCGGCCCACACCGCTGTGCATCGGCTGGTTCTCGGCTCGCGGCGCCGCAGATCCGGTGAGAATGAACTGTCCGGGCTCCCCTCCCCTGGCATCGCATTCGAATCGCACGGCATCCCATAGCTTCGGTTCCTCCTGCCATTCGTCGACAAGCCTCGGGGTCGGTCCGACAATTGCCTGGGCCGGATCGAGACGAGCGAGCTGGAGGGCCGCAAAACCGCCAGATGGGTCGGAGAGAGATAACGATGACTCGGCAAATCTCTGGGCTGTCGTTGTCTTTCCACACCATTTCGGCCCCTGAATGAGCACGGCACCGAAAATGCCAAGGTCGCGCTCGACCAAGCAGTCAACGCACCGTCCTATATACCTATCCATCGCCTTTCCCTCCAATCATTTACTTGAAATTATACCGTCTATCTGCGTCGTTGGGACGATTGACGATGATTTATTGGGACGATTGACGATAGTTCGTTGGGACGATTTCAATTTTCATAGCAGCGTGATCGGCGAGATGAACTATGAGACGGATAAATTTAGCTGACGCCTCTCATGAGTTCAGCAATGCTGATTTGAAAGCCGTCGGCACTCTTCTTGAGATTTGAAAGGCTGACATTGCGCCGCCCGACCTCTATCGAGGCGTAGTAAGACCTGTCCATGTCGATGCGGTTCGCAAATTGCTCTTGCGAGTAACCAGACTTTGATCTGAGTTCTTTGCAGCGTAGACCAAAGGATCGTTGTAGTGGCGAGATATCCATGACAAGAAGAGTCATGGATTGTTGTATTTATGCCAACGGACTATATACAACAATCCCAGTTGAGGCGCATAATTATCTCTATTGGAAAGAGCTCTGATGCCCAGTCGGATAGGGCACGGAAAAGGAATGGAACAGCACAATGACTCAGGGAAAGCATTTCACTGCCGGCGGCGATCACTTCGCCGCACTGCCAAGCAAAAAGATTCACGCTCCGAAGGGAATCGCGCGTCTGACCGTCACCGCGGCGACCATGGCCGCCATGACCGGGTCGAGCCTCATCTCACCGTTCGCGGCATTCGCCCAGACCGGTGACGGGGGCACACAGCACCCCGCCGTGATGTCGCCGATCGTCGCCCACGCCGGCGCGGCATCCGGTACCGGCGCGAAATCCGCCGCACAGACCATCGCGGACCTGCAGAAGGCAGTCGACGAGGCGAAGGCGAAGGAGGACGCCGCCAAGGCATCCTACGATGAGGCCGCCGGTCCCTACAACGAGGCGGCTTCCGCCCGCGACCAGGCCAAGGCATCCTACGATTCGGCGGTCAGCGCCGGCACGGCAGCCGACCGAGCGGCAATGGACGAGTACGCCCGTCAGGTCGCGGAGGGCAAGGACGCCGCCGATGCCGCCGGCAAGGACCTCGAACAGGCGAAGGCGGGTCTCGCAGACGCCAAGGCCGATGCGTCCGAGAAGGACGAAGCGTACCAGTCCGCCATCAAGGCGGCCCAGGATGCCAAAGACGCCCTCGATAAAGCCAAGGCCGATGCCGTGAGCGCCACCCCGGAGGCTATCCGTGCCGCCGAGCAGGCGGTACGCGACGCCCAGGATGCCGTGAGCAGGGCACAGGCCAATCTCGCCAATGCCAACGCGACGCTTGCCGATGCCCAGTCCAAGCTGGTTGCGGCCCAGTCTGCAAAGGATTCCGCCTACGCCGTCCTCGCCGCAGCCCAGCAGAACAAGGACGCGGCGGATGCGAAGGCCGCAGCCGCCAGCGCCGCCTACGAGAAGGCGAAAGCAGACCTCGTCGCAGCGGAGGCAGGCGCGAGCGGCCCGGAGTACGATGCGGCAAAACAGAAGGTCGCGGACGCGGAGGCAGCCCTCGCTGCCGCACAAGCGACACAGTCCCAGTGCGAGTCCGAGCTCGAGCAGGCACAGTCCGCTGCGGCAACGGCACAGACCGAACTGAATGATGCCCAGGCGTCCCTCTCCGCGAAGCAGCAGGCCGCGGCCGATGCCGAATCCGGTGTGAACGCCGCCCAGTCCGCTCTCGATGCCGCGAACGCCGACCTCGATGCCGCCAAACAGGCGAATGCCGACGCCATCGCCAAGCTGGATGCCGCGAAGCAGGCTGTCAAGGACGCCGAGTCCGCCAAGGCAGCCGCCGACGTAGAGCTCGCGAACGCCAAGACCGCAAAGGATACCGCAGACGCCGCCGTGACCGCCGCGCAGCAGAAGGTCGACGAGGCACAGGCGAAACTCGATACCGCCGACGCGCAGCTCAAGCAGGGAGCCATCGGCTTCTTCCGTGCCATGGGTGCCGATTCAGCCATCGAGATCATCCAGAACTGCACATACAAGGACTACACCGAGGTGGGGAACAGCCTCGACGCGACCAGTCTCGACAACATGCTCGCGGCAATCCCGTACATGAAGTCCATCAACGAGTACCGCAAGTCCGTCGGTCTCTCTGAGCTCCAGGTCACGTACAAGCTCATTGCGGCAGCGATTGCCAACGCGAACTATTCCGATGTCGAGTTTGGGCATTCCATGCAGTTTGATACGAGCGAAAACCTCGCATGGAACTATGGAACCGATCCGAAACCGCAGTGGGTGGACCAAGAAAAGGCTTTCTTCGATCAGGCGGTTCAGGAGCTCTATGGCGTCACCGGTCTAATCGGTAAGGATGCCGTAGACTTCTACAAGTCGCATAGTGGGATTGAATCCTATGTCAACCAGCATTTTAAGGTTGCCGGATATCCCGCAACTGTCGGTCACTATCTGCATGTCATCAGCCCTGAAATCGGCTATATGGGCATGGCGGTCTGCAGCAAGGGAACCACGAACGGCTGGAAGACCGACAGCTTCGATACCGCAAACCTGGGTTGGGCAGGCTCCGGTTGGAACATGAACCCCATCTCCGTCGACGAGTACGAGCAGAAGCTGACCTCCTATATCAACGGTCTCAAGAACGCCAAGAGCGCACTCGACGCAGCCAAGGCCGATCTCGCATCCAAGAAGCAGGCAGCCGCCGGCGCCGCCACAACCGTCCAGCAGAAGCAGGTCGCGGTGGATTCCGCACAGGCAGGTGTCGATGCCGCAAAGCAGGACGTCACCGATGCCCAGCGTGCCGTCGATGCAGCCAAGGCTGATGTCGCCGCCAAGCAGCAGGGCGTCACGGATGCCCAGACCGAGCTTGATGCGGCGAAATCGGACCTCGATGCCGCCAACGCGGCAGTCGATACGGCAAAGTCGACCGTACAGCAGAAGCAGGTCGCCTTGGATGCCGCCAATGCGATCGTAACGGGCGCACAGACCAAGCTGGACTCCGCCGAGGCGGACACCGAGGCCAAGCAGCAGGACGTCATGGATGCGAACGCCGATCTCACGAAGTTCTTCCAGGACGTCGCCGACGCCAAGAAGGCGCTCGATACAGCAAAGAGCGTCCATGACGCGGCGGCAGCCGATCAGGTCGAGAAGGCGACCGTCCTCGCCGCCGCCGAGCAAAAGGCGGACGCCACCGCACGCGCCCTCGCGGATGCCCAGCGTGCCGTCGATGCCGCCAAGGCCGACACCGGCGTTGCCGCCGACAGGCTTACCGGCTCCCAGACCGATCTCGAGGACGCACAGTCGAACCTCGACATCCTCACCGGCCTTGCCGCGAAGCTCGCAGAGGCACAGCAGCGCGAGCAGGATGCAGTAAAGGCCGTCAATGACACCAAGGCCGCCCTCGATGCCGCGAAGGCGGATACCATCGCCGCCGAGTCCCTGGTCTCCGCCGCCGAGCAGGCGAAGGCGCAGGCAGACGCCAAGCTGTCGAAGCTGAACTCCATCGACGCCGGCGCGGCGATCGCTTCCGGCCATGACGCGAACGCGGATGACGCCCTCAACGCGCTTTTCGCCGCAGCAGTCGAGGCACGTGCCAAGGTCGCGCCCGCCAAGGCCATTCTGGACGAGAAGCAGGCCGCGGTGGACGGGCTCCAGCCCGACTATGATGCGGCACTCGCCGCCTACGAGTCGGCGAAGTCCGACCGCATCGCAGTGGAGCAGAAGCTTTCCGATGAGATCGCACGACAGGAGGCAGAGGAGGTCGCAAAGCAGCAGGCGGCATACACCCCGAAGCACCTCGCCGGCACGGATACCGCTAAGCCCGGCAGCCTCGCCCAGACCGGTGACCGCGCGGGACTCATCGGCGAGACGTTCGTCATCGGCGGTACCGTCCTCGTGGCAGCCGGCGTCTTCCTCGATCAAAAGAAGCGCCGCGAGCAGATGTAAAAGCGAGCCGGGCGTTGGATATCGGCTGGTGTCCAACGCCCGGTTTCATGGGCAGGGAGATCGGTGTGAGAACAAAGGCTATTATCGTTGCGCTTCTGGTGTGCCTTTCGGCACCTCAACTTGGATGTGCCAGCGTTGCAAAGCAAGGGAGCGGCTCTACGGAAAGGGCCGCCACAGCGGTAAAGAATAAAGACAAAAGGAAGCCGAGCGAAGAAAAGGCGACGCAAACCTCTGGAACCAAGACCGAGGAGAAGAAAGAATCCGACAGCAAGGACGAGCAGTCCGATGACTCCAAGAAGGAGGATAACAAGTCCTCCGACTCGTCGAAGTCGGACAGCAAGGGCGATTCCTCCCAGTCCAAGCAGAATTCCGGCAATTCGCAGAGTTCCGGCAGCAACAATTCCTCTTCCAACGGCGGCAGCCAGAAGAAGTGGGTTGCCGAGCAGGGCCACTGGGAGACAGATTACAGCCAGGTCTGGGTACCGAATGTAGTGTATACGCGCCATGAACGTTGGATGTGCTCTGTATGCCATGCAACGTTTAACTCAGCAGCCGAAATGGACAATCATGTTATCTCTACCTACGGTGATGCACAACACCCTAATGGAGCTTCTGCAATCAATGATTCGTATACCACCTCTGAGGACCAGGGACATTATGAACAGCAGGCTACGGGACAGCATTGGGTCGTCGATGTAGCCGGTCATTGGGAGTAATGGGCATCGTTCCTCTCCTCTTACATTCGGTAAATGTTTATTTATTTGTGGGCGGCCGGTTCGGCCGCCTTTTTAGACGCCCAGTCTGGGAGCAAGCGATAGGAAAGCAATCAAACGAGAGGCCGTTCCAAAAGAATCCGGCGGTGCCGGATGCTTCGGGCAAAACCTTCCGCAAATCGGTAAGGTCTTCCATCAACTTGCTCCAGCCCTCGCCCGGAGTCCGCTGCGCGGGACTCATCGGCGAGACGTTCGCCATCGTCGGCACCGTCCTCGTGGCAGCCGGCGTCTTCCCCGATCAAAAGAAGCGCCGCGAGCAGATGTAGGACAAATCGCATAACGACTCGGAAAGGGGAATCCCGCAAAAGAGATTCCCCTTTTGCGTTTCGCCCGACACGGGTCGTTGAGGCAGCTTCAGCTTACGGGCTGCGGATTAAACCGATCTACAGCTGTGACTATATGTCTGTGAGCACATGTTAGCCTGGTCTTATGGTCACATATTTTTAAGAGCGCCTATGTTTTACCGACCGTTTGTCAGTGCTTATTGAACAACCAGTCGAACCCGGGCTTACCGAGAGTCTGGCGCATCTGGCCGGCCTGAAACTCGGTATGGGTCCCGTCGGGGCCAATGACCGTGTTCATACCACCGGCTCACGGAACGACCGTCTTGGTCTCACCGGTCGTGAGGTCGATTCTCATGTTGCCGACCTGGTTCTCGACGTGCATCTGTCCGTCGCTGCCAAGTACGTTCTGGAGCATGTCCGCCTCCTTGAAATCGTCTTCTTGCCGACAGTATGCCCGAAACGAAAAGGGACGCAGCATGAGTTGAATCTATAATTCTTCTATAAGGTTTCTAGGGGTTTTCTAGAAGAATTATAGAAATAAATTGTTGGCTTCCAGGTGTTGAGGCGTTTGGATTTGGCTATCTTCCTGCGGTAATACCGGTTAATAGACGAATTTTCAGGGTCTTTAGGTTAATAGTCGCTAATAGTCGGGTGCATGGGCACTATTAGGAACTATTAGGTTGAAGGCGAGCGATACACTTTGGATGGCGGCGCGGTGGGCGCCTGGTCATTTCCTTCCACCTTAATCTGCTTGTCTGCCGCGCCGTCGCTTCTCAAATAGCTAGGCCAAATCGAAGAACGCGCGGGGCGCCGGTGATCAACCCGAGAATGCCGATGGCACGGATAAGGCGGGGATGACGGCCGAAGTCGTTCGGCCATACGGTAAGGACCGTTGCAAAACCGAGGTGGCCCAGAAGTGCAAACACTTGCCAAAAGCCAGTCACCACAACCCCCTCCCTCTCCCAACTGAGTCTTCATTTATCGTATCAAGGCGCAAACCAGAAAGGTACGCGTGATCGTGATTGTATCTAGAAATCTTCTAGTAAGTTTCTATAAAACTTCTAGAGTATTTCTAGATTTGCAGGGATTCATGGGTTATGGAGCGTTGCGGTGCGGTAAAATGAATCTAGAAGGTTTCTAGAAATGTTCTAGAAGAACTATGGAGAGGACCGGTGCAAAAATGATCGTTTCGCTGATCAATCTGAAGGGCGGTGTGGGCAAGACGACGAGCTGCATCGCGCTCGCGACGGCCGCCGCTCGCGACGGCAAGGAAGTCGTCGTACTCGACGCGGACCCGCAAGGATCGGCCACCTTCTGGGCCGATAACGCCGAGGACAACGGCGAGGAACTTCCCTTCGCCGTCGACGCCGCGAACCCCGCAACCGTCAAACGGGCGGCGAAGAAGTTCAAAGGCGATCCGAGCCGCTGGGCCTTCATCGATTGCCCACCCAATGGGGCCATCTTGGACGCGGCGCAGGGCGCGTCGGACTTCGTCATCGTGCCGACCGGCACCGGCAACGCAGACCTCGTGAAAACGGCCGAGACCGTGAAAACGATGGAAGCGAACGGGAGGCCGTACGCCGTGCTTCTTACCCGCGTGCTAACGAACACCAACGGTTTCAAGGCTGCGCAGGAAAACCTTGCCGCCGGCGGTATTTCCTACTTCGACACGGCGATCCGCCAGAAGGAGGACCTGAAGGGCTACTTCGGGCTGCCGTTCGGATCGGCACTCTACGGATACGATGACGTCTATAGCGAGCTCAGGGAGGCCCTGAATGGCCGTTAAAAATAACTTCAATGCATTTGCCAACAACAACACCAAGCCGGCCAAAAAGCGCCTCATGGACAACCAGGACACCGCACACAAGGGTGATGCCGGGACCGACGAGCGCAAGATGATTACGTTTTACGTGTCGGCAAAGAAGCACGCAGCCCTGAAGGCCTACTGCAAGCAGGAGGGCAGGACGATGACAGCTGTGATGCAGAACGCTGTCGATGAGCTGCTTAAAGAGGCGGAAAACGAAGACCGATAGGTTAGTTTCGGAATCGATGAGAAAAGGAGCCGATATGACTCAAAGCGAGCAACGCAGGAAGCTCAGCGGCGACATCACCACGGAGCTCTGTGGGCTCAACGGGCTTTCGCAGGTGATGAACACATCCGAAAACGAAGCCCTGTTCGCGCTGGCCGACCTTCTCGGCCCAGCCGTAAACCGATTGCTCGGCCTGCTCGAAGAGAGCGACAATATTGATTCGTTCGCCATCCCAGAGGATGCCGTCGAAGACTCGACAAAAACGGCCGAGGAGACGCGCGCCGAAATTTACGACAAGTTCGCCATCGAGCTTCATGGCCTAAAGGGCCTCGCAATGGCAATGGAGGAATCAGGGAGTGAAATCACGCTCGCTCTTTCAGACCTTCTAGGCCCAGCCGTAAACCGATTGCTCAATCTGATTGAAGAATTGGAACAAGCATCCTGATATCGCATTTCGCGAACATATCTTAATCAAACGTCAGTCAAGAAGAGCACCGGAAGGTGCTTTTTCTTTCTTGTAGGCTCTCAGATCCGATTTAAGGCATCGAAATAATGCAGTCTGAGGAATACGGCCGAATTGGTTCCAAAGTGTCAGATATTCGATTCTGTGGCCGTTTCCGTGGTCTAGACGTGAGGTCGACTGAATGTCGGAATGGATAGCAGCTGAAAAAGATGCCCTATCTGTAGTCACCTCACGATTGCAAAAAGACGTTCGTCTTTCAGTGAGTTTCAAGCGAGGGTTCTAGGCCACTTGTGGCCCTCTCTCTTAATTCTCAATTCTCTTTTCTCTACATATATAGGGACATGTACTCATGCAACGTTAACCCCTATTTATCACGTACTGATGCAACATAAATGTGTACTCATGCAACGCTATGTGCGTACTCATGCAACGTTATGTACTGATGCAACGTTGCATGAGTACGCGTTAAGGGGTTATGACAACGCATTCAACCGTGAAGAAATATATTTGAACATCGTGATATATACGGATATACTATTTGCAATGTAAATTCGGCCAGAAAGGTATTTGAGATGGAATCCAAGAAGGACGCAACTCCGTCCAAGAAGCGCGTGTTGCTCACCCTTCCCGTTGAGCTCGTGGATTATCTTACCGAGGTTACCGAGCAGACCGGAATGAACAAGTCCGGGTATATCGGCGTGCTTTTGCGCAACCAGATGCTTCATGAGCGCGAGGATCGGGCTGGCGATGAGGAAAAATAGGCAGAAAAAAAGACTCGCAGCCGCCAAGCAAATGAGTCTTTCTTTCCGACGTGATATCGATTTGTCAAGGACATCATACCATAGTACCTTCGGTTCTACCGCTGGTTTTTGTGGATGTACCTTGGCAGATGATGCTGTCGGCTAGAGGTCGTGATAATCATGACCAGCTTGGCCAACGCTCTGGCTGCCGCCGTCGGCAGTCAATCTGAAAAATCGAATGATGCCCCTGCGCCGTTCGTGTTCCAAACCGAGCTTTCGGTTGGTGGAGGCAATCTGGGTACTTCCGCTGCAGCGCCTGTGCTGCAGCGCCCCGTCGCAACCCGTGAGCTCAAGGACTATCCATGGCTTCTCGTGCGCCTCGGTCTCGTTTCGGTGGTTGGCAAGACGATGCCGAATGGGCGCAAATGCTCGGTCGGAACCGTTATCCTGCTCTCGCATATCGGATCTGGTCTTTCCGAGCTTCGTGAGTCAACGGCCGTCGAACTTGATATCGATCGGTGCCGAGTGAGTACAACCATCAACGAGATGGTTGGTTGGGGATGGGTCGTGCGCTCGGAAAGCGGGGCTCTTTCGGTTGACTTTGATGAAATCGGTAACTTTGTCGGCATGTCCAAAAGCGAATTGATTAGCGGTCAGTTCCTTCACGTGCCGCGATTCATGCTTGCAAGTGATGCGTTCCACGATGCAGCCTGTGTCGTGTTCGGCGACCTCGTGTCCCAAAGTCTGCTGGACCACCCCCGCGGCGCGATGAAGAACCCGGAGCTGGCAGAGCTCCTGGGTATTTCCGTCTCCGCGCTCCAAAAGGCTAGGAAGCATCTTGCCGAGCAAGGTTTCATTGAGCTCAAGAAGCAGGGAAAGCAGGTCGTGCCGGAAATCGCGTCGGGGGCCGCTGTTGCTGCGGTCCGTCTCGAAGATGACCGCATACGAGCACTGGAAGCGATTCTCAAGAAGTCGAGAAAGAGAAACAAGTAAATGCGCACTGATGCAACGTTGCATCAGTGCGCATTAAGGGATAAATCTAGATATTTTCTAGAAAATATCTAGAAAATAGCAAATTATTCAACTGCGTATTCATGCAACGTTGCATTGGTACGCAGTAGGAAGGCCAAATATGCCGTTACCAACGAAACTCCCGTCCAACATCGAAGCAGAAAAGAAAGTGCTGGCCGCCGCCATGACGAACCGCGTTTCACGCGTGGAAATCGTGGCAAGTTGCACGGAGTCAGATTTTTTCTCTCCGTCGAACAGGACGATCTTCAAGGCGATTTGCGATCTTGATGCGAAGGGTATCGGGGCCGACTGCGTCTCCGTCATCGATGGGCTTCGGAGCAGCGGAAAGCTCGCTGCCGTCGGTGGCGAGGCATACGTCATCGAACTCATCTCGGACGACTTTGCTCAGGCGTCGTATGAGCACTACGTTGACATCCTGCGACGTGACACCGCTCGCCGTAATGTCATCGCCGCGACCGCTGAAGTAACGTCGCTAACCAATAACCCGCCGATAGACACCGCGGAATACATCTCCGCAGTCCAGGACACCTTTCTCGCCGCGACCGAGCAATCCGTCCCAAGCGATTACAAGAGCATGGAAAGCGCTTTACGCCTCGTCCTCGATTCCGCCGAGGCGACCAGGACGGGCGGAGCGACGGACCATGTCAAAACTGGATTCTCCAAGCTCGATGAGCTTATCGGTTCGTTCGAGCCTGGACAGCTCATCGTCCTCGGCGCTCGGCCGGCGGTCGGTAAGAGTGCTTTCGCAATCAATCTGGCAACATCGATCGCAAGCGTTGGTACGAAGGTATGCCTCTTCTCGCTGGAGATGACTGCTACCGAAATAGGACAGCGCATACTCGCGAGCGCGTCGGCCGGCGCTTCAAGCGGCTTGACCATCGGAGCCATCAGGGATGGGCTTATCAAGGAGGGCGACCGCGCCCTGGCTGAGAACATCGTGGCATCCGTGAGTGCTCTGCCAATCGACATCGACGACACGCCCGGAACGACCGTCGCGTCCATTCGCGCCAAGGCGAGGCGCATGCTTCGCGGGCAAGGAAAGGGAATCATCATCGTCGACTACCTGCAGCTGGTTGATGATCCCAAGGGAAGCAAGTTCGAGAGCAGGAACGTTCAGATCGGCAAGATCTCCCGTTCGCTCAAGATCCTCGCAAAGGAGCTTAACGTTCCCGTCATTGCGTTATCCCAGCTTTCTCGGCAGGTTGAGAATCGCGTCGGAAAAGTGCCCCAGTTGTCTGATCTTCGCGACTCCGGCTCGATCGAACAGGACGCCGATATCGTTATGTTCTTGGACCGTTCAGCCGACGATCGAGAGGCGAACATGGATGGACGTCCGGCCAAGGGCATCGCGAATGTCATCGTTGCTAAAAACCGAATGGGGGCGACCGGGACTGTTGAGTTCGTCTTCAAGCCGGAGTACTGCCGGTTCTACGTTGCCGCAAGAAACGTAGCGCGATAATGCGGTGTATTGTGTACTCATGCAACGTTGCATGAGTACGCTTTTGCCCAATTTCTAGAAGATCTATCGCAATAGATGGATTGAAAAAGGGGGATCCATATGTATGGACCGGTGAGCAAGGACGG
This sequence comes from Collinsella aerofaciens, assembly GCA_048233475.1. Classification (GTDB taxonomy): domain Bacteria; phylum Actinomycetota; class Coriobacteriia; order Coriobacteriales; family Coriobacteriaceae; genus Collinsella; species Collinsella aerofaciens_CM. Next base: position 2,107 of record DBFANS010000002.1, on the reverse strand, counting down.
GCCGTCGATGGAGTTTGGCGAGGTCGGCGAGGAGATCAAAGATGAGGCACGGCGCCGGGTGGTGGAAGAAATCGTCGCAAAGCTCAAGGTCGATGCCGACGATGTCGCCGAGATCACTGGAACCCCGGTCGAGGAGATTGATCCTTTCTGGAGCAAAGAGAACCAGAAACACCTAGAGGTAGCTGCAGAAAGGCTTGATTCCGGTAAGGGAGAGATGCACGAGCTCATCCCTTTAAATGACTGAAGCCGCCCCTACTAGGGCGGCTTCAGCTGCTGGGAGAAAACCCCAAACTGTTTCCATCCGCGCAGGGCGCCGGCTCTGCCAAGCCTATAAGCGCTCCCGTGCGCTATATACATCCTACATTCTTATAGGCTTTCTTTTAGTACAGGCTTCATAGTTCAACCTGAAATTGTCCCAATGAATTACCTGCAATTGTCCCAACGCAGCAGATAAACAGTATAATTTCTCTGTTTAAGAAGTGGGGTGCACTAGTGAATAGATATATAGACCGATGCGTCGATCGGCTGATCGAACGAGACCTCGTCATTTTCGGCGCGGTACTTGTTCAGGGACCGAAATGGTGCGGGAAGACGACGACGGCGCACCGCTTTGCGGAGTCATCGCTTTCTCTCTCCGATCCCGCTGGCGGCTTCGCGGCGCTTCAACTCGCTCGCCTCGACCCGGCTCAGGCGATAACCGGTGCGGCGCCGCGACTCATCGACGAGTGGCAGGAGGAGCCGAAGCTATGGGACGCAGTGCGTTTCGAGTGCGATGCGAGGGGAGGGGAACCAGGGCAGTTTATCCTTACCGGCTCGGCGACGCCGAACGATGCGGACCGACCGATGCACAGCGGCGTCGGGCGCATCTCCCGCCTGCGGATGGACACCATGACGCTTTCCGAACTTGGCGTCTCGTCTGGTGCGGTTTCGATCGGTGCGCTGTTTGCAGGCGATCCCGTTAAAACATCGCTCGGGTCCATCGATGGCATCAGCGGTGTTGCCGATATTCTCTGCCGCGGCGGTTGGCCTCAGGCGGTCGGTAGGACGACCGCCGAAGCGATGCGGATATCGGCTGCCTATATCGATGGCGTGTGCGAATCCGATGTCTCAAGAATCGACGGAGTGAGACGCGACCCGGAAAAGGTCAGGTCCCTGCTCTGCTCGCTCGCTCGCAACGAGTCGACTCTTTCCGGCACGAAAGCCATTGAAAGGGATCTGGACGGCGACATATCGAAGAACACAATTGCGAGTTACATGGACGCGCTGCGACGGATCAACATCGTCGACGACATCCCGGCGTGGCACCCGGCGCTCAGATCCCCGGTGAGGTTGCGCCAGGGCGCTAAGCGACATCTCGCGGACCCCTCGCTCGCCGTGGCGCTGCTCGGCGCGAATCCCAAGTCGTTGACGGCCGACCCGAAGACCCTCGGCCTGCTCTTCGAGTCCATCGTCCTGCACGATCTCAAGGTCTATGCGGCGGTCAACGACGCCTCCGTCTCGCATTACCACGACGCCGACGATCTGGAAGTCGATGCCATCGTCCACAGGCGCGACGGGTCATGGATCGCGGTCGAGGTCAAGCTGGGAAGCCCGCAGGTGCCGGAGGCATCCGAGAACCTGCTTCGCCTAGAGCGGAAGCTGGTCGAGCGCGGGGAAAGACCGCCTGCGGCTAAGCTCATCGTCATCGGGTTCGGGATGCCTACCCACACGACGCCGGACGGCATCACCATCGCACCCATCGATACGATCGGCATCTAGCGCGCAGCGTATCGGCAGCCTCTCCTGCCATACCTTTCGGTACACGCGGGTGATTTGCAAGTACCGACTATTAGCTGTATCGTCCGCAAGTCCTGTCTAATAGTCACTAATAGTGACGGTCGGGCAACGAGTTCGGGCTATTAGCCTTAATGTCTCCTATCCTCGGCCTGCTTCTTCTTGCATTGAAGCCTGAACCAGGTTCAGCTGGCATGGTTAAAAACGAGGGGCGACGCTTTTGCGTCACCCCTCGTCCCGGCCGGTTGCTTTAGTTGTACACACGGTAGTTACACTTGAACTGGGTTATGTGTCCATAGTTGGAGCGGTACCAACCCGACGTATAGCTGATTGC
>DBFANS010000001.1:0-39012 GCA_048233475.1 Collinsella aerofaciens | reverse complement strand
CGGCTGCAGTGCGCTTTTCTGCATCAGGATGGCCTTGCAGTATTCCACACCCAGAATATCGTTCGGGCTTGCCAGAAGGCCGCCCGCCTCCCCGCACACGGCCTGCGCAGCCCTCTGCCGGGCGGCTGCAAAGGGCAGGCCCGCGGCAAGCTCTTCGCGCAGGCGCCCCGCGAAGGCCGGGCACAGCAGGGCCTTTGCCGCACGCATATGCGCGGCAGCGTCCGGCGTCTCTGCGCCGTAGCACAGCGCCTGTACGCAGCCCAGCGCGCTGAGCGCGCGCACCCCGGCGGCCGCAAAGGCCTCGGCGCTGGCCGCCGCATAGGGCGCGGGCAGGCACAGCACCACGTCCGCCCCGCACGAAAGCGCCGCTTCGGCGCGCACCTGCGCGGGCATCAGCGCGAGGCTGCCGCGCTGCACCACACCGGGGCTCATCACACACACCACGGCGTCAAACCCCAGCGCGCGTACCCGGCTTATCTGGTGCGCATGCCCGTTGTGGAACGGGTTATATTCGGCAATAATGCCCGCAGTGCGCATGCCGCACGCCTCCCCTCCGCCTGCCGGGCCGCAAAAATGGTCGGGCGGCCCGTTTTCGGGCTGTTGGCCCTTGAAAACCTGTTTTTCCCATTATATAATAAATTCGGCAAAGAAAAAAGGTGCCGCGCGCACCGGAATGTTGGAGGAAAGACATGAAAGTACTGGTTATCAACTGCGGTTCCAGTTCACTGAAGTATCAGCTGATCGACATGGACGGCGAGGCCGTTCTGTGCAAGGGCCTGTGCGAGCGCATCGGCATCGAGGGCTCGAAAATCGTGCACAAGGCGCACGGCAAAGAATGGGAGGAGGAGGTGCCCTTCCCCACCCACACGGAAGCCTTTATGAAGGTTGTGGAAATGATGACCTCCGGCGAGGGCGCCGTGGTGAAGGATAAAAGCGAGATCAGCGCCATTGGCCACCGCGTGGTGCAGGGCGCGGAATTCTTTACAAAGTCTGAGCTTGTCACAGACGCCATCATCGACAAAATTGAAGAAATTGCCCCCCTGGCCCCGGTTCACAACATGGCGCATGTGCAGGGCCTGCGCAGCGCAAAGGCTGTGTTTGGGGCCAACGTGCCGAACGTGGTGGTGTTTGACACCACCTTCCACCAGACGATGCCGCCAAAGGCGTATATGTACGGCGTGCCGTACGAGATGTACGAGAAGTATTCCATCCGCCGCTACGGCGCGCACGGCACCAGCCACCGCTATGTGAGCATGGCGGCCGCACAGTACCTTGGCAAAGACGCGAAGGACATCAAAATGGTCACCTGCCATTTGGGCAACGGCAGCAGCATCACCGCTGTGGACGGCGGAAAATGCGTGGATACCAGCATGGGCCTCACCCCGCTGGCGGGTGTTTTGATGGGCACGCGCTGCGGCGACATCGACCCCAGCGTAGTGACGTATATGGAGCAGAAGCTGGGCATCCACGGGCAGGAAATGGCCGATTACCTCAACAAAAAAAGCGGCCTGCTGGGCATTTCCGGCGTCTCCAGCGACAAGCGCGACGTGGAAAAGGCCGCAGCCGAGGGCAATGCCCGCGCCAAGCTGGCCAGCGACATGCTGAACTATCAAATCAAAAAATATGTGGGCGCGTATGCGGCGGCCATGGGCGGCATCGACTGCCTGGTGTTCACCGGCGGCATTGGCGAGAACGACGGCTATGTGCGCAGCGAGGTGTGCAGGGATATGGAGTTTCTGGGCATCTCTATCGACGCCGAAAAGAACAAGCTGCGCGGGCTGGACATCAACGATATCACGGGCGAAGGCAGCCGCGTGAAGGTGCTGGTTGTGTGCACCAACGAAGAGCTGATGATTGCGCGTGACACAAAGGCGCTTGTGGAGGCAATGTAAAAACAGAGGCCGCCCGAAAGCAGGAAGTTATCGCTCCGGCCCCAGCCAGGGCCGGGTGAGAAACCGCTACTCCTGCCGAAAAGGCAATTTGCATGCACTGCGGCGTCCATGGTTTTTGGCAGCGGAACGTTCTGCGGTTTTGCAAAGCAATGTACCCGCTTGCAGCGGGCATGTAGCTCCCGCCGGAGACAGGCGCAGTTTTGCGAAGCAACACGTCGCTTTCAGCGGGCAGACAGCAGAACTTCCCCTACTGCGGCAGGCAAATCATTCTGCCCGGCAGCGCAAAGCGGGTTTACCCCGCCAATTTAGATGCAGAAGACGAAAAGCCCCCATGGCAGGCCTGACGGCCGCCATGGGGGCTTGCCTGTACGATGTGCTGAAATGGTGAGGCAAAATCATTGCTTCCCTGCCCGGTCCCGGCTTTGCAGGGGCCGCTTTTTGTTTTGGCACGCACTCGCCTGCGGCAAAGCTGCGGTGCGCCTTCTTTGTATCCCTTTCGTTCTTCATTGAGGTAACCTTTATGAGGCACACACGGCCCCCGCAAGGCTGCGGTGCTGCCACACCCCGTTCATTCCGGCCCCATGTGGCATATGCAGGCTTCAAAAGGGTTTATCCCCGGCACGCCTTTTCCCCGCACATGGGGCGTTTTCCCAAAAGCATCACCACCGGCCGCGCAGGCGCAAAACAGGCCCGTTTGCAGCGGCCCCCGCCTGAAAAAAGGGACGCGTGCGCCTTCCATATGCAAGACCCGTTCTGCCTGGGGCGCGCTTTCTGCGGCTTGCCCGCCGGAAGCGCTTTTTCGAAACGCCGCTTAGAGTACCGGGCGCGGCCGCAGGCCACGCCTACGGCGTGCGCGGGCCCTGTAAGGGCCTGCTTTTGGCATACGGCTCAAAGTGCAGGGCTTGTCCCTTTCCCCCGGCCCGCAAGCCCGCGGCCATTGTTTCAGCGCAGGGGGCCGCTCTGGTAACCCGCCGCTGGCAGCCAGCCCCGCCCGCCGCCGGGGCGAAGGCTTTTTACAGGCCACCACTGGCCGCGCCGGTGCCGCAAGGGCACTTTGCCCTTTCCCGAAACAAAATATCCGGGCAAGGCGGGAAAAACTGCAAACCGGGCAGAATACAGGGGAAAGCTGCGGCAGGTCAAAATCATAACCCCAGGCCGCGCCTACGGCCTGCGTAGGCCCTGTAAGGGCCTGCTTTCGGCATACGGCTCAAAGCGCACGGATTTTCCCTTTTCCCCGGCCCGCAAACCCGCGGCCATTGCCATCAGCCGCGCCAGCTTGCAAAACGCCGCGCGCCCCAAACGGGGTGCGCGGCATTTCCTGCCTGCTTTCTGTTCAATGCACGCGCCTCAGGCCCCCGTCTTGGGGTTGCCCTTATCCCCGCTGCTGCCCGGCGACGGCGGCGTGCTGCCGTCATCGTACAGCTGATAGCGCAGGTGGATGGTGGTGCTGTTGCCGTGCTCGTCCTTCACCACTACCTCCACCGTGTAGTGTGTCACATGGCTTTTGTCTATGCCCGTTACCACCTTGCCCGTGCTGTCCTTTATCACCACGCTCACGTCGCTGCCCGCCGGTATCTCATACCGCCCGTTCACCAGTTTTTCCACATCCTGCTGCGACAGCACCGTGTTTTCCACCTTTTCATACACGACATCCTTGTAGTTCTGATGCACAAGCCCGTCCTCGCCCTGGTGCGGCTCATCCTCCGGCTGCAGCGTGCCTGTGCCGGGTTTGTCTTCCCCGTCTTCGTCCTTCTCCGGCTCGCCCGGCTGGCCGGGCTTTATCTCTACCTCCGGCGGGTCTTTCACGATATAATCCAGGTCCACCGTTGTGCTGTTCCCGTTTTCATCCTCCACCTTCACATGGATCACATAATCTCCCGGCTTCGAAAGGTCTATGCCTTTGTCCGTGATGTCGTTGCCTTCCTTGTCATAGATGATGATTTCATCCGGCTCCAGCGGCTCGCCCTGGTTATCGGTGAACTCATACCGGTCGTTGATAAAGTCTTCTGCGCCCTCTTTATCCAGCACTGCCCCCGGCTGCGTCGGCCGCACCACCTTATCCGTCACGTAGCTGTCCAGCCTGCCGCTGCCGTCCGGATTTGGCTCTACCTTATCCGGCTCCAGCGGCTTGCCGTTCTCTCCGCCGCCCGGCTGCCCCGGCTTAATCTCTACCTCTGGCGGGTCTGTGGTGGGCAGCCCTCCGCCCGGAAGGTCTGCTCCATCCAGCTCGATAGGCGTGCCCTCGCTGTCCGTATAGTTCGTGCTGCCGTAGTGCTTTGCCTCGATGATGAACTTTCCGTCCTCACGCGAGGGAATCGCAGGGTAGCCCCCCTGCGTGAAATCGAACGTCACGCTGGCCGTGCGGTAGTAATACCCATCTGTATCCTGAGATACTGCTCCGTCCAGCCTCACCGGCGCGCCCACCGCAACGCCGTTGATGTAAAACTGCACGTACCCATCCGGCGCCTCGCACGTCTTGGCCTCGCCCGCCTGCGGCTTCACGTTTGCCGTAAGCGTAAGCGTCTCCGTCTTATTTGTGCCTGTGGTGCTGTAAGTGAAGTCTGTCACACGGCTGTCCGCAGGCGTTATCTTTGCGCCCAGCTTTGCCTGATGCCCCCAGAAGGTTGCGGCAAAGTCCTCGTCCTTTGCGAACTGGCTGGAGTTTATGGTTAGCTCATAGCTGCCCGCGTTCTTAAACGGCGCTGTGTTGCTCGCCTCCTGCGTTGGCTGCCCGTTTTTATCCAGATACCGCCGCGCCTCCGGCGTCATTGCCGATGCGTCCGTCAGTTTTTCCCCGTTAGGCTTTGTCACCTCAATGCCCTGTGCCGCTATTTCCTGCGTCAGCTTTTCCCATTCAATCGCTATGCCGTCGTACCGCTTGTCCAGCTGGCTTTTCAAATCTGCGCTGAACTGGCTTTCGTCCACCTCGAAGATGACATACCTCTTGGCGACGTTGCCGTTCTGCCCTACCTCCGGCACCACAAACGGGTATTCGCCGTCCTGCTCCTGCCCGCTTGTGTTCAGCACCTTCAGGCCGCTTATTTCTACCGACTGCCCCACAGCAGACTTCGGCAGCCAGAAATACAGCTTGCCGTCCGTGTCGATGATATTGGCAAGGCCGTATTCCGGCTCCAGCGGCACGCCGCCGATGCTCACATGAAAGTCTATTACCTTGCCGCCCTGCAGTTCCGGGTAGTTGTGCAGGTCTATCTCCACCATTGTCAGCTTTTCCCCGCTGGCGCTCTCTACGCTGGCACCCTGAAAGCTCAGGCCGTCGGTGTTGATATCTCCATTGTGCTTATGCACGGGGAACGAGCCGCCCGTCACAATCACTTTGCCACCGCGCGCACCCACGTCCCAAGAACCCAGTTCACCATCACTTGAGTTTTTTCCAAAGGGCTTCAGCGTACCGCCATTGATGCGAAGCTCATGCTGTTCTTTTTCCGCGCCGCCATGGCCTACATTCATCGCATTCATGCAGCCGCCGCCCACCGCATTGCCATGCACGCCGCTGGTGGCCTCAATATAACCGCCGTTCACTGTAATGTCGCCTGGAATTGCCGCATGCGGGGTTTTATTTCCCCTGCCCTCGCACCAGGGACAAAGGCCAAACTGTGCCTTCAGTGTTCCGGGCAGTTGGTCTGGAATTGCCACTCCGCAATCATTAAGGCGGCAGCCTGCCCCAACCGCCGCGCCATGATAGCTTCCGGTGGCTGTGATGCGTCCGCCGTTGATGGTGAGGCCGCCGCCCTCCAGCGTGCAACCTGTGCCGCCGCCAGCGCCCCCGCCAATACCTGTGCCAGAATACAGCGCCGTATTTACAGCGCCCGTCATTGCATGCGCTTCCAGAGCGCCGCCCTCTATGGTAATGCCACCGCTGGCTTCTGCAATGCCGCCGCCAATGCCGGCACTGTAACCACCGCCTGTGACAGTCAGCGCGCCCGGCGTCTCACTGTCCATCTTCCACAGCGGGTCGCCCTGCTTCAATTCCGTGCCGTTTTTCAGCGTGCAGTCATACGGCATGCGCCCCTGTTCGGGCGTGATGGCTTCCCCTGCCGCCGTCTGATTCCACACGCTGTCGTCTATCACAAGCACAGAGCCCTCGCCGCAGTGCAATGCCGCACGCAGCGTGGTGCTCGGCGTCACAGCAAGTGTATTTGTACTTCCATCCGCCAGCGTGAGGTGCACGCTGGTGCGCTTTTCCGGCAGTATCTCATATCCGCGCTCGGCAGGCTGGCCGTCCGCCGTGCCGTTGATGTTGGTGACGATGTCAAACGGGATGGGTGCAGCGATGGTGACGCCGCTGAACGTGATGTTCGCATGCACCCCTGCCGCCACCTGAAGGCCGTAGTTATCCTTCGAGGTGCCCGTTACCGTCACTGCGCGCTCTGTTTTCAGTACAATAAGATTTGCCAAAGGGCCCGCTGTTATCTGAATTGTAGGTATGATGCTTGTCTGCTGCAAGGTGGAAACACCCTGCACCAGTTCATAATCCACGCCCTGCACAAGCGGCTGGCCGTCGTCCGCCGTGATGGTGAGGCCCGTGGTCTCTGCAAGGCTGGCACCACTCTGCGGCGCGGGCGCTGCCGCCGCCTGCAAGGCTGCCTGCGCCTCCGCGTCCTGTTCTGCACCGGCCTGCCCTTCCGCATCCCCGGCCGCCTGCGTGCCCTCTTCCGTCAAAGAAGATTCATCAGCCGGAAACTCCGGCTGATGCGACAGTGCACTGTCGGCCGTCTCTTCACTTCCCGCGCCGCTTTGGCCCTGCCCCTGCGTCTGCGCTGCGCTTTCCACGCCTGACGCCGCCGGGCTTTCCGCCGGGCCCGGCGCCGCCTCGGCAAACACGCCCGTGCCCAGCGCTGCACACAGCGCCAACGCCGCCAAAAGCGCGCAGGCTCGCTGTGCCGCTCTCTTCTTCATATACATTTCTCCTTCCTGTTTTCTTCGGCGCCGCCCCTTGCCGCGCTATGGCTTATCTGGGGCACCGCCGGTGCAGATTATACCATATTTCGTGCCCTGTTTTCAATATGCACACAAGAAAACAAGGCATACGCCCCCAGCCAAAAGGCGGGCAAGCGCCCCGCGCCTGCCCGCCTTCGGTATTTTTTCTGTTAACAGATGCCCGCACCGGGCTTTACATCATCGGGGTAGATAGTCACCTTCGCGCCGCCGTCCGGCATATCGGCGGAAAGAATCATGCCCTCGCTGACATATTTGCCCTTCATCATGGGGCGCGGAGCAAGGTTGGCCACAATGGCCACATTCCTGCCGATAAGCTCTTCCGGCTCGTACCATTTCGCAATGCCGGAGAGGATGGTGCGCTCGCGCTCGCCGTCAAACAAGGTGAACTTCAAAAGCTTCTTGCTTTCGGGCAGCTTTTCACAGGTGAGCACCCTTGCCACGCGCAGCTCTACCTTGCTGAAATCGTCAAAGGTTATCTCAGGCAGGTGCTCAATGGGCTCGCCCTCACTGGCGGCAGGCGCAGGCGCCGGGGCGGCGGGGGCGGCCGCGGCCCTGTTTTTCTCTTCTTCCATTCTCAGTTCCTCCAGTTCCTTTTCTGCATCAATGCGCGGAAACAGCGCCTCGCCCTTGTGCACGGTGTAGGCGGCATGGCTGCCGAAGGCGCCCAGAGCATCATAGGTGAGCGCCCCGGCGTCCAGCCCAAGCTGAGCGGCCATTTTGGGCGCCGTCTGCGGCATAAAGGGCTGCAGCAGCGTAGCCGCGAAGCGCAGCGTCTCACACAGGTTATACAGTACGGCGGCAAGGCGCGGGCGGCTCGCCTCATCCTTCGCCAGCACCCACGGGGCCGTTTCGTCAATATATTTGTTGGCGCGCTGGATGCCCCTGAATATCTCGGCCAGCGCCTGTGGAAGCTGCAGGCTGTCCATGCATTTCGTCACGGCGGCGGGCATTGCGTCTACAAGCTGCGCCAACTCGCCGTCAAACTCCCCGGCCTGCCGCGCCTCGGGCAGCGTGCCGCCGAAATATTTTTCCACCATAGCCACCGTGCGGGACAAAAGGTTGCCAAGGTCATTCGCCAAATCGGAATTGATGCGCGCGATAAGCGCCTCGTTCGAGAACACGCCGTCGTTGCCGAAGGGTATCTCGCGCAAAAGGAAATAGCGGATGGCATCCGTGCCGTAGCGGCTGCACAGCACCACAGGGTCCACCACATTGCCTTTGGATTTGGACATTTTGCCCCCCTCCAAAAGCAGCCAGCCGTGGCCGAACACGCGCCTGGGCAAAGGCAGGCCCAACGCCATCAGCATGGCGGGCCACAAAATGGTGTGGAAGCGCAGAATTTCCTTGCCCACCATGTGGATGTCCGCGGGCCAGAACTTTTCGTAATCGTCATACGCCTCATTGCCGTAGCCCAGCGCAGAGATATAGTTTGAAAGCGCGTCCACCCACACATACATAGTATGCTTGGTGTCGAACGGAACGGGGATGCCCCAGGGCACTGTAGTGCGGGACACACAGGTATCCTGCAGGCCCTGTTTGATGAAGGCTATCATTTCGTTTTTGCGCGTTTCGGGCTGAATAAAATCCGGCACGTCCTCGTACAGCTTCAAAAGCCTTTCGGCATACTTGCTGGTTTTGAAGAAATAGGCCTCTTCCTCGGCCTCGTATACTTCACGGCCGCAATCCGGGCATTTGCCGTCCACAAGCTGGCTGTCTGTCCAGAAGCTTTCACAGGGCTTGCAGTAATGGCCCTTGTAACAGCCCTTGTAAATATCGCCCTGCTCGTAAAGCCGGGTGAAAATTTTCTGGCAGCTTTCGATGTGGTAAGCATCCGTGGTGCGCACAAAGCGGTCGTTTGAAATATTCATCAGCTTCCAAAGCTCTTTGATGCCCGCCACAATGCCGTCCACATACTGCTGCGGCGTCACGCCTTTGGCCTCGGCCTTATCCTGTATTTTCTGGCCGTGCTCGTCCGTCCCCGTGAGGAACATTACGTCATAGCCCTGCATGCGCTTGTAGCGCGCCAGTGCGTCGCACGCCACCGTGGTGTAGCTGTGGCCGATATGCAGTTTGTCGCTGGGGTAATAGATAGGGGTGGTGATGTAATACGTTTTTTTCTTCATAAAGCTCCTGCTTTCTTTGGCCGGGCACATGAAACCCGGCGTTTTTTATGGCTTTACCAAAACGGCCCTGCACCCTGCCTGCACGGCTGGCAGCGTACCGGGGAACGCCCCGGCGCGCTGCCAGCCGCTGCGGAAAAGGCCGCTTTCTGCACGTTACGCCGCGGGCAGCACGCTGCCTTCATAGTTCGAGGTAATCCATTCCTTCATCTCGTCGCTTTTCAGCACGCTCACCAGCTTTTGAATATCCTCGCGCGTCTCGTCCCCGGCGCGCACGGCTATGATGTTGGCAAACACGCCGGCCGCCTCGCCCCCGGCATCCTCGTTCGCCAGAAGCTTGTCTGAAATGCCGGCCGGAAGGGCATAGTTGCCGTTGATGACGGCGAAATCCAAATCTGGCAGGGCGGCAGGCAGCATATCGGCCACCAGCGCCTCTATCTTCACATTGTGCGGGTTTTCCGCAATGCCGTCGTATTCAGTAAAATTGATGGCTTCGGCGTTCGCCTCTGCATCGCGGAAGGTGTCGATGCTGATGCCGTCCTTCAGGGTGAGCACGCCGCACTCCTGCAAAAGCAGCAGCGCGCGGCCGCCGTTGGTGGCGTCGGCCGGGATGCCGATTACCGCGCCGTCCGGCACATTGGCAATATCGTCAGATTTGCCCGCATACACGCCCAGCGGCTCGTAATGGATGGCCCCAGCAGACACAAGGTTGGTGCCGTTTTCGGCGTTGAAGTTCAAAAGATACGGCTCGTGCTGGAAATAGTTCGCATCCAGCGAGCCCTCCTGCAGGGCGGTGTTGGGCATGACATAATCGTCAAACTCCACAATGTCCAGCGTGATGCCCTCGGCGGCCAGCAGCTCGGCCGCATGCTCCAAAATTTCGGCGTGCGGCGAGGGCGAGGCGCCCACCTTCAGGGTGACGGTTCCCTCTGCGCCGGAGGCAGCGGCCCCCAAAGAACCAGCGCTGCCGGAGGCGGCGGAGGATGCGGGCGCCGCGCCGCAGGCGGCAAGCACCAGCGCAAGGCACAAAACAAGGCAAAGTGCGGTAAGTTTTTTCATGGTAAACTCTCCTTTTCCCTCTCTATTCCAAACGGCTTTGTGCTCAGCGGTTGCGTTTATCCGCTTTGCGGGCCGCAAGGTCAAATATGATTTGAACGGCGCACACCAGCAAAATAAGCAGAAGGATGCACACGTACATCACGTCCTTCTGGTAGCGCTGGTAGCCGAAGCGGTAGGCCAGGTTGCCAAGCCCGCCCGCACCGAACGCGCCGGTGATGGCGGTGTAGCCCAAAATAGTGATGACGCTGATGGAAAGCCCGCGCAGCAGGCTGGGCACGCTTTCCACAAGCAGCACGCGCGTGACCACCTGCCACTTTGTCGCGCCCATGCACTCGGCGGCCTCCACCACGCCTGCGTCTATTTCCTCCAGGCTCTGCTCTACCATGCGGGCAATAAACGGGGACGCCGAAATGGTAAGCGGCACAAGCGCCGCCGTGGGGCCGATGCTGGTGCCCGCCACAAGGCGCGTAAAGGGAATGACGAAAAACATCAGAATGAGGAACGGCAGGCTGCGCAGAATGTTCACCACCCAGCCGAACACCGCGTGGAAGCGCGGCGCCGCCGCAATGCCGCCGCGCTTTGTCACCGTCAGCAGCACGCCCATGGGCAGCCCCAGCACATAGGCCAGCGCAGTGGTGGCCAGCGTCATGTACACGCTTTCCCACACGCCCTCGGCCAGAAGCGGGCCATATTGCGAAAAGAACTGTGCCATTGTTCAGCCCTCCCTTCCCAGCAGCCGTTTTGTCTCGGCAGAGCGCGGCGCAGCGAACACCTGCGCCACCTCGCCGGTTTCGGCCACGCGGCCGTCCGATATTACGGCCACGCGGCTGCAAATGGCCTGCACCACGGCAAGCTCGTGCGTGATGATAAGAATGGTGACGCCCAGCTTGCGGTTGATATCCTGCAAAAGCGCCAGCATGGCCTTGGTGGTAAGGGGGTCCAGCGCGCTGGTGGGCTCGTCGCACAGCAGCATTTCAGGGTTTGTGGCCAGCGCCCGGGCAATGGCCACGCGCTGCTTCTGCCCGCCGGAAAGCTGTGCCGGGTAGGCCCCGGCCTTATCTGCAAGGCCCACAAGGCTTAAAAGCTCCTGCACGCGCGCGGCCACAGCCTGCCTGTCGTACCCCTTTTCCAGCTTCAGGGGAAAGGCTACGTTCTCGGCCACTGTTTTCTGCATCAGCAGGTTATAGCCCTGAAACACGACGCCCATTTTACGCCTTGCGCGGCGCAGCGCCTCGCCCGAAAGGGCGGCAAGGTCTTCGCCGTCCAGCAGCACGCGGCCCCGCGTGGGCTTTTCCAGCACGGACAGGCACCGCAGAAGGGTGGATTTGCCTGCGCCGGACATGCCGATGATGCCGAACACCTCGCCGTTTTCCACGCGCAGGCTCACATCCTCCAGCGCCACCACGCGGGCGCTGCCGTCTGCGAACACTTTTGTGAGGTTTTGAATGTCTATCAACGCTTTTCCCGTTCCTTTCCTTTGGGCAAACAAAAACGCCCCTGAAGCTTTCGCTTCAAGGGCGATAAATTAACCGCGGTACCACCTTGAATTCGCACGCCCCTTGCGGGAACGCGCCTCTGCCGCTGCGCTTTGCGGATGAAACAAAGTTACAGCGCGGCACTGTAACGGGTGCACCCGTCGCAGGCTTGCCGTGGGGTTTGCCCGCGCGACTCAGAGGCCATGTTCGGCTTTCGTCCCTTTACCCCTTTTCACCTGCCGGGGCTCTCTTGGAAAGTTCGCGAAAGCGTACTCTTCTCTTCACAGTCTTTTTCTGTTTGGCTATTATTATACAGGCTTTTCGCGGCTTGTCAAGCCTTTTTTCCGGGCCCCTGCGCAGGTTTCGGACGGTAGAACATCTCGTGCACCGTATACACTGTCACAAAGGCGTCCTTATCCACCTGCGCCAGAAAACCCATCAGCCTTGCATATTCGGCCTTATTCACAATCACTGCAAGCTCGCGCCGCCGGGCATAGTCATATGCGCCGACAGCCTCGTACAGCGTGGCGCCGCTGTGCAGCTCTTCAATGACAAAACGGCGTATCTCCTCAATGCGGCCCGATAAGATGCACACCTTTTTCTTTGTGTTCATGCCAAAGATGAAATGGTCCAGCACAATGCCGCCCAGATATGTGCCGATAACGCTGAGCACGACGGTTTTGGCGTCGTACACAAGCGCCGAGGAAAGCGCCACCACCATACCGGCCGCCGCCAGTGCCGCGCCCAGCTCCAAGTGAAAATAGCGGTTCAATATTTTGGCGGCAATGTCCAGCCCGCCGGACGAGGCGTTGCGCACAAACAGCAGCGCAAGGCCAAGGCTCACCAGCATGGTGTAACACAGCATATCCAGAAACTGGTCGCCCATGATGGAGCCGTTGTTTGGAAACAGCCTTTCCAGCACACCCAGCAAAAGCGGCAGCAGAATAGAGGTATATACCGTTTTGGCGCCGAATTCACCGCCAATCAACAAAAAGCCCAGCACCAGAAACAGCACGTTCAGCGCCATGGTGATGGCGGATACAGGCAGCGGGATAAAATTGGCCAGCACAATGGCAAGGCCGGATACACTGCCCACCGACAATCTGCTTGGCACAAGAAAAAAGAACACCGCCGCAGCCACAATAGCTGTGCCCAGCGTAATGACGCCCCATTCGGCCAGCACGGCCCATATCTTTGCACTTCTTTTTCGCTTCATGGCCTTCTTCTCCTTTTTCTGACTGTACCGCAGCCTTTCCGCACGCCGGCCATCCAGAGCCTCATATTCCGGCAGGCGTTTCACCCGCCCGCCGCGCAAAAAAGCGGTTCACCGCCCCTGCCGCCTGCCGCATCCCCTGCGCCGCGCACAAGGCCAGCATGGGCAGATAGTTCACGATATAGCGGGCGTTCGTCTCCCACAGGCACAGGAACATGGCAAGCCCCAGTATGCACAGCGGCGGCACCAGCACCCGGTAATCCACCCGTTTTTTCACACACAGCGCCGCGCTGCCCAAAAGCGAAAGCAGGAATAAGCCCAGTTCCACGCCGTTGCAAAGGTGTTTGTAGGGCGGGTATCCCTCGCTTCCCAGAAGAAGGAAGTTTCGAAGTTTTGTCTCATGCACAGGGTAATCATCCAGAAATGCATGCAGATCATAGGTACCGTTGCAGAAACACTTCTCCATTTTCCGGCGCATCAGGCGCAGCATATCGGGCATCCGCATCGCCTGAACGCGCTCTTTCAGCCTTATGGCGACCTGTTTTCGGCGTTCCTTTGGGTCTTGAAAGCTGCGGGTAAACTGTTCGTCCTCCGGGCTGAAGCCGCCATACCCCTGCATGCTCATCATCGTCCAGTGCAGCACAGGGGTTCCCATCTGCTGAGCCGTATTTTTATCAAGCTGCGCGGGGTATACCGCCTTATCAAGCAAAATTTGGAACATGCCCGCCCCGCAAAGGGCGCATAAAAGAAAAACCGCGCCATGCAGCGGCCTTTTCCACAAAAACAGGATGAGGCAAGCCGCTATCAAAACGATGCCCACCGTCGGTTTGAGCAGCATCCCCATGCCAGCCGACAACCCGGCGCCCAGATACCACATTGCCGCATGCTTGACATCCGTTTTTTCCAGGCCGCTCAGAAAGAACCAGAATGCCAGCACAGGGAAAAGCAGGCTTAGAAAATCCGTATAAAACACCGCTGCGGCAAACCAAAGCGGCGGCGTTGCCAAAAGCCCCACGGCAGCCACAAAGCCCATCTGTTCTCCGCCCAGTTTTCTGCCCGCCAAAGCCGTAACTACAATAGTGCAGGCGGTCAGGCAGGCATTCAGGCAGCATGCCGCCCAGAAATAGTCTTCAAACCCCAGCCAGTGCACAATAGAAAAGAATACGGCCAGAATGGCGGCACCGCCTAGGTTGTTCGGATAATAATAAAAATAGGTGCGCGCATCAAACGTGGGCGTGCGGGTATGCGTCAAATCTCCTTTCAAAGCCCAATCGAGCCCGCCGCGGTAAATGGCCTCCAGATCGTAAGACGGCTCAAACCGAAGCCGTGCAGCCAGCAGCAGCGCCACTGCGAAATAGATGACAGAAGCCACCATTACAAGCAAAATAAAATATCTGCTTACAAAATAGCGAAAACGGTGTGCGAGCCACCCCGCCGCCCCTGTCAGAAGGAGAAAAGCAGCCGCCCACAACAGCTCATCCCGCACGGGGGTATGTTCCCGGAACAGGAAGTTGAACAGAAAAAGGCTGAACATTAAACAAAACAGGATACATATACAGCGCCGCAGAAAGCGTTGCGCCTTATTTTCTTCCCGTTGCATGGGCATCCACCTCCGCATTTTCTGTGCAGGCCTTTCTTTGCCCGCCGCATAAGACGGGCCGCCCGCTTTCACGCGCTGCCGCAGGGTTTGCATGAAAGCGGGCTGTTCTGTTTATTCTATTTTGTCCGGGCCGCGCGGCTGCGAAAAGCAGCCGCTTTACAGCGCAAAATACGCCACGCCGCCCTCGAACAGGCGCTGGTCTTTGTTGCCTTCCACATTTTTGTAAAGGCCGTTGCCGAAGCGCTCGGAATGGCCCATCTTGCCCAGCACGCGGCCGTCCGGGCTGGTGATGCCCTCAATGGCCCACACGCTGCCGTTGGGGTTGTAGCGCATGTCCAGCGTGGGCGCCCCTGCAAGGTCTACATACTGGGTGGCAATCTGCCCGTTTTCGCGCAGCTTTGCCAGCACCTCGCCGCTTGCCACAAAGCGGCCCTCGCCGTGGCTGACGGCAATGGTGTGCACATCGCCCGGCTGTGAGAACTGGAGCCAGGGCGATTTGTTTGAGGCCACGCGGGTGCGCACCAGCATGGACTGGTGCCGCCCAATTTCGTTGAACGTAAGCGTGGGGCACGAGGCGTCTGTTTTCACAATCTCGCCAAAGGGCACAAGGCCCAGCTTCACAAGCGCCTGGAAGCCGTTGCAGATGCCCAGCATCAGGCCGTCGCGCTGCTTCAAAAGCGCGTGCACCGCCTCGGTAATGGCCGGGTTGCGGAAGAAGGCTGCAATAAATTTGGCGCTGCCCTCCGGCTCGTCGCCGCCGGAAAAGCCGCCCGGCAGGAACACCATCTGGCTTTCCCCGATACGCTTTGCCAGCTCCTTTGCGCTCTCGGACACATGTGCGGGCGTGAGGTTGTTGATGACAAACACGTCCGGCTGTGCGCCCGCGCGCTCCATGGCGCGGGCGGAATCGTACTCGCAGTTCGTGCCCGGGAACACGGGGATAAGCACACGCGGCCTTGCGGCGCCCACCTTCGGGGCAACGCGCGTTTCCGCCTTATATGTGACGCAGGGAACCTCCTCCTGCCGGGCCGGGGCATGGTAGGGGAAAATAGGCTCCAGCTTGCCCTCCCAGGCTTGCAGAAGCTCTTCCATGGGCACAGCCTCGCCGGCCGCCTCCAGTGCGCCCGCGTTCGTCGTCTCGCCCAGCGGGGTGCCCACAGAGGCGTCCCCTGCCAGCTCCAGCACAAAGCTGCCGTAGGCGTAATCAAACAGGCTGTCTACATCCACGCCCGGCGCCAAACGGAAGCCCAGGCCGTTGCCTGCGCACATTTTGAACAGGGCCTCGGCCACGCCGCCCATGCCGGGCGTATAGGCCGCCAGCACCCTGCCCTCGCGCATCAGCGCATGCACCTGTGCCCACACGGCTTTCAGGCTTTCCGCCTCGGGGCGCAGCGCGTCGGCCATGGCCGGGCGCAGCAGCACCACCTTCGAGCCGGGCAGCTTGAATTCCGGGCTGACGATATCCTGCGTTTCGCCCGCGGCCACAGCGAAGCTGACGAGGGTGGGCGGCACGTCGATATTCTCAAACGTGCCGGACATGGAATCCTTTCCGCCAATGGCGGCCACGCCGAAATCGGCCTGCGCGTCCAGCGCGCCCAGCAGCGCCGCCACGGGCTGGCCCCAGCGGGCGGCGTCCGCGCCAAGGCGCTGGAAATACTCCTGGAAGGTAAGATAGGCATTTTCGGCGCACAGGCCGGTGGCCACCAGCTTCGAAATGCTTTCTGCCACAGCCAGATACGCGCCGTGATAGGGGCTTTTTTCGCTGATGAACGGGTTATAGCCCCACGCCATGCCCGCGCAGGTGCGCGTTTCGCCGTGCAGGATGGGGAGCTTATCTACCATGGCCTGAATGGGCGTGAGCTGGCGGCGCCCGCCGAAGGGCATCAGCACCGTGCCCGCGCCGATGGTGGAATCGAACCGTTCTGCGAGGCCCTTTTTCGAGCAGACATTCAGGCCGGCCACAAGGCTGTGCATTTTTTCGCTGAACGTGGCGCCCGCCACCTGCGCCTTTGCCAGCTGCGGGGCAGCCAGCACGGCCCGCGCATGCTTTTCCGCACCGTTCGAATTCAGGAATTCGCGCGCGATATCGCACACCACACGGCCCTTCCAGCGCATGACAAGGCGCGGCTCGGCGGTGACGAGGGCCACCCTTGTGGCCTCGAGATTCTCTTTGTTGGCAGCGGCAATGAAGGCGTCCGCGTCCTTTGCCTCCACCACTACGGCCATGCGCTCCTGGCTTTCCGAGATGGCAAGCTCTGTGCCGTCCAGCCCGTCGTACTTCTTGGGCACGGCGTCCAAATCTATGGAAAGGCCGTCCGCCAGCTCGCCAATCGCCACAGAGACGCCGCCCGCGCCGAAATCGTTGCAGCGCTTTATCATCAGCGTAGCCTCTTTTGTGCGGAACAGGCGCTGCAGCTTGCGCTCGACCGGGGCGTTGCCCTTCTGGACCTCGGCACCCGAGGTCTCGATGGACTCGGTGTTCTGGGTCTTGGAGGAGCCAGTGGCGCCACCGATGCCATCGCGGCCGGTGCGGCCGCCCAGCAGGATGATCTTGTCGGTGGGGGCGGGGCACTCGCGACGAACGTGGTTTGCCGGGGTAGCGCCCACGACGGCGCCAACCTCCATGCGCTTGGCCACGTAACCGGGGTGATAGAGTTCGTTGACCTGACCGGTGGCAAGGCCGATCTGGTTGCCGTAGCTGGAGTAGCCGGCGGCGGCAGTGGTCACGAGCTTGCGCTGCGGCAGCTTGCCCTCGAGCGTCTCGGAAACCGGGACGGTGGGGTCACCGGCGCCGGTGACACGCATGGCCTGGTACACGTAGCTGCGGCCCGAGAGCGGGTCGCGGATGGCGCCGCCCACGCAGGTGGCGGCACCGCCGAAGGGCTCGATCTCGGTCGGGTGGTTGTGGGTCTCGTTCTTAAACAGGAACAGCCAGTCCTGGTCCTCGCCGTCGACATCGACCTTCACCTTGACGGTGCAGGCGTTGATCTCCTCGGACTCGTCGACATCGGTCATGACGCCGGTCTTCTTAAGGTACTTGGCGCCGATGGTGCCCATGTCCATGAGGCAGACGGGCTTGGCGTCGCGGCCGAGTTCGTGGCGCATCTCCATGTAGCGGTCGAAGGCTTGCTGCACCACGGCGTCGTCGATCGTCACGTCGTCCAGGACGGTGCCGAAGGTGGTGTGGCGGCAGTGGTCGGACCAGTAGGTGTCGATCACGCGGATCTCGGTGATGGTGGGGTCGCGGTCCTCATCGCGGAAGTACTGCTGGCAGAAGGCGATGTCCGCCTCGTCCATGGCAAGGCCGCGATCGGCGATAAAGGCGGCAAGGCCGGCCTCGTCGAGCTCGCGGAAGCCGTCGAGCACCTCGACGGGCTGGGACTCGGGGGTCTCCATGTACAGCGTCTCGGGCAGGTCGAGCGAGGCGATGCGCGCCTCGACGGGGTTCACCACGTAGTGCTTGATGGCCTCGATGGCGGCTTCGTCCAGAGCGCCCGAGATGATATAGACCTTGGCGGAGCGCACGGCGGGGCGCTCGCCCTGGCTGATGAGCTGCACGCACTCGCTGGCGGAGTCGGCGCGCTGGTCAAACTGGCCAGGCAGGAATTCGACGGCAAAGACGGCGCCATCGCTTGCGGGGAGCTCGTCGTAGGTCACATCGACCTGGGGCTCGCTAAAGACGGTCGGCACGCAGGAGCGGAAAAGCTCCTCGTCGATGCCCTCGACGTCGTAGCGGTTGATGATCCTCAGGGCCTCGATGCCCTTGATGCCGAGAATTTCGGTCAGCTCGCCCTTGAGCTGCTGAGCCTCGACGTCGAACCCGGGTTTCTTCTCCACGTAGATACGAGAGACCATTGGTTCCTGCCTTCCTGATCGGTTGGGCGTACGGTACGGTATGCGGCAGCGGTCGGTTTGCGGGGTCTGCCCTGCGGTCGCCTTGAGCCACATGTTTGTAAACCTCACTATGATACGACAGCTCGCGGCGCGTTGAGGACGGCGAGGGTGCTACAGTGAAGCGCAAACAAGAGAAAGGCATCACATGGCATTCGTTTCGCTCGCCATCATCGCACTCGTGGCCTTTGCGAGTCCTTTTATCGCCTCGGCGATTCCCGGAAAACCCGTTCCCGAGACGGTCTTTTTGCTCGTGCTCGGCGCGGTGCTGGGACCCCATATGCTCGGCGTCATCCATGTAGATGCTGAGGTCTCGCTTGTGTCCGAGCTGGGCCTGGCCTTCTTGTTCCTGCTTGCCGGCTTTGAGATCGACCCCAAGAGCATCACGGGCGTCGAGGGGCGCTACGGCTTGGCGACGTGGGTCGTCACGTTTGGTATCGCCTGGCTTGCCGTGCGCTTTACCCCGTGGTTCTCAGTCAGTCATTTCGACGGTATCGCCGTGACGCTTGCCCTCACTTCGACGGCGCTCGGCACGCTCGTGCCCATCATGCGTGAGCGCTCGCTCACTGGCACGCGTGTGGGCGACTCGATTCTCGCGTATGGCACCTGGGGTGAGCTCGGCCCTGTGCTCGCCATGTCGGTGCTGCTGTCTGCCCGCACTGGCATCCAAACGCTCGTAATCCTTGGCTTGTTTGCGGTGGTTTGCGTGTTGCTGGCTGTGGTCCCAAGCCGCTCCAAGCGTGTCGGCAGCCGCTTCTTTGCGTTTGTCGAGGAACGCGCCGATACCACGTCGCAGACCTTCGTGCGCCTGACGGTGCTCATCCTGGTCACACTCGTGGCGTTCTCGGCCGTCTTTGATCTCGACATCGTGTTGGGTTCTTTTGCCGCCGGCTTTGTCTTGCGCTATATCATCCCCGAGGGCAACCATACGCTCGAGACCAAGCTCGATGGCCTGGCCTACGGCTTTTTGATTCCGGTATTCTTTACCGTATCGGGCGCAAAGATCGATCTGACGGCCGTGGCGTCGCGCCCGGGTCTGCTCGTGGGCTTTATCGTGGCGTTGTTGATTATTCGTGCCGTGCCCATTCTTATTTCTATGAGCATTTGTCCTGCGACGCGCGATGTGTCGGCGTATGGTCGCATTACCGTGGCCCTGTACTGCACCACGGCCCTGCCGATCATCGTTGCCGTGACAAGCGTTGCCGTCAACGCGGGCGCGCTGTCGCAAGATATTGCGTCGGTCATGGTCGCTGCCGGTGCCATCACGGTGTTCTTGATGCCGTTGCTCGCGCAGCTCTTCTACCGCGTGGTCGACGCCGCGCCGGTCGCCGCCGTGGCAGAAGTTGCCGAGCATCCATCCGATGCGCTCGACATCCTGCGCGCCCATCACGATTTGGCGAGCCTGCTCGCACGTGAGCACGAGCTGCTGACTTCGCATGGCCATGGTCGCGTATTCGAGGGCTTGCCTACGCTCGATACGATTGCCGAGCGTCTTTCCGCCGAGGCGGCGAGCGGCCACATCGATGCCCGCATCGTGGACGCGGCGCATCTTCTTGCCGATAAGACCTATGGTGATGAGGTCGACCCGTCCGAGCTGACCCCGCGCGAGCGTCGCCGCCTGGAGCGCGCCAAGCTCGCCGTGCGCGAATACCGCCGCCGCATGTTGGAGCTCTATGCAAGAGAAGAAGCCGAGGACGACGACGGCAAGTAGTCGATACTCTCTCGGGGAAGCCGCGTCCCGCTTTGAAGGCTCGGAACGGGATGTGGTTTCCGAAACGGGGGCCGTTGGGAAACTGTGTCCCGGAATGGGCGCTCAGAGTGGGATGCAGTTTCCGCGAGAGATCCGTTGCGGAAACGGTATCCCAG
This sequence comes from Collinsella aerofaciens, assembly GCA_048233475.1. Taxonomy (GTDB): domain Bacteria; phylum Actinomycetota; class Coriobacteriia; order Coriobacteriales; family Coriobacteriaceae; genus Collinsella; species Collinsella aerofaciens_CM. Next base: position 18,937 of record DBFANS010000001.1, on the reverse strand, counting down.
AATCGGCGTTCAAAACGGGGCGCTCTTTCCGAAACATGGCCCTGAGGGAAGCTGCGTCCCGGTCTGAGTCGGAATTCCGGGACACAGCTTCCCTTTCAAACAGAAGAAGGCGCGCTGCCTGCAGTTGATGCAGACGGCGCGCCTTCTTTGTTGGACTATGTTGAGGCTGGGAGCTGAGGCTTGTGGTCCCTTAAGAGCGGGCGGCTCCGTCGACGGGGAGCACGGCGCCCGTGACGTAGGAGGACATGTCGCTCGCCAGGAAAACAAAGGCGTTGGCGACATCCTCGGGCTCGCCCATGCGACCCAGCGGAATGGTGGCGACGATGGGCTTAATAACCTCTTCAGGCAGGTTGGCGACCATGTCGGTTTTGGTTACACCGGGTGCTACGGCATTGACGCGAATGCCCATGGGGGCGAGCTCGCGCGAGAGCGACTGGACCATGCCGTTGACGGCAAACTTGGACGTTGGATAGCCGACGCCAGAGGGCTGGCCGTACTTGGCAACCATCGAGCTCGTGGTGGTGATGGTGCCGCCGTGGCCGGCCTCGGTCATGATCTTGGCGGCAGCTTGGTGGCCATTAAAGACGGCGACGACGTTAAGGTCCATGACCTTTGCGAACTCCTCGGCCGTGTAGTCCAAGAGGGGTGAACGCTGGGAGATACCGGCATTGTTGACGACCGTGTCCAAGCCGCCCATGTCGGCTGCAGCCTGGGTAAAGGCCTCGGTCACGGCTTCGAGTGAGGTGAGGTCGCAGGAGCGGCCCCAGACCTTGGCGTCGGGATAGGCGGCTGTCAGCTTCTCAACGGCCGCATCGGCGGTCTCCTGACGCGAGCCAAAGACGGTGACGGCGGCGCCTTCCTCGATAAAACGGCAGGCGATGGCATAGCCGATACCGCGCGTGCCTCCGGTGATGATTGCTTTCTTGCCCTCGAGCAACATGGTATTTCCTCTCATCGCGGGCGGACATTCGCAGCACAGCGTAGCCGTAACTGGAATCGGCCGTGTTTGCATATCGGTGAACGGTAGCCCGCGTTACCGATGAGCGGCTCGCGCAAATGTGCTCTGCCGTTGTGCTTAGGGCAGGAGACAAAAGGGCTCCCGTCCCGCATCGGACGGGAGCCCTCAAAGCGTGTATTGCTAGGCGAGCGTTGAGCTAGTTCGCCATGACGCCTTCGGTCCAAGCCTCAACGTCCTCGATGCGCAGGACGTTGGCGACCTCGGCTACGCAGTCGACGCTGGCAAGCTCGGCGGTGGCAGCCTGGACGTCCTTCTCGAGCGCGCGGTGCGTCAGGAAGATGACCGAGCAAGTATCGCTGGCGCCCGACTTGCCGTCCTCGACCTGGTTGATGAGCGAGATCGAGATGTTGTGCTTGGCAAAGATGTCGACCGTCTCGGACAGGGCACCCACGCGGTCGGCGACCTTCAGGCGCACATAGTACTTAGTCTGGAGCTCGTCCATGGGCTTAAAGGCGAGGTTGTGACCATAGGGCTCAATCTCGGGCAGCGGAGCCACGCCGCGGCTGATCTGCTCGGAGAGCGACAGGATATCGCCCACGACGGCGCTCGCGGTGGGGAAGGAGCCTGCGCCGGCACCGTAGAACATGGTTTCGCCCACGGCGTCACCCACCACGTAGACGGCGTTCATGGCGCCGTTGACCTTGGCGAGCATATGGTCTGCCGGGATGAGCGTGGGATGCACGCGGACGTCGACGCCGGCGTCGGTGTTGCGTGCGATGCCCAGCAGCTTGATGGTGTAGCCGAGCTCGCGGGCCTGGGCGATGTCCTCGGCGCCGATGGTACGGATACCCTGCTGGTAGACATCGTCGGTGGTCACGCGGGTGCCAAAGCCGATGGAAGCGAGGATTGCCGTCTTGCTGGCGGCGTCGAAGCCGTCGACGTCGGCGGACGGGTCGGCCTCGGCATAGCCCTTGGCCTGCGCGTCGGCAAGCACATCGGCGTAATCGGCGCCCTCGGCGTCCATGCGCGACAGGATATAGTTGGTGGTACCGTTGAGAATGCCGGCGATGGTCAGGATCTTGTTGCCCACCAGGTCGTGCTCGAGCGTGCTCACGATGGGGATGCCACCGCCACAGCTGGCCTCGCACTTAATCTGCACGCCGCACGCGCGCGCCTTCTCGGCGAGCGTCTCGACATGACGGCCCAGCAGGGCCTTGTTGGCAGAGACGACGTGCTTGCCGTGCTCAAAGGCAGTGGTGAAGATCTCGGTTGCGGGATGCTCGCCGCCGATCAGCTCGACGACGATATCGACGGCGGGGTCGGTGACGACGTCATGCCAGTCACTCGTAAAGGCCTCGCGCTCAATACCGGCTGCCTCGGCTTGCTCCCAAGCAAGCGCGCAGGCGCGGGTCAGCTTAAGGTCGATGCCGTAGGCTGCCAGGTACTCATCGTGGTGGCTCTTGATCAGGCGGGCCACGCCGCCGCCGACGGTTCCCAGACCGATGAGGCCGACGTTCACGGTGCGCAGGGGTTCGCTCATAGATAGCTCCTTCGTGCATCTTATGGATGGATTAACCGCTTAAAGGTTGAGTGCATTCTAGCGTGAACCGAGGGCGCGTGCTCGCCAGGCAACAGGAGTCGCACAAAACGGCACCCACGAAACGCTGCGGAAACATTGGAAACATGCTCGCTACAAACGAACTTCCGCAACAAACTGTCAACGTTTGCACCATAAGGTTTGCCCTGTACCGCAAGACGGCCGCACCGCGGCCAGCGAAAAGGGGGACACCATGTTTAGCATCAACAACGTACTTAACCGCAGGAGTTTCCTTGTCGGAGCCACGCTTATTTTTGCCCCGATCTATTACACCCCAGCGTCCGTTTTGCTCAAGAACGCCAAGGACATGAGCTACGACATGACACTAATGGGTGTCGACGGCATGGACAGCCTATGTGATCCAGGACGGCAAGTACATCGCTTCCTAAGTGCGCATAAAGCACGACCGGTGAGGCTGTTTTATTTAAGGCAGGTATGCTTGTAACAGAACGGAAACATTACTTTTACATAATAAAGTGGCAATACTGTATAAAGTAATAGAAATACGCAGAATTATGGATAAATCAACAAATCCAAAGAAAAGTTGAAATAATCGCCACTTTCCTTAACTAAAGCGTCTAGTATTTTGCGAACGCCGAACACGGCGAAGGATGGCCTGTCGGGTAACCGAAACCCGACGAGATTTGAGAGGAGAGCCGCATGTCGAGCCTCACCGGTAAGTCATTGAACCCTGTTATGAATCGCAGGAGCGTTATCGCGAGCGCAGCAGGTCTGGGGGCGATGTCCATTCTAGCCGGCTGCTCCTCCAACGGCGGCGATAGCGGTTCCGCTTCGGGCGACGCTTCGTTTAAGATCGGCACCATCGGCCCGCTGACCGGCGCCAACGCGTCCTACGGCAAGTCCGTTACCCAGGGTGTCGAGCTTGGCTGCAAGGATTTCTCGACCAAGGAGCTGCCGCTTGCCAGCAAGGCCGAGGATGACCAGGCCGACGGCGAGAAGGCCGTCAACGCCTTCAATACCCTGCTCGACTGGGGCATGCAGGCCCTCGTCGGCCCGACCACCACGGGTGCGTCGGTTGCCGTTGCCGCCGAGTGCGGTAACGACCCCAAGACGTTCATGATAACCCCGTCCGCGTCCTCCGAGGACGTCACCGACGGCAAGGATTGCGTCTTCCAGGTTTGCTTCACCGACCCCAACCAGGGTGTCAACGCTGCCAAGTTCCTGGCGCAGAAGTATGCGGACGAGAAGTTCGTGCTGTTCTATAACTCCGGCGACGCCTATTCTTCGGGCATCGCAGATTCCTTTAAGGCCCAGGCCGCTGAGTCCAAGCTCGAGATTGTTGACGAGGAGACCTTTAAGGACGACTCCGCCACGAGCTTTACCAACCAGCTGACCAAGGCCAAGCAGGCTGGCGCCACCATGATTTTTGCGCCGATCTACTATACGCCGGCGTCCGTCCTGCTCAAGAACGCCAAGGACATGGGCTACGATGTCAAGATGATGGGCTGCGACGGCATGGACGGTATCCTGGGCGTTGAGGGCTTCGATACCTCTCTTGCTGAGGGTCTGCTGCTCATGACCCCGTTCTCCGCCGACGACGAGAAGAACGCCGACTTCGTTAACGCTTACAAGGATAAGTACGGCGATACCCCCGACCAGTTTGCCGCCGACGCCTACGACGGCGTGCACGCGGTGGCCGAGGCCGTCAAGGAGGCCGGTCTTGGTGTCGACGCCGACCCGACCGAGGTCGCCGAGAAGCTGTCCAAGGCTATGCTCAAGATTACCGTTGACGGTCTGACCGGCAAGCTCACCTGGAACGATAAGGGCCAGGTTCAGAAGGAGCCCACGGCGTACGTCATCACCGACGGCAAGTACGTACAGGCCTAATTGGCCGCCTTACATAGAGCGGTTTTGATCCCAAGCAGGGGAGGTTTTGGCCTTCCCTGCTTGCTTGGTATCTAGGGACGATGTAACGTCCCTGTTTCATACATCAACTGGAAACCTATTCGAAAGGGGGATGTGGAACATGACGGTCTTTATCCAATACCTGGTCAACGGCCTGTCCATGGGCAGCGTCTACGCCATCATCGCGTTGGGCTACACCATGGTCTACGGTATCGCCAAGATGCTGAACTTCGCTCACGGCGACGTCATCATGGTCGGTGCCTATGTCTCGTTCTGCGCCACGTCGTATCTCGGCCTCCCGGGCTGGGTATCTGTAATTCTTTCTTGTGTGGTCTGCACGGTTCTCGGCGTTCTCATCGAGGGTCTGGCCTATAAGCCGCTGCGCCAAGCAGGCCCGCTGGCCGTTCTGATCACGGCTATCGGCGTGTCTTACTTCCTGCAGAACGCCGCGCAGCTTCTGTGGGGCGCCACGCCCAAGAACTTCACTTCGCTCGTCACCTTCCAGGTGCCGGAGTTCTTGGCCAAGTTCAACGTAAGCGCCGTCTCGCTCGTCACCATCGTCGCCTGCCTGGTTATCATGGCCGGCCTGATGTTCTTTACAGGTAAGACCAAGATGGGCAAGGCCATGCGCGCCGTGTCCGAGGACAAGGCCGCCGCTCAGCTCATGGGCATCAACGTCAACCGCACCATCTCGATGACGTTTGCCATCGGCTCGGCGCTTGCCGCCATCGCCGGCGTGCTCCTGTGCTCCTACTCGCCGGTGCTGCAGCCCACGACGGGTGCCATGCCTGGCATCAAGGCCTTCGACGCCGCCGTCTTCGGCGGCATCGGCTCCATCCCCGGTGCCTTTGTCGGTGGCATTCTCATCGGCATCATCGAGGCGATGGCGCAGGCTTACATTTCCACGAGCCTTGCCAACTCCATCGTCTTTGGTGTTTTGATCATCGTCCTGCTCGTCAAGCCTGCCGGCCTCTTGGGCAAGTACGTCCCCGAGAAGGTGTAGGTGAGCGTTATGAAGTTTCTTAAAGACAAGCAGACGCGTCACGACTTTGTCACGTACGCCATGTGCATCGTGGCCTTCGCCATCGTGTTCTTTATGCAGTCTAACCACATGATTCCGCGCATGATCGCCGGTCAGCTGGTTCCCATCACGGCCTATATCGTCATGGCCATTTCCCTCAACCTCGTCGTCGGCATCGCGGGCGACTTGTCGCTGGGCCACGCGGGCTTTATGAGCGTCGGTGCCTACACGGGCATCGTCACCGCCGTCGCGCTGGAGAGCGCCGTTCCGTCCGATCCGATGCGTCTGATCATCAGCATTGTGGTCGGCGCTATCGCCGCTGCCATCTTGGGCTTCTTGATTGGTATCCCGGTCCTGCGCCTGAGCGGCGACTATCTGGCCATCGTGACCCTGGCTTTTGGCGAGATCATCAAAGAGATCGTCACCTGCCTCATTGTGGGCGTCGACTCCCGCGGCCTGCACGTGATTTTTAACATCACGGGCAACTCTACGATCGACGACCTGCACCTGCTCGAGGACGGCACCGCCATCATCAAGGGCGCCCAGGGCGCCTCGGGCGTGTCGACGTACTCGACCTTCCTCGCCGGTGCCATCCTGGTCATGGTCGCACTCGTGATCGTGCTCAACCTGGTCCGCAGCCGTACCGGCCGTGCCATTATGGCCGTGCGCGATAACAAGATTGCAGCCGAGTCCGTAGGCATCTCCGTCACGGAGTACCGCATGATTGCCTTCGTGGTTTCCGCTGCCCTCGCCGGTGCTGCCGGAGCTCTCTTCGGCGGTAACTTCTCGCAGCTCTCCGCCACCAAGTTCGACTTCAACACGTCGATCCTCATCCTGGTGTTCGTGGTCCTGGGCGGCCTGGGCAACATGCGCGGTTCCGTCATCGCGGCGGCGTTGCTCACGGTGCTTCCCGAGCTGCTTCGTCAGTTCTCGGACTACCGCATGCTCATCTATGCCATCGTGCTGATCCTGGTCATGATTTTTACCAACAACCCGCAGCTCAAGGCGTTCTTCGGTCGCGTCAAGGACCGCTTTGCTTCCAAGAAGGAGGTGGCAGCCGATGCCCAGTAAATTTGAGTTCAAGAAGGGCAAGATGGTCCCGTATCCTTCTGGCGCCATCGTTCCCGATCGTGACCTGGGCGAGCGCCCTGCACTCGAGTGCATCCACCTGGGCATTGAGTTCGGTGGCCTTAAGGCAGTCGACGACTTTAGCCTGACTATCGGCAAGACCGAGATCGCCGGTCTGATCGGTCCCAACGGCGCCGGCAAGACCACGGTTTTCAACCTGCTCACCAAGGTGTACCAGCCCACGCATGGCACCATCCTGCTCGACGGCGAGGACACCTCGGGCAAGTCGGTCTACCAGGTCAACCGCATGGGTATTGCCCGTACCTTCCAGAACATTCGCCTATTCAACACCATGACGGTGGAGGATAACGTCAAGGTCGGCCTGCATAACCAGGAGCGTTACTCCGGCTTTGAGGGCGTGCTGCGCCTGCCGACGTATTGGAAGCACGAGAAGGCTGCTCACGAGCGCGCCATGGAGCTGCTGTCCATCTTTGATATGGAGCATCTGGCAAACGAGCAGGCCGGATCGCTGCCTTACGGCGCACAGCGTCGTCTGGAGATCGTCCGCGCGCTTGCCACCAACCCCAAGCTGCTGCTGCTCGATGAGCCTGCCGCCGGCATGAACCCGTCCGAGACCGCGGAGCTTATGGAGAACATCGTCAAGATTCGTGACACCTTCGGCATCGCCATCATGCTTATCGAGCATGATATGTCGCTCGTTATGAACATCTGCGAGGGCATCTGCGTGCTCAACTTTGGCAAGGTCATTGCCAAGGGTACGGCCGAGGAGATCCAGAACAACGACGCCGTTATCGAGGCATATCTGGGCAAGCAGGATAAGGGGGAGAACTAAATGGCAGAGCCGATGCTTTCCGTCTACAACATCAACGTCTGGTACGGCGCCATCCACGCCATCAAGGACATCTCCTTTAACGTCAACGAGGGCGAGATCGTGGCCTTGATTGGTGCCAACGGCGCCGGCAAGTCCACGACGCTTAAGACCGTCTCGGGCCTGCTGCGTTCCAAGACCGGCTCCATCAAGTTTATGGGCGAGGACATTACCCATACGCCTGCCGACAAGCTGGTGGGCAAGGGCCTGGCTCAGGTTCCCGAGGGCCGTCGCGCCTTTTTGCAGATGACGGTCGAGGAGAACCTGGAAATGGGTGCCTATACGCAGCCCAAGTCCACGGTGGCTCCGGGCCTCGAGCGCGTCTACGAGCAGTTCCCGCGCCTAAAGGAGCGCCGTCGCCAGGTCGCCGGCACCCTTTCGGGCGGCGAGCAGCAGATGCTCGTTATGGGCCGCGCCCTTATGAGCAACCCTAAGCTGCTCATGCTCGATGAGCCCTCCATGGGTCTGGCGCCGATTCTGATTGAGCAGATCTTCCAGATCGTCGAGGACCTGCACAAGGCCGGCACCACGGTGCTTCTGGTCGAGCAGAACGCGCAGATGGCACTTTCCATCGCTACACGCGGCTATGTACTCGAGACCGGCAAGATCACCATGACCGGCACCGGTCAAGAGCTGCTGCACGACGATAACGTCCGCAAGGCCTATCTGGGCGGTTAATCCATTCAACAAAGGGGGCGCTGACCAACCCGGTCAGCGCCCCCTTTTAAGTTGCGGTGAAATAGGGACTAAATGGGGGCGCTAGACGCCAAAACAGCCCCTATTCCACCGCAACTTCATGGGGATGTGTGACAATGCCCGTCGGAAAACATCTGCTGTCTTTGGGGGTCTATCTATGCTGTACGAGTTTTGTGCCGAGAACTTTGAGCGGGTGCCGGCGGCTATCGAGGCCGGTGCAAGGCGCATCGAGCTGTGCGATAACCTTGCCGTCGGTGGTACCACGCCCTCGGCCGGCGTTATCAGCGCTACGACCAACTATGCCCACGAACACGATGCACGGGTGATGTGCATGATCCGTCCGCGTGGCGGCGACTTTCACTACAACCAGGATGAGCTGCGCATGATGGAGATGGACTTGGGCCTTGCCGTGAGTGCGGGCGTTGACGGCTTGGTCTTTGGCTGCTGCAAACCCTGCGCTGGCGGATGGGCGCTCGACGAACTTACGCTTGGCGCCCTCGTGATGGCTGCGGGCTGCGCGACCGAGGAATGTAAGCGTGATCCCATCGACATCACCTTCCACATGTCATTTGACCAGCTCTCGCCCGAGGCTCAGCTCGATGCGATTGATACACTTGCCGACTGCGGCGTTACGCGCATCCTCACGCATGGCGGCGCTGCCGGTACGTCGATCGAGGATAATTTCGATTACCTGGCTCGTTTAATCGAGTATGCGGGCGATCGTTTGACCATCCTTCCCGGCGGCGGCATCACTACGGCAAATCGCGACGCGGTCGCGGCGGCGCTAGGCGTCTCCGAGCTCCATGGCACCAAGATCGTGCCGCTGGAGGTATAACCCGTGGCGCTGGTATTTGACGTTCAGCAGGCGAGCGGTAAGCCCGACGATAATCGTCGCCCTGGCACCGCGTGCCCCTTTTGCGACACGGAGGGACTTGCCAACATCATCCAGCGCGATGGTGACTGTATCTGGCTCGAGAATAAGTTCAAGACCTTGCGGGCCACACGTCAGACCGTATTGATCGAGTCTGCCAATCACGACGCCGACCTGGTGACCTATGAACCGGATGAGCTGCATCATGTGATGCGGTTTGCCCTGGGCTGTTGGCAGCAGATGATCGATTCCCAACAGTACCGCAGTGTGCTCATGTACAAGAACAAAGGCCCACTTTCGGGCGGCAGCCTCGTCCATCCACACATGCAGATTGTGGGCCTGGAACAGGAGGACGGCTATGCGGCGCTGACCTCAGCCAACTTTGAAGGCATCGATGTTTGGCAGAGGGGAAGGGTTGCGGTCAACATCTCAACCGAACCGATTATGGGGTTCTTTGAGGTCAATGTTTCAGCCCCGCAGGGAATCGCCGCCAGCGATGGCGCGCGAGACCAAGCCGAGACGGACCTCTTCGCCGATGCGATTCAGGTAGCTCTGCGCTATATCCTGAACGAGCACCATGGTGGTCGCGCAGAGTCGTACAACTTGTTCTTCTACCACATGGACGGCCGGACCATTGCCAAGGCGCTTCCGCGCTGGGTGGTTTCACCCTACTTTGTCGGGTATCGGCTGGCTCAGGTCAATGCTGAGACCACGCTCGATGTCGATGCGGAGCGATTCCGCGCACATCTGGAGGCGCTCACATCGTAAAGTGAGCGCCCGCACACTGCGGACGGTTTAGCGCGCCATTGCATCGCGGCCGGCCTCGACCCGCTTGCGCTGGGCGGCGCGCTCCTCGCCGGTCAGACGCTCAAAGAAGTGTCCGATAAGCGAGGCGAGCACCTGCTGAAACAACGTTCCACACATGACGGGAAACACAACTTCGCCCGGAAAGTATTGCGTGGCGATGACGGCGCCCGAAGAGATATTGCGCATGCCGCAGGTAAAGCACATGGTGGTCGTCTCGCTATACGGCAGGTGCAACGCGCGGGCGACCAGAATGCCCACGACAAAACCGCTGATGGCGAAGACCAAAATAAAGAGGGCGACTTCCAGGCGCACCGCGTTCATGTGCAGCACGTACTCGCTCATGGCGGTGGAGTTGGACGCGATGACGCCCATCATCATAAATTTGCAGGCGGGCGAGAGCGCGGGGGAGAGCTTCTCGTGTCCCCAGCCGCGCGTAAGTTCGTTGATTACGATGCCAAGGATGGCGGGGATGGCAATCATAAAGGCCATGTTCTGCATCATGCTCGGAACATCGATTGCGACGGTGGCACCCAGCAGGAGCTTGAGCGTGAGCGGAATCGTCACGGGCGATATAACCGAGGACGTCAGGATGATGGTGAGTGCGAGCGGGCCGTTGCCGCCGAACATGCTGATCCACATAAAGGCAGTGACTGCCACGGGTACGCTGTACTCGATCACGATGCCGCAGACAAGGTTGGGGTTGGAGCCAAAGAACAGTGAGCCCATGACATATGCCGCGATGGGGATGAGCACGGCCGAGACAAATAACGCCAAAATCAGATGAAGGGGACGGCGGAACACCTCGGCCACCTGGTGAAAGGTGTTACTGAGTGCACCCTGAAACGTCATAAAGGCAAACAAGGTGGGAACGATGGGCTTGAGAACGCCGATCTGCTGAGGAAAGAGCACGCCGAGCGCCACGCAAATCGGAACGATGATCTGCATGTACCCCGCGAGAAACTTGCCCAGTCCAACCCATTGCTTCATATGCTCTTGTGACTCCCTATGCCCGTGAATCCGTTTGAATGGATATGCTAGACGCTCGCATGCGTCCGTGCGGCTGAAACGCCCGATTATTTCGAGGCTATTACCGACATCGTTTACCGAAACCGCGGTGTGCTGCGGCGATTTGCGTCCGCGCTGCACGGTATAATAAATCTGTTCAACAGATCTGCCTGCCGAAGCGGGTATACACAGAGGACTCATCGCTATGAACCGTGAGAGGTATCGCGGCGACCTGCCCCTATCGGGGGTGGGCGCCTATGTCATCGCTTAAGACGACGCATCGCTGGGCGGTCGCTCAGCAAAAGCCCGAGCTCGAAAAGGAGCTTTCGGCTGGTCTGGGCATACCCGGGCTGGTGGCGCGCATTATGGTTGCGCACGGCATTACATCCATCGAGGAAGGCCAGCTTTTTTTGACGCCTTCGCTCGATCGCGACTGGGCGGACCCACTCGTTATTCCGGGCATGGCGGTCGTCGCCGACCGCGTTGAGCGTGCTATTCGCAGCCACGAGCGCATCGCCGTCTTTGGCGATTTTGACGTCGACGGCATTACGTCGACTTGTCTGTTGACCGAGGCGTTGCGTTCGTTTGGCGCCAACGTCACGCCGTTTATTCCGCACCGCTTTGACGAGGGCTACGGCCTGTCGCGTGCGGCGCTCGACCGCGTCAACGAGCTCGCTCAACCCAACCTGATCGTGACCGTCGATAACGGTATCGCTGCCAAGGAAGAGGTTTCCTATCTGGAGAGCTTGGGAATCGATTTGGTGGTCACGGACCATCACGAGCCGTCCGATCAGGTGCCGCAGGGCGTGCCCTTGACCGATCCCAAACTCGAGGATGAGGGCCCCTCACGCGAACTTGCCGGTGCCGGTGTGGCGCTCAAGCTGGTGCAGGTTTTGGGCGAGCGTCTGGGTAAGCCGTCGTATTGGCGTTCGCTGATTGAGGTTGCGGCGCTGGGCACCGTGTCTGACATGATGCCATTGACGGCCGAGAACCGCGCGTTGGTCGCCGAGGGCATCCAACAGATGCGCGTGACGGCTCGTCCCGGCTACATTGCGCTTGCAGCGCTCGCCAAGGCCGACCTTTCTACCATTACGGCGGACGGTCTATCGTTCTCGCTCATTCCCCGCTTAAACGCCGCCGGCCGCATGGCCGATCCCAAGCTGGCGCTCGACCTGCTGCTTGCCCGCGATCCTATCGAGGCAAGTGCACTGGCGGCCGAGCTCGAGGAGATCAACCGTCAGCGTCGCGAGATTGAGGCGGAGCTCACGCGTGATGCCATGGCAAAGGTCGAGGAGACCTATGATGGCGGTCGCGCAATCGTCGTGGGTGGCGAGGGCTGGCACGAGGGCGTTAAAGGCATCGTGGCGAGCCGCCTTACCAACCGATATCACGTGCCGGCGTTGCTCTTCTCTATCGAGGACGGTATAGCACGTGGCTCGGGTCGCTCGGTGGGCAAGGTCAACCTGTTCGAAGCCGTCGAGCGCTGCTCCGACCTGCTGATTCGCCGCGGCGGACATGCCGGTGCGGTGGGCGTGACCATCGAGGCGTCTAAGCTCGATGAGTTTCGTCGTCGCCTTTCCGCCGTGTTGTCCGAGCTTCCCGCCGAGGACTTTGAGGACACCGACGAGGTTGCCGCCACGGTTGACCTTTCCGAATTGAATATCGAGACCATCGAGCAGATTTCCCGCCTTGAGCCGTTTGGCCAGGGTAATAAGGTGCCGCTGCTGGCTGCCGAGGGCGTGACGATGTGCGATCGCGCCGTGGTGGGCAAGACCGGCGAGCATATGCGCTTCGTGGCGACGGATGGCGCCGCGAGCGTGCCGGCCATCATGTTTCGTGTGCCGCAGATCGATAGGCTTATCAATTGCGACAGCGCTGTCGACTTGGTGTTCGAGGCCGTTGCCGAGCATTGGCAAGGTCGCGTAAAGCCAAAGCTCATGATTAAGGATGTCTTGGTCCGCGATACCACGGCGCCCAGCGTTGACGACCCGGCATGTGAGCTTCGCCGCGGCGTACAACCGGCGGATTCTGGACTGCGCCTGGAGTCGCGTAAACGCGAGACGCTTGCCCAGCTTTCCTATACCGAGCTCACGCGCTCACTCATTCACAGCTTTATCGGATCGAACCAGCCGCACCGCGCGCAGGTCGAGGCGCTCGATGCCCTGGCCGATCACCAAAGTGTTCTGGCCGTTATGGGAACGGGGCGCGGCAAGTCTCTTATCTTCCATGTGCATGCCGCGCGCGAGGCGGTTCTTCGCGGGCGTGCGAGTATCTTTGTCTATCCGCTGCGCGCGCTCGTTGCCGACCAGGCCTATCACCTCTCGTCGACGATGGCCGCGCTCGGCATTGGCGTAGGCGTGCTGACCGGCGAGACCGTGGAAGCCGCGCGCGATGACGTGTTTGCCGGCCTGGCTTCGGGTCGCACCGGCATCGTTCTCACGACGCCTGAGTTCCTTTCCATCCATCGCGATCGCTTTGCGCGTTCTGGACGTATCGGCTTTGTCGTTATCGATGAGGCACACCATGCCGGCCTTGCCAAGGGCGGTGACCGGAGCGCATACCTCGACATGCCCGATATTCTCAAGGCCCTGGGCAACCCCGTTGTCATGGCCGCGACTGCCACCGCAACGGCTCCGGTTGTGGCCGAGCTCGCCCGCGTGCTACCGATTACCCGCACGGTGGTTGACGAGACGGTGCGCGAGAACTTGCAGCTCGAGGATGACCGAGACCTTGCGAGCCGCGAAAATCGCCTGGTGTCGATCGTGGCGACGGGGGAGAAGACCGTTATCTATGTGAACTCACGCGACCAGTCCGTGGCGCTTGCCAAGACGTTGCGCAAACGCGTGCCCGACTGTGCGACCCAGATCGCGTTCTATAACGCCGGGCTTGCGCGCTCCGATCGCCGCCGTGTTGAGGAAGCCTTTAGAGACGGAAGTCTCAGCTGCATCGTTTCAACCTCGGCCTTCGGTGAGGGCGTCAACCTGCCCGATATCCGTCATGTCGTGCTCTACCACATGCCGTTTGGCGCGATTGAGTTTAACCAGATGAGCGGCCGTGCCGGCCGCGATGGACAGCCCGCCGTGATTCACCTGCTCTATTCGTCGCGTGACGCTCGTATTAATGAGCGCCTGCTCGATTGTTACGCGCCCGAGCGCGATGAGCTTGTCACGCTCTATCGAGCGCTGCAGACCATGTGGCGCTCCAACCGTGGCAAGACGGGGGACGATTCATTCTGCGCAAGCGATATCGACATTGCGCAGATGTGTCTTGCCATCGATGCCCGCACGCCGGTCGACGAGCGCTCGGTGGAAAGCGGCCTGGGAATCTTCGAAGAACTCGGTTTCTGCCGCGTTTCGGGGTTTGACGATACGCGTCGCATCGCGATGGCGGAAAACCCCGGTCGCGTGCAATTAAGCAGGTCAATTCGCTATTTGGAGGGCTTGCGCTCGCGCATGGAGTTCACGGCTTTTCGGAGTTGGGCACTCGATTCGTGCGCTTCTGATATGCTAGCCAAAGTTAACCGCCCGATCGTACCGCGGGCCTAGGGGAAGGGGACCTCGATGGACGCCGCAGCCCGTACCGCCCATGATTCCACCCTCCAGCCGTTTTCGGAGATGGAGCACTATAAGCATGCCGATGAGCTGCCGCCCGAGATTATGGCGGATAGCTACGACAAGCTGGAGCGTCTGTGCCTCAAATATATGAACGCGGACGACTTCTCCAAGGTGGAGCAGGCCTACTGCTTTGCTGCCGAGAAGCACTGCAACCAAAAGCGGCGCTCGGGCGAGATGTACATTAACCATCCCGTCGAGGTAGCTATCATTCTGGCCGACCTCAAGATGGACTGCGATGTGGTGTGCGCCGCGCTGTTGCACGATACCGTCGAGGATACCGAGACCTCGCTTACCGATGTTTCCGGCCTGTTTGGCGATACGGTGGCCGAGCTCGTCGATGGCGTGACCAAGCTCACCAACATCGAAGTCGACAGCATGGACGAGAAGCAGGCCCTCACGCTGCGCAAGATGTTCCTTGCCATGTCCAAGGACATCCGCGTCATCATCGTCAAACTCGCCGACCGCCTGCATAACATGCGCACGCTTGCCGCCCTGCGCGAGGACCGCCGTCTGTTTAAGGCGCGCGAGACCATGGACGTATACGCGCCTCTGGCCGACCGCCTGGGCATGAGCTCTATCAAGTGGGAGCTCGAGGACCTGTCCTTCTTCTACTTGGAGCCCGATGCCTACCAGCGCATCGCGCGCATGGTAGCCGAGTCGCGCGAGGTTCGCGAGCGTTATCTGGCCGAGACCATCAAGACGCTCACCGATGAGCTCAATCGCATTGGTCTTGAGGGCTTTCAGATCAACGGTCGTTCCAAGCACTATTGGTCCATCTATCAAAAGATGAAGCGCAAGGGCAAGGAGTTCTCCGAGATTTACGACCTGGTGGCGCTGCGCGTCATCACTCATTCGGTGCGCGATTGCTATTCCACGCTTGGTGCCGTGCATACCTTGTGGCATCCCATGCCCGGTCGCTTTAAAGACTATATCGCCATGCCCAAGGTCAATAACTACCAGTCGCTCCATACGACGGTTATCGGCCCCACGGCCCGCCCGCTCGAGATTCAGATTCGAACCTATGAGATGCACGAGCAGGCCGAGTACGGCATTGCCGCCCACTGGCTCTATAAGAAGTCGGGCGGATCGTCTGCGTCTAAGACCAATGATGCCCAGCGTCTAGACGACCAGATTAACTGGCTTAAGCATTCACTCGATTGGGCGGCGTCTGACGAGATCACCGATGCCAAGGAATACTTGCACTCGCTGAAGGTCGACTTGTTTGACCAGGAGATTTTTGTCTTTACGCCCAAGGGCGAGGTCATGGCGCTTCGTGCCGGCTCTACACCGCTCGACTTTGCCTACGCCGTTCATACCGAGGTCGGTAACCACTGTGTCGGCGCCAAGATCAACGGTGCGGTGGCGCCGCTCACGCACGAGATCAAGACGGGTGACCGTGTCGAGATCCTGACCAACAAGAGCTCTAAGCCGTCGCGCGATTGGCTCAAGATCGTCAAGACGCCTTCGGCCAAGTCAAAGATTCGCCGTTACTTCGCCGCCGCGACCAAAGACGATGACGCTGCTGCCGGCCGCGATATACTGGCTAAGGACCTGCGCAAGCGCGGGTATGGCATCTCTACGCCGCGATCCACGCGTGCGCTCAACGCCGTGGCGGAGCAGTTTAACTTCAAGCAGCTCGAGGACCTTTTTGCAGCCGTTGGCGCGGGCAAGGTCGCCCCGCGCGCTGTGGGCAATAAGGTCGAGCAAATCTTGGACCCCAAGCCCGAGGAACAGCTCACCAAGGCCGAGGCTATCGCCGAGGTCGTCAAGCAGCCTGCCCGCGGCTCCAACCGCAAGCCGCAAAAGCGCGGCAAGAGCGCGAGCAACGGCATTATCGTCAAGGGCGAGAGCAACAGCGGTCTGCTGGTCCGTCTGGCGCATTGCTGCAATCCGGTGACGGGCGACGATATCGTCGGCTTCATCACGCGCGGCCGAGGTGTCTCGGTGCATCGTGCCAACTGCCCCAACGTCAAGGGCCTCATGGAGCACCCCGAGCGCATGATTGACGTAGAGTGGGATGGTGCTGCCGATACGCTTTTCCAGGTCGAGATTGTGGTCGAGTGCCTGGATCGTATGGGCCTGCTCAAGGACGTCACCATCGCCATTGGCGATGCAGGCGGCAATATCCTTTCCGCCGCCACCTCGACCAACCGCGAGGGCATTGCGACCCTGCGTTTTATGGTCGAGATCTCGGACGCGAGTGGTCTGGATCCGCTGCTGGCATCGATTAGCAGCGTCGACTCGGTCTACGATGCACGCCGTTTGATGCCTGGCGAGGGTGGGGCTCAGCTCAAGCGTCGCGTATAGGCGTGACGAGCGCGCGACAGTAATGATATTGGTTACGTTCGGGGCATCGTTTGATGCCTCGACGTTTATAGAAGGAGGGCGCACGCATGGACGCTGCGGCTTTGGACTTAACCCCTCGGAGTACGGCTTCGATTGAGGTGCTTGTAAACGGGCCCATCCAGACCAACAGTTACGTCGTTATTTCGAGTGGCGAATGCTTGATTATCGATCCCGCTTGGGAAGGCGAAAACCTCGTTGCGCACATCCGAGCCGAACACCCTGGCGTGCATGTGCTCGGTTCCGTCTGCACGCACGGTCATGCCGACCATGTTGGCGGTGTAGCCGGAGTTCGGGCCGCCGTTGGCGCTGACGCCTTGTACGAGCTGTGTGTTAAGGATGCGACTGTGCCGCATGCGAATATAGAGGAGCAGCGAGTGATGTGGGGCATCGAGACGCCCGATCCGGGCGAGCCGACGCGGCTGCTTGCCGAGGGCGATACCATTGAGCTAGGCGACATTTGCCTGCAGGTTATCGAGGCGCCCGGGCATACGCCGGGTGGCATTGTCTTGTTTGCTGCCACCGAGCAGGGGAACATTGCCTTTGTGGGCGATACACTATTCCCGGGCAGCCACGGCCGTACCGACCTTTCCGGCGGAGACGAGGCGGCGATTCTGCGCTCGCTCTCCAAGCTCGCCCGGCTTCTCCCGCCCGATACCGTTTGCCTAACCGGCCATGGCGATTCGACCACTGTGGCACGCGAGCTTATGCAGAACCCTTTCATGCAGATGTAGCTTTGCAGTCAGCTTCTGAAGCATGAGAAGCGTCCAAACGTCAAGATATTTTCCCCAACGGGTCGATTCCGTAGGGCAAACGGTCAAAAAAAGTCTGTTTGGACGATATTCGTGAACAAACGAACGTTTATGCTCGGATACGCCGTGGTAAAATCACAGGCGTTATCGGAGCAACCTTACAGGAGGTTTCTTTTATGCTCGTCAACGCAGCAGACATGCTCAAGAAGGCCGAGGCCGGCAAGTACGGTCTCGGTGCCTTCAACACCAACAACCTCGAGTGGACCCTGGCTATTCTCCAGGCCGCCGAGGAGGCCAAGTCTCCGCTGATCCTTCAGTGCACCGCTGGTGCCGCTAAGTGGATGGGCGGTTTCAAGGTCTGCGCCGACATGGTCAAGGCTGCCGTCGAGGCCACGGGCGTTACCGTTCCCGTCGCCCTTCACCTCGATCACGGTTCTTACGAGGACTGCTTCAAGTGCATCGAGGCCGGCTTCACGTCCATCATGTATGACGGCTCTCACGAGGAGACCTTCCAGCTTAACCTTGACCGCACCAAGGAGCTCGTTGAGCTTGCCCACTCCAAGGGCATGTCCATCGAGGCCGAGGTCGGCGGCATCGGCGGCACCGAGGACGGCGTGACCTCCAGCGGCGAGCTCGCTGATCCTGCTGAGTGCAAGCAGATCGCTGACCTGGGCGTCGACTTCCTCGCCTGCGGCATCGGCAACATCCACGGCGTGTACCCTGCCGACTGGGCTGGCCTTTCCTTCGAGCGCCTGGGCGAGATCAAGGCCCAGACCGGTGACCTGCCCCTCGTCCTGCACGGTGGCACCGGCATCCCCGAGGATCAGATCAAGAAGGCCATTTCCCTGGGCATCTCCAAGATCAACGTCAACACCGACCTGCAGCTCGTCTTCGCCAAGGGCGTCCGCGAGTACATCGAGGCTGGCAAGGATCAGCAGGGCAAGGGCTTTGACCCCCGCAAGCTCCTCAAGCCTGGTCGCGACAACATCGTTGCTCGCACCAAGGAGCTCATGGAGGAGTTTGGCTCCGTCAACAAGGCGTAAGCGTCGCTAAACTTCCCGCCGGAAGCCCCGTCTCCCTACACTGTTTCCTTTGCGCTCACCTGGCTTCGCTAGAAGTCGCGCCAAGGAAACAGTTCCGGGGGACGGGGCTTCCTTCGTTTACCGCCGCAGGGTTACGAGTCTGAATTAAGAGGGCTACTGGCTTTGCCAGAAGTCACGCAATGGGAAAAGCTCCGGGTGAACGGGGCCTCCTTCGTTAACTCGCTACAGGGTTACTGGGCTGAATTCATTTTTATAGGTACCGTTTAGGTTGATTTCCGATCTCAGCCGAACACATTGAGCAAATAGGCCATTCCCTCAGTTAGCCGAACGCCCCCGCGGCCCCTCCCGGGGTCCGGGGGCGGCATTTTCCCAGTTGAAGGAATGGTGGAGATGTGTTTCGATGGGTC